>JAFKMZ010000055.1 GCA_017305055.1 Lysobacterales bacterium
GCCGATTCCAGCGCGTAGGGGCGCAACACCCCGGATTTGGCGAACAGCACCTGCACCGTGCGTCCGTCCACACGCAGCACCGTACCCAAACCAAGCTCGGGTTCGGCGGAGGAAATCCAGCGTTGGCCGGGTAGGAACATTGCGCCGCCTTGTTGCCTCGCAGGGGGCAGGGATTATCCGCCCATACGGCTGTGGTGCCTAGGAGCGTGGACGGTAGAAATCTTCCGCGCCGCAAAAGCGCCTGCGTGGTCCGTGCTTCCGCTGCCACGATATGCCTCCCGTCAGGGAGGGCACACAGGCGCGACCATGTTCTGCAGGCGCGCTTCGGCCTCATCGGCAACGGCAACCAGCAAGGCGGAACCGGAGGCACACAAGCCTGCGGCCAGCGGGCCCAGGTAGTGCGCGGGGGCGAGTGGGATGGCCCGTCGCAGCAAGCGGGCGGCAGCCTCGCTGTCGCCGCGGCCATGCAGCACCGACGCCCAGCTGCACAGGCCGCGGTAGTCACCGCCTTCGGCCGAGCGCCGATAGAGTTCGAAGGCCTTGGCCTGGTCGGCCTGCACTTCCCAACCGTATTCGTAGAACTGGCCGAGGAAGTGCATGGCGCGCGCGTGGCCCATGGCCACCGCGCGCTGGAACCAGCGGCACGCTGCGGCGCGATCGACCGCCATGCCCCGACCATTGGCCAGCATCTGGGCCATGTTGTACACGCCCCAGTCCAGGTCCCGGGCCGCCGCGCACCGGTACCAGACTGCCGCCAGGGCGTAATCGGCGGTGCAGCCCCAGGCATTCTCGTAGCAACGGCCCAGCATGTTCATCGCCATCGGCACGCCCGCGTGCGCGGCGCGTTGGAACCAGTACAGTGCCTCGCCGGTGTCGCGGGTTACGCCGCGTCCATCGAGGTACAGCTGGCCCAGCCAGGCCTGGGCGGGCGCCTGGTCGGCCCGGGCCGCCTCCAGCAGCATGGCCGCGGCGGCGCCAGGCGCGCTGGCGAGCAGCCGGTTGACCTTGGCCGTGTCCAGCGCGGCCGTCGTTGCCATGGTCAAGTCTCGCTCCACTGCCGCAACAGGTTGTGGTAGACGCCGGTCAGGCTGAGCAGGGTCTGGGCGTCGCTGCCGCCGTTTTGCTGCAGGGTCTGGATGGCTACGTCCAGGTCGAACAGGATGCGGCGCTGGCTGGCGTCCCGGATCAGGCTCTGGATCCAGAAGAACGAGGCGATGCGCGTGCCGCGCGTGACCGGCGTGACCTTGTGCAGACTGCTGCCGGGATACAGCAGGAGGTCGCCCGCCGGCAGCTTCACGGCATGGGTGCCGAAGCTGTCCTCGACCACCAGCTCGCCGCCCGCGTATTCGTCGGGACCGCTGAGGAAGAGTGTGGCCGACAGATCGGTGCGCAGCGGCAGGGCCGGCGTCGTGCGCCGGTCGTAGCGGATGGCATTGTCGATATGGAAGCCAAACTGTTCGCCGTCGGTGTAGCGGTTGAACAGGGGCGGATAGACGTGACGCGGCAGGGCGCCGGCAAAGAAGGTGGGGTGGGCCAGCACCGCCTGGGTCACGAGCTCGCCCAAATCACGGGCCAGCGGATCGGTTTCGGGCAGCTGTCCGTTCCGCTTGGCCTGGGCCGACTGGTAACCGGCGGTGACGCGGCCGTCGGCCCATTGCGCCGTACTCAGCCGTTCGCGGCAGCTGCGCACTTGTTCGGCCGTGAGGGCTTCGGTGACGTGTAGCAACATGATGGTTTCCGGCCTGCTGGGCAACGGTCCCGCCCACCCCGCACGGTGGGAGCGGCGGCAGTCAGAACGTGTAATCGAGATTCAGGATGGCCGAGCGACCGGGCGCGACGGACGCGTAATGCGATGCATAGGCCTGGTTGAAGTAGTACCTGTTGGTGAGGTTCTGCACGTTCAGTTGCAATGTCAGGTGGCGGTTGAGCACGTACGATGCCATCGCGTCGAAGCGCGTGTAGCCCGGCACGTACTTGGTGTTGGCGGTGTTGCCGTACACCTTGTCCATCGCGTAGGCACCACCGCCGATGGTCAGCGTTGGGGTGAGGGCGTAGGTCGTCCACAGCGTGGCGCTGTGCCTGGGCGTGTTGGGGAACTGGTTGCCCAGGCTCGCCGAGTCGCCCGGACCGGTCCTGACCAGCTCGCCGTCGAGCCAGGTGTAGCCGCCAAACACGTTCCAGCGCGCGGTGGGGTTGCCGCTGAAGCCCAGCTCGATGCCGTCCACGCGCTGCTTGCCCACGTTGAGCTGCGGGCTGCCGCGGCCGGCGAGGGCGACGCGGGCGTTGTTCTTTTCGGTGCGGAAGATTGCCGCGGTCAACAGCAGGCGCTGGCCGGCCACGTTCCACTTGGTGCCGAGTTCCATGTTGCGGCTGCGCTCCGGCGCCAGGTCCGCATTGGTGACGGCGAGGCCGTCGGCGCCATCGCCGGCATCCACACCGGGAGGGTTCGACGAAGTGCCGTAGGAAACATAGACGCTGCCGTTCGTGGCGGGCTTGTAGACCAGGCCGCCCTGGTAGTTCCAGAAGTTGGCCTTGTTGCGCAGGTGGGTGGTGACGCCAGTGGCACTGGCCAGCGCGTTGGAGGTGGTGGCGAAGCTGTCGAAGCGTGTGCCCAGGTTCAGCGACCATTGGTCGTTGAAATCCAAGGTGTCGAAGGCCCATGCGGAACGGGTCTGCGTGGTGATCGCGACGGGGTTGAGGCCACCAACGATGGGCTCGTGCCACGGATCACGGGGATTGGGGTCCTCGATGCTGGTGCACCAGTAATGCGACGGTGCACCGATGCCGTACAGGCTGCTGCAGGCGCCATTGGCGACGTTGCCGGTGTTGTAGGTATCGGCGGGGTTGGCCGGCACGCCGACGCCGTAGCTGGTGCGGTGGGTGTCTTCCTTGCTGATCTCGAGGCCGGCAGCGAGGGTATGCCTGACCTTGCCAGTTTCGAACCCGCCCGTCAGGTCGGTCTGGTTGGTGAGATTCGTGGTATCGCTCTTGCGGTTGTTGTTG
>JAFKMZ010000060.1 GCA_017305055.1 Lysobacterales bacterium
TGCGGCGCATGACCGAGGACTGGCGGTACCGCTACAACCACCATCGACCCCATCGCGCGCTCGGCGGACTTCCGCCCGTTCCATTCGCGATGGCACAATCACCCCAAACCTCTACTTCTGAGTGACTCGGAAAAACGAGGACGCTTCATGCCAGCTTGATTCCGGTGTCGGGTGTCAATGGCTTGAATGACTATTTCCTGCAATCGGAACGTCTGGGTCTTCGTCACTGGCGTGATGCGGATCTGCCGTTTGCCCTCGAACTCTGGACCAACCCGGTCGTTACCAAATTCATTTCAACGAAGCCGTTCACGGCAAATGATGTGCGGTTGCGCCTGAATCGGGAGATCGAGACACAAGCAACGAACGGCATGCAGTATTGGCCAGTCTTCCTTCTGGGTGGCAATGACTTTGTAGGTTGCTGCGGCTTGAGGCCGCGGGCGCAAGAGCCTGGCATTCCGGAATTCGGCGTACATCTTCTGCCTCGGCACTGGAGGCACGGCTATGCAGCCGAGGCCGCGTCTGTGGTGTTTGCCCATGCTTTCCGTACACTCGGATTCCGGGCGCTCTTTGCAGGTCACAACCCAAACAATGCGGCCTCGCGTACGTTACTCTTGCGGCTGGGCTTCTCGCATACCCACGACGAGTTCTATCCACCCACTGGTCTTGTGCACCCGTCCTACCAGCTGGCGAAGTACAAAGAGCACACCTGACCATTCGGTCAAGCGGGTGTCCACCCGCTGCGCGGGTTCGCGCCGGCTGCCCTGGGCATAATGAACCGCCCCGGGTTCCGTGGAGGCTGCATTGAGTTTCGCCAAAGACATCATCGGCACCTACGTGCACTTCCGGGACGACGGGCGCGCAAACACGGTTCACGTGTCCGGCTCATTCTGGGAGGAACTGGCTGCCGGAAGGCATCCTCAGCTGAGTCAAGGCAGGCTCATGTCGGCCTTCACGTTCTCTGAGCCGTGGCCAACATGGGAGCGTCATCCTGCCGGCGAGGAGTTGGTTATGCTGATCTCGGGTTCCGCAACGATCGTACTCGACGGATCCGGTCAGGAACGCACTGTCCAATTGAGTTGCCCCGGCTCATACGTTCTCGTTCCACAGAACGTCTGGCACACTGCCAGGACGTCGGTGCCAACCACCATGCTCTTCCTCACCCCGGGTGCCGGCACGGAGCATCGTCCGGTTGGCGCCCGATAGGCGGCATGCCCCCTGTGCAAAGCGTACGCACATTAAAAGCCGCCTTGACCTACTTCCTCGCGGTGTTCACCGTTGGATTTGCCTTGGGCTTGGTTCGTGTGCCATTTCTCGTGCCCCATCTCGGCACACGTCTCTCGGAACTTCTGGAGCTGCCCATCATGCTGGTGGCCAGCTTCCTTCTAGCCCGCCTTGTCTTGCGCCGGTTTGGCCCCTTTTCAGCGTCACAGCGTCTCGCTATCGGTGTTGTGGCATTGGCACTACTGGTTGGCGCGGAACTGGCGGTCGTCCTGATTGTTCTGGGCCAATCGCTGGCCCAGTACGTCGCAGGCCGAGATCCGGTGTCCGGGACAGCGTATCTTTTGTCGCTCGTGGCGTTTGCTTTCATGCCAATTTTTGCAGGCCGCGGTCAGGGGTCGGACGATTCATTCAAGCCGACGCCGTTTCGCGGTGCGGCTTGATTCAGGCGTTGGCCCCGCAGTCAGCTCGCCGCGTCACGAAGCGCCCCCAATACTGCACTCACCGTTTGGAGAAGCCATGACTTCGCAATACGCCGGCTCATGTCTGTGCGGCAATGTCCACTATCGCATCGACGGTTCGTTCGATCGCTTCTATTTGTGCCACTGCTCCCACTGCCGCAAGGACACCGGCTCTGCCCACGGCGCCAATTTGTTCTCGTCCACGGCGACCCTGACTTGGCTTTCTGGCGAAAGTTCTGTCGCGACATACCAGCTTCCCGGCACCCGCCATGCACGCAGCTTCTGCCCGCGTTGTGGCTCCGCACTTCCGTTTGCCACTTCAGGCATGGTTGTCGTACCCGCCGGCAGCCTGGACACCGAGGTTGGCATTGCACCCAATGGCAATATTTTCATTGCCAGCCGCGCATCCTGGGATCATGACCTGCACATGGCACCGGGCTATGACGCATATCCGGCCTAGGCGGCACCTGGTTCAAGCGTTGGATCCGCGCGAGGGGAGATCACAATATGTTGCTCAACATCGACGTCCCGCTCCGCACAGCCACGCTGCACAGCGAGGCGTGTTCCCATGTTCCCAGACCGTTCGGAACCCGATTCAAGCCCGTTGGCGGGTGGTGTCTCAGTTTGAAATCCATGACGACGGGAGATACGCTTAGGCAACACCGAGGATGGGGTGCAGGGGAAGATATGGACGGATGGATTCGCTTCATGGCGCCAGTGGTGCAACAGACGGCGGACTCCTTGCTGCACGCCATCGATCAAAAACTGGCAAAGTCGATTGATCGCCTTCACGTCATGATCTCTTCACCGGGTGGAAGCGTCTTTCACGGGCTTTCCATCCACAACATGCTCAAGGCGTCACCAATTCCAGTTACAACTTACAACTTTGGGTCGGTTGATTCGATCGGGGTGGTAATTTTTTGCGCTGGAACGATTCGTGTATGCGTTCCTCACGCCAGGTTCCTAGTGCATGGTGTATCAATGGGGCTCCAAGGCAACACGACTTTTGACGAACAAGAACTCGAAGAGAAGCTGAAATTGCTTCGTAGCGACTACGGAAATATTGCGAGAGTCATCTCGGACGCTACAGGGAAACCTGAACGAGATGTTGTGAAAAAGATGAACGACCGCACAACTCTGACACCGGAAGATGCGCTTAAATATGGGTTGGTCACAGAAATCAAGTCCCAACTTTTCCCAGAGGGTTCTGATATGACCATCATTTACGAGAACGGATCTGTTCAAGAACTTACTTTGGCTCCGCGACAGTTATCAATTTTACAACAGGCAGTTTCCGCGCCACTGGATTCACCAACCCCTCAGGCAGTGAGTTCGGATATTCCAGAGTCGCGTTCTGAGCATTGTGATACGGGAACCTTTTTCCCGTGGCAATTGGCCCCGACCGCCTTAATTTCACACCGCTAATTTTTCGATCTGACGCTTCTTGTACGGACCGCGCTTCTTCGCGACCGGCTCCGGCACCAGCGCTGCAATCTCCTCCAGTGACCATACATGGTCCGAAACGCCCGCTTCCATCGCCGGCGTCACGCGCAACGTCTTATGGATGCGCCCGAAGTTGTAGTACATGAAGTGCAGCGCGACGGCGTGCGCGTGGTTCTCGACCTTCTTGCTGAACCCGTTGGTGAGCCGCGTGAAGCGGCGCATGGACATGCGCATCGTCAGGTTCTGGCGCTCGACGTAGGACGTGGAAACATCCTTCTTGACCGGGTTGCCCGTGATCTTGATCTTCTTGGCGCCTTTGTACTGGCTGGGGCTGTACTTGCGCTCCGGTGAGGTCGGGCCTTCACCGTACTGCTTGACCAGCATCGCGTAGTCGATTTCCCACGCGAACGCATCTTCAACCGCGTCCAGATATGCCTTGTGGCCATCCGTCGTCAGTTGAACCCGGTTCGCCAGGCGTGGCGCTAGGTCGGCGATGAAGGCGCGGGCAGCTTCGCCATCCCGACTACCAACCATCCATGACGCAATCAGCTTGGTGTCGGCGCAGATCGCCGTCCACGTCCACACGTCGCCGTAACCGGCTGCGCCTTGTTCGACGTGCTTTTGCTTTGCGCCGACGAATGACCAGATTTCGTCGCACTGAATGCGCTTGCAGGGCAGATTCACGAGCACCTTGTTCTGGTACTCCGCGCAGGCTGTACCGACGTCTACAAGCAGCTTGGTCACGGTATTGATGGAGCAATCCGCCAAGCGGGAAGCTGCGCGCAGGCTCATTCCTTCAACGAGGAAACCAAGGATTTTGGCGCGTTCTGGTATTGGCATGCGGTTCATAATGAATATTATGCTTGACCGCTCATGCATTGTCAATAGGCAATATGTTCTCGTTTCGCTCATTGATGAGCAAAATGCTTGACCGGAAGATATGGAAGTGAAAGAATAGACCCCGACCAAACATCGGTCGGGGTCTACGGTTTAGATCACTCTAATGTGATCGTATGGTGGTGGTGTTCCATACACATATCCTCCTACCGTGCGGTCCCTTACGGCGTAGGGTCAGGTGGCTCACCTGAGTGAATAAAGAGGCCCGAACCCGTTGCTGCGGGTTCGGGCCTCGCCGTTTCTGAAGTACTTAGCGACCAACCAACCTTTCGACTTGCCCGGAAAGATTCATCCTTGGAAAGAATGGCTGACAATGCCAACAGTTTATTTTTGCCGCCTATGGCGATTCTTTGTTCTTCCAAGATCGCAAGCAGCTCACGTGAATGCCTGGGACGACCGTCTGCAAGGATTTGCTGTACCGCATCGACGATCATGGCTTTAGCCGTTCTCGGGGGGCGAGACATGGCCAGTTCATTCATGCGTGCCGCTGGAGTCACCAGGTCGTCTGCTTCCTCAGGAAGAGCGCGCAGCTCTTCGAAAGTGGCGATGAACTGGGATAGTCGATCCTGACGAGATTGCAGATCGGCGATTTGTCGCTGTAGCGACTTGAGCTGAGTTTTGGCTTTGGCTATGACGTCCATTGGCGAATGATGCACCAATGGGAACTGTTAGTCAATGGGCCATAGATAGTGGTCTATGAGAGGATGCCTATTTACCCCAGCGTGCCTTGGCTGCCTTCTTTGCTATTTCCGTCCTTTGTTTGGCGCTCATAGACTCGGCGCGGGCCTTGCCGCCCTTGAGGCCTCCCTTCCGCCCTAGGGCGACCGCTGCCGGATTCTTCCCGTCGTCAGTTTTGACGTCATCAACCTCACCCGTCGCTATCGCAGCGATGAGGTGGGCTAGCTGGTTCGGGTCGCGTGGTCGTTTTGGCTTGGATGTAGTCATGCCATCACCGTAACAGGGCATGCCTGAGCGCTCAAGGAACGACGGATTCAAACTGAGACACTACCCGTTGGCGAGTTGGGGCGTGATGGTGGCTGGTTCCAGGTATCCTCAACTGCCGAGGGCAAGGCGTTGGCTCGGCGCGAGTTTCCGCGGGGCGCGTTCAAATGAAGCGTCCTCGTTTTTCCGAGTCACTCAGAAGTAGAGGTTTGGGGTGATTGTGCCATCGCGAATGGAACGGGCGGAAGTCCGCCGAGCGCGCGATGGGGTCGATGGTGGTTGTAGCGGTACCGCCAGTCCTCGGTCATGCGCCGCAAGCACCTCGGTGCGGTAGGTTTTGTTGAAGCGCTCGATGTACGCGTTCTGGGTGGGTTTGCCGGGTTGGATGTGGACGAGTTCAACGCCGCGCTGTTTTGCCCATTGCTTGAGTGCCGCACTGATGAACTCGGGGCCGTTGTCCAGGCGCAGGCGTCGCGGCGCGCCGCGCACTTCGACCAGTTCGTCGAGGGCACGGATGACACGCTGCGACGGCAGGCTGGTGTCGATCTCGATGTGCAGGGATTCACGGTTGTAGTCATCGTTGACGTTGAAGGTGCGGAAGCGCCGTCCCGACCACAGCGCGTCGGCCATGAAGTCGGCCGACCAGGTGTGGTTGGCATGCGGCGGAACGTCCAGCGGCTCGCGGATGCGCTCGGGCAGGCGCCGCTTGCCGCGTCGCGGCAGGTTCAGGCGCAGGGCGCAGTAGACCCGCCAGCTGCGCGTCTTGCCGAAGCCGCCGGGCTTGAGCGTCTGCCCGAACAGCAAGCTGAAACCATGCCGTGGGTCCACCGCAAGATGCTTCTGGATCGCATCGATGACTGGGCCGTCGTTGCACGGCCGCGGCCGGTAGTGCCGCGCCGAACGCGACAACCCCAGCACACGGTCGGCGCGACGTGCGCTCAGGGCGTGATCGGTTTGCATCGCCAGACTCAGCTCCAGCCGCTGTGCCTGGCTCAGCCTTTTCGCGAGAGGACATCCTTCAACGCATGGTGTTCCAGCGCCAGCTCGGCGTACATCCGCTTCAGCCGCGCCAGCTCCACCTCGACATCCTTCAGGTGCCGCAGCTGCGACACGTCCATCCCAGCGTACTTGTTCTTCCACACGTAATACGTCGGCTCGCTGATCCCGTGCTTGCGGCACGTCTCGCCAACCTTCGCGCCGGCCTCGACCTCTTTCAGGATCCGGACGATCTGTTCCTCGGAAAACTTCGACTTCTTCATGCAGAGCTCCTTCGATGGGAACTCTACTTCCAACTGGCTCGAATCAACGAGGACGCTTCAGCCAGGTGGCGGTGCAGCGCAGTCCTGACCATTCCCCGGGACACTCCCCGTCGACTCCAGGCGCATGATACTTTCGCCCTGAGCTTTCCCGGGCCACTGCTGATCGTGGCATTGCGCGTGGTTCGCGCCGGTTGCCTCAGGCATTGGGCCGCAGGAGCAACGATGCAGCGCTTGTGGACAATCATCGGCGTCACGGACGTTGGCCGCAGCTTCGCGTGGTATCAGTCGCTTCTTGGGCAGATTGCCACGCAGCCTGCCCATGACTACTTTGGCCAGATCGTCGACACCGATGGAACCGTCCTGCTCAGCGTCCATCGGTGGGGTGACCACGAGCATCCATCGCTCGCCAGCCCGGATCGTGCGGAGCCCGGCAATGGACTGCTGCTCTTCTTTCGCGTGGATGACTTTGACCAGGCGCTGGATCGCGCACGCAGCCTTGTCGGGGTGCTTGAGGAGGAGCCCAGCATCAATCCAAACACAGGCACCAGGGAGTTTGCGCTGCGTGATCCCGACGGTTACTGCGTCATGGTCAGCGCGCTGTCCGCGGCCTGATCATTCATGCGGGCTGCCGCAGCGTCGCGGCGCGGCTTGATCCAGGCATTGGGCGGACATGGGAAGGCGGGAGGTGCGGCGATGGTTCAAGTAACCCGGGACGCCGTCGTGAGCCTGCTCGGGGCCGACCAGTAGGCTTTGCCGCCAAGCCGCAGGTGCCCGGCCGCGCCCGCTTGAACTTGTGGGCACGCAGGCCTGGCCTGGCGGCATCCTCCTCAACCGCTACCGGCCTTCCGGACCGCTGCGGACCTGACGCCAGGCGCGGTATCCAGCCGAAGGGCCCGGGCAAGCCGCGCACGGCCCCCGCCCGCGGGAGCGCCGCCGCCCGCCTACTCGCGCAACAGCAGCCGGTAGGCCGGGTTGTCGCTTTCGTCGCAGTGCGGGTAGCCCAGGGCGGCGAGGCGCCGGCGACAGTCCGCGAGCTCGGCGCCCGGTACCTGCAGGCCGACCAGGATGCGGCCGTGGTCGGCACCGTGGTTGCGGTAGTGGAACAGGCTGATGTTCCAGTCCGGGTGCAGGCGTTCGAGAAAGTCGGGCAGGGCACCGGGCCGCTCGGGAAAGTCGAAGCGGTAGAGGTGCTCGTTGTGCGCGAGCGGCGAGCGTCCGCCCACCATGTGGCGCAGATGCAGCTTGGCCAGCTCGTCGTCGGACAAGTCGAGCACGGCAAAGCCCTGGTCGCGGAAGGTGCCGGCCAACGCGTCGCGGGCGTTGCCGTTCCCGGTCTGCACGCCGACGAAGATGTGCGCGTGGCGTGTGTCGCCGATGCGGTAGTTGAACTCGGTGATGGCGTGGCGGCCCAGGGCGGCGCAGAAGCGGCGCAGGCTGCCGCGCTCCTCGGGGATGGTCACCGCGAACAGCGCCTCGCCCTGGTCGCCGGCTTCGGCGCGCTCGGCCACGTGGCGCAGGCGCTCGAAGTTCATGTTGGCACCGGACACCACGGCCACCAGCGCGCCGCCGGCATCGGGGTGGCTGGCGACGTATTGCTTGAGGCCGGCCAACGCCAGTGCGCCGGAAGGTTCGGGCACGCTGCGGGTTTCCTGGTAGATGTCGCGGATGGCCGCGCACAGCGCGTCGCCATTGACGCGCAGCATGGCGTCGAGGTGGCGGCGGCACAGGGCATAGGTGAGCCGGCCCACGCGCTTGACCGCCGTGCCGTCGGCAAACAGGCCCACGTCGAGCANCCACGTCGGGCAGGGTGATGCGCTCGCCACAGTCCAACGAACAGGCCATGGCGTCGGAATCCTCGGCCTGCACGCCGATCAGCCGGGTCTGTGGCGACAGCGTCTTGATGTAGCTGGCCACTCCGGCGGCGAGGCCACCACCACCCACCGGCACGAACACGGCCTCGGGCGCGGCGCACTGGCGCAGGATTTCCACGCCCACGGTGGCCTGCCCGGCGATGACGTCCAGGTCGTCGAAGGGATGCACGAAGACCAGGCCGCGCTCGGCCTGGAGACGCGCGGCGGCGGCCTGGGCGTCGTCGTAGGAATCGCCTTGCAGCACCACCTCGACGGCGTCGCCGCCGATGCGGCGTACCGCATCCACCTTCACCCGCGGCGCGGTCATCGGCATCACGATCACCGCATGCAGGCCGAGCCTGGCGGCGGCGAGCGCCACGCCCTGGGCGTGGTTGCCGGCGGAGGCGGCGACCACGCCGCGCGCGCGTTGCGCCGCGCCGAGCTGTGCCATCTTGTTGTAGGCGCCGCGCAGCTTGAACGAGAACACACTTTGCAGGTCCTCACGCTTGAGCAGCACCCGGCGGCCCAGCCGGGCCGAGAGCAGGGCAGCCGGCTGCAGCGGGGTTTCCTGCGCCACCTCGTACACCCGCGCGGACAGCGTGCGGCGCAGCAGGTCGAGGTCGTCGGGCACCTCGTCGGCCACGCCGGTGCTTTCGGCCAGCGCGACGCTCATGTGTGTGCGGCAAGCGTGGGTTGGCCGAAGCCAGCTGCCAGCGACAGGCTGCTGGCGTCGAGCACGTCGACGAGCTTGCGCAGCTGACGCAGGATCTGCTCCAGCGTGCCCTCGTCGCCGTGCAGCACGAGAGTGAGCTGCGAGATGGCCGGGTCGTGGGTCGCGGCCACGGTGAGCGCGTCGATGTTGACGTGGCGCGCGGCGAACAGTCCTGCCACGCGTACCAGCGCGCCGGATTCGTTCTGCAGCAGGATGGACAGGGTGTGCTTCATGGCGGTGCTCCGGTGGTGAGCCCCTCTCCCTTTGGCGACGGAAGGAAGTCCCATTGCGGGAGAGGGGTGCCGACAGGCGGGTGAGGGTGCGGGCGGAGCGGGGGCGCCGTAGCTCGCCCGAACCCTCATCTGGTATTGCGGGCCACCTTCTCCCGAGGGGAGAAGGGACAGATCAAGTGCCTAGAACATGTGCGTGGTCGAGGCCTCGGCGTCGACGGGTGCTGGCGTCTCGCGCGAGGGGATGAAGTCGCCGGTGATCATCTGCGCATAGCTGGCGCCGGGGCCGACCATGGGATAGACGCCGGCGTCGGGGTCCACCACCACCTCGAGGAAGGCCGGACCGGCGACGGCGAGGAACTCGGCGACGGTGGCCTCGAGCTCCTCCTTGCGCTCGAGCCGGCGTGCCCAGACGATGCCGTCGGCCTGGGCGGCGCGCACGAAATCCTTGGTGTGCAGGTTCTTGTCGGTGGCGGAGTAGCGACTCTTGAAGAACAGCTTCTGCCACTGCCGCACCATGCCGTCGCCATGGTTGTTGAGCAGCACGATCTTCAGCGGCAGGCCGTAGGTGGCCACGGTTTCCAGCTCGCCGACATTCATGCGGATCGAGCCGTCGCCGTCGACGTCGATCACCGTCGCCTCGGGATGCGCGAACTGCGCGCCGATCGCCGCCGGCAGGCCAAAGCCCATCGTGCCCATCGAGCCCGAGGTGAGCCAGTGGCGAGGCTCGGCAAAGTCGAAGAACTGCGCCGACCACATCTGGTGCTGGCCCACGCCGGTGGCGATGATGGCGCGGCCGCAGGTCTGCCGGTTGATGGCCTCGATGACCGCCTGCGGCTGCAGCAGCGGGCTGGCGCGGTCGTAATTCATCGCATGCACGCGCTTGAGCCCGGCCAGGTGGGCGTGCCAGGCATCCAGTTGCAGGTTCACGCCGCGGCTGCGCGCATGCTGGGCGATGCGCTCCAGGCTGGCGCCGAGCTGGCCGACGTGGGCCCAGTCCACCGCCTTGACCTTGCCCACCTCGGCCGGATCGATGTCGATCTGCGCGATGAACCGGGCACGTGGTGCGAACTTGTCCGGCACGCCGGCCACGCGGTCGTCGAAGCGCGCGCCCAGCACCAGCAGGAAGTCGCAGTCCTCCACCGCATAGTTGGCGTAGGCCGTGCCGTGCATGCCCAGCATGTGCAGGGCCAGCGGGTCACGGGTATCCATCACTCCCAGGCCCATCAGCGAGGTGACCACGGGCAGGCCGAAGGCGCGTGAGAACGCGCGCAGCGCCGGTGCCGCACCGCTGGCCACCACCCCGCCGCCGGCGTAGACCAGTGGGCGCCGGGCCTGGGCCAGGGCGTCGAGCAGGCGCCCGCAGTCGGCGTCGCCGAGCCGTGCGTGTTCCAATGCCTCGAGCCGCCGGCGGTAACCGGGGATCGGCAGGTGTCTGGCGCCATCAAAAGGCTGCACGATGTTTTGCACATTCTTTGGGATGTCCACCACCACCGGGCCGGGGCGGCCGCTGCGTGCCAGCTCGAACGCGGTGCGCAGCGTGGCTTCCAGCTGCGAGGCATCGGTGACCAGGAACACGTGCTTGGCGCACGCGCCCATGATGTTGGCCACCGGCGCCTCCTGAAAGGCGTCGCTGCCCAGCGCGGCGGTGGGCACCTGGCCGCAGATCGCCACCATGGGGATCGAGTCGGCCAGCGCGTCGCGGATCGGCGTGACCAGGTTGGTGGCGCCGGGACCGGAGGTGACCACGGCCACGCCCACACCACCGGAGGCGCGTGCAAAGCCGGAGGCCATGAAACCCGCGCCCTGCTCGTTGGCCGGCACGATCAGGGCCAGCGGATCGCGGCCGTCGGCATCGCGGTGCATGGCGTTGTAGCGGAAGATGGCGTCGTAGACCGGCAGGATCGCGCCGCCGGAGTAGCCGAACAATACCTTCGTGCCCTCATCGGCGAGCACCTGTACCACGATGTCCGCACCGCTCATGGGCAGGCCGGCAAGCGGATGCCGTGGGGCAGCGGGAACGGGAGTGGCGGCTGGGCTGGGCGTGAGGGTGGTCACGATGGCTTCCTGGTGCAAAGGATGATGGCCGGGCGGTCGGCGTCGGCCGGCCCGGTCGGTGGCGGACGGGTCAGTTGCGGATCAGCTCGTGCTCGACGGCTGGATGCACGGGGACGCCGAACGTGGTGATGATGCGCAGGTCCTGTTCGAGCGTGGAAAAGCGCTGCCATTCGATGCCATTGACGTCGGTGTCGCTGGCGAAGCCCTCGGCCGTGTCGTCCTCGAAGCCGATCTGCACCACCTGGCCGGCATGTGCCGGATCCCTGCGGATGGAAAAATTGAGCTGGTCGGTGCGCCACATGGCGTAGGTGTCGATGACCACGGCCTGGGGCGGCTGCCCCAGGCGCGTGCTGTAGTCGGCGACGGAGGCGTCCATGTCGGCGACGGCCAGGGCGATGTGAAAGCGTTTCATGACGGTACCTCTTGGTGGTTGGTGGGGCGGGACTCAGGCGACGGCTGGCTCCTGGTCGGTCGCGCCCGTGGCGGGGGCTGGCTCCGGATGCAGCCAGGTCATGCGGGCGCGCAGCTTGCGGCCGACCTGCTCCAGCGGGTGGTCGAGGTCGGCCTGTTTGTAGCGGCGGTAGTTCGGCAGCCCGGCGCGGTACTCGGCAATCCAGTTCTGGGCGAAGGTGCCGTCCTGGATGTCCTTCAGCACCGCCTGCATGCGCTCCTTTACGCCGGCATCGATCACCCGCGGGCCGGAGACGTAGTCGCCGTACTGCGCGGTCTCGCTGACGTACTTGAGCATCTTCTCCACGCCGCCCTCGTAGAACAGGTCGACGATCAGCTTCAGCTCGTGGAAGACCTCGTAGTAGGCGATCTCCGGCTGGTAGCCGGCTTCCACCAGGGTCTCGAAGCCGGCCTGCACCAGCGAGCTGGCACCGCCGCAGAGCACGGCCTGCTCGCCGAACAGGTCGGTCTCGGTCTCTTCCTTGAAATCGGTCTTGATCAGCATGGCGCGCGTGCCACCGATGCCGTCGGCGTAGGCGATGGCCTTTTCCTCGGCCTGGCCGGAGACGTCCTGGTACACCGCCCAGATGTCCGGCACGCCGCGACCGCGCTCGTACTCGCTGCGCACCAGCGCACCCGGGCCCTTGGGCGCAACGAGGATCACGTCAATGTCCTGGCGCGGCGTGATCTGCTTGAAGTGAATGTTGAAGCCGTGCGCGAACAGCAGGGCGGCGCCGGGCTTGATGTTGGGCGCGATGGCTTCGGTGTAGAGCGCAGGCTGCACCATGTCCGGGGTGAGCACGGCGACCAGGTCGGCGGTCTTGACCGCCTCGCCCGGCTCGGCGACGCGGAAGCCCTCGGCCTTCGCCTTGTGCCAGGACGGGCCGTCCTTGCGCAGACCGACCACGACGTCGAGGCCGGAATCGCGCAGGTTGAGGGCGTGGGCGCGGCCCTGGCTGCCGTAGCCGAGCACGGCGATGCGGGATGAAGCGAGGATGGTGTGGCTCATGCGGTGACTCCGTGGGTGGATGGTTGGGTGCGGATGTAGGTGGCCGGCAACGTGGCCTGGGTAACGGCGCCGTCGGAGGCCGAGGTGCACAGCAGCGCGTACTTGGCGAGTGCGCCACGCGTGACCTTGGGCGCCGCCGGTGTCCAGCTCTTGCGCCGGCCGGCGAGGTCGGCGGTGGTATTGATCTCGCGGCTGAGCGCGTCGATCACCAGCTTGTCGCCGTCGCGGAGCAGGCCGATGGCGCCGCCGCGCGCGGCTTCCGGCGCGATGTGGCCGACCATGAAGCCGTGGGTGGCGCCGGAAAAGCGGCCGTCGGTGATCAGCGCCACGTCGTCGCCCAGGCCGCGGCCGATCAAGGCCGCGGTGACGCCGAGCATCTCGCGCATGCCTGGTCCACCGGCCGGGCCTTCGTTGCGGATCACCACCACGTCGCCCTTTTTGATCCGGCCTTCCTGCACGGCGGCGAACGCGGCCTCCTCACTCTCGTAGACGCGGGCGCTGCCTTCGAAGCGGGTGCTGCCGTGGCCGGCCGAGTTCTTGCCAGGCATCTTCAGGATGCAGCCGTCCGGCGCCACGTTGCCGTAGAGGATCGAATAGCCGCCGTGGGCCTTCAGCGGCGCGGCCATGCTGGCGATCACCTGCTGGTTGTCGAAGCGCGGCGCGGCGGCGGCTTCCTCGAACAAGGTGCGGCCGGTGACGGTGGGCGCGTCCTCCAGCATGCCGGCGGCAATGAGCTCCTGCGCCACGCGCGCGGCGCCGCCCGCGTCGAACATCTCCACCGCGGTGTAACGGCCGGAGGGCAGCAGGTCGGCGATCACCGGAGTGGCTTCGGTGGCCGGCTGGAAATCCTCCAGCGACCACTCGGTGCCGGCCTCGCGCGCGATCGCCAGCAGGTGCAGCACGGCGTTGGTGGAGCCGGCGGTGGCCGCCACCATGCGCGCGGTGTTGCGCAGCGCGGTGCGCGAGATCAGCGCGCGTGGCGTGCGCTTGCTGCGCAGGCAATCCATCACCAGCTCGCCGCAGCGGCGCGCGGCGGTGAGCTTGTCCGGGTGTGTTGCGGGGATATCGTTCAGGCCCATCGGCGACAGGCCGAGCGTGGTCAGCACCATGGCCATGGTGTTGGCGGTGAACTGGCCGCCGCAGGCGCCGGCGCCGCCGCAGGCGTCGCATTCCACCGCGCGCAGTTCGGCGTCGTCGATCTTGCCCGCGCCGTGCGCGCCGACGGCCTCGAACACCTGCTGGATGGTGATCGGCCGGTTCTTGTGTAGGCCGTGGGCGATCGTGCCGCCGTACAGCGCCACGGCGGGGATGTCCAGCCGCGCCATGGCCATGGCGGCGGCGGGGATGGTCTTGTCGCAGCCGCACAGCACGACCATGGCGTCACACAGATGGCCTTCCACCGCCGCCTCGATGGAGTCGGTGATGATTTCGCGGCTGACCAGCGAATAGCGCATGCCCGGCGTGCCCATGGCGATGCCGTCAGTGACCGCGATGGTGTTGAACTCCACCGGCGTGCCGCCGGCGGCGCGGATGCCGTCCATCGCCGCCCGCGCCAGCTCGCGCAGGTTCAAGTTGCACGGCGAGACGTCCGACCAGGTGTGCACCACCGCGACCAGCGGCTTGCGCAGCGCCTCGTCGTCCATGCCGGTGGCGCGCAGCATGGCGCGGGCGGGGGCGCGGTCGGGGCCGGCCTTGATCAGGTCACTACGCATGTGGGTTCCTGTTGCTGGACTGTGGAAGGGTGCCCGCCCCGCGCTGCGACGTCGGCTTTGGTGCACTGGCACGATGTCGGGGAGCCACCGCCGGCCTCCATGGCCAATGCCGCACGCGGTGCGCGGGGCGGGCAAAACTGGTTGCGGCGCTCAACCGCAGCATGGGTCGGTCAACTTCGTGACGGAGGTGTTTCCGGCAGCCTGGCTGGCGAGCGTGGCGAGCACCGCGTCGCGCACTGCGGCTGTGCCGGCCTGGCCGCCAAGGTCAGGCGTATAGGGACCCGCGCGCAGCACGTGCTCCACCGCAGCCTCGACGGCGGCGGCCTCGGCGTGCAGGTGCAGCGAGTGGCGCAGCAGCAGCGCGGTCGACAGGATCGCACCCACCGGATTGGCGAGGTCCTGGCCGGCCAGGTCGGGTGCCGAGCCGTGGATGGGCTCGTACAGGCCACGCCGGCCAGCGCCCAGCGAGGCCGACGGCATCAGCCCCAGCGAGCCGGCCAGGGCGGCGGCCTCGTCGGTGAGGATGTCGCCGAACAGGTTCTCGGTGACCACCACGTCGTAGCTGGCCGGCCGGGTCGGCAGCAGCATGGCCATCGAATCGACCAGCTGGTGCTCGACCCGCACCTCCGGGTAGTCGGGCGCGATGCGCTGCACCGTGGCGCGCCACAGGCGCGAGGTTTCCAGCACGTTGGCCTTGTCCACCGAGGTGAGCTGCCGGCGCCGGCCGCGGGCCAACTCGAAGGCCAGTCGCACCACGCGCTCGATCTCGGCCACGGTGTAGCGGTATTCGTCGCTGGCGCTGTCGGCGTCGCGGGTCTTGGCGCCGAAATAGGCGCCGCCGGTGAGTTCGCGCACGAACAGGACATCGACGCCGGCAAGCCTGTCGTTCTTCAGCGGCGACAACCCGACCAGGGCCGGATGCACGCTGAGCGGGCGCAGGTTCGCGTACACGCCCAGCGCCTTGCGCAAGCCGAGCAGGCCCTGCTCCGGGCGTACCTTGGCGTCGGGGTCGGACCAGCGCGGGCCACCCACCGCACCGAGCAGCACGGCATCGGCGGCGAGGCAGGCCGTCTCGGTGGCGGCCGGCAGCGCTGTGCCGCTGGCCTCGATGGCGCAGCCGCCGATCAGTTGTTCCTCGAAGCTGAAATCGTGCCCGTGGCTGGCCGCCACGGCCTGCAGCACGGCGACTGCCGCCGCGGTGACCTCGGGACCGATGCCGTCCCCAGGCAGGGTGACGATATGCGCCTTCATGTCCCGGCTCCAGTGGTAGGTGAGCGGCTTTCTTGAGCAGTGCGGCCATGGATGGCCGCTTCCCGACCCTCGCGTTCACGGATGAACGCATCGATCAAATCCCCCTGCTGCAGCAGGAACCCGAGCTGGTCGACGCCTTCCAGCAGGCAGTGCCTCGCGAACGGCTCGAGCCAGAAGCCGAATTCGCGGCCGTCGGGCAGCGTGATCGTCTCGGCCACGACGTCGATGCCGAGCTCCACGCCGGGATGCGCCAGCAACCAGCGGTGTACGGGCTCGCCGAGCACGATCGCCAGCAGGCCGTTCTTCAGCGCGTTGTTGCGGAAGATGTCCGCGATCTCGGAGCTGATCACGGCCTGGATGCCGTAGTCCAGCAATGCCCACGGCGCGTGCTCGCGCGAGGAGCCGCAGCCGAAGTTGCGCCCGGCGACCAGGATCGAGCAGCCGGCGGCTTCCGGCCGGTTCAGCGCGAATTCGGGGTTCGCGCTCCCGTCCGGCAGCCAGCGCCAGTCGTTGAAGCAATGGCGGCCCAGGCCCTCGCGCGAGGTCGTGGTCAGGAAGCGGGCCGGGATGATGCGGTCGGTGTCGACGTTCTCGTCGGCCAGCACGGCGGTGCGCGAGCGGATACGGGTGATCGGCTTCATGCGATTGCCTCCGCCAGGTACTCGCGCGGATCGGCGATGCGCCCGGCAATGGCCGACGCGGCAGCCGTCGCCGGACTGGCCAGCACGGTGCGCGCCCCCTTGCCCTGGCGGCCCTCGAAGTTGCGGTTGGAGGTGGAGACGACGAGCTGGCCGGGTTGCGCCTGGTCGCCGTTCATGGCGATGCACATGGAGCAGCCGGGCAGGCGCCATTCCGCGCCGGCGGCGCGGAACACCTGGTCCAGGCCTTCGGCCTCGGCGTCGACGCGCACCTGCTCGGAACCGGGCACGACCAGCATGCGCACCCCCGGCGCCAGCTTGCGTCCGCGCAGGATGCCGGCGGCGACGCGCAGGTCGGGCAGGCGCGAGTTCGTGCAGCTGCCCAGGAACACCACGTCGACCTGCATGCCCTGCATCGGCTGGCCGGGTGTCACCTGCATGTAATCCAGCGCGCGCTGCTCGACCGCGGTGCGCGCAGCCGGCACCGGCGCGTTCATCGGGATCGCCATGCCGGGGTGGGTGCCGTAGGTGACGGTTGGCACGATGTCGCCTGCGTCGATCACCACCTCGCGGTCAAACGACGCACCGTCGTCGGTGACCAGCTGCTGCCAGCGCTCGACGGCCCGGTTCCAGTCCGCCCCCTTTGGCGCTCGCTCGCGGCCCTGCAGCCAGGCGAACGTGGTCTGGTCCGGCGCGATCATGCCGGCGCGCGCACCGGCCTCGATGGACATGTTGCACACCGTCATGCGCTCTTCCATCGACAGCGCGCGGATCGCCTCGCCGCGATACTCGATGACGTGGCCGGTGCCGCCGGCGACGCCGATCCTGCCGATGATGGCGAGGATCAGGTCCTTCGCCGCGACGCCGGCCGGCAGGCGGCCCTCGACGGTGATCGCCATCGTCTTCGGCTTGCGCTGCAGCAGGCACTGGGTGGCGAGCACGTGGCCGACCTCGGTGGTGCCGATGCCGAACGCGAGTGCGCCGAAGGCGCCGTGGGTGGAGGTGTGGCTGTCGCCGCAGACGATGGTCATGCCGGGCTGGGTGGCGCCCAGCTCGGGGCCGATGACGTGCACGATGCCGCGTTGCCTGCTGCCCCAACCGTGCAGCTCGACGCCGAACTGCACGCTGTTCGCCTCCAGCTGCGCGACCTGGGCCTTCGCGGCCGGATTCGTGTACGGTCGCTCACCGCCGGCGGCGGCCGGCAGGGTGGGTGTGGAGTGGTCCAGCGTCGCCAGGGCGCGGTCGGGCTGGCGCAGCTGCAGCTGGCGCGCGCGCAGTTCGTCGAAGGCCTGCGGCGAGGTCACCTCGTGCAGCAGGTGCAGGTCGATGTACAGCACGGCCGGGGTCTGCGGCGTTTCCCGGGTGACGAGGTGCGCGTCCCAGACCTTCTCGAACAGGGTGCGCGGGTTCATGCCAGGACTCCCATGACCTGCGCACCGGGCTGGAAATGGGCCTCCCGGGCCAGTACCCGCAGGCCGTCGTCATCGACCTCGCCGACGGCATCCGCCATCTGCTTGAAGCGGGCGAACATGGCGTCCAGGTCCTGGTCGTCCGGCGTGTAGCCCAATGCCTGCAGGCGCTGGCGCAGCGCGGCGCGGCCGGAATGCTTGCCCAGCACCAGGGTGGTGGCGGCAATGCCCACGTCCTGCGGGCGCATGATCTCGTAGGTGCCGCGGTGCTTGAGCATGCCGTGCTGGTGGATGCCGGACTCGTGCGCGAAGGCATTGCTGCCGACGATCGCCTTGTTGCGTGGCACGGCCTGCCCGGTCAGCTCGCACAGCAGGCGCGAGGCGGGATACAGCTGGGGCGTGCGGATGCCGAGGCTGACGCCGAAGTACGGCGCGCGCACCTTCAGCGCCATCACCACTTCCTCCAGGGCGGCGTTGCCGGCGCGCTCGCCGATGCCGTTGATGGTGCATTCGACCTGCCGGGCGCCGGCGCCGACCGCGGCCAGGCTGTTGGCCACGGCCATGCCCAGGTCATCGTGGCAGTGGCTGGAAAAGGTCACCCGTTCGGCGCCGACCACATGCTGCCGCAGGTGGCGGAACAGGCCGGAGATCTCCTCCGGCGTGGTGTAGCCGACCGTATCGGGCGCGTTCAAGGTGCTGGCGCCGGCCTCGACCGCGGCGCTGAACACCTCGACCAGGAAATCCGGCTCCGTGCGCAGCGCGTCCTCGGCGGAAAACTCGACCTCCTGGCAATACTGGCGGGCGCGTTCGATGGCCCGCACCGCGGTGTCCAGCACCTGCGCCTTGCCCATGCGCAGCTTGTGTTCGCGGTGCAGCGGGCTGGTCGACAGGAACAGGTGGATGCGCGCGTGCCGCGCCGGCTCCAGCGCCCGCGCGGCGCTGTCGATGTCTCCGTCCTGGCAGCGTGCCAGCGCGCACACCGTGGTCTCCCGCAACGCACCGGCAATCTCCGTCACGGCGGCGAGGTCATCCGGCGACGCCTGCGGAAAACCGGCTTCGAGCACGTCCACGCCGAGCGCCTCGAGCGCGTGCGCCATGCGCAACTTCGCATGCCGGTTCATGGAGAAGCCGGGGGCCTGCTCGCCATCGCGCAGGCTGGTGTCGAAAATGCGTACGTGGTCGGTGGCGGTGTCCGCGGTGCCATGGGCACCATGGGATTGCTTGGGATTGTTCATGGATTTTGACCTTGCCGAGCGCAAAAAAAACCCCGCATCCGTTGCCGGGTGCGGGGTCTTGGGAGTCTTTTCAGGTTTTTCTCTACCTGGACACAGCCCTCAGCCCGCACCTCCGCTGGTAATGAGGAGTACGAGTACAAGGAGGGCAAGCAGCGTGCCACGCAGTTGCAACAAGCCAGCAACCGTCAGCGGACGGTAGTCCTTGGCGATGCTGTAGTGGCTGTTGCGCTGCGACATGAAGGCGACGTTATCGTGCCCCGCGGAGGCCTGTCAAGCGTTTTTTCCAACTTTCTTCGATTCCTTCCGATTTGTACGGTCGGACGTCCAGATGGCCACATGTTCAGATGGCCATATGACCCAGGAGCGCGGTCAAGGAGCAGAGCTCCTGGAATGCCCCCCCGGGCCCGGCGACGCTCAGTGCAGCCCGACAGCGGCACGCGTGCCGAGCAGCCACTTCCGCAGGGCGCCCTCACTGGCGGCCAGGGGATCGGCGTGGGACGGCCTGGCCAGCATGTCCGCCAGGACCTCCGGCACTGCCACCGGATGGCCGATGAGCGGCTCCACCACGCTCGCGAACTTGGCCGCGTGGGCAGTGGCCACCACCACCCATGGCGCCTGGTCGCCTTGGGCGCGCAGGCGGTCGAGCACGCACATGGCGGTGGCGGTGTGCGGACAGAAAACCTCGCCGTGCATGCGCCCGTGCTGCTCGAGCGTGGCGCGGATCGCCGCGTCGTCGACTGTCTCCGCGTACAGCGCGCGGCGCAGCGCCGACTCGTCCGGAAACGTCCAGCGCAGCCGCTCGAAGTTGCTTGGCGCGCCCACGTCCATGGCGTTGGCCAGGGTGCGGAGCGCCGGGCGCGGACGGTAATCCGCGCCGGCGAAGTACTCCGCAAGCGTGGCATTGGCATTGCAGGCCAGGCGCACCGTGCCGATGGGCAGCCCCATGCCGCGCGCCCACAGGCAGGCCATGGCATTGCCGAGGTTGCCGGTGGGGACGATGAAGTTCAGCGCCGTGCCATGCGCGCGCCACCAGCCCAGCGCGGCGTGCGCGTAATAACTCATCTGCGGCAGGAGGCGGCCCAGGCTGATGCTGTTGGCCGAGGACATGGGCACCGCAGCCTGCAGCGAGGTGTCGTTCAATGCCGCCTTCACCAGGCGCTGGCAGTCATCGAAACGACCATCCACGCGCAGCGCACGGACGTTGTCACCAAAGCAGCCGAGCTGGTGGGCCTGGCGCGGGGACACCCGGCCATCCGGGTACAGGATGGCCACTTCGACCCCCGGCCGGCCGTGAAAGGCCGCACCGACGGCGGCCCCGGTGTCGCCGGAGGTCGCGACCAGGATGGTCAGCGGCCGGGCATCGGCACGCGGCAGGCGGGCGAGGCAGGCGGCGAGGAAGCGGGCGCCGAAGTCCTTGAACGCCGCGGTCGGGCCATGGAACAGCTCCAGCATCCAACTGTCCGGGTGCGCCGGCAACGGGCGCAACGGCGCCCCGAACGTGAACGCCTCGGCGCAAATCGCCGGCAGCCCGTCGGCCAGCACGTCCCCGGCGAAGAACGGCGCGAGCAGCGTGCACGCGGTGTCGGCCAGGCTGCCGCGCAGGTCGAATGTCGCCGGGTCCACCGTCGGCAGCGTCGTGGGTACGTACAAGCCGCCATCCGGGGCGAGGCCGGTAGCGATTGCCTGGCTGAGCGGCACGGCCGGGGAGGCCCCTCGCGTACTGACGCAGCAGCCCACGGGCAGGCTTCCACGGGTATCGGAGACGGTACCGGTCATGGCAGGGCCTCGTCGAGCGATCGGATCAGGCCGGCGGCGGGCCCGTTGATGGGCGACACCCAGGCGTCGCTGGTCAGGCCGGCCTCGGCAAACGCGGCCCGCATGGCAAGGGCCGCAGCGCTGGCATCGGCGTGGTTGGCGTACCAGCCGAACACGCTGGGGCCGGCACCGGAGATGCTTGCACCCAGGGCGTGGGAGTCGAGCGCAGCCTGTTTGACCCGCGCGAAGTTGGCAATGAGCGCCGCGCGGCGCGGTTCCACCAGCACGTCGCTCAGGCCGGCCCGCACCAGGTCCGCGTCGCCGCGTTCGCAGCCCATCAGCACCAGCGCCAGGTTCGCGCTTTGCGCGACGAATTCGCGCAACGCATAGCCGCCATCCAGCACCGCGCGCGCCCGGCGCGTTTCCAGCACGGCGTGCGGATGGACCAGGGCGCAATGCCATGCGTCTGGCACAGGGATGCGTACCAGCCGCTCGCGCGTCGCCAGCACCAGCCCGCCGAGCAGCATCGGCCCGATGTTGTCGCCGTGCCGGCTGCCGCTGGCGACCGCCTCGCCATCCAGTGCGAACGGATACAGCGCCTCGCGGGCCTGCGGTTGCGGCAGCAGGGCATTGGCGGCAACCAGGGCGGCCACGCAGGAAGCCGCCGAGCCGCCCATGCCGGAGCCGAGCGCGATACCCTTGTGCAGCACGAGTTCGAAGCCGTGGTCGAGACCGAGCGCGTGGCGCAGCGACAGCAGCGCGGCACCGGCCGTGTTGCGCGACGGCTCAAGCGGCAATTCGCTGACACAGCCACGGATCGTGGCGATGCGCACCACCGGCTCGGCGATGCGGCGCACCTGGGCGCGGTCGCCGGCGCCGGTCACGCTGTGGCCAAGCAGGTCGAAGCCGACGCCGACGTTGCCGACGCTGGCCGGCGCAAAGGCGCAGGCCACCTGGGTGGACACGCTGGCTGCTTTGGGAGTCATGACGGGTTCCAACGATATCGCGCTCATGCGCTGGCCTGCAGGGTTTCGGCGATGCGCAGCAGGTCGGTGAACACGCCGGCGGCAGTGACCTCCGGTCCGGCACCAGGACCTTGCACCGACAGCGGATTGTCGCAGTAGCGGCGGGTGGTGAAGCGCACGATATTGTCGGTCAAACTGGTGTGCGCAAAGGCATGCATTGCTGGCAGCACGGTCAGACGCACGCTGGCATGCCCGTGGCGGTCCAGGTGCGCGACGTGCCGCAGCACGCCGCCTGCGGCGCGCGCGCAGGCCAGCTGGGCGGCCATCGGCGCATCCAGATCCCCCAGCCGTTGCATGAATTCGCCTGGCGGCACGCCAGCCAGCGCATCGGGGACCAGGCCTTGCACCTCGACATCCTCCAGCGCCAGTGGCCAGCCGGCCTCGCGCGCGAGGATCACGAGCTTGCGCGCCACGTCCAGGCCCGACAGGTCGTCGCGCGGATCGGGCTCGGTATAACCGGCTGCGTGGGCTTCGCGCAGCAGCGCGGAGAACGCCCGGGTGCCATCGTGGCGGTTGCACAGCCAGGCCAGCGTGCCGGAGAACATGCCCTCGATGGACGTGAGCTCATCGCCGGTGTCGAGCAGGTCGCGCAGGGTTTGCACCACCGGCAGGCCGGCGCAGACGGTGGCCTCGTAGCGGAAGCGGGCCGCGTCGTGGCAGGCGGCACGGATCGCCAGCCAGCGGGACAGCGGGCCACTGCCGGCGCGCTTGTTCGGCGTCACCACGTGCAATCCGCTGGACAGCCAGTCCGGGTAGTGGTTGACCACCGCGTCGCTCGCGGTGGCGTCAATCAGCAGCGCAGGGCGTCGCACGCGGCCACGTACGTGCGCGGCGAATTCGTCCAGGTTGCAGGGCCGCCAGATTTCCGCGCGCTGCCCGGGCGTGTCCCCGCCGGCGCGGGTCAAATCCGGATCGTCGCAGTCGAGCCACATGCGGCGGCTGGCGGCGACCCCGCACAATTGCAACTCCAGCCCGGTTTCGCGCGCCAGGCGCGGTTGCGCCGCGCGCAGCTGGGCCAGCAGGGCGGCGCCGACGCGGCCGGGTCCAATCAGTCCGACGGCCAGCGTCCGCCGGCGGTGGATGGCGGGCTGCGCGCGGGCTTGCGGCGGGCGGGGCAGGACGGGCGGTGTCAATGCACAGACGTTCACGATGGCCTCCAAAGGGGCCCCGTGCTCGTTGGCGGATTGGCTGATTGCTGCAAGGTCACGGCCGTCCGCCTGGTCGAGGGCGGGGCCGTTGCGTGTTGCAGAGCTTAGTTGCGCGCGGCCACCGTCCTCGACGTCGACGTCGAAGTCGAAATCGAGCTCATGGTCGAGGTGATGGCGGTCATGCACCCGGCATCGGGGCCAGCGCGCCAGGCGGCGTGACCGGCATTGGCCGGTGGGCGCTGGACGTGTACGGGCGTGGAATGCGGGTGCATGAAACCAAGGTAGCGGCGTTGCCGCTACGTCGTCAAGTCGAAAATTGCACCCGGGCGACGGACTCGGGCGTGACGGCGGCGTGCGCCGGCAGTTGCCGGACGTCCTACTTCGCCTGGTCGACCAGCCAATGCACGGCGTTGGTGACCTGCTCGTCGGTCAGGGCCGGATTGCCGCCCTTGGGCGGCATGAAGTTGCCGTCCGGACCGTGGTAGCCATCGATGGCGTGCTTGACCAGGGTATCGATGCCCTCGGCAATGCGCGGTGCCCACTTGGCCTTGTCGCCGGTGGTCGGCGCCCCGGCGACGCCGCTGGCGTGGCAGGCGCTGCACAGGTGGTCGTAGATTTCCTTGCCGTCGGTGGTGCCGCCATAGGCGACCTGGGAGGCGGCAGCCTTGCTGGCTGCTTCGGCGGCGGCCTGCATGGCGGCGCGGCCAGTATTGCCGGCATAGACGGCGCCGACCGGCGCGATCCGGGCCGCGGTGGCGGCCGCCGCATTGGGATTGGTCGGCAGCTCCACGGTTCGATAGACCATGATCGCCATGAACAACAGGAACAACGCGAGCAGGACCAGCAGCGCGAACATGATCGAGAACTGACGCGCTGTCTTCTTGTCATCTGGATGGGTGGGGCGACTCACGCGCGTACTCCTGTCGATCTGTAGCAAAAGTGGAAGGGTCCCTGCGCGGACCCGACACGGTCTGGTCTTTGTTCCCGGGGTGCTCTCAGGGGGTACCGGAATACGGCGGAGGTCCCCAACCCGTAAGCGGAGTGCCCTGGGACGGGCAACAGCGCCGGATTATAGACGAAGCGCGACACGAAGTTTCATGCCCGCCCGGAACAATTCATGCCGCGTGGGGACCTCCCGCATGTCAACTGTGTCAACCGGCAGGTACTGAATTCGTTCAACTAGCCCTATGCTTCAACGGCGAACAGTGGTGCAGCGGGATGCCGGATCGGCCGGCCGCGGCTCGGTAGCCTCGATACGGCGCTCCAGGCCGGGCGCGCGTTGGACAGCCACCTATGGAATCCTCGGGAGTTTTGCATGTCGCGTTTCTGGAAAATTGCAGGGATCATCCTTGCCGTGGTCGTGGTGGCTGCTCTGGGCTATCGCTTCCTGCACAAGGCAGGTGGGGCGGGGGCGGCAGGGCGTGGCCAGGGCGCGGGTGACGGCGCTCCGGTACCGGTCACCGCGGTACCCGTGGTCAAGCAGAACGTGCCGGTGTACCTGACCTCGCTGGGGACAGTGCAGGCACTCAATACCGTGGTGGTCAGTCCGCAGGTCTCGGGCCGCCTGCTGAGCCTGGATTTTGTCGAGGGCCAGCCGGTCAAGAAGGGCCAGGTGCTGGCCCACATCGACCCGCGCACCTACCAGGCCGCCTATGACCAGGCAGTGGCGCGACAGTCCCAGGATACGGCGCAGTTGGCCACGGCCAAGAGCAACCTGGAGCGCAGCGAGGGCCTGGTCGGCAAGGGTTATATTTCCAAGCAGGACCTGGATGCCTTGCGCAACACCGCCAACCAGTTGCAGGCCGCCGTGGCGGCTGATGCGGCCAGCGTGCGCGACAGCAAGGTGCAGCTCGACTACACCAATATCATTTCACCGATCGACGGCCTGGCCGGCATCCGCGGCGTCGACCCGGGCAACGTGGTGACCACCACCTCGTCGATCGTGACCTTGACCCAGCTGCATCCGATCAATGTCATGTTCACCCTGCCCGAGCAGGATCTCGACCTGGTACGCAGCGCGTTCGCCAAGGACGCCTCAGCGCTGCAGGTGGCCGCACTGGATCGTACCGACTCGCATCCCATTGCCAGCGGCGGCGTGTTGCGGGTGATCGACAACCAGATCGATACCAGCACCGGCACGTTCCGGCTCAAGTCGGAATTCTCCAACGCGGACAACGCGCTGTGGCCGGGCCAGTTCGTCAACGTGCGCTTGCTGGTCAGCACCGTGGATGGTGGCCTGGTGGTTCCCGCCCAGGCGGTAAGCCGTGGGCCGGACGGCGACTATGTCTACCAGGTGCAGGCCGACAACACCGTGAAAATGCAGCCGGTGGTGGTGGCCGGCGAGGTCGGCGACACCCACGTGATGATCGGCAGCGGCCTGAAAGCCGGGGACCAGGTGGTGACCGAGGGTCAGTTCCGCCTGAAGCCCGGCAGCAAGGTCACCACGCTCAAGCCGGGCGAGGTGCCGCCGGCGCCCACGGCCGCCGAGCTCGAGAAATCGACGCAGGCGCGTGCCCGTGGCGGTCGGCGTGGATGACAGGACGCACGCAGCACATCCGGACGGCCGCGGGTCTCTTGGCGGGTACGCGCGGTGGCCGCTGACATCCTCTCCTCGAGGTAACGCATAGACATGGGTTTTTCGACCATCTTCATTCGCCGGCCGATCGCGACCTCGTTGCTGATGATCGCGGTGCTGCTGCTCGGCGTGCTCGGCTACCGCCAGTTGCCGGTGTCCGCGCTGCCGGAGATCGAGGCGCCGAGCCTGGTGGTGACCACGCAGTACCCTGGCGCCAGCGCCAGCACCATGGCCTCGCTGATCACCACGCCGCTGGAGCGCAATCTCGGGCAGATCTCCGGCTTGACCATGATGAGTTCGGACTCGTCGGCCGGACTGTCCACGATCATCCTCGAGTTCGGCATGGACCGCGACATCGACGTCGCCGCGCAGGACGTGCAGGCGGCGATCAACCAGGCGCGCGGCACCCTGCCCAGCAACCTGCCGTATCCGCCGGTGTACAACCGGGTGAATCCGGCCGACGCGCCCATCCTCACGCTGTCCCTGCAGTCCGACAGCCGGCCGCTGCGCGACGTCAACGACCTGGCCGATTCGATCCTGGCGCAGAAGCTCTCGCAGGTGCAGGGCGTGGGCCTGGTGTCGATCGCCGGCAATGTGCGCCCAGCCGTGCGCATCCAGGTCAACCCCTCGCAGTTGTCCAACCTCGGCCTGACCCTGGAGGACGTGCGCAGCGCGCTGACCCAGGCCAACGTCAACGCGCCCAAGGGGACGCTGAACGGCAAGACCCAGAGCTACTCGATCGGCACCAACGACCAGCTGAGCAATGCCGCCGAGTACAAGCAGACCATCATCAGCTACAAGAACGGCGCGCCGGTACGCCTCAGCGATGTGGCCAACGTGGTCGATGGCGTCGAGGACGACCAGCTGGCGGCGTGGGCCAACGGCCAGCCGGCCGTGCTGCTGGACATCCGGCGCCAGCCCGGTGCGAACATCGTCGAGACGGTCAAGCAGATCCGCGCGGTGCTGCCGGAGTTGCGCAGCGTGTTGCCGGCGGATGTCCATCTGGACATCCTGGCGGACCGCACGGTGACCATCCGCGCCTCGGTGCTGGATGTCCAGTTCACCCTGGTGCTGGCCATCCTGCTGGTCATCGGCGTGATCTTCGTCTTCCTGCGGCGGGTCTGGGCAACGCTCATTCCCTCGGTGGCGGTGCCGCTCTCGCTGCTTGGCACGTTCGGGGTCATGTCCTTCACCGGCATGTCGCTGGACAACCTGTCGCTGATGGCGCTGACCGTGGCCACCGGCTTCGTGGTGGACGATGCGATCGTCATGATCGAGAACATCGTGCGCTACATCGAGCACGGCAAGAGCGGGCCGGAAGCGGCCGAGATCGGGGCGAAGGAAATCGGCTTCACCGTGGTGTCGCTGACCGTGTCGCTGGTGGCGGTATTCCTGCCCCTGCTGCTGATGCCCGGAGTCACCGGCCGCCTGTTCCACGAGTTTGCCTGGGTGCTGACGATCGCGGTGACCATCTCGATGCTGGTGTCGCTGACACTCACGCCGATGATGTGCGCCTACCTGCTCAAGCCCGACCAGTTGCCTGAAGGCAGCGAGGGACGCGAGCACGACCGCCTGGATGGCCAGAAGACCGACCTGTGGACGCGCACGGTCGGCCTGTACGAGCACTCGCTGAACTGGGTGCTCGCCCACCAGCGCCTCACCATGCTCGTGGCGAGCGCGGCCATCGCGCTGACGGTGGTGCTGTACATCATGATCCCCAAGGGCCTGCTGCCCGAGCAGGACACCGGCCTGATCACCGGCGTGGTGCAGGCCGACCAGAACGTCGCCTTCCCGCAGATGGAGCAGCGCACCAAGGCCGTGGCCGCCGCCATGCGTGCCGATCCGGCGGTGGCCGGGGTGGCCGCGTTCATCGGTGCCGGCACCATCAACCCGACGATCAACCAGGGCCAGCTCACCATCGTGCTCAAGGACCGCGGCGACCGCGACGGGCTGGACAAGCTGCTGCCGCGCCTGCAGCACGCCGTGGCCGGCATTCCTGGCGTGGCGCTGTTCCTGAAGCCGGTGCAGGACGTCACCCTGGACAGCCGGGTCTCGCCCACCGAGTACCAGTACGCGTTGTCGGACGTGAACTCGACCGAGTTGGCCGGCTACGCGCAGCAGATGACGACCGCGCTGCGCCAGCGCAAGGAGCTGGCCGACGTCAGCAGCAACCTCGCCGACCAGGGCAATGCGCTCAAGCTGACCATCGACCGCGACAAGGCCAGTCGTCTCGGCGTGCCGGTGCAGACGATCGACGACACCTTGTACGACGCCTTTGGCCAGCGCCAGATCTCCACCATCTTCACCCAGCTGAACCAGTACCGCGTGGTGCTGGAGGTGGCCCCGCAGTTCCGCAACAGCGAAGACCTGCTGAACATGCTGACGGTGCGCGGCAACGGCAGTGGCGCGCTCACCGGCAGCAATGCCACCAGCTTCGGCCAGCTCACCTCGAGCAATTCGGCCACACCGTCGGGCATCGGCAACCAGGGCAACGTCGGTTTCACCCTCGGTGGCGGCGGCACCATCCCGCTGTCGGCGATCGCCACCGCCACGCCGGGCACCGCGCCGCTGATCGTCAGCCACCAGCAGCAGCTGCCGGCGGTGACCCTGGCCTTCAATGTGGCGCCAGGCTATTCCCTGTCGGACGCGGTCGATGCGATCCACGAGGTCGAGCGCCAGCTGGCGTTTCCGCCGCAGGTGCGCGGCGAGTTCATCGGCAAGGCCGCGGAGTTCGCCTCGTCGATCGGCGACGAGGTCCTGCTGCTGCTGGCCGCCGTGGTGGTGATCTACATCGTGCTCGGCGTGCTGTACGAGAGCTACATCCATCCGTTGACCATCATCTCCACGCTCCCGCCGGCCGGCGTCGGCGCGCTGCTGGCGCTGATGTTGTTTGGCATGAGCCTGTCGGTGGACGGCATCGTCGGCATCGTGCTGCTGATCGGCATCGTCAAGAAAAACGCGATCATGATGATCGACTTCGCGATCGAGGCCAGGCGCACCGGCATGAACGCCTATGACGCGATCCATCGCGCCTGCCTCCTGCGCTTCCGGCCGATCATGATGACCACGTTCGCGGCGATGCTTGGCGCCTTGCCGCTGGCGCTGGGCACGGGCATCGGCTCCGAGCTGCGCCGGCCGCTCGGCGTCGCCATCGTCGGCGGTCTGCTGCTTTCGCAGCTGGTGACGCTGTACACCACGCCGGTGATCTACCTGTACATGGAGCGGGCCTCCGACTGGCTGGCGGCGCGGCGTGAACGCCGGGCGCTGGCCCACGCCCAGCACGGCCTCGCGCCATGAGCATCTCGGGCCTGTTCATCCGGCGGCCAATCGGCACCTCGCTGCTGGCGATCGGGCTGTTCGTGGGCGGGATGATCGCCTACCTCCTGCTGGGCGTGGCGGCACTGCCCAACATGCAGTTCCCGGCCATCTTCGTGCAGGCCAGCCAGTCCGGCGCCGACGCCAGCACCATGGCCGCGACCGTGGCCGCGCCGCTCGAGCGCCACCTTGGCCAGGTGCCAGGGGTCGATTCGATGCGCTCGCACAGTTCCGAGGGCCGGGTATCGGTGTTCCTGTCGTTCCGCTCCGGCACCGACCTCGACGCGGCCGCGCGCAGCGTCCAGGCCGCGATCAATGCCGCGGCACCGGATCTGCCCAGCGGACTCAACGGCCAGCCGCAATACCGCAAGGCCAACCCGAACGACGATCCCATCATTGCCTATGCGCTGACTTCCGACACCCAGTCGGCCGCCGACCTCTACAACCTGGCAGACACCTTCCTGGCCCAGCGCATGCGCCAACTGGTTGGCGTGTCCTCGGTGGACATCGCCGGTGCGGCCACCCCGGCCATCCGCGTCGACGTCAACCTGCGTGCGCTGAACGCGATGGGACTGTCGCCGGACCAGCTGCGCAACGCGCTGCGTGCGGCGAACGTCACCGCGCCGCAGGGCTTCCTGTCCAATGGCAGCACGCGGATGGCGGTCGACGCCACGACGCAGCTGCAGACGCCCGAGGAGTTTGCCCGGCTGGTGATCGCGATGCACAAGGGCACGCCGGTGCGCCTGCAGGACGTGGCCCGGGTCTACGCCGGGCAGCAGGACGCGTACCAGGCGGCATGGTTCCAGGGCAAGCCTGCCGTGCTCATGTATGTGTACAAGAAGGCCGATGCCAACGTCATTGCCACCGTCGATCTGGTGAAGGACCAGGTGCCGGCGCTGCGTGCCTTCCTGCAGCCGGGCACGCAGCTGACCTCGTTTTTCGACGGCACGCCGACGATCCGCGCCTCCCTGCACGAGGTGCAGGCCACGCTGCTGATCTCGCTGGCCATGGTCATCCTGGTCATGGCGCTGTTCCTGCGCCGCCTGGCGCCGACCCTGATTGCGGCGACCGCGGTGCCGCTGTCGCTGGCCGGCGCATTCGTGGTCATGTACATCCTCGGCTATACGCTCAACAACCTCACCTTGCTGGCGTTGGTGATCGCGATCGGCTTCGTGGTGGATGACGCCATCGTGGTGATCGAGAACATCATCCGCCACATCGATGCCGGCATGCCGCGCATGCAGGCGACCCTGACCGGCGCCAGGGAGATCGGCTTCACCATCGTTTCCATCACTGCCTCGCTGATCGCCGTGTTCATTCCGCTGCTGTTTGCCGGTGGCGTGACCGGCATGTTCATGCACGCGTTCTCGGTGACCCTGGTGTCGGCGATCATCGTCTCGTCGATGATCTCGCTGACCCTGACCCCGGCGCTGTGCGGCCGCTTCCTGAAGCCGCATGACGTGCGCGGCCCCGGATCCAGGCCACCGTCCAGGTTCTCGCGCGCCCTGGACGCGTTCCACGCCTGGATGTTGCGCACCTATACGCGATCGCTGGATTACTCGCTGCGCCACGCGCTGTGGTTTGCGTTGACGCCGCTGGTGCTGATCGTGGCCACCTGGCTGCTGCTCGGCGTGGTCAAGACCGGGCTGTTCCCGCAGCAGGACACGGGCCTGATCTGGGGCCGCGCCTCGTCCAACGTCACCGTGTCGTTTGCCGACAGCAAGCAGCGCATGCAGCGCATCACCGACATGCTGCTGGCCGATCCTGACGTGGCCACCGTGGGTGCGCGCATCGGCAGCAGCTGGCAGGGCACCAGCGGCTCGTTCAACATCGACCTCAAGACCCGCGCCGACGGCCGCAAGGACGACACCTTCGCCGTGCTGGCGCGCCTGAGCGCGAAGGCGGCAAAGTTCCCCGACCTCAACCTGCGCCTGCGTCCTGTGCAGGATCTGCCCAGCGGCGGCGGTGGCACCAGCCAGGGCGCACAGTACGAAGTCTCGCTGGCCGGCAACGACCTGGCCGAGCTCGAGGAATGGCTGCCGAAGCTGGCGACCCAGCTCAAGAGCGAGCCCAGGCTGCGCGACGTCGGCTCGGACATCGACAGCGGTGGCCTGCGCCAGAACATCGTCATCGACCGTGCGCGCGCCTCCCGGCTCGGGGTCTCCATCGGCGACATCGACGGCGCGCTGTACGACGCCTTCGGCCAGCGTCAGGTATCGACCATCTATTCGGACATCAACCAGTACAAGGTGGTGGTCAATGCCTTGCCCGCGCAGACCGCGACGCCGGCGGCACTCGACCAGATCTACGTGCGCTCGGCCAGCGGCAAGATGATCCCGATCACTGCCGTGGCAGAGCAGAAATCGGGGCTGGCACCGGCCGAGATCACCCACCAGGACCAGTTCACCACCATGAGCCTCAGCTTCAACCTGGCCCCCGGGGTGAGCATGGGCGAGGTGTTGCCGCTGATCCAGCGCACCGCGGCCAACATGCGCATGCCCGGCGACATCAAGGTCAGCATGGGCAGCAGTTTCCGGCGCTTCCAGCAATCGCAGAGCGGCATGGCCTGGCTGGTGCTGGCGGCGGTGGTGACCGTATACATCGTGCTCGGCATGCTCTACGAGAGCCTGCTGCATCCAGTGACCATCCTTTCCACTTTGCCGGCGGCGGGCATGGGGGCGCTGCTGGCCTTGTGGCTGACCAATACCGAGCTGTCCGTGGTGGCGCAGATCGCCCTGGTCCTGTTGATAGGCATTGTGGAAAAGAACGCGATCATGATGATCGACTTTGCGCTGGTGGCCGAGCGTGAGCACCACAAGAGCCCGCTCGAGGCTGCGCGCGAGGCATGCATCGTGCGCTTCCGGCCGATCATGATGACCACCATGGTGGCTACGCTGGCTGCGTTGCCGATCGCCATTGGCCTGGGCGAGGGCAGCGACCTGCGCCGTCCGCTGGGCATTGCCCTGGTCGGTGGCCTGTTCGTGTCGCAAAGCCTGACCCTGCTCAGCACGCCTGCGCTGTACGTGATCTTTTCCTGCCTCGCCGCACGCCGCAAGGCCTGGGCCGAGCGCAGGCGCACTCGCCGCGCGCCTGCCGCCCGACATCGCCTCGCCGATACCTGACACCCGGGCCGGGTCGCAGCGGGTGCAGGTTTTGGGCCGTGTCGCGTTGACCCAGGTCAGGTGATGCAAAAAAAGCCGCGCGGCAGGTGCGTATTGCGCGGCATTGTCTGGACTTGCCGGGGCGGGTTCAGTATAAACAAACAAGCCATTGGCCACGACTGCGGCGGCGGAAACATCGCCGGCTGCAGGCCACTTCGCGTACAGACACGGGGCGCGCGCCAGATGACCATGACTCCTCGCAAGGTGTTGCTCAACCGCAAGTTGCCGCGTGGCGACGAGCCCGCGTTTGCGTGAGGACGTGCTTCGCCGGCTGGCCCGGCGGCCGCCGCATCACCGCAATCATGACGGACGTCCAGACGTCCATTCGCATGTTGTTACGCAATTGAGGATCCATCCATGAGTCATCCAAGACCATTCCGCCTGCTTGGGCTGGCGGTACTGTCGATGGCGTTGGTGACCGCTGCCGCCGTCCCGACGGCTGCGGCGGCCGCCGACCCGCAGGTTCCCGTGCAGAGCTACGCCGCGCTGCATTACCGCAACATTGGCCCGTTTGTCGGCGGCCGTACGCTCGCCGTGTCCGGCAACAAGGCCACGCCGCACACGTTCTACGCCGGCTTCACCGGCGGCGGGGTGTGGAAGACCACCGATGACGGCCTCAACTGGAAGCGCATGACCGATCAGCAGTACGGCCTCGGCGTGGTCGGCGCACTGGAAGTGGCGCCCTCGGCCCCGGACACCATCTACGTCGGCACCGGCGAAAGTGCGATCCGCGGCAACATGATGACCGGCAACGGCATGTACAAGTCCACCGATGCCGGCAAGACCTGGCAGCACATCGGCCTGGCCGATACGCGGACGATCGGCCGCATCGCGGTCGATCCCAAGGATCCGAGCCGCGTCTTTGTCGCGGCGCTCGGCCACGTCTTCGGCCCCAATGCCGAGCGCGGCGTGTACAAGACCACCGATGGCGGCGCGACCTGGAAGAAGGTGCTCTTCGTCAGCGACAAGGCCGGTGCCGTCGATGTCGTGATGGACCAGAACAACCCGCAGGTGCTGTATGCCAGCACCTGGGAGGCCTATCGCCGGCCGTGGACGCTCTCCAGCGGCGGTCCGGACAGTGGCCTGTGGAAGAGCACCGACGGCGGCGAGCACTGGACCAACATCTCGAAGAACGCCGGCTTGCCCAGCGGCATCCTCGGCAAGATCGGCGTGGCCGTGTCGCCGGCCGACTCGAATGTCGTCTACGCGATCATCGAGGCCAAGGAAGGCGGCGTCTATCGTTCCGCCGATGCCGGCAAGACCTGGCAGCACCTGTATGACAAGCCCAATCTCACCCAGCGCGCCTGGTACTACATGCACATCTTCGCCGACCCGAAGGATGTGAACACGGTCTACGCGCCCCAGGTCGAGGGCATCTTCAAGTCCACGGACGGCGGCAAGACGTTCGCCGCGCTGAAACTGCCGCATGGCGACGTGCACAGCATGTGGATCAATCCCGACCGCACCAACGTCATGGTCTCGGCCAGCGATGGCGGCGCGGCGGTGAGCACGAACGGCGGCCAGACCTGGGGCAACATCCACAACCAGTCGACCGGCCAGTTCTACCACGTCACCGTGGACGACCAGTTCCCGTACCACGTGTACGGCGCGCAGCAGGACAACCCGTCCTTCGAGGTCGCCAGCGCCAGCGAGAACTCCGGGATCGGGCCGGTCGACGTGCGGCTCAGCGCCGCCGGCGAAAGCGGCTGGCTGGTGCCGGTGCCGGGCAAACCCTGGATCACCTATGGTGGCGGCTACGGCAACCAGTTGACCCTGCTGGATCGCCGCACCCAGGTGAAGCGCAGCATCAGCGCCTGGCCGGACAACCCGATGGGCCACGGCGCGGAGAACCTCAAGTACCGCTTCCAGTGGACGTTCCCGATCACCGTCTCCACGCATGGCGACAATGCGGTGTACATCGGCAGCCAGTACGTGATGCGCAGCCGCAACCAGGGCATGAGCTGGGACACCATCAGCCCGGACCTGACCCGCAACCTCAAGAAGTACCAGGGCAAATCCGGCGGTCCATTGACCAAGGACGACACCTCGGTCGAGTACTACGGTGTGGTGTTCGCGATCGCCGAATCACCGGTGAAGCAGGGCGTGCTGTGGGCCGGCTCCGATGACGGCCTCGTCCACGTGTCGCAGGATGACGGCGGCAGCTGGGAGAACGTGACGCCGAAGGGCCTGCCGGAGCTCACGACGATCAGCCTCATCGACGCATCGCCGACCGATGCCGGCACGGCGTATGTGGCCGCGCGCCGCTACCGCCTGAACGACTATCAGCCGTACCTGTACAAGACCACCGACTACGGCAAGACCTGGACCAAGATCACCAATGGACTGCCGAATAACGAGTCCAGCTTCGTGGTGCGCCAGGATCCCAAGGACGCGAACCTGCTGTTCGCCGGTACGTTCAAGGGCGTGTATGTCTCCTTCAACGGCGGTGGGCTGTGGCAGCCGCTGCAGCAGAACCTGCCGGCGGTCGCCGTGCAGGACTTGGTGATCCAGCCGCGGGCCAGCGCCCTGGTGGTGGCCTCGCATGGTCTGGGCTTCTGGATCATGGACGACCTGCAGCCGTTGCGTGAGATGTCGGAGCGCGTGGCCACGGCGGGCCAGCACCTGTTTACCCCGCAGACCGCGTACCTGGTCCGTCGCAGTGGACGTCCTTCCGGCGCCAATGACGAGGGCCAGAACCCGGCCAATGGCGCGGTGGTGTATTACGAGCTCGCGCAGGATGTGCCGGAGAGCCAGCCGGTCACGCTGACCTTCTCCACGCCGTCGGGCGAGAAGATCGCCACGTTCTCCAATCAGCCGCCGAAGGCCGAGCCGGCAGCGGCCGGTGGCGAGGACGAGGAGGACGCGCCCAAGAAGCCGAAGAACCTGGTGGCGGCCAAGGCTGGCATGAACCGCTTCGTCTGGGACATGCGCTACCCCGAGGCGACCAAGGTGCCGGGCGCGGTGCTCTGGGCAGGCAACCTGATGGGTCCCAAGATCGTGCCGGGAACCTACAAGGTGACGCTGACGGTGAATGGCACGACGCTCACGCGTGACCTCAACGTCGAGAAGAACCCGAACAATCCGGCCACCCAGGCGGACTTCGAGGCGCAGCTCGCCCTGCAGCAGCAGATCCACGCCAAGCTGGAGCAGACCAACCAGGCGATCCTGGCGATCCGCAAGGCGCGTGACGGCGGGGTCAGCAAGGCCAACGCGGCCAAGCTGACCACGATCGAGAACGCGCTGATGCAGACGCTCTCGCACGCCAACGAGGATCCGCTCAACTACCCGATCCGCCTGGACAACAAGCTGGCCTCGCTGGCGGCGCAAGTGGGCTCGGACTTCGGTGCACCGACCCGCCAGGACCGCGAGGTGTACACCGAGTTGGCGGCACAGGTCGATCGGCAGCTGCAGTTGCTCCAGCCCTTGCTGAAGTAACCCCGCGCCAGTCGCGGCGACCACCCACCGGGGCTGCATGCGTGCAGCCCCGTTTTTTTGTGCTTGGCGCAGGCCGATGGCCGGCCCGGTAGGCCGCCGTGGATACACGGGTTGGAGCGTCGGCGAACGTCCGAACAATTGCCGTCATCCCGGCTCCCCTCTGGCCATTCCCGGGCCACTCCCTTGCTATTCCCGCGGCTCCCCACGCGCCATTCCTGCGCGGCAACTCCCCGCTCGTCATTCCCGCTTTCGCGGGAATGACGAGCAGGGGCGTGGCGTTCAGGCCCTGCCCGGGCCTGGCTGGAGACTGATCAGGCCGCGGCGGGGGCGCCCGCCAGGGTGTAGCCCTTGAGGCGCGCGGCGAAATCCTGCAATGAACGGATGCCGCTGGCCTCGGCCTCGCTGATCCACTGCTGCAGGCCTTTCAGTGCCTGGTCGGCGCCGCGTTGATCCAGCAGCGTGGACAGGCGGGTGCGGAATTCGTACACCGTCTTCAGCGTCGGGCGCTTTGCCAGCACCGCCTGCAGCCGCTCGCGCCCCTCGCTGTCCAGCCAGCGGCCACCGTTGGCCAGGGCCCGACGCATGCGCCGCGGCATGGAACGGACGCTGTCGCCCGCGCGCTGGCGTTCCTCCGCCATGGTCGGCACGATCACCCTGCGGTAGAAATCCGACAGCGCCTGGAAGCGGTGGGTGAGCACGGCCTTCAAGGTGTCGGCATCCGGCAGCGGTACATTGGGCAGCACATCCAGCGATGGCGCCACGCGCAGCACCTTGGCCAGGCCCAGCTTGCGCAGCGCGCAGATGCTCAGCCAGCCGATGTCGAACTCCCACTTGCGCAGGGCGAATTTCGCCGAGCTGGGGAAGGCATGATGGTTGTTGTGCAGCTCCTCGCCACCGATCCAGAAGCCCCAGGGGATGAGGTTGCGCGAGGTGTCGCTGGTCTCGAAGTTGCGGTAGCCGGCCCAATGGCCGATGCCGTTGACGAAACCGGCTGCCCAGAACGGTATCCAGATCATCTGCACAGCCCACAGCGCCCCGCCGATGACACCGAACAGCGCCAGGTCGATGACGGCCATCAGCGCCGGTCCCCAGTACGGGTGCGCACCATAGACATGACGCTCCATCCAGTCGTCCGGCGCACCGCGCCCATACTTTTCCATGTCGGCCTTCGAGGCGCAGGCCTCCCGGTACAGCGACACGCCGTCCCAGAACACCTTGTGGATGCCGTAGACCATCGGGCTGTGCGGATCCTCGGCAGTCTCGACCTTGGCGTGGTGCTTGCGGTGCACGGCCACCCATTCACGGGTCACCATGCCGGTGGTGAGCCAGCCCCAGAAGCGGAAGAAGTGCGCAAGTGCCGGATGGAAATCCACGCCGCGATGGGTCTGGCTGCGGTGCAGATAGAGTGTCACGGTCAGGATGGTGATCTGGGTGACGATCAGCATATAGACCAGCATGCCGATCCAGCTGGCATTGCTGAGGCCTTGGTCCAGGAAATCGAGTACCGCATCGAGCATGGGGGGTGCACCGGATGGAGAGTGGGACGAGGCAGCGGCGACCGCATGAACCTGCGCGGCGCCAGCCTGCCCATGATAGTCGGCCGTGGCGCCATGCACCTGAATAGGGGCGCCGCGGCGTTCACGTACGTGTCGGGCCGTCGCCGCAACGCGTGGGTTGTCTGAACATGGGGGCGCCGTGACAATGGCGCAATGCTGATTGCCGATACCCCGCCATTGCTGCAGTTGACCCAGGTCGGTCGCCGGCGCGGTGGCCGGCTGGCGGTATCCGGGCTGGACCTGGCTGTGCGTCGCGGCGAAGTCGTCGGGCTGCTCGGCATCAACGGCGCGGGAAAATCCACCACCTTGTCCATGATCGCTGGTGCGCTGGCCCCGGACTCCGGCCGGATCACCCTGGATGGCACGGATTTCGTCGAGCACCCCGAGTTGGCGCGGCACCTGGTGGGCTGGCTGCCCGAGCGTGCGCCGGTGTGGCCCGAGCTCACCGTGCTCGAACACCTCCATGCGCATGGGCGCCTGCGTGGCCTGGCGGGTGCCGGCCTGCGCGAGGCCTGCGCCCGCGTCCTCGGGCAGCTGGAATTGCAGGCGCTGGACAGGCGTCTTGCCGGGGCCTTGTCGCAAGGCCAGCGGCAACGGCTGGGCCTGGCCTGCGCGCTGCTGCATGGGCCGGCGCTGTTGGTGCTGGACGAGCCGGCCAGTGCGTTGGACCCGGTGCAGGTGGCTGGCCTGCGCAGTCTGATCCGCGCCCAGGCTGCCGCGGGCGTCGCGGTGATCCTCTCCACCCACGTGCTGGCGGAAGTGACCGCCGTGTGCGATCGCGTGGCGATCATGCATGGCGGCGTGCTGCGCCACGACGGCCCGGTCGGCAGCGACGGCCAGGCCGGCCTGGAGCGCCTCTTCTTCGACATCGCCGTGCGCGGCCAGCCCGCCGCATCTGCATCCGGGGCTGCGGCATGAACACGCTGGCCGTCATGCGCCTGGAGCTGCGGCGCCTGTTCGTGCGCCCGCTGGCCTGGGTACTGGCTGGCTTGACCCTGGCCGAGCTGGGATGGCGCTTCGTGCTGCTCCTCGGCAACTTCCTCGGCGTGCAGATCAAGCTCGCGGCGCTGCCTGGCGGACCGGGCTTCACCGACATGGTCGCCGTGCCGCTGCTGAGCAGCCTCCTGACCGGTGGCCTCGTGCCGTTCGGCCTCACCGAGCTGGCCATCGTGGTGGTGCCGCTGCTGACCATGTCCACCCTGGCCGGCGAGCGTGGTGGCGGCACCTTGCGCCTCCTGCTCGCCACCGGCACGCCGGCGTGGGCCATGGTGCTCGGCAAGTATCTCGCCATCTGCATCTGGATGGCCCTGTGGCTGGTGCTGGTGCTGCTGATGCCCTTGTCCCTGGCGCACGGTACCCACCTGGATTGGGGCAAGCTGGCGGCGGCGAGTCTCGGCGTGGCGTTGCTGCTGGCCACCCTGGCGGCGATCGGGGTGGCTTGTTCCGCCTACGCCTCGCATCCGGCGGTGGCTGCCACCGCGAGCCTGCTGCTGGTGCTCGGCCTGCTGATGGTCAACCTGGGCGCGCAGACGGCCGGCGTGGCCAACGGCCTCATCGACTGGCTGGCCCTGGGCACGCATCTGGAGACCATGCTGCGTGGAGGGCACCGAGCGGAGGCGCGGCTGATGCGCGCCTGGCGCCGGCTGGACGGCTGGTTGCTCGCGCTGGCGCTGGTGCTGTGCGCCGGCGCGGTCGGCTACCTCAGCACGCGGCACAACCTGGTGTCCGATTGGACGACGGGCGGCCGCGCCAGCCTGTCGGTCGAGACCCGGGCCGTGCTGGCCAAGCTCGATGGCCCGGTGGACATCGTCAGCTACGCCAGCCCCCAGGGCAGGCTGCGCCAGACCGTGGCCGCGTTCATCGCGCGCTACACCGCGGTCAAGCCCGACCTGCGCCTGCGCTTCGTCGATCCGACGCTCGATCCGGCGGCCATGCGCGAGCTCGGCGTCAGCGTCGACGGCGCCCTGATCGTGCATTACCGGGACCGCGAACAGCACCTGGATGAACTGTCCGAGCGCTCGCTCAGCAATGCGCTGGAACGCCTGGCGCGCGGCGGCGAGCGCATCATCGGCTTCGTCACCGGCGACGGCGAGCGCCAGGCCGACGGCAAGGCGAATGCCGACCTGGGCATGTTCATCGGCCAGCTGGAAAGCCGCGGCGTGCGCGCCGTGCCGCTGAATTTCTCCCAGGTCAGCGCCGTGCCCGAGGGCACCGACCTGGTGGTGCTGGCCAGCCCCACGGCGCCCCTGGCGCCCGGCGCGGTGCAGGCCTTGCTGGATTACCTGGCCGGCGGCGGCAACCTGCTCTGGCTCACCGAACCCGGCAACGACGACCTCGGCCTGGCCCCGCTGGCCGCCGCGTTGAGTGTGCAGGTGCTGCCGGGGGTGCTGGTCGACGGCAGCGGCAGCGCGCTCGGCCTCGGCGATCCGCGCATGATCACCGTGGGCCAGTACCCGGCGCATCCGGTCACCGCCGGCCTGCGCCTGACCACCCTGTTTCCGCAGGCCGCCGCACTGGCCCAGGTGAGCAATGCGGCGTGGGCGGTGGTGCCGATCCTGCGCTCCGGGCCGCAGAGCTGGACCGAATTCCAGCCCATCAGCAACACAGGCAGCTCGACGATACGCTATGACGCCAGCCTGGGCGAGCTCAAGGGGCCGCTGGATTTCGGCTTTGCCTTGAGCCGGCTGTCGCCGAGTCCAGGCAAGAGCGTGCAGCGTGCCATGGTGATCGGCGACGGCGATTTCCTGTCCAACAGCTACCTCGGCAACGGCGGCAACCGCGCGCTGGGCGAGCGCATGTTCGACTGGCTGCTGGGCGACGACGAGCTGGTGGACATGCCGGTGCGTGGCGCGCCGGATCGTGTGCTGCGCCTGTCGCAGGGCGAGTTGAACCTGCTGAGCTTCGTCTTCCTGCTGGCGCTGCCCGCGCTGCTGCTGCTGGCCGGCGGCTTGATCGCCTGGCGCCGGCGTCGGCGCTGAAGCATGCAGCGCGCCACGCGCCAACGCCTGGCTTGGACCGTCGCGGTCATGCTGCTGCTGGTCCTGGCGGCCTGGCAATGGCGCCACGACGCCAGCGCCGAGCCGGGGAGCGTGCTCGACCTGGTCCCGGAGCAGGTCACCCGCATCGCCCTGGGCATTGGCGGCGCGCCGCCAATGCACTACGAGAGGCGCGACGGGCATTGGTGGCAGACCGACGGTACGCCGCGCCGCACCGATGACGGCCGGCTGGCCGAGCTGGCCGCGACCGCGGCGGCGCCGGTCATCAGCTGGCACGCCGCCAGCGATTTCGATCCCGCCAGGATTGGCCTGGACCCGCCACAGGCGGTACTGAGCCTGGATGGCCACATACTGGAATTCGGTGCCACCGCTGCCACCGGCGATCAGCGCTACGTGCGCGTCGGCCCGCGCATCGCCCTGTTGCCGGAGCGATACAGCCCACGCCCGCCCACCGGCAAGGTGCGCGACCTCGACCGCTGATTGCCGGCGCTGGAATGCCGCGTCCGCGCTTGTTTGTTTGCGCTGGCCGCCGATGCCTTCTGGCCATGGGTCAAACAGCACCGCCCGTCAGCGGGCGCCCGCGAGCTCGTATACAGTGGCGCCGCTCCCGTCTGGATCCGTATGCCTGAACTTCCCGAAGTCGAAACCACGCGCCGTGGCATTGCGCCCTATCTGGTCGGCCGGCGCGTGCGCGTGGTGACGCTGCGTCGTCCGGACCTGCGCTGGCCGATCCCTCGCGAGATTGCCGAGCGCCTGCCCGGCCAGCGCATCGACGCGGTGGAGCGCCGCGCAAAATATCTGCTGCTGCATACGGCGGCGGGCAGTGCGCTGCTCCACCTGGGCATGTCCGGCTCGCTGCGCGTGCTGCCAGCCGATACGCCGCCGCGCAGGCACGACCACGTCGACATCCGGCTCGAAGCGCAGCCGGGCGAGGGGGGGCTGATCCTGCGCTTCACCGATCCGCGCCGCTTCGGCTCCCTGTTGTGGCAGGCACCCGGAACCATTCACCCGCTGCTCGCCGCGCTTGGCCCCGAGCCGCTTGGAGGGGAGTTCACCGGCGACACGCTGTGGCGCGCGTCGCGCGGCCGCACCGCGGCGGTCAAGACGTTCCTCATGGACAGCCACGTCGTCGTCGGCGTCGGCAACATCTACGCCAGCGAGGCCTTGTTTGCCGCGCGCATCGATCCGCGCCGGGCCGCTGGCGGCATTTCGCGCGCGCGTTACGCGCGCCTGGCGACCGAGGTGAAGCTGCTGCTGGCGCGGGCGATCGAGCGCGGCGGCACGACGCTGCGCGACTTCATCAGCCCGGACGGCCAACCTGGCTATTTCCTGCGCGAGCTCAGCGTCTATGGCCACGCCGGCGAGGCCTGTCCGGTCTGCGGCACGGTCGTGCGCCAGGTCACGCTCGGCCAGCGCTCCACGTTCTGGTGCCCGCGCTGCCAGCATTGAACTGCACCGCAGCGGCTCGGACGCCTTGGCCTGTCTGCGGAATCGGCGGCTCAGTCCGGCCAGCGCAGCGACACGTGGGTGTTGTTGAAGTGCGGGTCAGCCATGTCGCCGCCCGGTTGGGCCACCAGTCCGGCGGGCAGGCCGTCGACTTCCAGTGCCTGGCCAGGCTCGAGACGCGCACCGAGTGCCTCCAGCTCCACCAGCCGCTCGCACAGCATGCCGGCGCGATCGACCTCGCCTTTCGGGATATTGGTGATGCTGATGTCCGGCCGGGCAAACTTGCGCATGCCGCGCGTGCGCACCCAGGAGCGGCCGGGGCGTTCCACGTCGGGGTCGAGCAGGATCAGCACGTGGTTGCGCAGCGGCGCGCCGCCTTTGACCAGGTAGTGTTCGCGCCACTCGGCGGCGCTGAACAGGCGCAGCATCTGCGGATCCAGGATCGAGGTGGCGCCGATGTCGAGCAGGGCGGCGAGCACGCCCAGGGTGTGGCGCAGGTAGTCCAGCGTGCCGGCGTCCTCGAGCTCGCCGCGCAGCACCAGCACCTCGGGTGCGTTGCGGGCGTCGGCAAAAGTTTCCGGGCTGTCCCCGCGCAGCGTGGCGCCGAGCTCGCCGAACAGCGGATAGCCGTCCCACTGGCGCAACACCGCATTCTGGAAACGTTCGAGCTTCACACCTGCAGGCAGGCTGGCGTTGCCGTAGCGCGTGGTCGGGATGGCAAGTTCCGGCGCGAACTTGCCGAAGACGTAGAAGTGCACCAGCGCGCGTTCGTTCCCCGCATGCCAGTGGGGCCGTGACCATGGGGCGATCTGCTCTTGCTCGGTCATCGGGGTGCCTGCGCTCTCAATACGGTTCGTCCGTGTCCTGCGATGCACGTGGCACGCCGCCATGGCCCGCACGCCGCATGATCTTCTTGAACTCTGCGCGGCTCACCGAGACATAGCGCTCGTTGCCGCCAATCTCAACCTGCGGACCCTCGGTGACCGGCTGCCCGCGCCCGTCCATGCGCACCACCATGGTGGCCTTGTGCCCGCTGTGGCAGATGGTCTTGATCTCGTGCAGCTCGTCGGCCCAGGCCAGCAGGTAGCTGCTGCCGGCGAACAGCTCGCCGCGGAAATCGGTGCGCAGGCCATAGGCCAGCACCGGCACCTGCAGCAGGTCGACCACGTCACTGAGCTGCCACACCTGCGCGCTGGTGAGGAACTGCGCCTCGTCGACGAAGACGCAATGCAGCGCGCCATTCCCGCCGATGTCGTCGCGCACCCGTTGCAGCAGGTCGTCGCCCGGCGCGAAGCGGCTGGCCGGGGCCTTGAGGCCGATGCGCGAGGCTACGGCATCCTCGCCGAGGCGATCGTCCAGCGTCGGCGCCAGGATCAGGGTGCGCATGCCCCGCTCGCGGTAGTTCCACGCGCTCTGCAGCAGCGCCGTGGTCTTGCCGGCGTTCATGGCCGAGTAGTGGAAATAGAGTTTGGCCACCTGATCGCCGGGCTTGTGGGGCTCGGGGGAACATAGCGGATTTCCCGGCGCCCGGGAAATCGCCCGCGGGAACCGCTGGCGACGCGGCGCATCTGATACTTGCCACGGTCGCCTGTCCGGACCGCCCTGGACGACATGGGCAGCGGGAAGGCCGTGTTGTGACATTTCGCCACGTCCCGTGCCGCGCCGATGCAAAATCGTACGTGGCATGATGTTTGGACCTGGGTCCAGGGTTCCGCCCAGTTGGATATGACTTGATCCGCAAGCGCACACCACGTCGTCTTGCCGTATGCCTGGCCTCGTTCGCGCTGGGCCTGCTGCTGTTTGCGCCGTCGATCTCCCGCGTCCTGTACGCGTGGTCGGCCGACAACGTTGCTGTGGCCGCGATGGCCGGCGGCCACGCGCATCCGGGCATGTCCGATCACGCAGGCACGGTCGAACACCCAGGCATGCCCGACCACGCCGGCATGGCCGACCACGCCAGCATGCCCGACCACCCCGGCATGCCGATGACCGGCGACGTGTGCGCCTACTGCACGCTGATGTGCCACAGCCCGGTGCTGGCCTCGGCGCTGGCCTTCGTCATCCTGCCGCTGCCGAGTACGCCTTGCGCGACGGCATTTGCGCAGACCCGCGCGCCTGTCTCCGCCTTGCTGGACCGCCGTTCCCGCGGTCCGCCGGCAGCCTGAGCCTCTTCCCCGGAGCAGAGCTTCGCCGATGGCCACTCCCGATTGTCCGCCCAGGGCAATCGGCGCCCCGCGCGCCCTGCATGAAGGCACCCGCATGGTCGGCCGCGTGCTCGCTGCCGTGCCGACGCGCGGTGTGCCCGTCGCCCACAGACAGCCGTCCGCTGCCACGCAGCGCAGCCGGCTGCACACCCTCAGGTAGCGTGATGAAGACAACAGGATGCAGGAAATCCATTGGCCCGCTGCGCTGCGGCCTGGCAGCCTTGGCGCTGGCGGCTGCAGGCTCGGCCCTGGCCGCGGATGCCGCGCCGCAGAGCAGCCCGGACACGGCCACCAACCTCGCCACGGTCACCGTCTCGGCCAGCCTCAACCAGACCCGGGTCGAGGACATGCCGCTGCACACCACGGTCATCGGCCAGGACGAGATCAAGCTTTCCGCTGCGCAGACACTGGACCAGCTGCTGCGCACGGTTCCCGGCTTCAATTTCACCGGCGTGCCCGCCGCCATCTCCGATCCCACCGGCCAGCAGACCAGGATGCGCGGCCTCGGCAACGCCAAGGTGCTGGTGCTGCTCGACGGCATCCCGATCATCGATCCGTTCTACCTGACCACGCAGTTCTACAAGGTCCCGCTGGCCGACGTCGACCACATCGAGGTCATCCGCGGCGGCACCTCCAGCCTGTGGGGCAGCATGGCGGTGGCCGGCATGGTCAACATCATCACCAGGCGTCCCGCGGGCAACGCCGGCGTGGTCACCGCCGGCGGCGGCAACCACGGCACCGCCAGCCTGTCCTGGAGCCAGGATCTCACGGTCTCCGACGCGCTGGCGCTGAACCTGGCCGTCAACCAGTACCGCACGGACGGCTATATCACCACGCCGCCAATGTACCGGTGGAAGTTCCCCTTGCAGCAGGCCACCTCGGCGCGCGACACCAACGTCGCGCTGTCGGCGTACTTCAAGCTCGGCGACGACCTGAAAGGATTCCTGCGCCTGGGCCAGCACCGGCAGGACCAGCACATCGGCTACCGCCACGGCCGCAACCTGCAGAAGAATCCCGACGGCGCACTCGGCCTGGACCAGCGTCTCGGCAAGGACGGTTCGCTGTCCTGGCGTGCCTGGGCGCAGGACGTGCACTTCACCAAGTACAACGGTGCCACCTGCTACTACCAGGCCACGGGCGTGTGCCAGAACAGCAACGCCAGGAACCAGACGATCAGCGACGAGGTGGTGGAGTACCACAGCCAGTACGGCGACCAGCACTACCGCGAACAGGGCAGCTCGCTGACCTGGTCGAAATCCTTCAATGCCGTCCTCAACAGCCTGCAGGTCGGCACCAGCTATCGCCATCTGTCGGCCAGGGATGCCGAGTCGTTCTTCGCCACGCCCCGCGACCCGAACAGGCCGCAGGTGCTGAACGCCACGGGCTATGGGCAGGGTGCGCAGACCTTCGGCGGGGCGTTCGTGCAGGCGAAGATCTCGCCGCTAGCGGCGTTGCAGGTCACCGTCAGCGGCCGCTACGACTCCTGGCGCAACACCGACCAGGTGCACACCCTGGCCAAGGCATCGACTGGTGTGGCGAGCGGCGGCGCGTTGCCCTCGGGCAGCAAGTCAGCGTTCAATCCCGGGGTGGGACTGCACTACGACCTCAGCAACGAGTGGTCGCTGCGTGGCGCGGCCTACAAGGCCTTCCGTGCGCCGGGCTTCAACAACACCACGCGCAGCTACGGCGTCGGCCCCACCACCGTGGCCAACCCGAACCTGGGGCCGGAAACCATGACCGGCTGGGAGGCGGGCAGCGACTGGCGCGGCTATGTGCTGACGCTGGGGGCGACGTACTTCCGCTACGACATCCGCGACATGATCGCCACCTACCGGCTGACCTCGCCGACCGGTGCGCCGCAACCGGTGCTGAGCCTGTGCAGTTCATCGGCCACGATTCCCAACTTCGACAACTGCGGCGGCGCGGCCAACTACTACACCAACGACCAGAACGGCCAATCGCACGGTGTGGAATTGAATGGCAGCTGGCAGCTCACCCCGGCGCTGCGGCTGGGCGCCAACTTCACCTGGACCAGCACCTACCTCACCAGCGAGGCGTCCGCGATCACCACGCCGCTCGATGTCCAACTGGTTGGCATCCCGAGGAAGAAGGGCTCGCTGGACGCCACCTGGCATCCGACGCCCAGGCTCACGCTGTACGGGCAAATGCTCTACATCGGCCCGATGCATCTCGACGTGACCACGACCCGCGGCGCGCATTACGGGCAGGGCGGCAACCTGGTCTACAACGCCAGCGCGGGCTACGCGCTCACCGACAGCCTCGACCTGTCGCTCAGTCTGACCAACCTCTTCGATAGGACCTACTCAGAGAACGCCTACGCCATCACCCAACCGTGGTCACGCACCTTGGCCATGCCGCGCACGTTCTTCGTGTCCGCCACGGTCAGGTACTGAGCGAACCCGCCACTGCCACGCCATGATCGTTGCCGACGCAGCGGCGCGCGCGTCGCCATGGATGCGCATGCCATGGCCATGGTCCGCCGTGATCGTTCTGCCGTCGGCCGGCGGCGGCTCGGGCGCGCGGCTCAGTGAATGCCCTGGGCCTGGATGAAATCCGCGATGGTGTCGGTGAGCGCTCCGGGCAGGCCCACGTCCACATTGATCTGCCGGTGCTGCAAGGCCACGCGGTCGAGCTCGACGCGGCCACCGAAGCCCGTGGCCCTGGCCGCGTAGGCGGCAGCCTGGTCGCAGGAATTGCGGCGCAGCGTGGAGCACACCAGCAGGACGGGTACCGGTGGTGCAGCCTGCAGCGCCAGGGTGGGCGATGCCGCCTCCCACAGCGCGGGATCGCTGCCGAACACCTGGTCGTACAGCCGCAGGTGCGGTCCGCGCATGAGCGCGGTGATGTCGTAGCCGGCGCTGTCCAGGGCGATGGTCGCGCGCCAGGGAGCGACCCCCGCGGCTTGCCGGATGGCGGGCGTGGAGGTCAACAACATCACCAGGTGGGCGCCGGCCGAGTGGCCCATGACCACGATGCTGGAGGCGTCGCCACCCCAGCTTGCGGCGTGCGCCTGGACATAGGCCAGGGCCGTTGCCACATCGGCGCCCTCGGTCATCACCCCGACCGCGGGCAGCATGCGGTAGTCGACCGAGACGAGGATGAAGCCACGCGGCAGGAAGTAGTCGATCTTGTTCTGCACGACACCGTCGTTGGCCTTGTCGCCGCGCTGCCAGCCGCCGCCGTGCACCATGAAGACGATTGGCGCGGCGTGGGTGTCGTGTGGAATGTAGACGTCCAGCGCCTGGTCCGGGGCGGAGCCGTAGGCGACGTTCCGCACTTCCCGTGCACCTGCCGGTAGGGTGGTTGCACGACCACGGTCGGCGCTTCCCTGTTGCAACCGTTGCTGGAACTGTCCGCCCCGGTGCAATCGGCCATATCCGTTTTGCATGGGAGCGGACCAGACCGACATGGCCACGCAGGCGAGCAATGCCGGAATCGACGCCTTGATGATCGAGCGCACATGCATCGGCTGCCTCCCGTGGTCGGCGCATCACGATATCGATGCAAACGACCGGTCAGCCCCGCGGTTGACATGACTTCCCCGCGCTTGCGGAAAGGGCGCCTCGCCTCCGTGGGAGCCCGCCTGCGGGCAGGCTCCCCGTCCGATGTGGTTGCGCCGTGTCAGTTGGTCACGGCGTAGTCGATGCTTGCGACCACGCGCACCGTCTTCTCCACCTGGCGGTCCTCCTGCAACATGGGAGCCTTGTCGCGCGGCAGGATCTGGAACACGCCCTGGTTGGCGCGCCGGATGCCGCCGAGCTTGCTGCCCGAATCGTGCGCGAACTGCGCGGCGGCGGCACGTGCGTTCTTCGTGGCCTCGGCGATCATCGAGGGCTTCAGCGCGTTCAGGCCGTCGAACAGATAGGTGGGCGCCTGGTCGTCGCCGCCATTGGACCCGCCCAGCACAACGCCCTGGGCGATCAGCGCGCCGGTATCCTGGGCCGCCGCGGCCACCGCATCGACATCCTTGGTGCGCACCATGAGCGTGCCGGTGACGATGAAGCGCGTCTTGTACTCGCTGTTGCCGTACATCTGCGCGGCGCGGTCGGTGACCTGGATGTTGCGGAAGGCGATGGCGTCGTTGCCGAGCTTGTGCGTGGCGAGGAATGCCGTCACCACCTCTTCGTCATGCTGGACGCGCCCCTGCGCGTCGGCCAGCTGGTTGCCGGTTTCGACAAACTGGATGCGCCACAGCGCGATGTCGGCCTTGACGTCCCGCTCGGCCAGGCCCTTCACCGAGACATAGCGCTCGTTGCGCGAATGCTCGAAGCCGTTGCCGATGAACCAGCCGCTGACGACCAGCCCGATGGCGATGAGCAGCGCGGCGATGAGGCGCAGCATGGCGTTCTCCGGTGGATACGGTGATCCCGAGTGTGGCATGAGTGCGCGTGACATCACCAGCGCGCGGAATTCGCCACAGCTGCGTCATGCCGCAGGATTGGACGTCCGGTCCATACGCATCCCCTGGTTGCGTGGCCACGGCAAGCCCAGGCGCGCTGCGCCACACTGGCATCGGGGGGTGATGCGTTCCCCCGCCCGCGCCGGCGTGAGCCGCATGGGGCGGGTCACTTGCTGGACAACCCGCCCCGGGGTTGCGTCAAACCATCGTCCGCATTGCGCGGCGATCAAGACGGCGTTTCAACAGGATCAGGCCAATCCCGCCGAGCCCCAGTCCAAACAGCGGCGCTGGCGATGGCTCGGGCACATCGTTGCCTGGTTCCAGTGCTTCGGTGGTGCGAATCCCAAACGTGAAGCCGTGCCAGTACTCGGGGACCGGTACGGTCCACGAAAAATCGGAGTAGGTACCGACGAACTTGATCGCGCCGCTCCCTTCCGAGCCAATCAGATTGTTCCCGGACTGCTGAAGGCAGGTATTGCAACCGCCCCAGTAGTCCGTGCCTTGGCTGAGTATGGTGAAAGGCACGTCGAAACTGTATTGCGTCGTTATGGCCGGGGAACCCAGGCTGACGATGTCCATGAGCGGGTCCTTGATGGGCGCACCCAGGTGGACCTTGTAGATCTGATTTTGGCCCCCTGCGAGCTGGAGCATGTCGGGCAACGGAAGATTGTCGACCTCGGTGCTGGTGTAGGCCGATGGGTAGGCTGCCCAGCCAGCCCAATTGCCGGCTGTGTAGGCACCCACGAAGCTGCCCGGTGAACCGTCGGCGTAGACTGCCGTGAAGTCCACCGATACGGTGGAGGCATCCGGCAGCGTGATGACACCGTGCGCGGTGCCCGCCGAGGGGTTCGCGCTGAGCCAATCCGTGTAGTAGTACGGAACGGCGAATGCACTCGATGCGACGCCCAGGCCGAGTGTGGCGAGTGCAATGCGGGCGCCACTCAAAACGCGGAAATCGGTCTTCATCTTGATCCTCCTTCAGGGCAGCGTGCCGTCAGTAATGGATGCGGGCACAAACCTTGCCCAACCATGGGACAGGGTGGGCAGGGAGTGGGCCGAATATGCCCAGCCTGTGCCGAAGCAAGGTTTCAGGCTGTCGAAGTCACCCCAAGAAACGGAATCCTGAGCTTCCCGCACGTTCTTGCATTACCAGGGCACGTGGACGTGATTCCGATTCCTGCCACAAATACCCGTGCCCCTGCGCACACCATGGCTAGACTGGAATTCAGCACGTTCTGTGCCAAACCGTCAGGCCATTCATTTCCTTGGCTATTGCTGTTCGTGGCCTCTGGCAAGGCGCTGAAAATGTAAAGCTTGTCGACACGCCGCAAGGCGCGGGAGGCGGCCACATTCCTTAAAGGGGGCCAGAGTTACTTTCCGGCGTTGTGGCATGCGCAGAACTGAAACTGACCCCGTTCCCCGTGATTTTTTCCGGAGCCAGGCGAATCATGGGGTGAAACCGGGGAGCAATAGGTGGCCATGATCGTCGGACAACATCAACGGCACTTCGTGGCACTGCTGCGCGAGCATCGCGGGATCGTGTTCAAGGTGGCGGGTCTGTACAGCCGCAGCGTGGCCGATCGGGAGGACCTGGTGCAGGAGATCGGCACGCAGTTGTGGCGCTCGTTCGGGCGTTATGACGCGGCGCGGGGAAAGTTTTCCACCTGGATGTACCGCATTGCGTTGAACGTGGCGATCTCGCAGGCGCGGCGCTGGCGCGAGGCAGATCGCCTGGAGCCGCTGGAAATGCACCACCTGGAGACCGTGGGCGGTGGCGAGTCGATCCGCGAACAGGACGAGCGGCTGGCCGCGTTGCATGCGTTCATCGGTCAGCTCGATGCGCTCAATCGCGCCTTGATCCTGCTGTACCTGGAGGATCGCAGCTACGCCGAGATGGCCGAGATTCTCGGCATCAGCGAAACCAACGTGGCGACCAAGCTCGGTCGCATCAAGCAGAAGCTGCGCGGGCAGATGGCCGGCGCGGCGACGACCGGAGCATGACGATGGAGCTCGATGAAATGAAGCGGGCGTGGGCGCACATGGATCTGCGCCAGGATGGCATGGAGGCATTGTTGCGGCAGGGCTTTCGCGACCGGCGGATGGACAAGGCGCGTGGGGCGATGCGCTGGAGCCTGCTGGGACAGGCGGTGGAGATCGCCTGCTGGGTGGCATTCGTGGTGTTCGTCGCCTCGTTCTGGGTGGTGCATCGGCAGGTGACGCATTTGTTGCTGGTTGGCCTGCTGCTGCACGCCTATGGCATCGCCGGCATCTGGTCGGGTGCCACCCAGTTGTTCCTGCTCAGCCGCATCTATCTGTTCGATGCGCCGGTGCTGGTGTTGCAGCGGCGGCTGGCGCAATTGCGCCGTTTTCGCATGGTGAGCACGCTGGCACTGGGCCTGCCGTGGTGGTTCCTGTGGCTGCTGGTGCCGCTGGTGGTACTGACCTGGTGGTCCGGGGTGGACCTGTTTGCCGGGGCCCCGGGATGGATCTGGGCATGCATGGCGGTCGGCGTGGCCGGCACCGGTTTCAGCCTGTGGCTGGCGCGCCGGCTGGCTGGGCGTGCGATGTGGTCGCCGTGGCTGCAGCGGGTGGTCGATGACATGTCGGGCCGCACCCTGGCGCGTGTTTCGCGGCAACTGGATGAGATCGCCCGCTTCGAGCGTGACTGATCAGCGTGCCTTGGGGAAATGGGGTCGGGTTCACTACCGGCGCTGCGGCATGCGCAGACATGAACCTGATCCCATTCCCGTCAGCCCAGGATGCGCATCCCGCGTACCTTGGCAAAATCGCGATCATGCGTGACCAGGGCATCCGCGTTGATCGCAATGGCGCTGCCTAGCTGGATGGCGTCCGGCAGTTTCAAGCCGTAGCTTGCCCGCAGCCGCGCGGCGGCTTCGGCAATGTCGAGGTCGAAGTCCACCACCTGCCAGGTCTCCAGGGCCGCGCGGTAGCGTTTGGCCAGTGCCTCCTCGCCCGCCGCGAGTGGGCCGGTGAGTACTTCGGCGATGGTGACGGTGGTCACCGCCAGCGTGACCTCGCCGCGCGCGTGGCGCTCGAACAAGGGCGCGAAATGCGCCGCGAATCTGGCGTGGCCTTCCAGCACGTAGATGATGGGCGCGCTGTCGACTAGCAGCAGCGCATCGGCAGGGAGCGCCGCGGCGTTCAGCGCTTCCATTCTTCGCGCAGCCGGGCGATGGCAGCTGCGCTGCGGGCACCCCACAGGCTGCGCCCGGTGCCGGCCAGGGCCGTCAAGGGCATGACCTTGACTGGCCGCGCCGCGGTGATGGGTACCACGGCGGCCACCTCGCGACCACGTCGGGTGATCACGGTGGTGTGTCCGGCGGCCGCTTCGGCGAGGATCGTCGGCAGCTCCTGGCGCGCCTGTTCGGCGCCCCGCGAAGTCTGTCTGGATATGCGTTTCATGCCGTAACTGTACGGTCCGTACAGTTACGTGTCAAGCCCGACAGGACGTTCCCCAGGTCACACTGGCTGGCGCGGACCATCAGAAAATTGCGGCGCGCGAACACACTTGGCTGCGCGCGCCCAAAAGTCGACCAATGCCCGGATGTGGCGCGAGCGGAATATCGCAGGGTAAAGACGCTACTACCGCAAAGCTGTGCTCGAAGTGTTCGAGGGTATTTGGAGACTTCGTGTTCCCGAGCAGTTTGAAGCAGTTTGAATCCGGGCGCAGACAGGCTCCCGACATCAACCCTATGCAAGCAGCGCTTGCCCTCGCATGACATCCACGTCCCGCATGTCATGGGCCGGTTCATATTTGTGTGCTGCGGCAGTCGAGGCCAATGGACCTAGCCCGTTACCCGCATGATCCCTTGCTGGGGATTCGAGCCGATCTCCCTGCGGGTTCATCGGTTTCCTTTGGCCGATTGCCGGTTGTCCCGCCGGTTCCCGAAGTCGATCACCATGCCATCGAGCGGCGACTGGTTTGTGCGTGGGCCTGTCGGGTATCTGCCCCCGTCCGCTGGTTGCAAGCCGCGCGCGGGGATCCCATCGCCGACGCCGGTCGGAACCTTGCCGCCCGTGATCTCGAAATGATCGATCGCATAGGGGAGGCCCTCTCCGACCAGCAGCGGGATGGCTGTCGTCACTTCAAAATGCAGGTGTGGTTCGCGGGCGTCCCCGGATGCGCCGATGCGCGCGATGACTTCGCCGCGCCGCACGGCTTGCCCCACCTTCACCAGCACGCTGCCGGGCTGCAAATGGTAGTAATGGGCGAACTCGCCATCGCCGAGAGCGAGGGCGATCGTATTGCCGCCTGCGTTGGCGAGCGTCACCCGGACGGCGGGATGGAAATTCCCGTTGTGACCGGGCGGATTGTCCGGCAAGCCGTCGCGAGCCTTCACGACGGTGGCATCGGCAACCGCGAATACGGGTTGGTCGTAGGCGTAGTAGTCGGTGTCGCGCAGGCCTTCACCGCGATGGGAGGAGCCGTGCTCGACCCGCTTCCAGTCCACCGCATGGCGGCGGGAGTCCGCCAGTGTACCGTTGACGATGAAAATACCGCGCCGATGGTGGTTCCAGCGACCATTGCCGGGGCCGTTCGCTGCCAGTCAGTTCGCGCCTTCGACCGGTGCCGCCAAGGTCTTCACTATGTTGTGGCGCGTGCCGATCACCGCGCCCTGCACCTGCCCATCCCTCAGGGTCAGCCGGTGCTCCAGACTTGCAGGCGTTGGCTTTCCTTCCGGCACCGTGACGGCCATGAACAGTGCGAGTGTCTCGCCCGAGACGATGTGCACCGGCTTTACGGTGTCGCTCATATCCATACCCGCCCCAGGGTTCATGGCGATGTCGTTCAAGGGACGGCCGGAAAAGCGGGCCAGCACCGTGCCCTCCGTGTCGTCGGCCGCCAGGGCCTCGACGCGATCGAGCGTGATGGCATGGTCCCCGAAATTGGTCACGTACAGCTCATACAACAGGTGCTCGCCACCCTCCGCGGGAAACGCGGTCGGGGCGAACGGCACGCGCAGCTCCACTTGCGGCGGAAACGGCGCAGTACCGGATGTCTTCGCGGCATCGTGTCCGCCGGATGCGGCTGCGGGAAAGCACGCCATGCCCACAGACAGCAGGCTGCCAAATATCAACGCGGCGCGCAGGTGAACACCGACCATCCTCGGCGACCACCAGCGTATTTTTTCAAGCTGGAACATCCAGGCTTCTCCACGGGCGATTTCAAGGGCCCAACGCGCGTCCGATTGCTTCATTGTCTTGAGGGCACTGCCCGCAGCGTGAATGGCTGCGATCCGCCTTCCCGGGAAAACGTACCGGTCAGCGTGTCGCCCGCAGCATTCATGCTGCCGGTGATCGTGGCGGGGTGTCCCGGAATCGCAATGGCGAGGCTCACCCGGTTGCCGTGCTGGCTCGGTGTCGCAGGTGCGTTCCTGACCTGCTCGGATGGAATGTCGAGGGTGAAGGCCGGGCTGGCGCCGGAGGTGACCATGTGCAGCACGACGTCGGTTTTACCGCCGATCTGTCCGGTCCAGTCCTGGTAGGTGACGGGCATCGCCAGTGGCGAGATGCCGAGGTCCGTCTTCCACCCGGTGCCCAGGTACTCCATGAAGTCGGCGGTCTGCTGCGCCACGTCCTGTCCGAACCGATCGGCCACCATGTGCAGGGCCAGGTCGATGCCTGAGGTCAGTCCGCCGGCGGTGAAGGTGATGGGGTCGGCCTGTACGTAGCGCACCTGCTTCACCAGCTTGACGTCAGGGAACTCGCGGACAAAGTTGCCGAAGTACCAGTGATGCGTGGTGGCCTGCTTGCCGTCCAGCAGGCCGGCTTGCGCCAGTTTGAAGGCGCCGGTGCAGACCGACATGATGGTAACGTGCTGCGCGTGGATTTTCCTGAGCCACGCTTCCAGTTCCGGGTCGCCCATCTGCGCGGGCACCACCACGATGTCCGGCGTGGGCACGTCAGCGTAGTCGTAATCCGGGGTGATGGCCAGGCCCGGATGGTTGGCGCCGGCGCTGCGCAGCGGTGCCTTGCTGGCCGCCACGGTGTAGAGCTCGTACGGCGCGATGTCCTTGCCTTGGGTGTCTTTCAGCGACGTATCCGCGAAGACTTCCCAGGGCCCGGCGATGTCCATCACATTGACGTGCGGGCTGATCGCGAAGGCCACCTTGATCATGCCGTTGCTTGGCGCTTTCGGTGCCGCCGTGCCCACGACCGGGAGCACCGCCAGCACGGCGACAAGAAAGAAATGTTTCACGGCACGACCCCGATGCGTCGAGGTGCGTATTGTCACCAGCACGCTCCGGGCAGATCGGACAGGGTTCCGACGATTCCGGCCATCGACTCAGCGCCTGAAGCGCTCGCGGTACTCTCCAGGTGTCGCGCCGTAGCGCTTCTGGAACGCGCGCCGGAACGTGTCCATGCCCTGGAAGCCGACGCCGGCGGCGATGCGCTGGATCGACGCATGGCTTTCCGTCAACTGCAGGCAGGCCTGCTCGAGCCGCAACCTGGTGACGAAACGTGCGGGCGTGGTGTCGAAGGTCTCCGCAAACACGCGGCGGAAGTGGCGCACGCTCATGGCGGCCTGTTCGGCCATGCGTTCGACGGTCAGGTCGTCATGCAGATGCGCCAGCAGCCAGTCCGCCACCGCGCCCATACGGCTGGTGCCATGCGTTTGCACCTCCAGCGGCACGGAAAACTGCACCTGGTTGCCCGGCCGCTTCACGTACATCACCAGGAAGCGCGCCACGGTGAGTGCAGCGGATTCACCCAGATCCTCTTCGACCAGTGCAAGCGCGAGATCGATGCCGGCAGACAGGCCACCCGAAGTACCGAAGCCGCCATCGCGCAGGAACAACTGGTCCGGTTCGACCCGCACAGCTGGATAGCGGCGGGCGAAATCGTCCGCGTAGCGCCAATGCGTGGTCGCGCGCCGGCCATCGAGCAGACCCGCCGCAGCGAGCACGTAGGCACCGGTGCAAACGGAAACGATGCGTCGCGTGTATTTCGCGCGTTCGCGCAGCCAGTGAAGCACGCGTGGATCGCGATTGACCCCATCCCGCGCCCCGATCCCGCCCGGGATGAGCAGCGTATCCGGGTTCTACCCCGTTTCCGCGGACGGTTTGATTAAGGCTGAAAACTCTCGGTCACGCCGGGCAACTCTACGACGCATGCGCGGGTTGTGGAACCGCTCCAGGTAGTCGAACAGATCAGCGCGTGCTTCATCCCGCGTTCGGTAGCTGCAGTGATACACCCGCTCGCGCTTGAGCAGGCCGAAGAAGCCCTCGCAGGCCGCGTTGTCGGCGCAGTGACCGACTGCGCTCATGCTACTCACCAAGGCGTTCCCGCCGAGGAACTTCTGATAGGTGCCACTGATGAACTGACCACCGCGAT
>JAFKMZ010000061.1:0-29918 GCA_017305055.1 Lysobacterales bacterium
CGCAGGCTCCCCGGCATAGCGTCGGGCGTGGGGAAACGCGACCGCCAGCGCCTGCGCCCCGCCGGCATGATCGTTGTCGGCGTGGCTCACCATGAGCAGGTCGACGTGATCCAGGCCCAGCGCATGCAGGCTTGGCACCACGACTGCATCACCGAGGTCGAAACCGGAGCGGTAGCGTGCGCCGGCGTCATAAACCAGGACATGCTCCCGCGTGCGCACCACCACCGACAGGCCCTGCCCCACGTCCAGCACCCAGGCCTGGAAACCGCCATCGACCGGCAAGTGCTGGCGCGGCAACAAGAGCGGCAGGAACAGCAGCGCGCCGAGCCAGCGCTGCGGGATGCCGCGCGGCAGGAACAGCCAGACCGCACCGAGCATGGCCAGGACCAGCGCGCCGGCATGCACGCTGGGCAGATACCAATGCGCGCCCGGCCAGCCGGCCATGGTCTCGAGCAGCCACCACTGCGCATGGATCAAGTGCGCGGACAGCCACCACACCGGCCCGGCCAGCGGTGGGCACACGCCCAGCAGCAAGATGCCAAGCAGGGCACACGGCACGATCACGAAACTCACGAACGGCACCGCGATCAGATTCGACAGCGCGCCCACCAGCGAGGCCTGGCCGAAAAACCACAGGGTCAACGGCAGCAGGGATACCGTCATCAGCAACTGTCCGGCCGTCAGTTCGCGCACAAAGCCGCGCCAGCCATGTCCACGCGCCTGCAGGGACAGCATGAGCAGCGCCACGCCGACGAAGGACAGCCAGAATCCCGCCGAGAGCACCGCCAGCGGATCCACCGCCAGGATCAGCAGCAAGGCCAGGGCCAGCGCGTGCGGGCCGCGATGGCCGCGCCGGCTGCCACGGGCCAGGGCCACCACCGCGATCATGAGCAGGGTGCGCACGGTGGGCAGGCCGAAGCCGGCCAGCGCGCTGTACGCCGTCGCCACCGCCAGGGACGCAGCCGCCTGCGCCTGCGGCCTGGGCAGGCGCAGCGCCAATGTCGGCCACAACTGGTACAGCGCCCAGACCAGGGCCACGCCGAACACCGCTGCCATGCCGACGTGGAAGCCGGAAATGGCGATCAGGTGCGACACGCCATTGCCGCGGGCCACCGCCCAGTCGGCCGGGCGCAGGCTGCGGGTGTCGCCCACCGCGAGCGCACGCAGCAGGGCCGCATCCCGCGCATCGTGCACGTAGCCGGCAATGCGCCTGGCAATGCCGTCGCGTACGCCGTCGACGCACCATGGGCGCGCAAGCTGCCGGTTGCCGGGATCTTCGCGCACATAGCCGACGGCGTGGATCCCGCGCTCCAGTGCCGATCGCTCGCTGTCCGCGGCGCCGGGGTCGAGCATGCCGCGCGGACGCTTCAGCCGCAGCAGCAGGCGCCAGCGGCTGCACGGTGCCGGCGCCATGCGCGCGTCATACCAGGCCACAGTGACCCTGCCGCGCAAGGCCAGCGTCTGGCCAGCGTGGCTGGCCTGTTCCACGTCGAAGGCAAAATGCACCGCATCGGGGCGGCGGTCAGGCAGATCTGCGACCGTGCCGATCACCTGAAAATCGCCGCCCTCCATCTGGCGCGGCAGACGCGCGTCCATCGCCAGCGCGCCCTGGTACGTGGCCCAGCCCAACCCCAGCAACACGAATGCAAGCCAATACCGCTGCCGCAACAGGCAGGACAGCGCAATCGACAGCAGCAGGCAGGCGAGCGCCCAGCGTGGCGGAGGCAAGCGTGGCAGCCACTGCACCGCCAGCACGCCGGCCAGCAGGGCCAGTGCCGCCGCGGTGGCGGTGACCGGATGCGGGCGACGGTGCATGGTGGTTTCGCCTGACGGATCAGGTCAAGCTTAGGGCGCCGCCACCAACCGCATGGATGAATCGGGCGTAGGCGCCCGTTGGCCAATCGCGAGGGGAAAACCCGCCCACCGCCTGCCCCGGCCTGCAGGCCGCGATCACGCTCAGGTGGCGGCAGGCACCTCGCGCAGCACGCCGTTGTGCAGCACCAGGGTGCGGTCCATGCGTGCCGCCAGGTGCTTGTCGTGGGTGACGATGACGAAACTGGTGCCGATCTCCTGCTGCAGCTCCAGCATCAGCGCATACACCTGGGCGGAGTTCGCCTCGTCCAGGTTGCCGGTCGGCTCGTCGCCGAGCACGCAGGCCGGCCGCGTCACCAGCGCGCGGGCGACGGCACAGCGCTGCCGTTCGCCACCGGACAGCTCCGAGGGCTTGTGGCCCAATCGCGCACCCAGGCCCACACGCTCGAGCAGTGCCGTCGCCTGCTCGCGCGCGGCGCCGATGCGCGTACCGCGGATCAGGAGTGGCATGCACACGTTCTCCAGCGCGGTGAATTCGGGCAGCAGGTGGTGGAACTGGTAGATGAAGCCCAGCGAGCGGTTGCGCACCCGGCCGCGCTCAGCGTCCGACAGGCTGGAGAGCTCGCGCCCGTCGACCTCGACCTTGCCGGCGCTCAGCGTGTCGAGCCCGCCGAGGATGTGCAACAGCGTGCTCTTGCCCGAGCCCGAGGCGCCGACGATGGCCAGTGACTGCCGGCGCTGCAGGCTGAATGTGGCATCGGTCAGCACTTCCGTGCGCAATCCGCCCTCGGCATAGGTCTTGGCCACTTGCGTGGCACGCAGCACCACCCCGTCGGCCGGGTCGATCCGCCGCTCATTCATAGCGCAGCGCCTGTGCCGGTTGCGTGCGCGAGGCGCGCCACGCGGGATACAGCGTCGCCAGCAGCGAGAAGACGAACGTCAGCAGCGCCACCCAGCCGACGTCGTGCCAGTCCAGCCGGCTCGGCACCTCGCTGATGTAGTACACGTCCGGGGACAGGAAGGTCACGTGGAACACGCGTTCGATCCACTTGATGATGCCGGGCAGGCGCCACGACAGCAGCGAGCCCAGGCCGACGCCGAAGCCGATGCCAACGAAGCCCACCAACAGGCCCTGCACCATGAACGTGCCCATGATGCTGCGCGGCGTCGCTCCCAGCGTGCGCAGGATGGCGATGTCCGATTGCTTGTCGGTGACCAGCATCATCAGCATGGAAATGAGGTTGATCACCGCCACCAGGATGATCAGGGACAGGATGATGAACATCACCATCTTCTCCATCGACAGCGCGGCAAACAGGTTGGCGTTGGTGTCCATCCAGGTCTGGACCTGGTAGACCTGCCCCAGCTGGTGCTCCAGTTCCGCGGCCACCGGCCGTGCGTTGAACAGGTCATCCAGGCGCAGGCGGATGCCGGTCGGGCCGGTGAGGCTATTGAGCTTTTCCGCATCGCTCATGTTCACCAGGGCCAGGCCCGAATCGAACTGCTCCATGCCCAGCACGAACAGGCCGACGACGTGGAACGCGCGCATGCGCGGGATGCTGCCGAACGGCGAGCTGCGGATGTCCTGCACCGCCACGGTGACCCGGTCGCCGACACCCACCCCCAGGCTCAGGGCCAGGTCCCGGCCAAGCACGATGTTCCAGCTGCCCGGGGTCAGCTCGTCGAGCTTGCCGGCCACCATGTGCTGGGCAATGTCCACCACCTTGGGCTCCAGCGCCGGCTCGATGCCGCGCAGCATGGCGGCGCCAGAGCGCTGTGCCAGCAGCATGGCCTCGCTTTCCACATAGGGCGCCGCGCCAAGCACATGCGGATTGGCCTCGGCCACCTTCAGTGCGCGCCGCCAGTCATGCAGGCCATCGCCCAGCCCGGAGACCGTGGCGTGGGAAACGGCGCCCAGGATGCGCGTGCGCATCTGGTAGTCGAAGCCGTTCATCACCGACATCACCGTGATCAGCGCGATCACGCTGATGGAAATGCACACGATGGAAACCGTGGAGATGAAGGAGATGAACTGGTTGCGCCGCTTCGCGCGCGCATAGCGCAGGCCGATGAAGAGTTCGAGCGGTCGGAACATGGCAACCTGACGCTTGCGGCCCGGCAAAGTCTGGCATTTTGACACCTGCCGGCCCGCAGCGCGAACCCCCTGCCAGGTGCCACGCGCCTGCGGACCAAAAGTTGTGCCGTGAATACCGCCACGGGCGGCCACGGCGCGTACAAAGCTCGCCCCCATCGAGACCTTGCACGAATCGCGGGCAGCCCCTGCCAAGTCCACCTGGCCTGCACACTGATGAGTGCTGCCTTGACCGCGGCCTGCCTTGCCCGTCACACGGGCCGTGGAACGCAGCCCATGCTGCGCAGCCGTGCAGCCTTCAGCGGTCATCGTGCATCCGCTGCGGTGGTCGGCACGCCAACTGGCACAATAGGCGCATGCATTCCGAAAGCCCGATGGCCAGCAATCGCCGCCAGGCCGCAGCCCGGTTGGCAGCAGTGGCAACCTGCCTGCCCGCCGCCGGATACCTGCCTGCCGGCCGCCGGCGATGAGCCGCATTGGTGCGGACCCGGTGGTCCGCTTCCACGCCGGCATCGACGGGATCGAAGCCGCCGCCTGGGACCGCCTGCGCCCCGACGACAATCCGTTCGTTGCGCACGCCTTCCTGCGTGCGCTGGAGCGCGACGGCTGCGTCCGCGCGCAATGGGGTTGGCAGGCGCACCACCTCGGCCTGTACCAGGGCAACCAACTGGTGGCCGCCGCGCCCCTGTACCTGAAGACCAACTCGCATGGCGAATACGTGTTCGACTTCAGCTGGGCGGATGCCTGGGAGCGCGCGGGCGGCGATTACTACCCCAAGCTGCTGGATGCCGTGCCCTATTCGCCAGTGACCGGCCCACGCCTGCTGGCCGGGAACGCGGTCTCGGCGCCGCGCCTGCGCCAGCAGCTGGTGACGGCGATGCGCGGCGAGGCCGAACGCCTCGGCCTGTCGTCGCTGCATGTGAACTTCCTGCCGGACGAGGAGCTCGCTGCGTTTGCCGCCGACCCGGCGCCGCATCCCTGGCTGGCGCGCAGCGACGTGCAGTTCCATTGGCACAATCGCGGCTATCCACACTTCCCCGCCTTCCTGGCCACGCTGGCACACAAGAAGCGCAAGAACATCCTGCACGAACGCGCCCAGGTCGCCGCCAGCGGCCTCGCCATCGAGTGGCGCGACGGCGCCAGCCTGGACGCACGCGACTGGCACCAGGTGCACGAGCTGTACCTGCACACCTTCGCCAGCAAGGGCAACCGCGCCACCCTGAGCGAGGCGTTCTTCCGCGAGCTCGGCACGCTCGGCCTCGGCGTGCAGTTGTCGCTGGCCCGGCTGGATGGCGCGATCGTCGCCATGGCCTTGTTCCTGAGCAGCCGGCACACGCTGTACGGCCGCTACTGGGGCAGCCTGGTGCTGCAACCGGGGCTGCATTTCGAGCTCTGCTATTACCGCGGCATCGAGTACGCCATTGCCCAGGGCCTGGAGCGCTTTGAACCAGGCGCCCAAGGCGAGCACAAGCTGGCTCGTGGCTTCCTGCCGGCACGCACCGCCTCGCGCCATTACCTGGTCAACTCGGACTTCCATGCGGCCGTGGCCCATGCACTTGAGCGCGAGCACGTCATGCTGGATGCCTACGCGGGAGAACTGCGCGGGCACAGCCCCTACGCCCGACACGAAGCACCTTGGTCATGATCCGCCTGCCGCTGCTGGATCCCGACTTGCCCGAGGCGTTCCCGCCGCCGGTACAGGCGCTTGCCGAGCCGAACGGGCTGCTGGCCTTCGGCGGCGACCTGGCGCCGGCGCGCCTGCTCGCCGCCTACCGCCAGGGCATCTTTCCGTGGTTCGGCGTCGGCGAGCCCATTCTCTGGTGGTCGCCGGACCCACGCTGCATCCTGCGCACCGAACGGCCGCGGCTCAACCGCAGCCTGCGCCGGCAGCTGCGCGGCAGGCACTGGCGGCTCACTGTCGACCACGCGTTTGCGCGCGTGATCCGCGCCTGTGCCGCACCACGCCGCGACGACAGCGAAACCTGGATCACCGCGGACATGCGCGACGCGTACGTGCGCCTGCACGCCCTTGGCCACGCGCACAGCGTGGAAGTCTGGGACGGCGACGAGCTGGCCGGCGGCATCTACGGCGTGGCGATCGGCCGCCTGTTCTGCGGCGAGTCGATGTTCAGCGCGCAAAGCGGCGGATCGAAGTTGGCCCTGGTGGCGCTGGCCCAGCTGCTGCGCGGCATGGACTTCCCGCTGCTCGACACCCAGGTCGCGAACCCGCACACCCTGAGCCTCGGCGCCGAGGAAATCCCACGCGCCGAATTCCTGCGTGAGGTGACCCGCCTGAGCCAGTTGCCGGGGCGTGTAGGCAGTTGGGCCGACCTTACGTCACGACTGCTGCAACCGTGTATCCAGCGCGACCCAGACATGTTGCGCTGACGCCGTGCTTCAAGCTGCCGGAGTCTGCCCCAGGGCCTTCAACTCGCCATAGTTGGCCAGGAACAACGCCACCAGTGCCGGATCGAACTGGCCACCGGCTTCCCTGCGCAGATAGTCCAGCACCTCCGCTTCCGGCCACGCGCGCTTGTACACGCGCGGCGAAATCAATGCATCCCATACGTCAACCACGCTGAAAATCCGCGCCGCCAGCGGGATGGCTTCTCCGCGCAACCCCTGGGGATAGCCGCTACCGTCCCAGCGCTCATGGTGGCCATGCGGAACGTCGCCGGCATCACGCAGGAAGTCCACGCGTTGCAGCAGGTCATAGCCAATCTGCGGATGCGTGCGCATCACCGCCAGCTCGGCGTCGTCGAGTTTGCCCGGCTTTATCAGGATGGCGTCCGGCAGTGCCAGTTTGCCGATGTCATGCAACAGCGCGCCAAAACTCAGGTTGCGCAGCGCAACCCCGCGCAAGCCAGCCAGCTTGGCCAGCCCAACAGCCACGCGCCGCACCCGATCGGAATGGTCACCGGTTTCCCGGTGGCGTATATCCATCGCCGACACCAGCACCTGCAACGCCTGCTGGTGGCCTTCGACAAGAGTCCGGTTGATCGCCCGCAATCGCCGCAAGTCGCGGCCAATCATCCAGTACAGCGCCGCGCCAGTGACCAGTACGAACAGCCAGCCCTTGACATTCTGCACAGTCGTGATTTCGGCGTGCCCCACGACCAGGGCGTCCACGACGCGGTCGGAAAGCCATATCCACAGCGAGGACACCAGAACGTAGACCGACGCGGTGCGGAATTGCGGGCTTATCGTCATGGCCGCCCCCTGCGGAAGCGCTCCTGTCCGCTAGCCGTGCCACGAATGGCTCCGCTTGTCGACGCGGGACTGCAAGCCCTCCGGTGCCGGGTTGCATGCGCCGGGAGCATTCAGCCGGCCCGCGCGGCAAACTTGCGGGCCACATAATCGTCCAGGATGCCGACGAACTCCTCGGCAATGCGCTCGCCGCGCAGGGTCATGGCCTTCCTGCCGTCGATGAACACCGGCGCCACCGGCGTCTCGCCGTTGCCCGGCAGGGAAATGCCGATGTTCGCGTGCTTGGATTCGCCCGGCCCGTTCACCACGCAGCCCATCACCGCCAGGGTGAGGTTTTCCACGCCGTCGTACTGCACGCGCCACAGCGGCATCTGCTCGCGCACGTGCTCCTGCACGGTCTTCGCCAGCACCTGGAAGAATTCGCTGGTGGTGCGGCCACAGCCCGGACAGGCGGTGACCAGCGGCGAGAACGCGCGCAGGCCCATGGTCTGCAGCAACTCCTGGGCGACGATCACCTCGCCGGTACGGGGCGCGCCAGGTTCTGGCGTGAGCGAGATGCGGATGGTGTCACCAATGCCCTCCTGCAGCAGCACGGCGAGCGCAGCCGTCGAGGCGACGATGCCCTTCGAGCCCATGCCCGCCTCGGTCAGGCCCAGGTGCAGGGCGTAGTCGCAGCGCGCGGCGAGGTCGCGGTAGACCGCGATCAGCTCCTGCACCCCTGAGACCTTGCACGACAGGATGATGCGGTCACGCGCCATGCCCAGGGTCTCGGCATAGGCCGCCGAATCCAGCGCCGAGCGCAGCAGCGCCTCGCGCGCCACGGCGCCGGCATCCCACGGCTCGGCGCGCCGGGCGTTCTCGTCCATCAGGGTGGTCAGCAGCGCCTGGTCGAGCGAGCCCCAGTTGGCGCCGATGCGCACCGGCTTGTCCTCGCGCAGCGCGATCTCGATGATCTTCGCGAACTGGCTGTCATGCTTCGCCCCGAAGCCGACGTTGCCCGGATTGATCCGGTACTTGGCCAGCAGCCGCGCGCACGCCGGCTCCTGCGCCAGCAGCTGGTGGCCGTTGTAGTGGAAATCGCCGACCACCGGCACGGCCACGCCCATCATGTCCAGACGCTCGAAAATGTGCGGCACCGCGGCGGCCGCGGACGGGGTATTGACCGTGATGCGCACCAGCTCGGAACCAGCACGGGCCAGCTCGGCCACCTGCTTCGCGGTGGCGGCGGCGTCCTCGGTATCGGTGTTGGTCATCGACTGCACCACCACCGGCGCGCCGCCGCCCACCAGCACCTTGCCCACGCGCACGCCCACGCTGGCGCGGCGCGGGCACGGCACGGCCGCCCGTGGTTCGGATGGCGCAACGGCAGTCATGGCATCACTCATCTGGGCAGCTCGCAAGCTAGCGCGACGGCGCGGTGGCGCCACGAAGTCACCAGAATAACCGATCGCCCCGCCATGCCTGTCGGCTCGCCCCGGATGTGTGAACCCGTTCACAGGTCGACGGATCCACACCTTTTGCTCATACACCGTGCGCAGCGATTTCTCCTTTCTCCTTATTGGCTCTCATCAAGTCCGTGTGGCGTATCCGCGCGGTACGATCCGCGAAGTATCGCCCTCTCGTTGGCTGGCACCTGGTGTAGATGAGGTGTGCAGGGGAGAGGAAAACGTTGGCTGGGTACGGCGTATCGGGCCGAAACGGATGCATCGGACTGTCGGGAAAAATTACATTCCCGCCATGCTTGGCTTCGGACGATTTCTCCAACTATCTGTATCTACTAATGGTTTGTCCTTGGTGCGCAAGTTGCATTCGGGAAGGCGTCTGCGAAGACGCATGACCAACCAGGGAGAGAAACCATGATCAAGCAACGGGGACGTTTCCTCGCCGGCGCATTGGCGACACTGCTGGCGGGAATGATTGGCGTCGGCACGGCCAGCGCCGCGCCCAGCGACTTTTCGTTCAACGGCACGTTCAGCAGTGACGACAACGTACAGTTGTTCAATTTCACCGCGGGCGGTTCGTCCAACATCGTCCTGCGCACCTGGAGCTACGCCGGCGGCACCAACGCGGCCGGTGACACCATCGCTCGTGGCGGGTTCGATCCGATCCTGGCGCTGTTCGATGGCAGCGGTGCCTTCATCAACCAGAACGACGATGGCGGATGCGGGTTGGTGGCTGCGGACGCCTTGACAGGCACATGCTGGGATACGTACTTCTCGGCTGCGCTCGCCGCGGGCAACTACACCGTGGCCATCATGGAGTACGACAACTTCGCCAACGGACCCAACCTGTCGGACGGCTTCGCCCGTAGCGGTCAGGGCAATTTTACAGCCGGCTGGTTCAATTGCTCGGCGACGATCTTCTGCGACGTCAGCGACGTCCCGCCCGGCAACGCGCGTGACAGTCATTGGGCATTCGACATCTTGGGCGTGGAAGGCGCGACGCAGGTGCCACCGACCAGTGTGCCGGAGCCGTCCTCGCTCGGCATGCTCGGGCTAGGCGCGCTGCTGTGCGGCTTGCTCGTATGGCGCCGCCGACGTCTGACGGCGTGATCGCACTGGCGACGACTTGAAGGCTTTTCGTGGAAGCGCGCGGGTGACCTCCGCGCGCTGATTGAGTCGCGCCCGTGCCGGTCAAGCAACGCATGCCAAGCTCACCAGCGCCAGCCGTGAGCTTGGCGTCGTAAGGTGGCGAACAGGAAGCGCTCCGCGCCGACAGTGATGAAGACGCACTCGGCGGCAGCGGGATGGACACTTTCGTAGGCCCGCAGATCAAATCGGCGCGATCAGGGTGCTGCATGGGGTGACACCTGGACGCCCCAGCAATTCGAGAACCGAATCACGCCCGGCTTCCGGCAGAAAGCGTGTCGGAACGCCCAGTCGCAGCGGCTTGGCAACCGCGGCCGATTGCCGCATCAGCCTACATTGATGGCCGGCGTTCCTGCAAAATTGGCCGCTTCACGCTACCCCACACGTGGAACCGGGATGCCAACCACCGAATATTACGACGACAAGGTCGTACGCCTGTTCCTGCTCGCTGCCGCCGTCTGGGGCGTGATCGGCATGGGCGTGGGCATGTATGCCGCGGCGCTGCTGGCGTGGCCAGGACTCAGCCTGGACTTGCCGTTCCTCACCTTCAGCCGCCTGCGCCCCGACCATACCTTTGGCGTCATCTTCGCCTTTGGCGGCTCGGCGCTGATGGGCACCTGCTACTACGTGGTGCAGCGCACCGGACACGCGCGGCTGGCGTTCAACCGCCTGGCCGAATTCACGTTCTGGGGCTGGCAACTGGTCTGCGTGCTGTCCATGCTCTCCATGCCGTTCGGCATCACCCAGAGCAAGGAATATGCCGAGCCGGAGTGGCCGATCGACATCCTGATCGCGGTAGTCTGGGTGAGCTTTGGCGTGGTGTTCTTCGGCAGCCTGACGAGGCGCCGGATCAAGCACATCTATGTCGCCAACTGGTACTACGGCGCCTTCATCATCGCCGTCGGCCTGCTGCACATCATCAACAACCTCGCCCTGCCGGTGTCCTGGATCAAGTCCTACCCGATCTACTCGGGCGTGGTCGACGCCATGGTGCAGTGGTGGTACGGGCACAACGCGGTGGCGTTTTTCCTCACCGCCGGCTTCCTCGGCATGATGTATTACTTCGTGCCACGCCAGGCGCAGCAGCCGCTGTGGAGCTACCGCTTCTCCATCGTCAACTTCTGGGCGCTGATCTCGGTGTACATGTGGGCCGGCGCGCACCATCTGATGTACACCGCCCTGCCCGATTGGGTGCAGTCGGTGGGCATGGCGTTCTCGCTGGTCCTGCTGATGCCGAGCCTGGGCTCGGCGGCGAACGGGCTGATGACCTTCAACGGCTCGTGGCACAGGCTCAAGACCGACCCGGCGGCGAAGTTCATGGTGATCTCGCTGGTGTTCTATGCGGCCTCGACGTTCGAGGGCTCGATGATGGCCATCAAGACCGTCAACGCGCTTTCCCACTACACCGACTGGACCGTGGCCCACGTGCATTCGGGATCGCTCGGCTGGGTGGCCATGATCACCATCGGCTCGCTGTATGCCATGGCGCCACGCGCGCTGGGCCGCGAGATGCATTCGCACCGCGGCATGGAGTTGCACTTCTGGCTGCATCTGGTCGGCACGCTGCTGTATGTCGCGGCGATGTGGACCGCCGGGGTCACCGAAGGCCTGATGTGGCGTGCCACGGAGGCCGACGGGTCGCTCACCTATGCCTTCATCGACAGCCTGCTGGCGATCAAGCCAATGTACTGGATCCGCTGGTTTGGCGGCGTGTGCATCTTTTCCGGCATGGTGGTGATGGCGTGGAACCTGTGGCATACCGCCGATGATGCCCGCGCCCACCTGATCAAGCCGATCCCGGTGCCGATCCCGCAGCCGGACATGCACCAGACCCCGGCGCCGTTGCCGGCCATGAATTGATGCGCTCGTCCATGATCCCGGCGTCGGCAAACCATCGGGGTCAGGACGGCAACACCGGATCATTGGTCTAAAAGCGGTCATCCCTGGCCGCACTATCCAAAAGAGCTCTACCCATCCATGGCATACAAGCACTTTGAAATGATCGAGAAGAACGCCGGCCTGCTCGGCGTGCTGATCGCGATCATGGTCTCACTGGGCGGCCTGGCGGAGATCACCCCGCTGTTCATGCAGGCGCATGCGGTGAAGGCCCCGCCAGGGGTGAAGCCCTATGACCCGCTGCGTCTCATCGGCAAGGACATCTACGTGCGTGAGGGTTGCTACCTGTGCCACTCGCAGATGATCCGTACCCTGCGCGCCGAGACCCAGCGCTACGGTCACTTCTCCACCGCCGAGGAGTCGGTCTACGACCGGCCGTTCCAGTGGGGTTCCAAGCGCACCGGGCCGGATCTGGCACGGGTCGGCGGCAAGTACTCGGACGAATGGCAGCGGCTGCACCTGCTCTCCCCGCGCAAGGTGGTGCCGGTCTCGAACATGCCGGACTATCCATGGCTGGAGCACGCCAAGCTGGATGTGGCCGACGTGCAGGCGCGCATGCGCACGCTGCGCCGGCTCGGCGACCCGTACACCGACGCCGACATTGCCGCGGTGCCGGAGGCACTGGAGGGCAAGACCGAGCTGGATGCGCTGGTGGCCTATCTGCAGGGCCTGGGCATCAGGAACGAGCCCACCGCCCAGGCATCGGCCCAGGGCGCATCGGGCGGCCAGCCATGAGTGAGCTGGCCTGGGGCAACATCATCGGCGTGTTCACCGTCCTCAGCATGGCGGTGTTCATCGGCATCTGGATCTGGGCCTGGCAGAAGCGCCATCGCAAGGTGTTCAAGCGTTTGTCGGAAATCCCCATGGAAGACCATCCCGAAGGCCCGAACCAACCCATCCCGACCACGGAAACCCGCGATCCACGGCAGGAGGACAAGTCATGAGCTGGGGTTGGTCGCTGTGGGTCATGGGCCTGGTGACGCTCAACATGGGCATCACCTTCCTGCTGTTCCTGTGGGCGCCACGGGCGAAGATTCCCACCCTGCCGGACCAGACCAGTGGGCATGTCTGGGCGCACGGTGTGATCCGCGAAGGCGTGCGCCGGCTGCCGACCTGGTGGGTGTGGTTTTCCGCCAGCATGTTTGTCCTGGCCTGGCTCTACCTGATGCTGTACCCGGGCTACGGCCACCATCCGGGCCTGCTGGGCTGGACCTCGCACGGCGAGCTGGCACGGGACGTGGCGCGCAACGACAAGCTGCTCGGTGACCTGCAGCAACGCTTCAGCCGCTACACGCCTGAGCAGTTGGCGCAGGATCCCGCCGCATTGCAACAGGGCGGCCGCCTGTTTATCGACAATTGCGCCGCCTGCCACGGCCGCGACGGCAAGGGCAACGCCAACCTGGGCGCGCCCAACCTGACGGCCGCGAATTACCTGTACGGCAGCAGCGGGACCGACATCACCACCAGCATCCACGACGGCCGCAGCGGGGTCATGCCGCCATGGGCCAGCCTTGGCGAAGACAACGTGCACAACCTCGCCCAGTATGTGCTCAGTCTTTCGGGCTCTCCGCACGACGCCACCAAGGCGGCGGCCGGAAAACCGCTGTTCACCACCTGCGCGGCCTGCCACGGACCGGAAGGCAAGGGCAACCCGGCGCTCGGCGCGCCCAACCTCACCGACCAGGTGTGGCTGTACGGCGGTACGCTTGCCGACATCGAACACAGCATCGGCGACGGGCGCCAGGGCCACATGCCGTCCTGGAGTCCACGCCTCAGCAACGAGGACATCCAGGTGCTTGCCGCGTATGTCTACCATCTGTCCCACCCGGGCGATGTCCGCGCACGCTGATCCTGCCCCGCGTCCGCGGCACGGCGCCTGGTACCGGCAACCGACAGTCTGGCTGGGCGTGCTGGTGTTTGCCGCTTCCATCGCCGGGTGCGTCTGGATCATCGCCGTCGGCCACCGGCACGCCGACGTGCCGGTGGCAACGCCTGCGCACGGCACGGTATTTGGTGTACCTACCAGCACGCTTCACGAGGAGGCACCGGTGCCTCCCCGCAGCGCGCCATGAACTCCCACGCGATCTGGGCCCAGCCGCAACTTGCCACCCAGGTATTGCGCACGCGCACTCCCGGCAGCAGCGAGATCGCCTTGCGCCTCGCGCCACTGGCTGGCGCACGCCACGTGCTCGAGCTGGAACAGCGCATCCGCGCCCTGCCCGGCGTGCAGCGGCTGACGCTCGACGCCACTGCCCGGCGCGCCAGGGTGGTGTGGGATACCGGACGTACCTCGCTGCCGCAGTTGCTTGACGCCTTTGCCGCCGGCGCGTGCGAGGCGCAACCACTGCACTGCGACAGCATCGACGAAGTGCGGGCGGGCAAGATGCATGTTGCATTGAAGCAGCTGGTGGTCGCTGGCATGTGCGCCATGCAGGTGATGTCCTACGCGCTGGTGATGTATCTGGGCGCCGTGGACTTCATCGATTTCAGCACGCGCGAGCTGTTCCGCTGGCTGAGCCTGCTCACCACCCTGCCAGTGGTGCTGTATTCGGCACAACCGTTCTTCCGCGGCGCCGTCGACGAATGCCGGCGGCAACGGATCGGCGTCAACCTCCCCGTTGCGCTGGCGGTGGCGCTGATCTTTACGGCCAGCTGCCTTGCCACCGTGACCGGTGAAGGTGAGATCTACTTCGACTCGGTGTCCATGTTCGTGTTCCTGCTGCTCGGCGGGCGCTACCTCGAACTGCGCTCGCGCCACCGCAGCGATACCCGTGGCGACGCATTGATGGATGCCACACCATGGCTGGCCCAGCGCCGCCGTGCCGACGGCGAACTGGAGACCGTGGCAGCGATCGAACTGGTGGCGGGTGACCGCGTGCACGTTGCCGAAGGCACCACGATTCCGGCCGACGGCATCCTGTACAGCGCGCCGGTGCGGGTGGACGAGGCCATGCTGTCGGGTGAGTCGCGTCCCGTCTGGCGCACCCGCGGCAACGCCCTGCTGGCCGGCAGCGTGCTGTTGCAAGGCCCGGCCGAGATGCTGGTCGAGCAGGCCGGCAGTGCCACGGCCAGCGCCCGCCTGGGGGCGATGGCGGCCCGCATCCGCAGGGCACGCGTGCCCGTCGATGACGCCAGCCAACGCGATGTCTCGCGATTTGTCGGCCGCGTCCTGCTGCTGACCACGGCCACGGCCATCAGTTGGCTGCTGGTCGATCCCCCGCGCGCGTTTGCCGCCGCCGTGGCCGTGCTGGTGGTGGCCTGTCCGTGCGCCTTTGCGCTGACCATGCCAGCGACCCTCACCCGCGCGCTCGGCGCCCTGGCCCGGCGCGGCGTACTGGTCAGCAACACTGCGGCGTTGGCCGCGCTGACCCAGGTCGACCAGGCATGGTTCGACAAGACCGGAACCTTGAGCACGCCGCAAGTCAGTCACGCCGACTGCGTGCCGCTGCGTGGCGCCGATTCGCGGCAGGCGCTGCAATGGGCGTCCGCGCTGGCCCGCACCAGCTCGCACCCCCTGGCCCGCGCGTTGGTCGAGGGCGTTGCTGCCGTGCAGGCGCCTGCGCTGGCCGAAACCGTGCAGGTTACCGCCGGAGGCGGCATCGCCGGCCTGGTCGACGGCCGCAAGTTGCGCTTGGGCAAGGCGGCCTTTGCCTTGCCAGCAGGAACCGACCCATTGCCCGCTGCGTTGGAGGACGGCCTGGTGCTGGCCGATGAACGCGGCGCGATCGCGGTGTTCCCGGTCACGGAACGGCCGCGCCGCGGCGCGGCACAAGCCCTCGAAGCCATGCGTGCCGACGGCATCGCCTGCGCCATTGCCAGCGGTGACAGCGCGCCGCGGGTGGCCGTGCTGGCGGCCCAGCTGCACATCGACGACTGGCATGCGCAGCAGACGCCAGCCGGCAAGCTGGCTCTGCTGCAGGCATCCCGCAGCGCTGGCGCGGTGACCCTTGCGGTCGGCGATGGCAGCAACGATGCCGCCCTGCTGGCCGCCGCCGACGTCTCGGCGGCACTTGGCAGCGGCACGGCCCTGGCCCAGGCGCACGCCGACCTGCTGCTGGTGGACGGCCAGCTGGACGCGCTGCCCTATGCCCGCGCCGTGGCCAGGCAGGTGCAACGCACCAGCGCGCAGAGTCGGCGCTGGGCCATGGGCTACAACCTGTGCGCGGTACCGTTTGCGGCCTTCGGGCTGGTGCCGCCGTGGCTGGCGGCGATCGGCATGTCGTTGAGCTCGCTGGCGGTGGTGCTCAATGCCATGCGCGTGGGCCGCGGCGATGTCGCCGGGACCCAGCCTGGCCCTGGCGCGCGCCGTGGCATGGGTGCCTCGGACACGCCGGTGTTGTCATCATGAATATCATCCTGGTGCTGATCCCGGTGACCCTGGTGGTGGTCGGCATCGCCGTGGCGCTGTTCTTCTGGGCCGTGAACCACCAGCAGTTCGATGACTTGGACAGCCCCGCGGCCTTGCCCCTGCTGGATGAACTGCCGGCTGCACAGGCTGATGCCGTCACGGCTGGCGATACACCGGAAAGCCCGAAGCCGCCACCGCCGTAGGCAGGCAGGTCGGCAACTGGGGACTCCGCGGCCCCGGCGGGCCGGCAAAAGCAGCCGACTGACACCGGCACCATGCGTTCGTGGGCCGCCCATGACCTACACTCCCGGTCATGCCCAGCGCGCTGCTTCCCTCCGCTGCCCCCGCCCGTACCCTGGCCGAGCGCGCGCTGAGCCGTGCCGCCGGGGCGCCGCTGCTTGGCGACAACGCGGTGGAGTTGCTGATCGACGCCGAGGCGCACTACTCGGCCTGGCTCGACGCGATACGTGGCGCGCGGCATCGGGTACTGCTGGAAAACTACATCGTGCGCGACGACGCCGTCGGCCGCTCCTTCCTCGAGGCCCTGACCGAACGCGCACGCGCGGGCGTCTTCGTGGCCGTGCTGGTGGACTGGGTCGGCTGTCTCGGTCAGTCGCGCGGGAGCTTCTGGGCCCCACTGCGCGCTGCCGGCGGACTGGTCCGGGTATTCAACCCGCTGCGGCTAGGGCAATCGGTCGGCTGGATCAGCCGCGACCACCGCAAGGTCCTGGTGGTCGATGGCGTGCACGGCTTCCTGTCCGGCGTGTGCATCAGCGGGAAATGGCTTGGCGACGCCCGCCGCGGAGTCCCACCCTGGCGCGACACCGGGGTGGCTGTGCGCGGTCCGGCGGTGGCGGAGATCGAGGCGGCCTTTGCCGACAGCTGGAGCACGACCGGTGATCCGTTGCCGGATTTTCCACGCCTGCTCAGTGCCGCCGAACCCGCCGGCCAGGTCGCGCTGCGGGTGATCGCCACCCAGCCCAGCACAGCCGGGATGTACCGGCTCGACCAGCTCATCGCCGCGCTGGCACGCAAGACGCTGTGGCTCACCGACGCCTATTTCGTCGGCCTCGCGCCGTATGTGCAGGCCTTGCTGGCCGCCGCCCGCGACGGCGTCGACGTGCGCCTGCTGGTGCCCGGCAACAGCGACCTGGCGCTGGTGGCCGGGGTAACCCGCACCGGCTACCGGCCGCTGCTGCAGGCCGGCATCCGGGTGTTCGAGTGGAACGGCCCGATGTTGCACGCCAAGACCGCCGTGGCTGACGGCCAGTGGGCCCGGGTCGGCTCGTCCAACCTCAACATCGCCAGTTGGCTCGGCAACTTCGAGATCGATGTCGCCGTGGAGGATGCCGGCTTTGCCAGCCAGCTCGCCGCGCAATACGAACGCGACCTGGAAAACGCCACCGAGATCGTACTGGCGCCACACCGCCACCGCGCCCTGCACAGCACGGACGCAGCCGTGCGCAGCAGCCAGCGCCGCCCGGCCCGGGTCCGCGGCGGCGGCGGAAGCTCCAGCCGCGCCGCGGTGGGCGCGTTGCGCGTGGCGAACCGGATGGGCTCGGTGCTGAGCAACCAGCGCGTGCTCGACAGCGTCTCCGGCGGCCCCATGCTTGCAACCGCCGTGGCACTCGCCGCGTTCGCCACCGTGGCCGTGCTGTGGCCAGCCTGGGTGGGCTGGCCGCTGGGCGGCATCGCGGCTTGGTTCGCCCTCAACCTGGCTATCGCCAGCTGGCGCAAATACCGTCGTCACCAGCGCCATCGGAAGCCGCCACCCGACGCACCCTGAGGCCACGCCGACGGCACCGTGCCGGGCAAGCTGCGCAAACGCCGCAGCTTGCGTTTGCGCCATCCAAACGCCTAGGCTCTGGCGACCATGTCTTCCGTCGACGCCGCACCACCGCGCCACATCCTCACTCCCACGGCGCTGAACCGGCTGGTCCGCGACCTGCTGGGCGACGCCCTGCCCCAGGTATGGATCGAGGGCGAGCTGTCCAACGTGGCGAGGCCCGCCTCGGGCCACCTCTACTTCACCCTGAAGGACCAGGCCGCCCAGGTGCGCTGCGCGATGTTCCGGCAACAGTGCCTGGGGCTGCGCTTCAAGCCGGCTGACGGCCTGCAGGTGCTGCTGCGCGCGCGCGTCGGCCTGTACGAGCCGCGCGGCGAGTTCCAGCTGGTGGCCGAGTACATGGAACCGGCAGGCGCCGGCGCCCTGCAGCGCGCGTTCGAGGAGCTCAAGGCCAGGCTGGATGCCGAGGGCCTGTTCGTGGCCACGCGCAAACGCCCGCTGCCGCGTTTCGCCCGGCGCATCGGCGTGATCACCTCGGCGACCGGCGCGGCGGTGCGCGACGTCATCAGCGTGCTGGCGCGGCGCTGGCCGCTGGCCGAGGTCGAGGTGCTCGCGGTGCCGGTGCAGGGCCGCGAGGCTCCACCGGCCATCGTCGACATGCTGCGCAAGGCCTCGGCCAGCGGACGCTATGACGTCTTGCTGCTGACCCGCGGCGGCGGCTCGCTGGAGGACCTCTGGGCCTTCAACGAGGAGGCCGTGGCACGCGCGATCCACGCCAGCGTGGTGCCGGTGGTCTCGGCTGTCGGTCACGAGATTGATTTCAGCATTTCGGATTTCGTCGCCGACCTGCGCGCACCCACGCCATCGGCGGCGGCCGAACTGCTGGTGCCGGACGTGCTGGCCGTCACCCGGCAACTGCGTGACTGGCACCGGCGGTTGCTGGATCGGCAACGGAACCGCCACCAGGAGCGCCTGCAGCGGCTGGATCTGCTGTTGGCAAGGCTGCGCAACCAGCGCCCGCAGGCGCGTCTCGCACGCGACCGGGAACGCCTGGCCCATCTGCGTCACCGCCTGGCCAGCGCCATGCTCCCGCGCATCGAGCGCGACCACCGCCGCCTCGACCAGCTGCACGGCCGCCTGCTCGCCCAGCATCCCCGTCTGCTGCTGCCGCTGCTGGCGCAACGCCTGCGCGAACAGCACCTGCGCCTGCGGCGGGAAATGCAGCAACGCGGCGAGCGGGCACAGTCCCGGCTCGGCGGCGTCGGGCGTGCCTTGCATGCCGTCAGCCCGCTGGCGACGCTCGAACGCGGCTACGCGATCATGTTCGATGGCAGCGGCCAGGTCGTGCGCTCGGCACGAGGCGTGGCCATCGGGGCGACGCTGCGGGCCCGCCTGGTCGATGGCGAGCTGGCGGTGCAGGTGCTGGGCGAGGTGCCTGCTGCTTGAGCAGCTTCGCTGTCGTGACGTGTCACGACAATGGGGAAGGCAGGGTTTGTTCGCCTGGACTCCCACATTCGTGGGAATGACGGGCGCAATGCCCGGGCCGGCGCGCGGCCGACCCTCAACGCCATGGCAACGCGCGCGGGCGCAGAATCCAGCGTTGCCATCGTCATGTCAGGAATCCGCCATGCTCGCCAAGACCTATCCGTATTACCTCGCCAACCGTCCGCAGACCGCGAAGACCATGCTCGACGTCCGCGACAAGTACTCCGGCAAGGTGGCGACGCGGGTGGCCGTGCCCGACGCGCGCGCGGTGGAAAGGGCCATAGCCGCCGCGGTCAAGGCCACCGCGCCAATGCGCCACTTCAAGCCCTGGGCACGCCAGGCGGTGCTGCAGCACTGCGCGCAGCGTTTTGCCGAGCGCCGCGACGAACTGGCCGAGGCGCTGTGCATCGAGGCCGGCAAGCCGATCAAGGATGCCGCCGGCGAGGTCACCCGCCTGATCGAGACTTTCCGCATCGCCGCCGAAGAGGCTGTGCGCATCGATGGCGAGACGATCACCCTGGAGCTGGCCAGCCGCCTGGACGGCTATCACGGCTACATGCGGCGCGTACCGATCGGACCGGTCGCTTGCATCACCCCATTCAATTTCCCGCTCAACCTGGTGGCGCACAAGGTGGCGCCGGCGATCGCCGCCGGCTGCCCGTTTGTGCTGAAACCCGCGGAAAAGACGCCCATCGGCGCGCTGATCATCGGCGAGGTGCTGGCCGAGACCGACCTGCCCGTCGGCGCGTTCTCGATTCTTACCCTGGACGGCGAGCATGCCGCGCCGCTGGTCGAGGACGAGCGCTTCAAGCTGCTCTCGTTCACCGGCGGCCAGGTCGGCTGGCAACTCAAGGCACGTGCCGGACGCAAGAAGGTGGTGCTGGAACTGGGTGGCAACGCGGCCTGCATCGTCGATGCGGACCAGGGGCCGCACCTGAAGCGCGTGGTCGAGCGCCTGGTGTTTGGCGCGTTCTACCAGTCCGGGCAGAGTTGCATCGGCGTGCAGCGCATCTATGCCCACGACGACATCTATGACGCGCTGAAGCGGCGCCTGGTGGGCGCCACGCGCAAGCTGGTGGCCGGCGATCCGAAAAAGAAGGAAACCTTCATCGGGCCGATGATCGACGAGGCGGCCGCCACGCGCCTGCAGGGCTGGATCGGGGAAGCGCGCGCCGCCGGCGGGAAACTGCTGTGCGGTGGCAAGCGCAAGGGCAACATGCTGGAGGCGACGCTCATGGAAAACGTGCCGCAGGACGCCAGGCTGAGCTGCCAGGAAGCATTCGGCCCGGTCGCCCTGCTCTCGCGCTACAGCGCGTTCGAGGACGCCCTGGCACGCGTGAACGACTCCGACTACGGCTTGCAGGCCGGCATCTTCACCGGCAGCCTGGACCACGCCATGCGCGCCTGGAGCGAGCTGGAACAGGGCGGCGTGATCGTCAACGACATCCCCAGCTTCCGCGTCGACAACATGCCCTACGGCGGCGTCAAGCTTTCCGGATTCGGGCGCGAAGGCATCCGCAGCGCCATCGCCGACATGACCGAACCACGATTGATGGTGATGTATCAGGGTTGACACACGTCGACCACTGCACGCGGGTCAGTCCGTACCGCGCACGCGCAACGTCAGTCCGCGCAGGAAGTGGCGCAGCAACTGGTCGCCGCACGGGCGGAAGTTCTTGTGTCCCGGCTGGCGGAACAGCGCGCTCATCTCGGGCTTGGAGACCGGCATGCCGGCGGCGGCCAGGATCTCGTGCATGTCCGCGTCCTGCAGCTTGAACGCCACGCGCAGCTTCTTCAGCACCATGTTGTTGTCGATACGCCGCTCCGGCGGGCGCGGCGGCCGGCCCGGGTCATGGCCGCGCAGGCTGGTGACCAGGCCGTCCAGGAAGGCCGCCAGCACGCGGTCGGTGCAGGCAGTGGCGCCAGGCTCGTCGTCCTTCTTCAGCAACGCCTGCGCTTCCTCGCGGCCGGACACCAGCGCCGGATCGGTCAGCGCGATGATCTGCGCGAGCCTGGCATCGCTGAGGTCGAGCATATAGCGCACGGCGCGCAGGATGTCGTTGTTGGACATGGGCAGCCTGGTCGTCGACGGGAAAGCCGCCATGCTACCAAGCCAGCCACGGTGACGATGGTTTCGTGGAAACGGACACACTGGTCTCGTACCCATTGAACTACGCCGCGGACGCCCCACGTGGAGATGGGTACGAATCGGCATCGCCAACGCCCGTGCGCGGTGTCACCTAAACCTGCGGGAACTCTGATCAGCTCCAAACCGTCATTCCTGCGAGGTGCTTTTCAACGGCCGAAGGGCTGGTCAAGCAGGAATCCAGCGACTCGAACCTTCGTGCTCCACCAAAGGCACTGGATTCCCGGAATGACGGGACCAAAGGCTCCCGACCCAACACCATCGACCCACGCTGCACGTCCCCACCGCGCACCCTGTGAGTACGCATGACTGATTCCGACGGCACCGCACGACCCGCCCGCCGCCTCGGCGCGCTGCGCCTGCTGTGGCCTTTCGTCAAGCCGCATTGGCTGCTTGCGATCGGCTGGCTGGTGTTCCTGGCCACCTCGTCCGGCGCGACCCTGGTGTTGCCGCTCGCCGTACGCCACGTCATCGACCAAGGCTTCAGCGATTCCAACGCAGCTGCAATCAACGAGATCTTCCTGGGGCTGTTCGGCGTCGCCCTAGTGCTGGCCTTTGCCACTGCAGCCCGCTATTTCTGCATCACCCTGCTCGGCGAACGGGCGCTGGCATCGCTGCGCGAGCAGCTGTACGCGCACGTGGTGAAGCTGGATGTCGGATTTTTTGAACGCAGCCGGGTCGGCGAACTGATCTCGCGGCTGGGCACGGACACAGAGGTGGTGCAGGCACTGGTCGGCTCCGGCATTTCCGTGGCCTTGCGCAGCCTGGTGATGCTGCTTGGCGCCAGCGCCATGATGGTGTGGACCAGCCCGCGCCTGGCCGGCCTGACCGGCCTGGTGATTCCGCTGGTGATGGTGCCGATCCTGCTGTTCGGCCGCCGCGTGCAGAAGCTGTCGCGCGCCAGCCAGGATCGGCTGGCCGACGCGGCAGCACTCGCCAACGAAACGCTGAACGCGGCGCCGGCCGTCAAGGCCTACGCGCGCGAGGACATCGAGAGTCGACGCTACGGCGTGGCGATCATGCGTGCACTGGACAGCGCACGCCAGCGCATCGGCATGCGCGCGTGGCTCACGGCGGTGGTGATCGTGCTGTTCTTCGGCGCCATCACCCTGGTGCTGTGGGCCGGCGCACGCGACGTGCTGGCGCACACCCTGGATGCCGGCGTGCTTGGGCAATTCGTGCTGTATGCGGTGTTTGCAGCCGGGTCGATCGCGGGGCTTTCCGAAGTCTGGGGCGACGTCATGCGCGCGGCCGGGGCCATGGAGCGCATCGGCGAGCTGTTCGCCGAACGTGCGGAAATCACCAGCCCGGCGCAGCCGGTGAGCCTTCCTCGTCCGGTGCGCGGCGCGTTGCACTTCGAACATGTCGGCTTCCACTATCCGACACGCCCGGACACAGCCGCGCTCGAGGACTTCGAGCTCGCCATCCAGCCCGGCGAGACGGTGGCCCTGGTCGGGCCCTCGGGTGCCGGCAAGAGTACGGTGCTGGCCCTGCTGCTGCGCTTCTACGACCCGCAGTCCGGGCGCATCACACTCGACGGTGTCGACCTGCGCGCACTGGCACTGCCCGAGCTGCGTGGCACCATCGCCCTGGTGCCCCAGGAAACCGCGATCTTCGCCGGCACCGCCGCGGACAACATCCGCTTCGGACGGCAGGACGCGAGCGACGCGGAAGTGCACGCCGCCGCCCACGCCGCCGAGGCCCACGAGTTCATCAGCGACATGCAGGGCGGCTATGCCGCCGAGCTCGGCGAACGCGGCGTGCGCCTGTCCGGTGGCCAGCGCCAGCGCATCGCCATCGCCCGCGCGATTTTGCGCGATGCGCCGCTGCTCCTGCTGGACGAAGCCACTTCCGCACTCGACGCCCAGTCCGAGGCGGCGATCCAGCAGGCCCTGCAGCGCCTCGAGCAGGGGCGCTCGACCCTGGTGATCGCCCACCGCCTCGCGACGGTGCAGCGCGCCGACCGCATCGTGGTCATGGACGGCGGCCGCATCGTCGCCCAAGGCACACACGAGAGCCTGCTTGCCGAGGGCGGCCTGTACGCGGAGCTGGCGCACCTGCAGTTCGTCGCCTGAGGGATCGGCGATGGCTTGGGGCCACGGAGAGTCTCCTTGGCTTCCCAGCTCGATTGCGTTCGAAGCTGCGTGCCGCCGGGCGCGCAGGCGGTTTGCCGAGGATCCGTGTCAAGAGGCAAGCGACCCCGCATTTTTGTGATCCGCGACGTCCCGGGGGAGCGCGGCGCGGCTTGGGTTGCCAGTCCAAGCAGGTTTGGGTGTCGGAAAAGCTTACACATCAGACAATGTTCTGGCGGCCAATCCCAGGCGGCATTTATGTAAATCAACAACATCGCGCCTTGGCATGGGAGGTGCTTTACCTTCCTGGACGTGTGCTGTCGAATGATGTTGCAAACGTCGGGTACGTGCATCCAGGTGTGGCAACTAATAATTACCTTACAGGGGAAGAGACATGAACAATCACATGCGGAACAGAGGGCGAACAGCACGCATGCGGTCGCTGTTGGCTGCAGTCGGATTGTTGGCGGGGATGGGCGTGGCAGCCACGGCAGGCGCGACCGCCATCCTTTCCGCCACGGTCGGCGGCGCTCCCGCGGGTGCCGACCACTATGAGACGTTCGACTCGCTCGTACCCGGCAGCGCAGGCGGCACGATGCCAAGCGGACTCGTGGTCTCCTTCGCATCCGACGCCGGGGCCGTGCAAGGCTCCGTAGGCGGCAAGTACGCGGCGCCTTTCCTGTCCGGCAACAACGGCGTCAACTTTGGTGGCCAGCCGGACGGCGCCGATGCCACGACCTACCTGACCAGCGGCTCCACCAACGCCTCCCCCGGCGCCGCGGCGACGCTGGCATTCCCGGGCCTGCAGATGTACATGGGTCTGTTGTGGGGATCCGTGGACAGGGACAACACGCTGACGTTCTACAACGGCGCCACGATGATTGACATGTTCACAGGCCATGACGTCACCGCCCTGGCGAACGGAGATCAGGGCGCGGCGGGCACGTTCTACGTCAACATCAATTTCAGCTCGCCGTTCGACCGCGTTGTCGCAACCAGCCCGTCGTATGCCTTCGAGTTCGACAACGTCGCGTTCAGTACCAGGCCGATCGGGGTACCCGAACCGGGCGTCGCTGGCATGTTTCTGCTGGGACTCCTCCTTCTCGGGTCGGGCTGCTGGCTCAAGAGGCGTGAAGCACGTCTGGGCTGAACACGCTCATCAACCTGACAAAAAGCGTCCCGGCTGAACGGGACGCTTTTTTTTGCCTACCGGTCCATGTGGCTGTCCTGGCCACCCGTACAAGGGCAAGGCGGCAACACGCCCACGAACCCAGGGGCGGTGCCGCGGAGCGGCAGCCGATGCGCAGGCCCTCCAGGCCGTCCCGGCGAAGCCGCAGCAGCGTTTGCATTTCCACGATCCGGACCCTAGCCTCGTGCGCTGGTTTGGCGTTGTGATCACCATGTCCATCGTTCTCACTCCCTTTGCCCGCACCCGCCTGTTCCCGCACGACCCTCGCCGCAGTGCCATCCAGGATTGCAGTGCGGAGGCATTCGAGCGGCACCTGAACACCGAAACCCCGCTGGCGGTGCTGCAGGGCTACGCGCCGTTCTGCCGGCTGCACGTGTACCGCAACTGGACGTCCACGCGTTGCACCGTCGTGCCCATCACCGACGCCAACCGCCACCTGTTGCGCTCGGCCTACGAGGCCCGTACGCGCGAGGAACTGCCGGTGCTGGTGCGCTGGTTCGAGGGCATCGAGCCACCGGTCGCCAGCTATCTGCTGCCGATCCTGTACAGCCGCGGACAACTTGCCGAGGAAGGTTCGCCCATCGACGCCGATTGGGGCGTGGTCGGTTGCCTGTATACCGTGCAGCCTGAAGAAATCCCGATGGTACCGATCACCATGTTGCGCAATGCGCTTGGCGTCGCCGAAGGTGGCTCAGGCGTGCCACTGGATCGCGACGCCTACCGGCGCGCGGTGATGTTCTGGGAAGCGCACGCCAACTGGCGCTAAGCGCGACTCTACTTGCCGACCTGGGCGGCCAATTGCGGCGGATAGCGGTCACCCTCCACTGGCAGCGCCGCGAATGACGCACCCAGTTGCGCAACCTCGTCATCACCCAGCTCGATCTCCACCGCGGCAAGGTTCTCCTTGAGACGAGACAGGCGCGTGGTGCCGGGGATAGGCACGATCCACGGCTTCTGCGCCAGCAGCCAGGCCAGGGCGATCTGGGCCGGCGTCGCGCCCCGGTCGGCGGCAAAGTGGCCGAGCGTATCGACCAATACCTGGTTTGCCCTGCGCGCAGCCGGCGCAAAGCGCGGCAGGTCATTGCGGAAGTCATTGGCAGCAAACACCGTGTCCGCGCCGATCCTGCCGGTGAGGAAACCGCGGCCCAGCGGACTGAACGGCACGAAGCCAATCCCAAGTTCCCCGCAAACGGCCAGGATGCCCTGCTCGGGCTCGCGCCACCACAGCGAGTACTCGCTTTCCAGCGCCGTGACCGGCTGCACTGCATGTGCGCGCCGGATCGATGCCTCCCCAGCCTCGGAAAGCCCAAAGTGCCCGACCTTGCCTTCGACAATCAGCTCGCGGACCGTTCCCGCCACGTCCTCCATCGGCACGTCAGGATCCACCCGATGCTGGTAGAACAGGTCGATGCGATCCGTGCGCAGGCGCCGCAGCGATGCTTCGGCGACCGCCCGGATGTGCTCGGGCCGGCTGTCCATCCCGGATGCAAGATCGCCCGTCTTGAAACCGAATTTGGTGGCGATCACCACCTGGTCGCGGATCGGCGCCAGCGCCTCGCCCACCAGCTCCTCGTTGGTATACGGACCGTAGACCTCGGCCGTATCGAACAGGGTGACGCCGCAATCCGCCGCGTCGCGGATCAGGCCAATGGCGTCGTGCCTGGCAAGGCCCGCACCGTAATCGGAGTTCAGCCCCATGCAGCCAAAGCCAAGGGCCGAGACCGTGAGTCCGCTGCGGCCGAGGGTGCGCTCGCGCATGGCGCGCTCCTGGGAAAAAGGGAACAAGATGGGACGATGGTAAATCCAAGGCGCCATCTATCGCGCCGATCGAAAAAAGCGAATGGCTTACCGATTCCATTGCAGGCACACTCGACAGGGTATCGCCCCTCGCCGGAATCCGGCCCGCCATCAGCACAAGGAGGCAATCCATGTCCAACGACAAGAACCAGCCCGAAGGTGGCTCGACCACTGGAAGCGGCGCTCCCGCCGTCAGCGACCGCAACTCGCTGACCATCGGCCCGAATGGCCCGATCCTGCTGCACGACGTGCATTTCCTGGAGCAGATGGCGCACTTCAACCGCGAGAAGGTGCCGGAGCGCCAGCCGCACGCCAAGGGTGCCGGTGCGTTCGGCGTCTTCGAGACCACCGCTGATGTGTCCAGGTACACGAAGGCCGCGCTGTTCAAAAAGGGCGCCAAGACCGACATGCTGGCGCGCTTCTCCACCGTCGCCGGCGAATCGGGCAGCCCGGACACCTGGCGCGACGTGCGCGGCTTCTCGCTGAAGTTCTATACCGACGAAGGCAACTACGACCTGGTCGGCAACAACACGCCGGTGTTCTTCCTGCGCGACCCGATCAAGTTCCCGCACTTCATCCGCAGCCAGAAGCGCCTGCCGGACTCGGGCCTGCGCGACAACCACATGCAATGGGACTTCTGGACGTCCAACCCGGAAACCGCCCACCAGGTCACCTACGTGATGGGTGAACGCGGCCTGCCGCGCACCTGGCGCGAGATGAACGGCTACGGCTCGCACACCTACATGTGGATCAACGCCAAGGGCGAGAAATTCTGGGTGAAGTACCACTTCCACACCCGCCAGGGCATGGCCTTCTTCAACAATGCCGAGGCCGCCGCGATGGCCGGCGAGAACGCCGATTTCCACCGCGCCGACCTGTTCGACGCGATCAGGCGCGGCGATTTCCCGGTGTGGGATCTGTCGGTGCAGGTGATGCCGTACGCCGAGGCCAAGGACTACCGCTTCAACCCGTTCGACCTGACCAAGGTCTGGCCGCACAAGGACTACCCGCTGATCAAGGTCGGCACGATGACCTTGAACCGCAACCCGGAGAACTTCTTCGCCCAGATCGAGCAGGCGGCGTTCTCGCCGGGCAACACGGTGCCGGGCATCGGCCTGTCGCCGGACAAGATGCTGCTCGGCCGCGCCTTCGCCTACGCCGACGCCCAGCGCAACCGCATCGGCACCAACTTCCACCAGCTGCCGGTGAATCAGCCCAAGGTGCCGGTGAACACGTACATGTTCGACGGCCAGATGACCTACCACCACAGCGGCAACGCGCCCGTGCACGCGCCCAACAGCGGCGGCCGACCGTGGTCCGACGACACCGGCCCGGTGGAGAACGGCTGGGAAGCCGACGGCGGCATGGTGCGCAGCGCGTACACCCTGCATGCCGAGGATGACGATTTCGGCCAGGCCGGCACCCTGGTGCGCGAGGTGTGGAACGATGCCCAGCGTGCGCAGTTCGTCGACCAGGTCGCCGGCAGCCTGCTGGGTGGCGTACGCAGCCCGGTGCTGGAACGCGCCTTTGCCTACTGGAAGCACGTGGACGCCGGGATTGGCCAGCGCATCGAGGAGAAGGTGCGCGCCGGCATGGCGCCAGAACCAGCCGGAGGCATGGGCGAGCGCTGACCGCGATCGGCGGCAGTCGATCGGGTCACCTTCGCCCTGCTGATTTTCCCGCGGCATCGCCGACAATCTGACTGGCACGCCCGGCAGTGGGTACCTGGCGGGGATGCATTGTAATGGCCGGGTTGTACCTGCCACCTGATCAGGAATCCGCAGATGGGCCTGTCACCTTTCCACCTCGCCATCCCCGTCGATGACCTCGCCGCGGCCCGGCACTTCTACGGCGAGGTGTTGGGCCTCGCGGAAGGCCGCTCGAGCGCGCACTGGGTGGACTTCGATTTCCATGGACACCAGTTGGTGATCCACCAGCATCCCAAGACGCCGGCGCAAGTCCACACCCACACCAACCTGGTGGATGGCGACGCCGTGCCAGTGCCGCATTTCGGCATCGTGCTCGGCTGGGAGCAATGGGAGGCGCTGGCCGCGCGGCTGAAATCCTCGGGCATCCGCTTTGCCATCGAGCCGCACGTGCGCTTCCGCGGGCAGGTCGGCGAGCAGGCCACGATGTTCCTGTTCGATCCCTGCGGCAATGCCCTGGAATTCAAGGCGTTCAAGGACCCGGACCAGCTGTTCGCACACTGAGCGGCCAGGCGCCCCATGGCTGTGGCAGGGTGCCTGGCCCGTTGCCAGAACCGCAGTGACATCTGCCGGTGCTAGCCTGTAGCCATCGCGCGCCCACACGCGGATGCCACCCGGCGCGGAGTGGCACGGCAGCCGCGCCCCTGATCCGGAGGATGCCCAGGATGTTTGCAGCCTATTGGTTGGAGCGTTGGCACGAGGGCCGCATTGGCTGGCACCACGGCAAGCCACTGCCGTTGTTGATGAAGTACTGGCCCGCGTTGGAGATACCGCCGCGCACCAGGGTGTTGGTGCCGTTGTGCGGCAAATCCGCGGATCTCCTCTGGCTGGCCGCGCAGGAATGCCTGGTGCTTGGCGTGGAATTGTCGCCGCTGGCTGTGGAGCAGCTGTTTGCCGAGAATCAGCTGACACCCCGCTCACGACACGAGTCCGATGGTGTGCATTGGACTGCTGGCTCGCTCGAGATCATCAACGGGGACATCTTCGACGTGGACGCGGATACGCTGGACAGCTGCGGCGCCTTCTACGACCGCGCCGCCCTGGTCGCGCTGCCGGCACCGATGCGTGAGCGCTACGTGCAGGAGATCTACGGCAAGCTGCCCGGTGGCTGCCGCGGCCTGCTGATCACCCTGGGCTATCCGCCGGGCGAGATGGACGGGCCGCCGTTTGCAGTCGACGACGCCGAGGTGCACCGCCTGTTCGACGCCGAGTGGCATGTCGAGCTGCTCGAGCGCGAGGACATCCCGACGACCCAGCCGCCCTTCGCCGCACAGGGCGTGACCGCCCTGCAGCAAGCCGCCTACCGCCTGGTCAAGCGCACCGACTGAGACTCAGGACTCGCGCAAGGCGGTGGTGACTGGCAGGCGCGCGGCGCGGACCGCCGGGAACAGGCCGCCTATGAAACCAATCGCCAGCGCCCACTTCAGGCCTTCCCCAAGCAGCTGGGGCGACACCCGGAAGCGGAATACCACCTGGGTGAAGCCGCTCAGCGTCGAGGTGGAATAACCGTTGAATACCAGCCACGCGACCAGCGCGCCCAGCACGCCGCCGGCCAGCGCCAGCAGCATGGTCTCCAACATCACCGACACCACCACGGGCAGGCCGCGAAAGCCAATCGCGCGCAGCGTGGCGATCTCGCGTGCGCGCCCGGCCACGGCGGCAAACATGCAGTTGAGCGCCCCGAACACCGCACCCACGGCCATGATGATGCCCACAGTCAAGCCCACGACGCGGATGACCTTGGCCAGTCCCGCCGATTGCTTGGCAAAACAATCCCTGCTGGTCGAGGCTTCC
>JAFKMZ010000061.1:29940-56215 GCA_017305055.1 Lysobacterales bacterium
TCGGAGAGCAATGCAGCCTTGAAGCGGTCGAACGCATCGGCGCCGGTGAGCCTGACCAGTACGGATTCAGCGCTGTTGCCACGGCGATAGGCTGAAGCCACGGTATCGCGATCAGCCCACAACTCCGAATCGTAGGCGTCGCCGGAAGCAAACACGCCCACGACTTTCCAGGACTCCGGACCCAGCTTCACCTCATCGCCAATATCCATGCCGGCGAATTGCCCCGCGGCACCCTCGCCCACATCGAGCTCGCGCAGGCCAGGCGTGAACTTGCGCCCGGCAATGATCTTCAAGTCCGGGCGCAGTACCCAGCCTGCGTTGCCGATGCCGCGCAGTTGCGCATTGGCATCATCATTGGAGCCCTTCTGCCGGACGTTTGCGGCCACGACCAGCTCAGCCGACACCAGCGGCTTGCCGCTGGCATCACGCGCAATGCCGGGCGCCTGCCCGATCGCCAGCACATCATCGCCCACCAGCACCGAGGCCGATTCCGCCGCCGAACCGCCGCGCAGCACGATCGCGGTGTCGCTGCGGCCGCCACTCTCCAGCGTGGCCGTCAGCCCTTCGCCCATGGCCAGCAGCGCCACCAGCACGGCCACCACGCCGGCAATCCCGATCACGATCACCGACGAGGAGCCGGCGCGTTGCCGCATCGTGCTCACCCCGACCCAGGTCACCGAGGCCGCCTGACGACCACTGCGCGACAGCGCCAGCCACAGGCCAAACACCAGCACCAGGGCGACGACACCAAACCACGGCAGCCTGGTCCACACCCCCATGGCCACGATCAGCAGCAGCACCAGGCCCAGGTTCACCAGCAATTTTCTCATGGTGGAATCCTCCTCAGCGGCCGCTGAGCGCATCGACGATGTTCAGGCGCATGGCACGCCACGCGGGAATCCAGCCCACCAAGACCCCGATGGCAAGCATCAAGCCGATGCCGAGCAGCCAGGTATCGGCACCCAACGCCTGCACCGGCACCATGCCGCCGCTGGCCGCGCCAATGGCCGGCACGATGAGCGAGACCAGGCCCAGGCCAACCACCCCGCCGAGCAGCAGCAACAGGACGCTTTCGGCCAGCACCATGGCCTGCACCGCGCGACTGGTAAAACCAATGGTCTTCAGCACGGCCAATTCCGCCGTGCGTTCGCGCACCGCCTGCATCATGGTGTTGCCGGTCAGCAGCAGCAGGGTGAAGAACACCGCACCCATGATCGAAACCACGATCATGCCGATGTTGACCAGTTGCTTGATGAACGAGGCCTGGAACGACTGCTCGGTCTGCGCCTTGGTTTCATGGTCGGAATTGGCCGAGATCGCGTCGATCGCCCTGGCCACCGCGTCGGCATGCACCGGGTCGGCCACCTTGACCACATACCAGTGCACCGTGCCGGAGCCGAACGCGTTGTTCTCGTCGAAGTATTTCCAGTGGAACAACAGCAACTGCTCACGGCCGGCATCCTGCTCGTGCTTGGCGTGGAATATGCCTTCAATATCGAACGTCCAGGTGTTGCCACCGGAGGCCCTGGACGGAAAGATCGTCGACTGCAACGGGATCTTGTCGCCGACCTTCCACCCATACTTTTTCGCCAGCGCGGCGCCCACCACCGCGCCCGTGCGGGTACGTTGCCAAGCCGCACGCTGGTCGGCAGGCAGCACGATCTCGGGATACAGATCAAGGTAGTCTGGGCTCACCGCAAAGCTGATGACCTGGTTGGACGGATCCTGATAGACCCCACCAAACCAGTTCGCCGTCGCCACCGCAGTCACCCCGTCCACGGCGGCGATGCGCGCCCCCAGGCTCTCCGGCAACGGATTCTGGATCGACATGCGCGAGTTGACGATGAGTCGCCCGGCACCATCCACACTGTCGCCGGCACTGAAGGCCACGCGCACCGCGTTGAGCAGGCCGAACAAGAGGAACGCGGCGATGATGGAGACCAGGGTGAGAAACGTGCGGGTCTTGCGCCGGAACAGCGCCGCCCAGATCAGGTGCAGGTATTTCATGGCCGACAACCTCGCGGACGATCGAGCCAGACCACATTCCCCGATGGACGCCGATACGGCGCTGGAATCGGCGATGGTGCGCCGCGCGCAACGCCGTCGCGTCTCACGCGGGCGCCCCTTCCTGTTCGACCAGCGTGCCCTTGTCCAGGTGCAGGGTATGCGTAGCGTATTCGGCGGCTTTCGGATCGTGGGTGACCATGACGATGGTCTTGCCGTGCTCGCGATTGAGCTGCTGCAGCAGGCCCAGCACATCCTCGGCGGATTGGCGGTCCAGGTCGCCGGTCGGCTCGTCGCACACCAGCAGCGCCGGGTCGGAGACGATCGCGCGGGCAATCGCCACGCGCTGTTGCTGGCCGCCGGACAATTCGCCGGGCTTGTGGCTGGCGCGGTCGGCCAGGCCCACCAGTTGCAGCGCAATGGCGGCATTGTTGCGCCGCTGTGCACCCGACAAGCGGGTCAGCAGCAGCGGCAGCTCCACGTTGCGTTGCGCCGAAAGCATCGGCATCAGGTTGTAGAACTGGAAAATGAAACCCACGTGTGAGGCGCGCCATTTCGCCAGCGCGCCACCGCCAAGCTGGTCGATGCGCTGGCCGGCCACGGTGATGCTGCCCGCCGTCGGCGTATCCAGGCCACCAATCAGGTTGAGCAGCGTGGTCTTGCCCGACCCCGATGGCCCCATCAGCGCAAGGAAATCGCCCTCGGCGATATTCAAGTCCACATGATGCAACACCTCGACCCTCTGCTTGCCACGCTCATAGGTCTTGGCCAGGTTGTTGACTTCAATCAAGTTGCCCATGACATCCTCCGACAGGATGAATCTTGCGGGAACCTGCTCGTCGACCGGCGGCCCTGGGGCCAAGGCAATCCGGCACGATGCGGGAGTGCTACAGCTTTCGTTCCTCGACGCGTGCGCCGTCACGCAAGTTGGCAGGCGGGGTGAGCACCACCCGGTCGCCTGGGTCCACGACATCCGGCAACAGGCGCAAATCCCCATAGGCCTGGGTCGCGGGCCGTACCACGCGCTGCTGCGCCCGACCTTCCTCGACCACGAACACCACATCCCGATCACCACGGCGCACGATGGCCCTGGCCGGCACCAGCACGCCTCTGGGTGTCTGGCTGACTCCGCCTGGTTTTGCCGCCTGCTCCAGAAACGACACGCGTACGCCCATCTCCGGCACGATGCGCGCGTCCTTCTGCTCCAGCGCCACACGTACCTTGATGGTCGCCTTGCCGCGGTCGGCCGTGGGCACGATGGCGATGACATGGGCGGGAATCTTCCAGTCCGGATAGGCGTCCAGCACGGCCTCGGCCGGCATGCGCGGCGTCACCCGGCCGATATAGGCCTCGTTGACGTCGACATCCACCTCCAGCGAGCCCATGTCCACGATGGTGCCGATGCCGGTGCGGGTGAAGCCGCCACCGGCAGAAAACGGCGACACGATTTCACCCACCTGGGCGTCCTTGGTGGTGATCACGCCGTCAAACGGTGCGCGGACCACGCAATAGCTGAAGTTCACCCGCGCCTCGGCCACCTGCGCCTCGGACACTGCCAGCTGCTTTTGCTGGGCGGCGAGCTGTGCACGCGTGCTGTCCACCAGTGTGGCCGCCTGCTCGGCGGCCTGTTTGGCCACCAGATTCCGCCCGGCCAGGCTCTCCAGGCGTGCGGCATCATGCGTGTTCTGCGTCAATTGGGCACGATACTGGGTCACCAGTGCACCGGCAGCGGCAGCCTGTGCGATCGCGGCATTGAGCGCGGCCTTGTAACCACTGTCATCGAGACGGGCGAGGACCTGGCCGGCACGCACGTGGTCGCCCTCCTCGATCAGCACGTCGGTCAACGTTCCGGTGATCTGCGCCGAAACCGTGGCCTGACGCCTGGCGGTCACATAGCCGGTAGCCTGCAGCACGGCACTGGCATCGCGGTCGGCGCCCGGCGCCACGGCCGTTGCGGTCTGCACCGTGATCGCACGCTGGCCAAACCACCACCAGGTGCCCGCAAGTGCCGCCACCAGGGCCGCCAGGATGGCCAGCGCCACCCAAAGCCAACGCTGTGGATTCGGCCGGCCGTCGCCACGCTGATCCCGGTCGATGCGCAACTGCTTCAGTAGCTCGGCGTTGTCCACGCACACTCCTGGGCGATGCTGGCAGGGCCACTGGGCCGACTTGACCCACGGACGCCAGCGGCACCTTATTACACCAACAAGCTTGCTGTCATGACCGGCTGTTCCACCCGGCAACGTACAGGCGGCTTTCCTGGTGCGCATTTCCGGGATCGGATTTTGCTACGCTCTGCACCATGAGCTACGCCTTCACGCCGCTTCCGATCCCCAGCCTGCCGATCCAGGGGAGCGACCAGCGCTATCCGGTGCACCGCATCTTCTGCATCGGGCGGAACTACGCCGAGCATGCGCGGGAAATGGGCGTAGCACCGGAAGCCGGGACGCCGATGTTTTTCTGCAAGCCGGCCGACGCGATTGTCACCGACGGCACCGATGTCCCCTATCCCCCGCTGACGTCCGAGCTGCACCATGAGGTGGAAATGGTGGTGGCGCTGGGTGGTGGTGGCCGTGACATTGCCGTGGCCCGCGTACCGGAGCTGATCTTCGGCTATGGCGTCGGCCTGGACCTGACCCGGCGCGACCTGCAGCGCCAGGTCAAGGCCAAGGGTCATCCCTGGGACATCGCCAAGGGCTTTGACCACTCCGCGCCGCTGTCTGCGTTGCAACCTGCAAGCGCTGCCCATGTGGATGGACGAACCGTACTTCGCCTGGGCGTCAACGGCACCCTGCGCCAGCAGGCCACGCTGGCGGAGATGATCCATGACGTGCCGGCCATCGTCGCGGCGCTGTCGACGCTGTTCGAGCTGCATGCCGGCGACCTGGTCTTCACTGGCACCCCCTCGGGCGTTGCGGCGCTGCAACGCGGCGACGAATTGCACGCCGAACTCGTCGGCGTGGCCGAGCTCCGCACCCGCATCGTCTGAGGCGGGTTTGACGCAGTGCTGTCGCTTGCCGCGGCGAAGCGGTACATTCCGGGCGCCACCAGGCACAACCAGGGAGTATCCAAGATGAGCATGTTGCAGGAATTCAAGGCCTTCGCCATGCGCGGCAACGTGATGGACATGGCCATCGGTATTGTCATCGGCGCCGCGTTCGGCAAGATCGTCACCTCGCTGGTCGAGGATGTGATCATGCCGCCCATCGGCTGGATCACCGGAGGCATCGATTTTTCCAGCTTGAAATGGGTCATCCGCCCCGCCGATGTCAGCGACCCGGCGCACAAGGTGGCCGAGATCGCGATCAACTACGGTATCTTCATCAACACCATCATCACGTTCCTGATCATCGCGTTCTCCATCTTCATGGTGATCAAGGCCATGAACCGCATGCAGAAGAAGGAAGAAGCTGCGCCTGCCCCGCCGCCGGCCGATGTCGCCCTGCTCACCGAAATCCGCGACCTGCTCAAGAGCAACAAGCCGTAGCGCGCCGCGTCTGCGAAGCGCAGGGGCCGCACCCGACTGGACAAGGCAAGCGGGATCCGTCCCGACCCGGAAAGCCGGGTCGGGACAGCGCAGGCAATTCGGGCATAATCGGCGTTCCTGAATTGGGGATACCCGATGCGCCTTCCGCTTGCCTTGCTGCTCGGCAGCACACTCCTGGCCTCCGCCAACGCCAACGCCAACGCCAACGCCACGACCATACCGGCCGCGGCAGTCAGGACCGCGGAACAGTTGCGCGACAAGGCACTGCACGACGACACCGGTTACCGCATCGTCGAATCGCTGACCACCGAGGTCGGCCCACGCATGGCCGGCAGCGCAGCCGACCAGCGCGGGCGCGACTGGGCTGTCGCGAAGTTCAAGGCGCTCGGCTACGACAAGGTCTACACCGAGCCCGTCACCTACCCGTTGTGGGAACGCCACGGCGAACGCGGTGCCATCGTCGCGCCATTTCCGCAGCCCCTGGTGCTGACCGCGCTGGGCTACTCGCCCGGCACGCCAAAGGGCGGTATCACGGCGCAGGTATTGCAGGTCGCCAGCATCGAGGCGCTGCAGGCCATGGACCCGGCACAGGTCAAGGGCAAGATTATCTACATCAGTTTCCACACCAGCAGCGGCAAGCAGAGCAACAGCTACCACACCGGCCGCATCATCCGCGAGGAAGGACCGATCGTCTCGTTCAAGAAGGGTGCGGCAGCCTTCCTGATGCGTACACTCAGCACCGATGTGCACAACCGCCTGGCCTCGACCGGCGCCACCGGGCCGGCCAATCCCACGATGGCCGACTTGAAGGCCCTGGTCCCGGCCGCTGCACTCTCGCCGATCGACGCCGACCAGCTCGAGCGCGTGCTGGCCTACGGCAAACCCGTCACCCTGCTGCTGGATCTCGACTGCGGCATTGCCGGCGAATACACGGGGGCCAATGTCATCGGCGAAATCACCGGAAAGAAACATCCGGACCAGGTCGTCGCCATCGGCGGCCATCTGGATTCCTGGGACCCGGGCACGGGCGCGGTTGACGACGGCGCGGGGGTGGCCATTGCCATAGCCGCGGGGAAGTTGATCCGCGACCTGCCGCAACGACCCGACCGCACCATCCGCGTGATCGCCTTCGCCAACGAGGAAATGGGCCTGTGGGGCGGTACGGCCTACGCGAAGGAACACGCCAGGGAGGTCGGCAAATTCCAGCTTGGATCCGAATCCGACCACGGTGCCGCCAAGATCTGGCAGATGAGTGCGACCGTCAAGCCCGGAGCACGCAACGCCATCGCGCAGATGGCGCAGGTGCTGGCGCCGCTTGGCGTGGCCTACGACGCGAACCTGCCCGGAAGCGGCGGCCCCGATCTTTCGCTGCTGCACGCCAAGGGCATGGCGGCGCTGACACTGGCCCAGGACGGAACTTACTACAGCAACTGGCACCACAACGCCAACGACACGCTTGACAAGATCGTCCCATCCGAGCTGGCCCAGAACGTGGCCGTCTATGCGGCCGTCGTCTACATGGCGGCACAAGCCGACGGAGACTTCGGCTCCGGCCCCGGTGCGTTTGCCGCAGACCAGCCCAAGCCCTGAACTGGAATGGCCAAAGACGGCGCGCATGCTGATGCCGACATGCGCGCCCGCCATCGACGTTGACCTGTGCACCGCGCACGCGGGTGCCAGCCCCCACCCGCCACGCATCCCCACCCAGCGGAATCCACACATGTCCAGGCCTACCCTCACCCTGCTCGCCGCCGCTCTGCTTGCGGGCTGCAGCATGGTCGCCGCCGCGACCGCCACCAGCATTCCGGCAACGGCCGTTGCCACCGCCCAGCAACTGCGCGACAAGGCACTGCACGACGACACCGGTTACCGCATCGTCGAATCGCTGACGACCGAGGTCGGCCCACGCATGGCCGGCAGCGCCGCCGACCAGCGGGCGCGCGACTGGGCGATCGCGAAATTCAAGGCGCTGGGCTACGACAAGGTCTACACCGAGCCTGTCGCCTATCCGTTGTGGGAACGCCGCAGTGAGAGCGGCGCCATCGTCGCGCCATTCCCGCAGCCGCTGGTGCTGACCGCGCTGGGCTACTCGCCAGGCACGCCAAGAGGTGGGCTTACCGCCCAGGTGATGAAGTTCGACAGCCTCGATGCGCTGAAGGCGGCGGATGCAGGCCAGGTGAAAGGCAAGATCGTCTACATCGGCTACCGCATGCAGCGCGCGAAGGACGGGCACGACTACGGCATGGGCTCGGCCGTGCGCACCGCCGGCCCGGTCATTGCCGCCGGCAAGGGGGCGGCAGGCTACCTGCTGCGCTCGGCCGGTACGGACGCACACCAGCGCATCGCGCATACCGGGGTCACCGGCTTCACCAAGACTGACGGTGCGATTCCGGCCGCGGCACTGTCCAATCCCGATGCCGACCAGCTCGAGCGCATCCTTGCCTATGGCAAGCCGGTGACCGTCAAGCTCGACCTGGATTGTGGCATCGTCGGCGAATACACCGGCGCGAACGTGATCGGCGAGATCACCGGCCGCAGGCACCCGGAACAGGTCGTCGCCATCGGCGGCCATCTGGACTCCTGGGATCCAGGCACGGGCGCGATCGACGATGCGGCCGGCGTAGCTATCGCCATGGCCGCCGGCAAGCTCATCCATGACCTGCCGACGCGACCGGATCGCACGATCCGCGTGATCGCCTTCGCCAACGAGGAAATGGGCCTGTGGGGCGGCAAGGCCTATGCCGAGAAGCACGCCAGGGACGTGAAGCAATTCCAGCTCGGCACCGAGTCCGATTTCGGTGCCGGGAAAATCTGGATGATGACGGCGAGCGTCAAGCCCGAGGCACGCGCGGCTATCCAGCAGATCGCGCAGGTGCTGGCGCCACTCGGGGTCGCGTACAACACCAAATACCCGGGAGGTGGTGGTTCAGACCTGTCGCAGATGCATGCCAAGGGCATGGCCGCGCTGAGCCTGGTGCAGGACGGCACGCATTACTTCGACTGGCACCACACCGCCAACGACACGCTGGACAAGATCGATCCCGTCGAGCTGGCGCAGAACGTGGCGGTCTACGCCGCATTCTCCTACATGGCGGCGCAGGCCGATGGCGACTTCGGCTCCGCGCCAGGTGCCTTCGCCGACGACCCCGTCGAGGAATAGCACCCGACCGCACCACGCTGCATGGACCCGCCGGGTGCCCTGCCTGGCGAGCAGTCGTCCGGTTGCGCACGCGGCTGACAGATCAAGAGCGTCTCGCGCACCTTCGGCACACGAAGCGCTCTCGATGGACGAACCTGGCATAAGCCGAAGGCGGAGCACCGCCCGTGAGGGTCTCCCACGAAGGCCGCGCTCCCGGCTTTGGCGCCTAGACCGCTGCCGGCACCGGCTTGCCGGCGCGCCGCCGGAAGCGCTGCTGCAGGCGATCCATGTACAGATAGATCACCGGCGTCAGGTACAGCGTGAGGATCTGCGAGAACACCAGGCCGCCGACCACCGCCAGGCCAAGCGAGCGGCGGGTTTCCGCACCCGCGCCAAAACCGACTGCGATCGGCAACGTGCCGGCCATCGCGGCCATGGTCGTCATCATGATCGGGCGGAAGCGCACGCGGCAGGCATCGAAGATCGCCTGCGCCGGCGCCATGCCTTCGTCGCGTTGCCGCTCCAGCGCGAAATCGATCAGCATGATCGCGTTCTTCTCGGCAATGCCGATCAGCATGATGATGCCGACGAACGCAAACAGGTCGAGGTTGGCGCCAAACAGCAGCAGGGTAAGCAAGGCACCGACTGCCGCGGCTGGCAATCCGGACAGGATGGTCAGGGGATGGATGAAACTCTCGTACAGGATGCCGAGCACCAGGTAGATCACGAACACCGCGAGCAGCAGCAACACGCTCATGCCCTGCATGGACTGCTGGAATGCCTGCACCGAGCCCTGCACGCTGCCGCTGACGGTCGCCGGCAGGCCGATGTTGCGGATGGCCTCCTGGATTTGTCCCACCGCGGTACTCAGGCTGACCCCGGTGGCGAGATTGAACGAGACCGTCACCGCCGGCAACTGCCCCTGATGATTGACAGTGAGTGATTGTGGCACGCGCTTGAACGTCGCCACGGCGTTGAGCGGCACCAGCGCGCCGCTGGCGGAGGTGACGTACAGCTGCGACAGGATGCCGGGGTCATTCTGCAGGGGCCGTGCCACCTGCATGATCACCCAGTACTGGGTGGCCGCGCCGTAGATGGTGGATACCTGGTTCTGGCCAAAGCTGGCGCCCAGCGCACTCTGCACCTGGGCCATGGTCAAGCCGAGCGGCGCCAGCTTGTCGCGCTCGACCTCGACCATGATCGAGGGGCTGTTCAGGTTGAGGTCGTTGGTGACGTCCTCGAAGCCCGGCAGCGTGCGGAACACGTCGGTGACCTTGCCGCCCCACTGGTACAACTCCGCCAGGTTGGCCGACTGCAAGGTGTACTGGTACTGGGCCTTGGATATGCGGCCGCCAATCCGGATCGCCGGTTCGTTCTGGATGTAGGAGCGGATGCCGGGCACCTTGGCCAGCTTCGGGCGCAACTCGGCAATGATGCCGTCCGGGTCCAGCTTGCGTTCGCTGGCTGGCTTCAGCACCAGGGTGATCGAGCCGTTGTTGATGGTGGAACGCGGCCCGCCGCCGCCCACCGTGGACAGATAGCTCGCGATATTCGGGTCCTTGGCCACGATGTCCACCAGCTTGCCCTGGCGCTCGACCATGCTGGCATACGCGATGTCCGGCGGCCCCTCGGTGTTGACATGGAGCTGGCCGCTGTCGCCGGCCGGGATGAAATCCTTGGGTACGAGATAAAACAGCCCCGCCGTGGCCACCAGGCACGCGGCGAACATCGCCAGCACCAGATGCGGGCGCTGCATGGCCCAGGCCAGGCTGCCGACATAGCCATCGCGCACCGCGCTGAAACCCCGGTCGAAGCCGGTGACCAGCCAATTGCGGCGCTGGCCGGCGCCGTGTCCGGCACGTTCGGCGGTGACGAAGCGGCTGCACAGCATCGGCGTGAGCGTGATGGCCACCAGGCCGGAAAACAGGATCGCCACGCTGATCACGATCGCAAACTCGTGGAACAGCCGTCCGACGATGCCGCCCATGAACATCACCGGGATGAACACCGCAATCAGGGACAGCATCATCGAGATGATGGTGGAGCTGATCTCGCCCGAACCGCGCACGGATGCCTCATACGGCGCCATGCCGGCCTCCATGTGGCGCACGATGTTCTCCAGCATGACGATGGCGTCGTCGACGATGAAGCCCACGGCGAGGGTCAGGGCCAGCAACGACAGGTTGTCCAGGCTGTAGCCGAGCGCGTACATGACCCCGAAGGTGCCCAGGATCGAGATCGGCAACGCCACCGCCGGAATCAGCGTGGCCGACAGATTGCCCAGGAACAGGTAGATCACGAACACCACGAGCACGCCAGCCAGCAGCAGCGTGAACTGCACGTCATTCACGGACGCGCGGATCGATTGCGAACGGTCGTAGTGCACGCCCAGCGATACCGAGGGCGGCAGCCCGGCGCGGAACGCCGGCAGCACCGCCTTGACCCGCTCCACCGTCGCCACTGTATTGGCGCCGGGCTGGCGTTGGATTGCCAGCAGGATCGCGCGCTGGCCGTTGTACAGGCTCATGCGCTGGTCGTCCTGCACGCTGTCCCGTGCCGTGCCGATATCGCTCACATGCACCGGTGCGCCATCACGATACGCGACGACCACGTCGTTGTAGGCGTCCGCACGCTGCAACTGGCCATCGCTGCGTATCGGCAATTGCTGGCGGTTGCCATACAGCGAGCCGGTCGACTGGTTGACGTTGGCCTTGGCGATCGCGCTCTGCACCTGGTCGATGCCGATGCCGCGGGAGGCCAGGCGGTCGGGGTCGACACTGACGCGCACGGCATACTTCTGCGAGCCGTACACATTGACCTGCGCCACGCCCTCGATCATCGACAGCTGCTGCGCCAGCTCGGTTTCCGCGTATTCGTTGACCGTGGTCAGCGGCAGCGTCGTCGAGCTCATCACCAGGTACAGGACCGCCGAGTTCGCCGGGTTGCTCTTGAAGTAGGTCGGTGGCGCGGGCATGTCACGCGGCAACTGGCGCGTGGCCGATGAAATCGCCGCCTGCACGTCCTGCGCCGCGCCATCGATGTTGCGATCCAGGTTGAACGTCAGCGTGATCGAGGTCGAGCCGAGCGCGCTGGTGGAGGTCATCGAGTCGATGCCGGCAATCCGCGACAGCGCACCCTCCAGCGGCGTGGCCACCGCCGACGCCATGGTTTCCGGCGATGCCCCGGGCAGGCTCGCGCTGATGTTGATGGTCGGAAAGTCCACATTCGGCAATTCGTTCACCGGCAACTGCGGATAGGCCGCGATGCCGAAGACGATCAAGGCAATCATGACCATCGAGGTCATGACCGGCCGCTGGATGCACAGTTGTGGAATGTTCACGGCGTCAACCCTGCGTGACCTGGACCGGACTGCCGTCGACCAGCAACATCTGGCCCTCGGTCACCACCTGCTCACCGTCCCGCAAGCCCTTGTCGACCACGGCGCGGCCCTGGGTGGTCGGACCCAGGGTGACCGGCCGCTGCTGCGCCCTACCCTCCGCGCTCACCACAAAGACGAAGCTGCCCTCCGTGGAGCTTTGCAGCGCGTGAACCGGCACGCTCACCACGTCGGTCAGGCGGGTGGTCGGCAACTGCACCTGGACGAACTGGCCGGGCGTGAGCCGATGTGCGGCATTGTCGAACTGCGCCTTCAGCACGATGGTGCCGGTGGCGACGTCGACGGCGTTGTCGATGAAGTCGAGCTTGCCAGACAACGGTGCCTCCTGGTCGCCGGCAACCGTCACCTGCACGCTGAGCGGCCCCGCCTTCCCTGCCGTGCGTACCGCCGGCAGGCTGTCTTCCGGGATGTTGAACGCCACCCGCACCGGCTCGATCTGGTTCAGCACCACGATATCCGTGGCGCTGTCGGTGATCTGCGCGCCCGGGTACACCAGCGGGGCACCGGTGACACCATCGAACGGCGCCACGATGCGGGTGTAGTCCACCTGCGTCCGCGCCAGTTCCTGGGCGGCCTGGTCGCTTTGCAGCGTGGCCTCGGCCACCGCCAGATTCGCCGTATAGAGGTCGTAGTCCGACTTGGAGACGAAGCCCTTGCCAAGCATGTCGGCATAGCGCTGCTGGTCGGCCTTGGCCTTCTGCAGCAACGCGCGGTCACGTGCCACGCTGGCCCGTGCCTGGTCCAGTTTGGCCTGCAGCAGGTGTGGGTCGATCTGCGCCAGCAAGTCGCCCTTGCGCACCTGGGTGCCAGGCTGGAAGGCCAATGACTGTAGCTGGCCAGACGTCCGGGCGCGTACGGTCACGGTCGACCACGCCTCGACCCTGCCCACCACCTTCAGCGACAACTCGAGGTCACCCTTGCTCGCGGCCACCACCTCCACCGGTACCGGCGCCCCCGTCCGTTGTGGCGCCGCTTGCCGGGCCGCCCTGCTGCCGCCCACGAAATGCAGCGACACGGCGACTACCACAGCGCCAGCCGCCAACAGGGCGATTTTCTTCCACACCATACAGATCGATCCCAAGTGTCCTTGAACGGGCGGCCAGTCGAGCTTCCGGTCGCAGGCCACTGCTGGCAAACTGCCCCTGACCCAGACACAACGCATTGGTGAAGATTGCGTTGACCGCAATTCCACCGGAGAGGTCCAACCAGGATGGTCGCCATCCGGCGCAGCGATCACCCTTGGCACTGGTGTTCGGCGGCCGGAAACGGCCATCGTAGCAGCATATCAAGCGCCGGCGCCGCCGGTCATGGCTTGCTGCGCGAAGCTCCTACGTCCCACTGGCCAGTACAGCGCGCCATGTCCATCACCCTGATCCAGGCCGACATCACCACGCTCGAGGTCGATGTCATCGTCAACGCGGCCAACCCGAGTCTGCTGGGCGGCGGTGGCGTCGATGGCGCCATCCACCGTGCGGCCGGAGCGCGCCTGCTGCAAGCCTGCCGGGTCCTGCCGGAGATCGCGCCAGGCGTGCGCTGCGCCAGCGGCGATGTCCGCCTCACGCCGGGTTTCGATTTACCTGCGCGCTACGTGATCCATGCCGTGGGGCCGATCTGGCAGGGCGGCACGCGCGATGAGGCGCGCCTCCTGGCCAGTTGCTACACGCGGGCGATGCAACTGCTCGCCCAACGGCAGTTGCGCTCAATTGCCTTTCCCGCCATCAGCTGCGGGGTCTACGGCTATCCGGCGCCCCTGGCGGCAGCGGTCGCCGTGGCGGCACTGCGCGAGGCGTTGGCAAACAGGCCGGCTGACGTCGTCCTGTGCAGCTTCAACGCCACCGTCCGGCAGGCTTTCCAGGCAGCCCTGGACAGTGCGTCGACGCATCCACACTGAACCGGGGACCCGATTCCTGCCGCATCGAACGTTCTGTGGAGACCGCCCGGCCCAGCTTGGGGCGGGCACGGGCAAGGCAATCAGTGCAGCTTGAACGGATACAGCGGCGCCAGACCGTCGCCCGGGCCGTCACCGGCGGCGGCCTTCCAGGCAAAACCCCGCTTGAACACGCGCGCAAGGTCCACGGCGCCACCCGCAGCCGGCTGCCCGGCATAGACCTGCCGCTGCACGCCGGCCACGGCCTCGCGCTGCGCAGCGTCACCCAGCAGTTCAAGCACTTCGCCCAGGCTGCGGACGGACGGCCGCTCCGACCGCGCCCAAGCCAAAAGGCTGTGCGCCTGCACCGCCGCATCGGTGCCGCGGGCCGCGGCCAGGAAGCGCAGACGTCCTTGCCGCGGTGAAGCCGCCTCCGGGGTCACCGGCGCGGCCGGCACCGGCGCGGGCGTGTTCCTACGGTGCCAACGCGTCCACCAGACCACGGCGCACAGCAGCGCCAATGCCATCAGCCCGGGGACGAGCCAGCGCCACGACCAGGTCGTGCCCGCCATCGACAGCGCTTGGCCGTGTGCCCCCTGTGTGGCCTTGGCCGCCACCGGGACGGAGGTCGTCGCGGCCGGCGGCGCCGCGCCGCTGCTGCCGAGCGCAGGCAACACCGTCAAGCGGTGCGCGGGGACCTGCGCCACTTCCACGCGCCCGGTGAGCACGTTCCACCACTGTACGGTGGTCGCCGGCACGGTCAGCGTGCCGTCTTGGTTGGGCACCAGCGCAAATGTCCGCTGACGCTGCCCGAACAACCATTGCCCTTCCGGCTGGCTGCTTTGTTCGGTCTTGCCCGGATACACCGTCGCCCCCGGGATGGTGGGCATGCTCAAGGCCGGCAGTGCCTCGGCAGGCAAGCCGGTGGCGCGCATGGTCATGGTGAGGTTCAACACCTGCCCCACACGCGCTGGATGCTGCGCGTCCGGCCAGCCGTCGATGCTCAAGCTCAGGTCGCGCGCAGGCAACCAGTCGGCGCTGCCCCAGGACGCCGGGGGTGCCTGCACCTCGATGGATACCGCCGGCGCGCTGGCCGACAGTGGCGTGGCGGAGCCGAAAAAGCTGTTCGGATCCATCGGGTCGGTCGAATCGCCGCGGAAGCCCGTGGCCGGTATCTCGATCCGGCCCGCCTGCTGCGGGGTCAGTGCATAGCGGCGCTCCAGCACGTGATAGTCACGACCGCCGCGTTGCGCCTGGTAATTGAGATCGTTCCCCAGCTGGTGCACGTCCATGCCGTCCACGCGCGGTGGATCCAGCGTGCCGCTGGTGATGTTGACCGCATAGTACAGGCGCTGCACATAGCTGAACTGCTCGCCCACGTAGCCTTGGGTCGGAGTGATCTGCGCCTGCATGAACACGTCGCCGCGCGCACGGGCGACAGCCTCTGGATTGGGTGCATCGACTGTCAGCTGCAGCGGCGGCGTCTGCTCGCCACTGACGTCCAGGGCCGGAATGGTCAGTGTGCCGGCGTGGTTCGGCCGCAAGGCCACACCAATGGTCATGGTCGACGAGGCGTGGCCGTTGAGCACGCTCACGCTGCGGTTTTGCGAAGTGCCAAGTATGGTGAAATCCTTTTGCAGCACCTGCAGATCGGGCATGGCGATGCTGCTGCCGGCACCCTGCACCTGCAGGTTCAGCGTGACGGTTTCGCCAAGCTGCACGGTGCTCCGGTCCAGCGTGGCCTGCACCCCGCCAGCCCATGCCGCGAACGGCACAAACAGGGCCAGCAGCGCAGCGGCGAGCCAAGGCAGGCGCATCACGGCTGGGTTCCCCCGCCGTCACCAGCCATGCGCTGCTGATATTCCAATGCGAACTTGCGCCGCAACAGCGCGCCCGGATCGTCCGGTACGCGTTGCAGGGCTTGGCGCAGGGCCGCCGGAAGCCTGGCCTGCGGGTCATCTGCCGCCAGCGCGCCCAATTGGTGGCCCGGCGGTTGCGTCGGCTTGGACTGGTCGGCCAGGGCTTGATCCATCTGTTCCTTCAAGCCGCGCTGCGCCTCGGCCGTCTGGGACTGTCGCGCGGCGCGCTGCTCGGCGGTCTCGGGCGGTGGCGGCCGGCCGTCCCGGGTCGACTGCCCATCATCCTGCTGCCTGCCGGACTGATCCTGGCCGGACGGCTGGTTTTGCGGCGCCTGCTGACCTTGCTGGTCCTTGCCGTCTTGCGTCTGCTCGCCACCCTTTGCCGTTTTCTGCTCACCCTGCTTGCCGGCCTGCTGCTGCTTGCCCTGCTCCGACTGCTGGCGCTGCTTGCGCTGCCATTCCTCCAGCGCCTGGCGATTGGCGCGCGCATCCGCATTGTCGGGATCGAGCTTGAGCGCATGGTCATAGGCGGCGATGGCCTGGCCGTACTGGTGCTGCTGGGCCAAGGCATTGCCCAGGTTGTAGGCGCCATTCGAGCCCGGCGCCTCCCGGAATGCCTGTGCCGCAGCCGCATACCCACCGGCCCGATAGGCCGCCGTCCCGCGCAGCGCGGGATCGCGGGCAAGCTCCTGGGCCAGCTTGGGATGTCCGTTGCGCAAGGCCTGCGCAGCCTGCTGGTCCGGGCGCTGCCACCAGTCCGCCCAGCCGGCCGCCATGGCGGGACCAGGCACCATGGGCAACGTCGCCAGCACCACCAGCAGCAACCAGCCGCGGCGAAAACCCAGGGCCACCAGCAACAGCAGCGGCAGCAGCAGCCATGGCCCCTGATCCTGCCAGGCATCGCCGGCCTCGTCGGTCATCGCCTTTGCGCGCACTGCACGCAAGCCGGCATGCAAAGCCTGGACATCGTCCTGGTTGGCGGTCATCACCTCGTAGCGCCCGCCACCTGCCGCAGCCAGGCGGGACAACGCGGCATCGTCACGCGGTGCCAACACCACGCGGCCATCGCCGTCACGCAGGAAGTCTCCACCGCCCAGCGGCACCGGGCCGCCTTGCGCGCTGCCGACGCCCAGGACCGAGACCTGGACGCCTGCGGCCAATGCCGCACGTGCCGCCGCATCGGCGGCCGCATCGGCCTGGTCCGTGATCAGCACCAGCACGCCACCGCCAAGCTTGGCCTCTTTGATCAGCTGCACGCCCCGGGCAATGGCGTCGGCGGCGTCGTTCCCCGGCACGGGCATGGTGTCGGGCGCCATGGCGTCCAACAAGTCGCTGAGGCTGTGCGCGTCAGCCGTGAGCGGGGCGACCACGAAGGCCGCGCCCGCGTAGCCGATCAGCGCATTCAAGCCGTCGCGATTGCCATCGAGCAAGGCGTGCGCCTTTTGCCGCGCTCGGTCGAGGCGACTTGGTGGCATGTCGCGTGACAGCATGTCCTGGGCCAGGGAGATCGCAACCACCTGTGCGGCACGGTTGGCGTACAGCGGCTCGCTGACGCGGCTCCAGGTTGGTCCGGCGAGGGCCAGCGCACACAGGGCCCAGGCCAGTACAAACAGCCATCCCGCCAGTCGGTGGCGATGCTCCCCTCCGCTCAGCACCTGTGGCAACAGCTCGACGTCGACCAGGCGCGCCAGCTGCCGCTGGGCCATGCCCGCGCGCGTGGCCAGCCATGCGGCCGGCGGCAGCAGGACCAGGATCGCCAGCCACCACGGACGCATGAAATGGAATTGCTGCCAGATCTCCATCATGTCGCCGGCTCCGGCGCCAGGCGGAAGCGCCGGGCGGCCATCGCGGCCAGCAGCAGCGCCATGGCGGCAAGCAGCGGCCAGCGGAACAACTCGTGTCGTGGACGCAGGCTTGGGCCTTGCTGGGCGATCGGCTCCAAGGCATTGATCGTGCGGTAGGCATCGGCCAACTCGTCGCTGTCGGTGGCGCGGAAGAAGCGGCCACCGGTCTCGTTGGCCAGCGTGGTCAGCATGGCCGCATCCAGGTCGGCGGACGGGTTGACCAGCTGGCTGCCGAAGAAGTCGGGAACGCGCATGCGCGTGGCACCGATGCCGATGGTGTAGACCCGCACACCGGCTGCCTTGGCCGCGCGCCCCGCCTCACGCGGAGTGATGTGTCCGGCGTTGTTTACGCCATCGGTGAGCAGCACCAGGACGCGCGCCTCCTGCGGCAGCGCCGAGAGCCGTTTCACGGCCACGGCGATCGCATCGCCAATGGCGGTCTCGGTACCGGCCAGACCGACGGCCGCACCCTGCAACTGCGCGCGTACGGCGGACAGGTCGTAAGTCAGCGGTGTCACGAGAAAGGCTTGGCTGCCAAACAGGATCAAACCCATCTCGTCACCGCCGCGCCGGCTGATGAAATCGCCTGCAATCGCCTCGACGGCCTCGAAGCGGTTGACCTGCTGTCCACCCAGCACCATGTCCGGCGTCTGCATGCTGCCGGACAGGTCGACGGCCAGCATGACCGCACGGCCGCTATGCTGCAGCGCCTGCGGCGGCCCCACCCATTGCGGACGCGCGGCAGCGGCAACCAGGCACAACCACGCCATCAGCAGCAGCGACGCCACCAGCCGGTCGCTGCCGGTGGCCACCAATTGGTCGATGTGCAAACCCGGCTGCGGCAGATGCAGCGCCGCACCCGGCGCCGCCACCGGCAGCCAGTGCCGCAGCAGCCACGGCAAGGGCAGGAGCAACACCAACCACGGCCAGGCAAACTCAGGCATGGGCAGCCACCACGGGCTTCCAGTTGCGCGGCCGCAGGGCAAGCGTCAGCCAGGTACGCACCGCCGCAAGCGCCTGCGGCGGATCAAATGGCACATCGTTCCGATAGATGGCCTGGTCCAGCGCCATCAGTTGCTGCAACACGCCCGGGGTCACGGGCACCCGTTGCAGGGTGGCCTGCCACGCCGCCCCTTGCTGGCGTATGGCGTCCGGGTCATGCAAGCGTGCCACGCGCCGCAACAGCTGATGCAAGCCGGTGGCAAGCCGTACGTCGTCTGCGTCCCGGGCATGCCGCAGGCGGCAGGCTTCCAGTTCCCGCCACACCAGCCGCTGCGCGCGACGGCGGCGCCGCGCGCGACGCCACGCCCGTGTCGCCGCGAACACCAATGCCAGCGCCAGCACGGCCAGCAGCCACCAGCCCGGAGCCGGCGGCCACCATGACGGGTCGGCTGGCACATGGATGTCCCGCAGTTCGGGGGCGCCTGCAGGATTTGCCTGGAGTTGCCCTGTCGCTTGCCACATCATGAACGCGGCCTCCGCACCGGGTGCAGTGTGCGCGTGGCGGCCGCGCAGGCATCGGCCGTGCCATCAACCTCCACGCAAGGGCAAGCCAGCGCCGTGGCGGTGCTGCGCAACCGCACCGCGCCGGCGCCGAGCATGCGCAGCAGGGAGCGCTGTTGGGCGGCCGAACGCAGGCTGACCAGGCCACGGTGGCCGTTGCTTTCCAGCGGGTAGCTGCCGGGCCGAGCCGGTTTCAACTCAATGGCATCGGCAACCAGCACGAAGCTGAGCGAACCGCGCCGGGCCAACTCACGCAGCGGCCCCTGTGCCGCCGGATCCAGACTGAAGCCATCGCTGATCAGCACTACCCGACTGGCCAGTTGCAGCGAGCGCCGCAAGCGCCGCAGTGCCGCCGACAAGACCTCTCCATCGCCCATGGGCATCGCGCCATCCCAGCGGGCCAACGCACCGCAAGCAGCGAGCGCCCCTCGCAAGCCGGTCGTCGGCCGCAGCACCTGGCCCGGACCGGCGCCAAACCCGGCCATGCCGATCCGTTCGCCGGACTGGGTCAGCAGCCAGGCCAGCGCCGCGGCGACGCGAGCCGCCTGCACAGACTTGAACCGCCCACGGGAGCCGAAACGCATGCTGGCGTGCGTATCCAGCACCAGCAGCGTGCTGCTTTCGCGATCCTCCTGGAACAACTTGGTATGCAGCTTGCCGCTGCGCGCAGTAAGCCGCCAATCGAGCCGCCGCACATCGTCGCCAGCCTGATAGACACGGGATTCGGCGTAGTCCATACCGCGTCCAAACAGACGTGTGGTGTGCTGCCCGCCCTGCGTGGTGCGGCTGACCACCGGCGCGATGCGGCTGCGCCCGGCGCATTCGCGCAGCGCAATCAGGGCCGGCAGCGAGACCGCGGTGCGATCGGCATCGACCAGGGGTTCATGCGCCAACGCAGTCACGGCAAGGGCACGAGGTCCAGCAGCCGGGTAATCACCTGATCGGCATGCACGCCCTCGGCCTCGGCTTCATAGCTCAGCAGCACGCGATGGCGCAGCGCCTCATGGGCGATGCCATGCACGTCCTCGGGCAGGACGTAGCTGCGACCGGCCAGCCAGGCATGCGCCCGCGCGCAGCGATCCAGGGCGATGGTGGCACGCGGGCTGCCGCCCCAGGCAATCCAGCGCTTGAGCTCCACCCCGTAACGGCCCGCGTCACGCGTGGCCAGGACCAGTTGCGTCAGGTACTCCTCCAACGCCGGCGCCATATGTATGGCCATGGCAGCTGCCCGCGCCGCAAACACCTGTTCCTGGCTGAGCAGCGCTGCAGGTGCGGAACGATGCTCGACCTGGGCGTCGGCCTGCCGCCGCGCCAGATGCAGGATCGCCAATTCCGCGGCCGCATCCGGATAGGCAATGGTCACATGCATCAGGAAACGGTCCAGCTGTGCCTCCGGCAGCGGGAACGTGCCCTCGTGCTCGATCGGGTTCTGCGTGGCCATGACCATGAACAGCCTGGGCAAGGGCCAGGTACTGCGACCCACGGTGATCTGCTGCTCGCCCATCGCCTCCAGCAGCGCCGACTGCACCTTTGCCGGCGCCCGGTTGATCTCGTCGGCAAGCACGATGTTGTGGAACAACGGGCCGCGCTCGAACTCGAAGCTGCCGGACTGCGGGCGGAACACGTCGGTGCCAGTGAGGTCGGCAGGCAACAGGTCCGGGGTGAACTGCACCCTGTGGAAATCCGCGTCGATCCGCGCGGCGAGCGCCTTGACCGCCGTGGTCTTGGCCAGGCCGGGCGCGCCCTCGACCAGCAGGTGGCCATCCGCCAGCAGGGCGATCAGCAGGCAGTTGATGAGCCGCGGCTGGCCGATGACGCATTTCTCCAGATCCTCCCGAAGCGTTGCAAAGCGCGTCTGCAACTCGGTCGACACAGGCTCTTCGGGCATATCCATGGGCAGGCATTTCCTCGCGGTGATGATGCTCGCCAGGGCCGGGAATCCGCGGACCGCACGACGATGAGGGACAGACCATAACAGTCCGTACAAGTTTAACCACACCATGCCGGCCAGCGACCGGCAAACACGGGAAGTCCAGGCCGCATAAACGAGAAGACGGCCGCAGCCGTCTTCCCGTTCAGCTCTGTGCAGCGGGAACCGGACTCAATGCACCGAGTCGCTCAGGATCCGCGGCGTCACGAAGATCAGCAACTCCGCCTTGCTGTTGGTGCGCGACGTGGAGCGGAACAATGCCCCGATACCCGGGATGTCGCCCAGGCCCGGCACCTTGGTGGTGGAGTTGTTCTTGTTGATCTCGTAGATGCCGCCAAGCACCACCGTCTGCCCGTTGTCGACCAGCACCGAGGTGTTGATCTCACGCGTGTTGATGGTGGGAATCTTGCCGCTGCCCGGGGCATCCACGTAGCCGTCCAGCGCGTCCTTCTTGACGTTGATCGCCAGGTACACGCGATTGTCAGCCGTGATCGTCGGCGTCACCTTCAGCTCCAGTACCGCATCCTTGAACTGCACCGTGGCTGTGCCGCTGCCGGCACCCTGCCCGCCGGAGTTCTGGAAGGTGACATAGCCGATCTCCTGGCCCTGGCGGATCACGGCCTCCTGCTGGTTGGCGGTGATCACGCGGGGACTGGAGATGACCTCGCCACGACCCTCGGTCTGCGCAGCGGACAACTCGAGGTCGACCAGGTAGTTCTTGCCCAGGATGGCCAGGCCCAGTTGGCCCGCCGTGGTGCCGGTCACCGGCAGGTTGACGTTGAAGCCGCCGGAACCGTCGGTCTGGTAGGTGATCGCACCCGGCCGGGGCAGCGTGCCCGTGCCGCCGTTGCGGTTGAAGTTGGCCACGTCATAGGCGTACTGCGAATTGACGTTGTGACGGTTGATCGCCAACCCCGCCGCATTGCCGCCAGTCGGGCTGGTGCTGACCACGTTGCCGCCTGCGGTGGTGTGGTTGGCCTGCACGCCCCACTTCACGCCCAGGTTGCGGGTGAAGTCATCAGTGGCCACCACGATCCGGGATTCGATCAGCACCTGCTGCACCGGACGGTCGAGCACCTCGATCAGCTTGCGCACGTCGGCAATCTTCTGCGGCGTGTCATTCAGCAGCAGGGTGTTGGTGCGGTTGTCGAACGAGGCGCTGCCGCGAGGCGAGAGGAAACCACGCTGCAAGCCACCACCGGTACCGCCAATCCCGCCGCCACCCTGCATGCTGCCGGTGGTGAGGAGCTTGGCGATATCCGCAGCCTTGCCATAGCTGATCGGTATGTAGGCGCTGACCAGCTCGGCGGTGTCCTGCGCCTTCAGCTTGGCTTGTGCCACGTTTTGCTCATAGGTGGCCAGTTCGGCCTGCGGCGCGATCCAGATGACGTTGCCGTCACGCCGCTTGTCCAGCCCCTTGGCCCGCAGGATCACGTCCAGGGCCTGGTCCCAGGGCACGTTGACCAGGCGCAGGGTGACGCTGCCGCCGACGCTGTCCGAAGCCACCAGGTTGAGCCCGGAGATGTCGGCCACGAGCTGCAGCGCCGAGCGTACCGGGATGTCCTGGAAATTGAAGGTGACCCGCTTGCCATCGTAGACGGGCGGCTTGCCGGCCGCGGCCAAGGCCTCCGGGCTGGTGTCGGCCTTCCTGGGCGCCACCTCGACCACGTACTGGTTCGCGGTCTGGTAGGCCGAAGTTTCCACCGGCCCCTTCACCGCAATCTCCATACGTGCACCACCGCCGACTCCCGGCTTGGTCACGATGGATTGCACGGGCGTGGCAAAGTCCAGCGTGTCCAGGCGCTGTTCGAGGCGCTTGGGCAGGTTGGCGTGCGTGATGTCGACGATCACCTTGTCGCCTTCGTGGCTCATGTCCGCGTTGGCCCCGGAGCCGCTGAAGTCGATCAGTACCCGCCCCTGGCCGTCGGCGCCGCGGCGAAAGTCGATGTTGGCGATTGCCGGACCGGTCTCCGCCGATGGCAAGGCCTTGCTTGGGTCGATCGTGGACGCGGTGGTCACCGATTGCCCGGAGGTGCCGTTGTTGACCACCAGGACCAGCTGCTTGCCCTCCACGTGCGAGCGGTACGTCGACTCGCGCATCAGCTCGACCACCACGCGCGTGCGGCCACCGGCTGCCACCGCGGAGACGCCGGAAGTGGAGCCCTTGCCGATCTCCAGGTGCCGTGACGCCTCGTTGCTGGTATCGGCGAAGTCGACCGCGATACGCGGCGGGTTGTTGGTGGTGAAGATGCGCGGTTGCGGCACCGGGCCGTTGCCGAAGTCCATGTGCACCGCAATGCGCCCGCCCGGCAGGGTGTCATAGGTGATCTTGGTCAGCGTCGAGGTCGCGGCCGTGGCCAGGCTGGCCCAGCCCGTGCCGACGAGCAGCAATGCCAGCCACGCGCAGCGGAGCGAACGGTGCATGCCACGGCCTGGCACATAGCGGATTTGGTTGGTCATTGCAGCAGCCCCTGTCTTTTCCTATTTCTCGCCGAGCGCAATGCTGGCAGGACGTTCCATCCAGCCACCATTCCCGTTGGACACCATTTCGACCAGATCGACATGATCTTCGGTCACCGTAGTGATGCGTCCGTAGTTCTGGCCCATGTAGTCGCCCGCGCGTACCCGATGAATCACACCCGTCGGGTCCTTGATGAGGACCTGCAAACCGGTGCCGGTACCCACGGTGCCCACCATCTTCAAGGTATCCAGCGCGAACATTTCCAGCGGTTCCTTGATCCGGTTGGCATCCGGACGCGGACCGCTGGTGGCGCGCCCCTCGTTGCCCAGCTCAGCCGTGCTCGGGCTGAACGGGTCGCGCATGTCCTGATCGGCATAGACGAACGTCTCGAACGTCTTGATCACCGGCAACGGCTGGATCGGCGCACCCTTGCGTGCCTTTTGCTGCGCAACCCATTGCCGCAGGTCGGACATGCCCCGGGTACACCCGGACACCATCAAGGCGGTTGCCAGCAGCGCGGCCCAGAACCCGGCGCGGCGGAGCATGTTGGCAGAATGCTTGGTCATTTGCGCACCCCCGCCGAGCCACCGGCACCCTGCTTCTTGGCCTGCGCGGCACTTTCCTCGTCATCCAGGTAGCGATAGGTCCGCACCGTGCCCTGCAGCACCAGCCGCCCGCTGCTGCCTGCGTTGCGCTCGGGCGTCAACGACACGTCATGCAGCGTAAGAATGACTACGCGCGGCAACGAGGCGACACCACTGATGAAGGTGCCGAATTGATGGTAGGTACCGGTCATGCGCAACGTAATCGGCTTCTCGGCGTAAAAGTCGCGTACCGTTTCGGGACCTGGCTGAAACAGATCGGTCACCAGACCCGCCGACAGCGCGGTCTGCGAGATGTCGACCAGCAGCTCGGGCATTTCGGTCTTGCTCGGAAGCTGGCGCAGGAGCTGGCGCAGCATGTCCTGCATCTCGGTCAGCTGTTGCTGCAGTGCTTCCAGGTTGGCCGACTTGGTCTGCTTGGTGGAGAAGTCCGCCTTGAGCTGCACTTCCTGCTGGGCCAGGGAGGCCAACTCATCCTGCTGGCCGCGGATGAAGACGTACCAGCCGATCAGCAGGACGGCGAGGAACACCAGGGCGGTGAAGAACATCTTGACGGCCGGACTCCAGCCGCCAACGTTGTTGCGATCCAGGTTGCGCAGTTCGCTGAAGAGGCTCATGGCGCGCTCCTTGCCTTGGCTGGCGAGGCCACCGCTGCGGGCGACTTCGCCACCGTTGCCGGCGCTGCCGATGCGGCAACCGCCGGAGCCGAAGCCCCAGCTGCCGGCGCGCCCAACGCTGTCGAGGCAGCAGCCGGCGAACCGTCGGCAGCCACGGCGTTCTCGGGCTTCGGACGACTCAGGCTGACGTCGAGCCCAAACCGGTACGGCATCCGTGTCCCGTCGTGGCTGTTCTCGGTCTTGCGCAAGTCGGCATGGCCCATCCACGGCGACTGCTCGATGTTGCGCATATAGGCAGCCACGCTGGCATTGGACTGGGCAACGCCGTCGAGCTTCATGGCCTGGCCGTTCTGCTGCAATCCGGTCAGCCGCACGCTCGAGGGGATGGTTTTCACCAGCTCGTCGAACAAATGCACCATCTGCGAACGATCGGCCTGCAACTGCTCGATGATCTGCTTGCGCGCCAACAGGTGATCACGGACCCGGTCCAGGTCCTTGATCTTGGCGATACGGACGTCGAGCTGCTTGATCTCGGTCTGCAGGTAGGCATTGCGCTCGTTTTGATTGTCAACGCGCTGGTTCATCCAGAACGTCCACAGGAGCAACGCCCCGATGCCAGCCACCAGCGCGCTGACCAGCTGCATGTAGAACTCACGCTCGCGCTGCTTGCGTCGCTCGGCACGCCATGGAAGTAGGTTGACATGGGCCATCAGTCGAAGCTCCTCAGCGCGAGGCCGACCGCAATCATCAGTGCTGGCGCGTCCTGGGCCAGTACCTGGGCCTGCACCCGCGCAGACAGCGACATGCGGGCGAGCGGGTTGGCCACGATGCACGGCACTCCGAGCTGCTCTTGCAGCAGGGGCCCGAGGCCCTCGATGGCCGCGCAGCCACCGGCCAGCACGACCTGGTCGACCTTGCTGTATTCGCTGCCGGCAAAGAAGAACTGCAACAGCCGTCCAATCTGCTGGACCAGCGATTCCTTGAACGGCTCGAGCGCCTCACTCTCGTAGCTGTCCGGCAAGCCGCCCTTGCGCTTGGCGCGGCCGGCCTCTTCGTAGGAGAGGCCAAAGCGGCGCATGATCTCGTCGGTCAGCTGCTTGCCGCCAAACAGCTGCTCGCGCGAATAGATGGTGCGCTGGTTGCGCAGCACCGACAGCGTGGTCATGGTGGCGCCAACGTCGACCACCGCCACCAGGCCGTCGCGGCCCACCTTCAGCTGGTCGGCCATGATCGCGAAGGCGTTCTCCAGCGCGAATGCCTCTACGTCGATCACACTGGCCGTGAGGCCGCCCAGTTCCAGGGCCGCCACGCGCATGTCGACGTTCTCGGTGCGCGACGCGGCCAACAGCACGTTGTTCATGTCGGCGCTGTCGCGCACCGGGCCGACGACCTCGTAGTCCATGCTGATTTCGTCGATTGGATACGGGATGTACTGGTTGGCCTCGACCTGGATCTGTCCCTCGAGATCGTCCTCGGACAACTCGTTGGACATCGGGATCACGCGGGTGATGACCGCCGAGCCGGCCACTGCCGCCGCGGCGTGCTTGAGCTTCGAGCCCGAGCGC
>JAFKMZ010000062.1 GCA_017305055.1 Lysobacterales bacterium
CGCAGCTACCGAACGCGGGATGAAGCACGCGCTGATCTGTTCGACTACCTGGAGCGGTTCCACAACCCGCGCATGCGTCGTAGAGTTGCCCGGCGTGACCGAGAGTTTTCAGCCTTAATCAAACCGTCCGCGGAAACGGGGTAGAACCCACGTTCTTCCGCAAGAAGAAGGAATTGGTCGAATCGGGGCAGTTCAAGCCCAAGGCTGGGCGCGGAAAGTCTCAAAGTCTCACAGTCTCACGCCTAGGGAATGAGACTGTGAGACTAAGCCCTGCCGAGGCGTACCGCCGCGCCAAGGAGGGCGAATGACCCATGACGACTCTTGGCGGAGAGGAATACGAACCCGGCGCGGAAGTCCTGCCCGTGTACGTCCACAGGGCAGGCTGGCGGGGCGACGGGCAACAAGGCGACCACGTACCGCCCCAACCCAGCGAATGGGCGCGGGCGGCTTCCCTGGGCTTCCTGCGCGTATCCCGGCACGACGTGCGGCCCCATCTGCTGGCGCTGATGCGCTGGGAGGTGGGCACCGCGATAGAACCATGCCTGAGCTACGGGCGGTGTTACCTGCGTGTCTGGTGCAGCCGCATGAGGCAGCGGCCGCGACCGGCTGTTATCGAGGCGGTGACCGTGGACGCGCTCGCTCTGGTGTTTTGGGGGCGGTGCCGGCGAGGTATGCCGACCATCGAGGAACGCCGCGTGGAGTTGCACGTGGACAAGGGACGTTATGCCGAATACCGCGCATTGATGGAGCGGGTATTCAAGCGGCGATTATCCGAAGCCGCGACTCGGTACAGGTCAATTAGCTATTCCCAGCCAAAACGAAATAACGATTACCTGGCGAACGGGTTTGCCGGCGGCTCGCTGTGGCTAAAGGTACATCAACCACCTGGATTAGTTAGGACCTTAATACCGGCAATTGCGCACCAGCAATCAGGCATTATAAAAGGTAGACAGGACCTCACCGCCATGATTGCCCCAGTCTCGCGATCCCGTGCCGCGTAATGCACGGACAGATTACTTACCGGGCATGCCGAGCGCTGTCCGGTTGTCGGGCATGCCGAGCGCTGCCTGATGTGACCTTGCACGCCGTGCGCTGCGAGGGTGACACGCTGCACAACCCATTCAGGCGGCAGCTTTCGCTGCGCCTAACCCGATTAGAGGAAATACGAAATGAGCAATTCCAATGTTGCGCGCGGCATCGTTGTCGTGCGCGCCGATTCTGCCGCGCCGGACGTCAAGGCTGTTGTTGAGAATCTCAACAAGGCGTTTGCCGCGTTCAAGGACCAAAACGATACGCGGCTCACTGCCGTGGAAGCTGCTGTTGACGATGTCAACCTGAAGATTGTCGCTGACCAGATGACCGGCAAACCGAACGCGACCACGGCAGCACCTGCCGATGGTGTGCGCGTCCTGCGCAACTATGGCGAGTTCCGCGCGCATTACGGCAAAGGCAGTGACGCGCACGACGTGAATAACCCGGTGCCGCTGGCCGAGTTCATGCGGGGCGTTGCTGGCATGAAGACCAGCGACCTGGCCATCAAAGCACTGAGCGAAGGCACGGACAGTGCCGGCGGTTACGCGGTGCCGAACATCGTCATGCCGCGCATTCTGGATGCGATGGTTCCGGCGAGTTCGCTGTTGCAGGCGGGTGCCGGTTTCGTCCCGCTGGACGAGGGTGCCAAGACGGCCACGACCGCCGTCACCGACACGCTTCCCGTCGCGGCCTGGCGTAATGAGCTGGGCAGCATCACGGAGAGTGATCCGACGTTCCGTAGCGTTGTGGCGACCCCGCGTTCCCTGGCGTGCATCGTGCGAATCAGCCGGGAATTGCTGGCCGATGGGGTGGACATTGATCGTGCCATCCGCACCGCCATTGGGCAGGCGTTCGCCAAGGAAATTGACCGCGTGGGCTTGCGTGGCAGCGGCACCGCACCGGAGCCGCGCGGCCTGTTGAACACCACCGGCGTCAACGCCGTGTCGCTGGGCACGAATGGCGCCGCGCTGGCGAGCTATGCGCCGATCCTGTCGGGCATCCAGTCGATTCTGGATGCAGACGGCCCGATGCCTACGGCGGCCATCATGGCACCGCGCTCGCTGGTGGACTTCGGCGGTCTGGTGGACACCACCGACCAGCCGTTGCGCGCGCCATCGCTGGTGGAGCCGGTCCGATTCATCGGCACCAGTCAGATTCCGGTGAACCTGACCGTGGGCACGTCGACGGATTGCAGCGAGGTCTACCTGGGCGACTTCAGCCGGATGTATTTCCTGCTGCGGGAAAACCTGTCCGTGCAGTTGCTGCGCGAGGCCTACGCCAAGACTGGCGAGCTGGGCTTCCTGTGCCACCTGCGCGCCGATGTGGTGGTGCCCTATCCGGCGGCGTTCGCCATCGTGAAGGGCGTCCGCAAGGCCGCGTAAAGAGTAAGCCGCAGTCAGCGGGTATCGGGTGCGGCAAGTATTCATTCCCCGACCCGCGTCGCCTAGCCGGTGAGTGGCGATCCTCAACAACAACCCCGGCAGTCAGGGCATGGGCGCAACCGCGTTGCGGTCACTCCAAGTGAGTGGGATTGCCTGTGTGACCTGACAACACGCCCCGCTGGCCTTCGGGCTGGCGGGGTTCCGTTATTCAACATGCGAGCGAGCGAACGATGATCGAGAAAGGCGAGGTAGTTTTCTGGAATGAACGCGGGTTCGGATTCATCCGGCCCGACGCAGATGGCGAAAACGTGTTTATCCATCGGAGCGACTTACGGGACGCCTCATACTTGCGCGAGGGCGATCATGTTGAGTTCGAGGCCCGCATGGCCGAACGTGGCCGGCGTGCCGACTATGCGCGGCTGGTGAGCTGATGGATGCCATCACGCAACACCTGAGAGCCACCCGGCTGCTTATTGCCGAAGCCTGCGCGCAGATGAAGGCCGAGGATGCCGAGGCATATCAGGGCATGGCTGTCGCATCGCAGCGCGGCGCATCGTTTCGCGTTGTGACGTCGCTGTCAGTGCAAGGTCTGTGCGAGTCACGCGTGGAACTGGTGGCGCCTGACGGCATAAGCGTCACCGTGGCGACCGTGGCATTCAATGACCCGCCGACCCGGCAATGAGGCGCAAGGCCCGCACAGAGGCGCAATCGCGGTCTGAGGCGGCATGCGACGGGGTGGGGCGGTCGAAAGTCTAGGCCGGTGCGGCCTCTAGACCGACTGTTCCCCTTTCTTCGCGCATCCACAGTTGGAACATAGGACTTCGACATGGCAAACAACCGCCTCCCGCCCGGCAAGGCGCGGGTGTCTGGCGCGGCGATCAAGAACCCTGGCCGCTATGCCGGCAATGTAGGAATGGACGATGCGCCACCCATCGGCGACCCGTATCCGACGATGACACCGGGCGAGGTCGATGTATGGAACGAGTGCCGTGCAGAGATGCCTTGGCTCCATGCAAGTCATCGCGTGCTGCTGCGCCTGGTGTGCAAGCTGGCAGCGCGCATGGACGAGGGCGAGCTAGGCGTTCAAGCAAGCAGCGTGCTATCCGCCTTGCTTTCCAAGCTGGGCGCCACGCCGGTCGACGAAAGCAAGGTGCATCGAGGTTGGGAAAAAGATCCCGACGATGAGTTCTTCCGCATGCACTGATTCATCCCGCCCGGCAACGCTGCCGGATTCATACATGCCGCTGTCCAATTGGCGCGGCTTTTTGGAGAGTATTTATGTCAGGCCAGCAAATCGGAACGGTCGTTGGCGGCGTCATTGGATCATTCTTCGGCGCAACGCAGTTAGGCATGTTGATTGGCCCAATCGTGGGCGAATGTATTGATCCGAGCGCTATCAAACAGGAGGACAGCGGTGAGCCTGATCCAGATAGAAGTTCAATATGGTTACGCACGATGCGCGGTCGATACCCGTATCACGCGGGCGCAGGTTCCCGATCTACCGACACCTGAGGCTAGCAAGCTGTGCGCGATTCCGCATGCGGGTTGTGTGACCGCTGGCCGAGGTGGGATTGCTGCATTCTGGACGCTCAACAGCCTCATACTCCGCATGCCGTCGCTGCATGACTTCGATTCAATCGTGGAAGGCATGTCGGGGATGGTTGACTGGCTGGCGCACAATATTCAGATTCCAACGGATGGATTCGATTCCGTCATAGAAGTGTTTTTGCTCGGTTGGTCGGACGCCGCACGCCGGATGAACGCATCTAGGTTCGAGATCGATCTACGCAACAACCGATGTGAGCGCACGCCTGTGGGGCAACGCTTGATCACCCCTCCGTGGCCTCGCGATTGTCGATACGGCTTCCACGGGCTGGCCACCGATGACGCCATGCTCGAGGTCGCGCAACAGCAATTGCAGTGGATGACCGAGAACGTCCCGGCGGACGCGACTGGCGGCCGGTTGCTCGTAGCTGAGGTGACGCGCCACGAAATCCGACTGCACGATGCAGGTCCCATTTCGGGCCATGGGTCGACGGGCCCTAACGCCCAGGTCGCGTGACACGAGCCACACCCTATGTACCGAGGGGGTGGATGGCGTGGCGGGCACCAGCAATGAAGCTGCCGAGCGGATACGATTCAGCGGGCCGCATGAGAAAAGCTGACGCGTGCTGGACTGGGCAGATGGGTCTATCGTTAGCGGCGGGGTGAGGTTCCGCCGCCACAGCGCGGCACCGATAACAGGGGGCGCTCAAATGGCAATGACAACGTGCAAGGAATGCAGCAAGGAAATCAGCGATACGGCGAAGGCTTGCCCGCATTGCGGTGCCAAAGTTCCACATGCGAGCGTGTGGCCGTGGATCATCGGAGTCCCGATTGCCCTGTTCGTGGCCATGATGGTCATCGGGACAGTGGCCGGGAGTTCCCCAGAGGCCCAAGCGAAGGCCCAAGCGCGCGATGCCATCGCGTACTGTTGGAAGCAGCAGGCAGACAAGGCGCTCGACCCAAGTACTCAGCGGTTCGTCGCCAGCACTTGTGAGAAAATGGAGAATGACTTCAGAACGAAGTACAGCACCGATCCCTGACCCGGGCGTTGCGCGTGGGCGTACTTAAACAAGCGGCCTTCGCCTACAGACGCGCCGCGCCGCCCGTTGCATGCTGACCCTGTCCGTGAGGCAGGCAACCCGCCGATGGCTGTCAGGCGTTACCTGGCCGACCGCACAAGTCAGGCGCGATCCGATCCGGGAACAGACGCCATCCTTCGGGGTGGCGTCTTTTTTTGTGCCCGCGATTTGCCGGACACATGCCGGACACAAGAAAAAGCCTGCTGGGTGGGAGTTGGCTAAGCCATTGTTTTTGTGGTGGCCAGAGGTGGAATCGAACCACCGACACGAGGATTTTCAGTCCTCTGCTCTACCAACTGAGCTATCTGGCCAGGGTCTGGCGGGCATGTGGCTTTGCGTCACATGAGCCGCGCATTACAGCGAATGCACGCCCTGGCGTCAAGCCGGGTCGGTCGGGGTGAGGTGGGCCTGGACGTAGCCGGGCGGGTGGGTGACTTCGCCCAGAAACAGGAAGCGCTCCATCTGGTCGGCGAGGTATTCGCGGTCCTTGGCCTCCAGCGGATTGAGCCGGTACTCGTTGATCAGCATGGTCTGGTGGGCGACCCAGCGCTGCCAGGCCTGCTTGGAGATCTGCTCGTAGATGCGCTGCCCGAGCGCGCCGGGCCAGGGCGCGAAGTCCAGGCCCTCGGCCTCGGTCTTGAGCAGGGCGCAATGGACGGTTCGACTCATGTTGGATATTCCGTTGCGGTGTTGGCGCCACGTACGCCACCGCTCATTTTGCCGCGGTCGCGGCAGCCGCGTCGTTGATGCGCGACAACAGCCGGCGCACGGGTGAGGGCAGGCCGAGACGTTCCAGCTCGTCTGCGCCATACCAGCGCAACTCCGGGTGATCGGCGACGCCGGCGCTGGGCGCCTTGCAGCGGAACAGCAGCGGCGTGACCTGCAGCCGATAGTGGGTGAAGACGTGGGTGAAGGCATCGAGCGCCTCGCCGCCCGCGATCCGCGCATGTTGTCCTGCCCACGAGCGCGCGGTAGCGGCGTCGTCCGCCTCGGGCAGGCTCCACAGACCGGACCAGACGCCGCGCGCGCCACGGCGTTCGAGCAGCACGCGGCCGCCGGCATCGCGCAGCACCAGCATGCAGGTGCTGCGGGTGGGGATGACCCGGGTCGGGCGGCGCGCGGGCAGGGCGCCGGTGAGACCGTCGCGGTACGCCACGCAGTCGTTGGCCAGCGGGCACTGCGCGCAACGCGGCTGCCCGCGCAGGCAGATGGTGGCGCCCAGGTCCATGATCGCCTGGGTGTAGTCGGCGACGCGCGCCTGCGGCGTATGCAGGTCGGCGCAGCGCCAGAGCTCCTTCTCCGCTGCGGCCTCGCCCGGATAGCCGGTGATGCCGTGGTAGCGTGCCAGCACGCGCTTGACGTTGCCGTCCAGGATCGGCCAGCGCTGCCCGTGGGCCTGGGCCAGGATCGCCCCGGCAGTGGAGCGGCCGATGCCGGGCAGGGCGAGCAGCGCGGCGAAGTCGGTCGGGAGCTTGCCGCCGTGCTCGCGCACGCAGATGCGCGCCGCCTGGTGCGCGTGGCGCGCACGGCGGTAGTAGCCGAGTCCGGACCACAGCGCGAACACCTGGTCCTCGCTGGCCGCGGCCAGCGCACGCACTGTGGGCAGCGCGGCGACAAACCGCTCGAAGTAGCCGATCACCGTGCGCACCTGGGTCTGCTGCAGCATCACCTCGGACAGCCACACCACGTACGGGTCGCGTCGGCCGGAGGCGTCGGCACGCTGCCAAGGCAGGTCCTTGCGCCCGTGCCGGTCGAACCAGCGCAGCAGCGGAGCGGCCAGCGGATCGCTCATCGCCGGGCTGGCGTCGCCGCCTTCGGCGCTGCCGCTGCACTCCCGGCGGGAGCGGGCCCGGCACTGGCCGCGGCGGCCGGCTGGTCGGCGACCGTCGTGATGCTCAGGCCCTGCACGCTCACGCTGCCGGTTTGCAGCTTGTCGATGCGGATGTCGGCGGCGCCTGGTGGCAGGGCAAGCTGCGGATCGTCCTTGCTGGTGATGCGGCCCCACCAGGCCGCCAGCTCCTGCGGCGGCAGCTGGAGGTCGGCGTGGTTGCCGGGGCCATCGAACTTCGCCAGCAGCAGCGAGGCCTGCGTGGCGGTGGCCGGTGTGAGCTGCAGCGAAACCTGGTATTGCCCGGCGTCGGCCTCGTCCAGCGTGCCGGTGAGGTTGGCGGCGCTGTGCGCCGCGCCGTTCCAGCGGGCGCTGCCGCGCAGGCGCATGGCCAGGCGGGCGCCCTGTTCCAGGTGCAGTGCGATGTCCTGCAGCTCCAGCATGCCGCCATCGATGCGCGGGGTGGACGACAGGCGCAGGGTCAGCGGCAGGCCGGATGGCGTGCGCGCCGACAGCTGCAGCGGGAACGGCTGCCCGGACACCAGGTGCCCCGCCTGCAGGTCGAGGTTGCCCAGCAGCAGCGCGTTGCCGCGCACGATGCTGCCGCGGCTGATGCTGACCCCGGTATCGATGCGCGGGATGTCCAGGGCCTTGCCGGGCTTGCTCGGCGGCAGCTCGTCCAGCCAGGCCTGCAGCGCGTCCAGGTCCACGCGCGGGGCCTCGATCTGCAATTGCGAGATCACCGTCGGGCCGCCGAACAGGGTGCGCCACGGCAGGGCCAGGCGGCCGCGCGCGGCAAGCAGGATCGGCGTGGTGGCGCGCTGCGCGTTCAGGGTGATGCCGCGCAGCTCCAGCGCCGGGCTGGGAAACAATGATGGACTGGCCGGTTCGGCCAGGTGCAGTTCCAGGCCGATGTTGTGCGCCTGGGCCTGCAGCATGCTGGTGAAGCGTTCCGGTTGCAGCAGCAGGTAGACCACGACGACCAGGGCCAGCAGCGCCGCCAGCACGACACCGCCGCAGATCAACAGGATGAGCCGCAGCCGGCGCGACAGGGGCCAGCCCCGCGTGCTTCGCGCCTCAGGCGGCATCGGGCTTGCTGATGCTCAGGGTCGCCGGCAGCAGGCCGTCGACGAAGGCCTGCGCGGAAAACACGCGCAGGTCGCCGGCCGCCTCGCCCAGGCCGACGTAGCGTATGGGCAGGCCGAATTCACGGGCCAACGCGAACAGGACGCCGCCCTTGGCCGTGCCGTCGAGCTTGGTCACCACCAGGCCGGTGACGCCGACGCTGTCGCGGAATTGGCGCACCTGGCGGATCGCGTTCTGGCCGGTGGTGCCGTCGACCACCATGAGCACCTCGTGCGGCGCTTCGGGATCGAGCTTCTTCAGCACGCGGCCAATCTTGGCCAGCTCGTCCATCAAGCCGCCCTGGGTGTGCAGGCGGCCGGCGGTGTCGGCCACCAGCACATCGATATGGCGTGCGCGTGCCGCCTGCAGCGCGTCGAAGATCACGCTGGCGGCGTCCGCGTTCTGGCCGTGGCTGGTGACCGGTACCTCGTTGCGCGCGCCCCAGGCTTTCAGCTGCTCCACAGCCGCGGCGCGGAAGGTGTCGCCGGCGGCGAGCAGCACGCTGCGCTGCTCATCGCGCCAGCGCCTGGCCAGCTTGCCGATGGTGGTGGTCTTGCCGGCGCCGTTGACGCCGACCACGAGCACGACGAACGGCTTGTTGGCGGCAATCTGCAACGGGACCTCAACCGTGGCGAGCCGCTCGATCAGGGCCGCGCGCAGCGCCGCCAGCAACGCGGCGGCGTTGGCGAACTCGCGTTGTTCCATGCGCTTGCGCAGGTCCTCGACCAGTTCGGTGCTGACTGCGGCGCCGACGTCGGCGCTGAGCAGGATGGTCTCCAGTTCGTCAAGCAGCTCGTCGTCCAGCGGCGGATTGCGCGCGAACAGCGAGGTCAGGGTGCGCGAGAAGCCGCTGCCGGCCAGGCGTTCGCGCCAGCTGCGGCGCGCGCCGGCGCCGGCGGCATCCTTGGGCACGGAAACGGTGGCTGCCGGCTGGTCTGGCGTGGCGGCGGGCGGGTCGAGGTCGGGCGCGACGAAGCGCTGGTGGTCTTCGGGTTCGGGCGCCGGCATCTGGCTCAGCGCCTCGCGCACGCCGGGCACGCCGCTGTCGATCGCGGCGGGATCGGCAGGCAGCGGCTGGGTCGGTGCGGGCGGCGTCTTCGCCTTCCAGAACTTGAGCATGGGCAGGACAATCCAAGACAATGCCGGGATGCTAACACTCCCTCCCACACTCTCCGCTGACGCAGCCCGGGGGGCCTGGCATGCCGGCTGAACGGGCCGGTCGGGCACGGCCGGGTCGCGTGCGCATCATTGGCGGCAGCCTGCGCAATTCGCGTCTGCCGGTGGTGGCCGTCGACGGGCTGCGACCGACTCCGGAACGCGTGCGTGAGACGGTGTTCAACTGGCTGGCGCCGGTCATCGCCGGGGCGCGTTGCCTGGACCTGTGTGCTGGCACCGGCGCCATGGGGATCGAGGCGCTGTCGCGTGGGGCTGCCGCGGTGAGCTTCGTCGAACGCGACCCGCGGCTGGCGCAGGCCTTGCGTGCCAACCTCGGGCGCCTGGGCGTGAGTGGCGAGGTGGCGGTGGCCGATGCGCAGACCTGGCTGCGGGGAGCCCCGCAGACATATGACGTGGTGTTCCTCGACCCGCCGTTTGCGCTCGGGCTGTGGTCGGCCCTGGCCCGGCAACTGGAAGCCGGAGGCTGGCTGGCGGCGGGGTCCCTGGTCTACGTCGAATGGTCGGGTCCGGCGGCCCCGGAATTGCCGGCAAGCTGGCGGGTGCATCGCCAGGGCCAGGCTGGCGCGGTGCATTACGTCTTGATGCAAGCCTGAATGGCGCGGCGTGGTTGTTGCTGCGTGGCTGTCGGAGCGCGCTCCACGCGGGGCGCAATCGGCCAGGACACCTCCTACAACGCGGCCGCTTCCGTTAAGCTTGGCATGGGGAAGCAATCTTCGTCCTGCGAGCAACACCGTGAGCAACCCGCGCATCGCCGTCTACCCCGGCACCTTCGATCCGATCACCAATGGTCATACGGATCTGGTCACCCGCGCGGCGCCGCTTTTCGACAAGGTGGTGGTGGCGGTGGCGGACAGCTCCAGCAAGGGCCCGCATTTCAGCGTGGGCGAGCGCATCACGCTGGCACGGCTGGCGGTCGCCGACCTGCCGAACGTGGAAGTGCGCGGCTTCGATTGCCTGCTGGCCACGTTTGTCGAGCAGATCGGTGCCGGCGTGATCCTGCGCGGCCTGCGCGCCGTGTCCGATTTCGAATACGAGTTCCAGCTGGCCAGCATGAATCGCCACTTGATTCCGCGGGCCGAGACCTTGTTTCTTACCCCGGCGGAGCAGTACAGCTTCATTTCGTCGTCCCTGGTGCGCGAGATCGGGCGCCTCGGCGGCGACATTTCCAGCTTCGTGCATCCGGCGGTACAACAGGCGATGCGTCAACGTTGGCAAAGCGGTCAAAGCGGTCAAAGCGGATTCCACAAAAAACCCGAACTGGAAGGTGATCATCATGCGTAAACTCATTCTCCTCGTGGCCCTGGTCCTCATGGCCGGCCTGGCCCTGACCGCGTGCAACAAGAAGGCTGCCGAACCGGCGGCCGATGCCGCGGCGGCCGCTCCGGTCAAGCCGACCGACCCGGGCGACACCAAGGGCTGGAATGCCTACCTCGGGCCGATCGTGGTGAAGAACATGGAAGGCATGACCGCCGCCCAGCCGTTTGCCTACATGGTCAAGGCGCCGATCAATGACGAGGCCAAGGCGGACAATGCGCGCCAGCTGGAGGCGGTGCAGGAAGTGGTGAGCCGTGGCGTCACCGGCGGCAACCTGCTGGCCTTCGCCGGCCCGGACTCCACCGCCACGGCGGATCTGCTGATCTCCGCGTTCCAGGCCGCCAAGCCGAACTCGCTGAAGAACGTCATCGTCCTGTTCGTGGGCGACCAGGCCGACGAGTCGCGCGTGTCTGACGCGGTCAAGCCCACCGGGGCGACGTTCCGCTTTGTGCAGATCTGACCGGACCAGGGCCCCGGCCGCATGCTGCATGTCGGCCGGGCCATCCATGGGGCACCATCCGTGCCCCTGGTGAGCCCCGGGCTGGATACGCGTCCATGGCTGATTGGCATGTGCTGGTGACCCTGCGCACCTTGCTGCTGAATGTACTGGGGGCGACGCTCGTGTTTGCCGGCATCGCCCTGGTGGCGGTGACTGCACGCGCGGTATTGCAGTTCGACGCGGTTTCCGCCCTGCACGGCGGACAGGTGATCGACCTGGGGCGCGACGCGGTTGCGGGCACGGTGCCCGATGGGCACATGGTGCGGGTGGTGGGGACCCCGCACGTCGTGGAGCCCGCGCGCGATCCGGAGTTCAACTTCAGCGTCGCCACCCCGACCCTGTCCCGGCACGTGGAGATGTTCCAGTGGCACGAGGTGCAGCTCGGCGCCAACGTGCAGTACGAGCTGGACTGGGCCGACCACTGGATCGATGACCGCGATTTCCGCGAGCCGCAGGGCCATGCCAATCCACATGGCCTGCCGCTGCAGGACGAGCGCTTCGAGTCGTCGGTGGTGCAGATCGGCAACCTGCGTCTGGCGCCGGTGATCCGCCGTGCGCTGCCCGGCTCCGCCAGCGTGGCACCGGACGTGGCGGCGCTGCCGCCCAACCTGGCAGCCAGCTTCGTGCGCCAGGGCAATTACCTGCAGACCAGCCAACGTGCCGGCGATCCACAGCTTGGCGACGTGCGGGTGGGCTGGGACCAGGTGCCACCCCGCCTGATGACCGTCGTCGCGCGCCTGGAGGGGGACCAGCTGGTGGCGGCCGAGGGTACGGCGGACGGACAGGGCTATCAGGTCGCCATTGGCGATGTCCGCCTGCACGAGCTGTTTCCCGACCTGCCCTCGGCTCCGGAGGCGGTGAACTGGAAGCGCGCGCTGAGCATACTGCTGGCCGTACTTGGCGCGCTCACCCTGTTGACCGTGCGCCGCCAGGTCATGGTGGCGCCAACCCAGTCGGCACTGCGCCGGCAACGCCGGAACGATCTGCTGCTCGCGGTCGGCACCGGGGCACTGGTGGTGGGTGCGGTGGCCGCCACGATCTGGGCTGGCCATGAGCTGCGCTATGCCATGTGGTGGGCGGGGGTGGCCGTGGCGGGGGCCCTGCTCGCGGTGTGGCAATGGCACCACCGCGTGTGAGCCGGCGGCAGATCCGCAGGAGTGCCGCCCACCCACAGGGGAGCCCCCGCGGTCGCGCGGGCGTCCGCGCCTGTGGCAGTTTTGTGGAGCCGGGCCTCAGTTGGCCGCGCGGCTGTTGCTGGCCACGCTGAACACCTGGTCGGCCCACTGTGTGGCTTCCAGGTACACCGTGGCCATGCGCCGGATGCGCTGCGGCGCGGTGTTGCCGCTGTTCAGCGCGCCGGCCTCCCAGGCCACGACTTCCTGCAGCAGCTGCCCGAACGGACCACCGCGCCCGGTGAGCGCGTCGCTGATCTCCGGGCTCAGGCGCAGCTGGGTCAGCAGGAACTCCATCGGCGCGCACATCAGGGTGTCCAGCAGCGAGAACAGGCCCACGGTGAATGCGGTCTCGCTGGAACCGCGCGGCATGCCGCCAGCCAGGCCTTCGCACATGTGCGCCCGGATCAGCGCGGCGCGCAGCAGTTCCGGCGGCCGGTCGTCCATGGTGCACATGACCATGGTGTTGATCCAGTTGCGCATGCGCGTGGCGCCGAAGAAGATCGCCGCCTGCTCGATGGATTTCAGCTGCCGGGGCAGGGCGAAGTAGGCCGAGTTGACGCAGCTCAGCAGCTTGTAGCTGAGCACCGCGTCGTCGCGCACGATCTTGCCCATTTCCACCGGGCCGGGATTGCCTTCCTCGAGCAGCGCCATCAGGCGCAGCATGCTCAGGCGGTTGGCCGACAGCACGGCCGGCACTTCCACCGGCTGCGGGATCAGCAGGTAGCGGCCCTGGATCGCCTGCAGCGGAAGCTCGAGGCAGCGCTGGTAGGTGGTGTGCTCGTTGACCTGGCCGGCGATCACCCCGAGGCCGCGCGTATGCAGCTGCGAGCTGCGTTCGCGCATGGCCTCCGGCGACAGCCGGTCGGCATCCAGACGAACGAACTGTGCGGTCTGCAGCAGCGCTTCCACAGCCAGGCTGTCGTCCAGGGCGGAGTCGCTGGCATCGATCATGATCTGGCAGCCGCGCTGGGCCATCTGCTTCACCAGCTTCATCCGCGCCGGGTCGTTGGCGATTTCCGGGCGCAGCACCACGCCGAGGCGAGGCTGGTGCAGCAGCACGTCGGAGCCTTCCAGCAGGAGTTCCGGGGGCAGGTTCACGAACGCGCGGTTGCCGCGCGACAGGCGTGTCAGCGCGCCATCGGTGATGGTCGAGAGCACGCGCTGCGGCAGGTCCTGCGCCTGCTCGGCAAGCGTCGGAAACAGGATTTCGTAGGCGAACAGTTGACGGTCGCCATCCAGCATCGGGGTACGGAATACCGGCAGTGGCGCACCCGCATTCAGGCTCTCGGGCAACTGGTCGGGAGCGGGCAGATGGGAGGGCTGGTTGGCAATGCTCATGGCGTGGTCGATGCTGGTGCGGAAGCGCCACGGGGTGCCGTGGTGTGGAAGCGCTGGCTCAGGCTTCGGCCAGGATGTGCGAGCGCGGTTTCGGGTGGACGCTGCCGGCGTGGTCGTACAGCCGACCTTCGCCGTCGCTTCCGGTAAGGATGGACAGGGCTTCGCGTACCTGGCCCAGGTGGCGGTTGACGAGCTTGCCGTTGCGCTGGTTGAGCTCCTGGCAGCTGCGCAGCGTCTGCTCGATTTGTGGCCACGCCGGGTCGCGGACCGCGTGCGCGTCCGGCGCCGCTCGCAACAACTGGCGGCGTTCCACGTCCAGCTCTTCCAGCCGGCTGAGCAGGGCCTGCTTGTGCGCACCGGCGCTGTCCAGTGCCGCACTGTCCAGCACGTGTATCGCGTGCAATTCCGTCTCCAGCGCCAGCGTGAGTTCCTGCAACGCCTGGTGCATGTCCGCGGACACCGCCCGCAGCGCTTCGCGCAGCTCTGCTGGCGGCTGCTGGTTCATGCCTTGGTCGCACCGTGCAATTGCTGCTCCAGCTGGAGCATTTTTTCGGCGATGTGCTCGGCATTGATGACGTAGCTGCCGTCGGCAATCGCCTTGCGGAGCTGCTCGACGCGCGGCTGGTCCACGGTTGCACCGTTGGCGGGGCGCGCCGCCTGCTGCAATGCCAGGGCAGAGTCGGTCAGCTTGACCTGGTCGGCGACCTTGCCACCCGAATCCGCCTGGCTGGCTTGCGTGCCGGCCGCCGCCGTCCCACCGTTGCCGGCGGCGCTGGCTGCCGGCGTGAACGATGGTGGCGCGTTGTTCGAGATACTCGTTGTCATGGGTCTGCTCTCATTTCGATTTGTGGCCCTGTGCTGGCGTCATCGGCGGCTGGCACGGAATCTTTAGCCGGGTGCCGGTCGGGAAGGCCGGCGATGGAGTGTAGGAAGACGGCGCGTTCACGGCAGCACGCCTATTTCGCCCGGAGCGAGGACGATGCCATCGAGGATCTTGCCGGACGCCGTGTTGCGCACGCGCAGGCGCGCGCCGTTGTCGCCGCTGCCGAGCGCCACGCCGGCCGCGCGCACCTCGATGCCGCCGATCTGCGCCACCATCTGCACCTGGTCGCCGGCACGCACCATGCGCCGGCCACCGAGCGCGGCCGGGGTCAGCACGCTGTTGACGGGCAGGGCGCGGCTGAGCGTTCTTCCCGCGACCTGGTCGAGATTGTCGAGATAGCCGTAGCCCAGGCGCGTGATGTCGCGCTCCTCGGCGCGCACGTCGCTGGCGCGCAGGCCGTCGCCACGCAGGAGTGGCTGGGTTGAGACGAGGACCTTGCGGAACACGTGCAATTGCACGGTGACGCGGGTGTTCCAGCCCTCTGCAGCCGGGCAGCGCACCGCCACCGCGAGTTGCGGGGTGGCCTTGGCGAAGCTGCCGAGGCGGGCCTCCAACGGCAGCGGGCAGGGCGTCAGATGCAGGTTTGGATTGAGCGCGTGCGCGCTGGCCTCGACGCGGTTGCCGGGCAGGGTGAAGTGCTCGCGCACGGCTTGTTCGGCGGCCGCCTGGGCACTGGCGGCGGCACTGGGCGCGGTGGCGTCGGCGCCGCTCGCCCAGAGCAGTGCCAGCAGCAGTGGCACGACGAGGGTGCGCATGCGTGTCCGCGGACTATCCGCCACCGAGTGCCGCGCGCCGGGTCCGCCTGTCGGGATCCTGGCGGCCTGCACCGTCAAATGCCCGGCACGCGTGCGGCTTCCGACGCGCCAGTCCATGGCCGCCTCGCGCACGCGCTGGCGCAGCCAGCGTGGCATGTCGCTGGACGCATGCCGGCAGCGCAGGTCGGCCGGGACGGGACAACGGCCCGCTGTCCATGCGTCGCTGGGATGCTGCGGTGGCAGGGATGCGTGCGCGGGCATGGTTGATCGTTGGCTCCGGGGTTCGTCGTCGTGGCTGGCCTGGTGCTGCGTCGCCCAGGCCTTGTGAGCCTGCTGAAGCAATCCGCATGCCACAACTGCGCCATCTGGTGTCGCCGGGGACACGAGGCGGACGGGTACCCGTGCTCCCTGTCCTCTCCGCAGACGCCAGGCCGGAGAGGACAGGGCCCGTCCGCACGACGGGTGCCGTCAGGCGCATTCGCTGGCGGGCGTCAACAAACCGTCCCGGTCGCGCGTGTGGGGTCGAGGCGCAAAGCCGCCAGTCCTTGCCAGGCCAGGCCCGGCAAGGGGTCTGGGCCCATGGCATGCAATTTGCCTCGGTGAGCGTGCGGCGAGACCGCGCGACACGAGGCGACAGGCATGATTCCCGACAATCTTTTTGGCATCCACACCAGGGCGCTTGACGTATGGCAGCGCCGCAGCGAGGTGCTGGCGAACAACCTGGCGAACGCCGACACCCCGGACTACAAGGCCCGGGATGTGGATTTCTCCAAGGTGCTGGCTGCCGCCAGCGGGGCTGCCGGTGCACATGGTGTGGATCTGGCGACGCCGACCGCCGGCCAGATCGGTGGCGTCAGCGCCGCCCAGGGCGCACTCGAGTATCGCGTCCCCAACCAACCCACGATGGACGGCAACACCGTCGACGAGCAGGTCGAACAGGCCGCCTTTGCCGCCAATGGCGTGCATTACCAGGCCAGCCTGTCCTTCATCACCGCGCAGATCCGCATGTTGCGCACCGCCATCACCGGAGGCCAGGGCTGATGTCCTTGTTCAGCATATTCAATGTCGCGGGGTCGGGCATGGCGGCGCAGTCCGTGCGCCTCAATACCGTTGCCAGCAACCTTGCCAACGCCGACAGCGTGGCCAGTACCCCGGAAGCCGCCTACCGCTCGCGCGAGCCCTTGTTTGCCGCGGTCCAGCAACGCGTGGGCCTCGCCAGCCAGGCGCAGGCCGAGGGCGTGCGCGTGGCCGGCGTCACCGAAAGCCAGGCGGCGATCCCGAGCCGCTACGAACCCGGCAACCCGCTCGCCAATGCGGACGGCTACGTCTATTCCAGCAACGTCAATCCGGTCGACGAGCTGGTGAACATGATTTCCGCCTCCCGTTCCTACCAGAACAACGTCGAGGTGATGAATTCCACCCGGCAACTGCTGCAGAAAACGCTGGACCTCGGCAAGTGAGGCGCGGCGCGCGGCAGTCCATGACCACGATGCAATCCATGAGGCAGGCAGCATGAACGTTCCAGGTGTCGGCGGCAGCGCCGGGCAGGCAGTCAGTGCCGGCGCGCAGAAGACCATCAGCCAGTCGGATTTCCTGCAGCTCTTGATGCAGCAGATGCAGAACCAGGATCCGACCCAGCCAATGGACTCCTCGCAGATGGTCACGCAGCTCGCGCAGATCAGCCAGGTCTCGGCCACGCAGTCGCTGCAGACCTCGTTCGATACGTTGAGTAAGGCGTTGCAGGGCAATCAGATGTTGCAGGCCAGCAGCATGGTTGGACGCAATGTCACCGTGCCGTCGGCGGCCGGGACGCTTGGCACCGGCGGCCTGGATGGTGCGGTGAACGTCCCCGATGGCGCGGGCCAGGTGCTGGTGCAGGTCACCGACACGGCCGGCAACGTGGTACGCAGCATCAACCTCGGCACGCCGGCCACGGGCCTTTCCGCATTCCACTGGGATGGCACCGGCGACGATGGCGCGGCTCTGCCTGCCGGCGTCTATGGGCTCAAGGCCCAGGCTGGCGGCACGGCCATCGCCACCTACGTCAACGGCAAGGTCAATGGCGTCGGCATGACCAGCGACGGGGTCTATCTCGACGTCGCCGGCTTTGGCGGCACGCTGCTCAGCCAGGTCGCCCAGGTCAACTGAGAAAACCCCATACGGGCCCGCAAGGGACTCCCACGCAAGAGGAATCATCCATGGCTTTCAATATTGCACTCAGCGGACTCAATGCCGCGTCCAAGGATCTCGAGGTCACCGCCAACAACATCGCGAACACCGGGACCACGGGCTTCAAGGGGTCGCGTGCCGAGTTTGCCGAGCTGTTCAACGCGGCCGGCCCGAATCTCAGTTCCAGCCAGGTCGGCAGCGGTGTGCGCCTGACCAACGTGGCCCAGCAGTTCAAGGCCGGCAACATCGAGACCACCAACAACAGCCTGGATTTCGCGATCAGCGGCGACGGCTTCTTCACCATCCGCGATGCCACCGGTTTCTCCTACACGCGCGCTGGTGCCTTCCGTCAGGACCCGAACGGTTACGTGACCAATGCCAACGGCCAGCGGCTGCAGGTGTATCCGCCAACCAACGGTGGCACCTTCGACACCAGTACCCTCGCCGACCTGCAGCTGGTCACGGCGCAGAACGCGGCGCAGGCCTCGACCAAGGTGGCCATGGCGCTCAACCTGCCGTCCAACGCCACGGCGCCGGCCAATCCGTTCGACCCGGCCGACGCGCTGAGCTACAACCAGTCCACCCCGTTCACCGTCTACGACTCGCTTGGCGCGACGCATACCGGCGTGGTGTATTTCGTCAAGGACGCCGCCGCCAACACGTGGAACGCCCACCTGTATGTGGACGGTGTCTCCGCCGGTGCGTCGCAGCAGATCAGCTTCACCAGCGCGGGCGCCCTGGACACCCCGGCCACCGGCCAGCTCGCATTTGGGGCGATGACCGTCAGCCCGGGCGCCGATCCCCTGGCGCTGAACCTGGACATGACCAAGGCGACCCAGTTCGGCAATGCATACGTCGCCAGCGCGATCAATCCGGACGGCTATCCGACCGGCATCCTGTCCAGCATCGACATCAACAGCCAGGGCATCGTGCAGGCCAAGTTCTCCAACGGCGAGACCACCTCGCTGGGGCAGATAGCGCTGGCGCGCTTTGCCAACCAGCAGGGCCTGCGTCAGCTGGACAACACGAACTGGGCGGCGTCCTACGATTCCGGCGTGCCGGTCATGGGCGCTGCCGGCACCGGCATGTACGGCGCGGTGCAGTCGGGCGCGCTGGAGGCGTCGAACACCGCCGACGTCACCGCTGACCTGGTGAACCTGATCAAGGCCCAGCGCAACTACCAGGCCAACGCCCAGGTGATTTCCGCCGACGACAAGCTCACCCAGACCGTCATCAACATCGGCCGCTGACGGCTGACCAGGACAGCGAGGTAGCCATGGATCGTTCAATGTATGTAGCCATGACCGGCGCCACGCAGACCATGCGGGCGCAGGCCGAGGTGGCGCACAACCTGGCCAATGCCGACACCGTCGGCTTCAAGGCGCAGATGTCCGCGTTCCAGCCGCTGGCGGTGCAGGGCCCGGGGCTGGCCACGCGCGTCAACGGCGTGGCGTTCGGCGAGGGTGTGGACTTGCGCCAGGGCGGGCAGATCGACACCGGGCGCACGCTGGACATCGCCGTGCAGGGCAACGGCTGGATCGCCGTGCAGGGTGCCGATGGCGCCGAGGGCTATACCCGTGCGGGCGACCTGCGCCTGACCGCCGACGGCATGCTCACCGACGCGCGCGGGAATCTCGTGCTGGGTGACGGCGGCCCGATCAGCGTGCCACAAAGCACGCAGGTTTCGATTGGCAGCGACGGCACGATCTCGGCCATCCCCATGGGGCAGACCCCGAATACCGTGTCCGCAGTGGGCCGCATCAAGCTGGTCAACCCGCCCGCCGGCGAGCTCAGCATGGGTACGGACGGGCTGATGCACCTGGCCGGCGGCGCGACCGCCAGCGCCGACCCGGCGGTGAGCATCAAGTCCGGCGCACTGGAATCGAGCAACGTCAATCCATCGAAGATGCTGGTGCAGATGATCGAACTGTCGCGCCAGTACGAATTGCAGGTGCGCGGACTGAAGGGCGCGGACGAGAACGCGCAGGCAGCCACCAGGTTGCTGCAGGTGACCTGAGCCCCATCACGCAACGGGCGTAAAGACGCCCATACGGAGCAAGCCAATGTTTTCCTCATTGTGGGTAGCCAAGACCGGACTCGATGCGCAGCAGACGCGCATGGACGTCATCTCCAACAACCTGGCCAACGCCAACACCACCGGCTTCAAGAGCTCGCGTGCCTCGTTCCAGGATCTGATCTACCAGAACCTGGCCCAGCCCGGCGCGCAGACCACCGAGCAGACCCAGGCCCCGTCGGGACTGATGCTGGGCACCGGCGTGCGCGTGGTCGGCAGCGAGAAGCTGTTCACGCAGGGCAATATCGAGCAGACCGGCAACGCGCTGGACGTGGCGATCCAGGGCCGCGGCTTCCTGCAGGTGACCATGCCGGACGGGTCCATCTCGTATACCCGCGACGGCTCGCTGCACCTGGACCAGAACGGCCAGATCGTCACCGCCGACGGCTATGCGCTCAGCCCGACCATTGCCGTGCCGCCCAGCTCGCAAAGCATCACGATCGGCAACGATGGCACGGTCAGCGTCAGCGTGGCCGGCCAGGCTGCCCCGCAGCAGATCGGCACGCTGCAACTGGCGGACTTCATCAACCCGGCGGGCCTGCAGCCCACGGGCAACAACCTGTACGTCGAGACCGCTTCCAGCGGCTCACCGCAGATTGGCCAGCCAGGCCTGAACGGCCTGGGCACGCTTGCCTCGGGCGCGCTGGAAAGCTCCAACGTCAACGTGGTCGAGCAGATGGTCGACATGATCCAGACCCAGCGCACCTACGAGATGAATTCGAAGGCAGTGTCGGCGGCCGACTCGATGCTGCAGTACCTGACCCACAACACGTGAGAGCGGTGATGACGCACAACGCGGTTCATCTGCTTTTTCTGCTTGGCGCGCTGGCCTTCCTGGGCGGTTGCGCGAGCGGCCCTGGCGTGCGCGGCGACGATGCGCAATGGGCGCCCACGCCGCCGCCCGAGCCGGCCGTCCAGACGGCCGCGTCCGATGGCGCGATCTACCATGACACCCAGGGCATGGAGCTGTTCAACGATCCGCGCGCGCACCGCGCCGGCGACATCCTCACCGTGGTGCTGGTGGAAAGCACGCAGGCGACCAAGAAGGCCTCGACCACCACGGCCAAGACCGACAAGGCGAACATTGGCGCCCCGACCCTGCTCGGCCAGGCCCTCAGCGTCAATGGCAAGCCAGGCACCATCGGCCTGGACGGCGAGCGCAGCTTCGATGGCAGCGGTTCGAGCAGCCAGAGCAACCAGTTGACCGGGCAGATCACGGTCACCGTGGCCCAGCGCCTGTCCAACGGCAATCTCGTGATCCGCGGCGAGAAGTGGCTGACCATCAACCAGGGCCAGGAACTGGTGCGGATTTCCGGGATCGTGCGCCCGCAGGACATTGGCCAGGACAACACGGTGCCCTCGACGCGCGTCGCCGATGCCCGCATCGGCTACACCGGCCGCGGCACGCTGGCCGACGCGAACACGCGCGGCTGGCTCTCGCGCTTCTTCAATTCCAAGTGGATGCCATTCTGATGGACACGTATGCATCGTCCGCTGCCCCGATGGGGGCCCGCCCGCCCGCAAGGACCGCTTTCCGTCCGCGGGCGCTGCGCCCGTCGCGGCATCCCGGGCAGAAGGCATCGCCCGCTGACAATGGGCTTGTGCCGCCCGCCAGCGGGCTTCTGCAGAAGCTGGCGCTGACCATGCTGGTGGCGCTGTGCCTGCTCGCCGCGTTGCCGGCGCACGCCGACAAGGTGCGCGACCTCGTGCAGGTGGGTGGCGTGCGCAGCAACCAGTTGATCGGCTACGGCCTCGTGGTTGGCCTGGACGGCAGCGGCGACCAGACCACGCAGGCGCCGTTCACCACGCAGAGCCTGGAAAACATGCTGCAGCAGTTCGGCATCACCGTGCCGCCGAACGCGCGGCCGCAGCTCAAGAACGCCGCCGCGGTGGTGGTCACCGCCGACCTGCCGCCGTTCGCCAAACCGGGCCAGACGATCGACGTGACCGTGGCCTCGATCGGCAATGCCAAGAGCATCCGTGGCGGCCAGCTGCTGATGACGCCGCTGAAAGGCGCCGACGGCAACGTCTATGCCATGGCCCAGGGCAGCGTCATCGTCGGCGGCGTGAGCGCGCAGGGCAAGAGCGGGTCCAGCGTGCAGGTGAACATTTCCGCCAGTGGGCGCATTCCCGAGGGCGCCTCGGTGGAGCGCACGGTGTCCTCGTCGTTTGCCTCCGGCAACGGCGACCTGATGCTGAACCTGAATACGGCCGACTTCACCACGGCCGGGCGCATCGCCACCGCCATCAACAATGCCTATGGGGCTGGTACGGCACGTGCGGTGGACGGCGGCTCGGTGTCCGTGCGTGGCCCGCAGGATCCGGCTCAGAAGGTGGAATGGCTGGGCGCGATCCAGAACATCGAGGTGCAGCCCGGCGATGCGCCGGCACGCGTGGTGGTCAATTCGCGTACCGGCACGGTCGTGATCGGTTCGGATGTGCGCGTCACCGCCGCTGCCGTGGCCCACGGTGCGATCCAGGTCACCATCAGCGAGCAGCCGATGGTCAGCCAGCCGGCGCCGTTCAGCCGCGGGCAGACCGCGGTGGTGCCCAGCAGCAGCGTGCAGGTCAGCGAGGACGGCGCGCACATGTTCAAGTTCGGGCCGGGGGTGAGCCTGGATTCGATCGTGCGCGCGGTGAACCAGGTGGGCGCGACGCCGAGCGACCTCATCTCGATCCTGCAGGCGCTCAAGCAGGCCGGTGCGCTGCACGCGCAACTGGTCGTGATCTGAGTTGCCGGACGCCCACCCATGACGCCGCCCATCGTCAATGCGCCCGCGCTGGATACCTGGACCAACCTGTCCGGGTTCCAGCAATTGCGCGCCGAAGCCGGCCGCGATGGTGGCAAGGCCGCGCTGCCCGTGGTGGCCAGGCAGTTCGAGGCGATCTTCACGCAGATGATGCTGAAGTCGATGCGCGAGGCGAATGCCAGCATCGGCAGCGGTTATGCCGACAGTGACGCCGGCAACAGTTATCAGGACATGGCCGACCATCAGCTCGCGCTGACCCTGGCCAATGGCACGAACGGCCTGGGCATTGCGCAGATGCTGATACGCCAACTCGGTGGCAGGGAGCAGCCCGAGCCGCCGGCGGATGCCACCGCGCCGGGCACGGCGTTGTCGGGTACGGCCGCGATCACCAACGCCAATGTGCGTGCCTTGCTGCAACTTGGCGCGGCGCCTGGCACCGATGCTGCCGGAAGCAGTCCAACCGGCGCGCTGGCGGCGTTGTCCACGGGTGCGACAGCGACCGACGCCGACCGCTCGCCGTGGTCCGGCCTGCTGGACAGCCTGGGCGCGGCCGGCCAGAGCGGCGTGCTCGGCAGCTTTGCCCAAGGGGTGGCGGGAACCGCCAGCGTGGCGGCCAAACTGCTGCCAGGTGGTGACCCCGCGGGATTCGTCCGCGCCCTGGCGCCGCACGCCCGGGCCGCCGCCGCCAAGCTGGGGGTGTCACCGCGTGCGCTGCTGGCGCAGGCGGCGCTGGAAACCGGCTGGGGCCAGCACCTGCCCAGCCATGGCGACGGCAGCAGCAGCAACAACCTCTTTGGCATCAAGGCCGGCAGCAGCTGGGATGGCGACCGTGTCAGCGTGCCGACCCTGGAATACGAGAACGGCGTGGCCGTGCGGCGGCGCGACCAGTTCCGCGCCTATGCGTCCCCGGCCGCCTCGTTTGCCGATTACGCGGACCTGCTCAGGGACAACCCGCGGTATGCGGGCGCGCTGGGCAAGGGTGAGAACGTCGCCGGCTTCGCCCATGCCCTGGTGCGCGGAGGCTACGCCACCGATCCGGCCTACGCGGCCAAGATCACGGCGATCGCCAACAGTCCGCAGATGCGCGAGGCGCTGGCCGCGCTGCAGGCTGCCGGGAGCCCGCCATGAGCGTCGCACCCGTGGTGCCGGCGCCATCCATGGTGGGCGCGGCGCGGGCCACCACCACTCAAGATTTGCGGCCGCGTGCCGCTAAGCGGGCTGCCACTGGCGCGCTGCCGGTGACTCCGCGTGCATCGAGGACGATCCATGGCTGACATGCTTTCCACCGGGGTATCCGGGCTGCTGGCCGCGCAGGTCGGCATGGGCACCGTGAGCCACAACGTGGCCAACGTGAACACCGCCGGCTACAGCCGCCAGCTGGTGAGCTTCGGTGCACGCGCGCCGGAATGGCAGGGCGGCTTCTATATCGGCACGGGCGTGGACACCATGGCGGTGCAGCGCGCGTACAGCCAGTTCCTCAACAACTCGCTGTGGTCGGCGGCCGCCGGACAGGGCCGCGCCGACACCATGGCCAGCCTGACCACGCAGATCAACAGCCAGGTATCCGGCAGCACCAACCTGCAGACCGCGCTCGACAGCTTTTACGGCGCCGTGCAGGACATGGCCAACGCGCCAGCCGACGCCGCCTCGCGCCAGGCCGTGCTGGCCCGCGCCGGGGCGCTGGCCAGCACCTTCACCTCGCTCTCCGGGCAGTTCAGCCAGCTTGCCGGCCAGGTCAAGCAGCAGTTGGGCGAGACGGTCGATTCAATCAATTCCGACAGCGCCGCCATCGCGAAATTGAACGGGCTGATCCGCACCGCCGCCGGCAACAACGGCATGCCGCCAGCCGACCTGCTCGACCAGCGCGATGCGCTGGTGAAAAAGCTGGCCGGCGAAGTGGGCATCAGCGTCGTGCCGCAAACCGACAACACGCTCAATATCTACGTCGGCAATGGCCAGGCCCTGGTCACCAACGCCGAGGCGCATGCACTGGGTACGGCGCCGAACCAATACGATGCGACGCGCGTCGACATCGTCGGTTCGGGTGGCAGCGTGATCAGCGGCCGCATTGGCGGTGGCACGCTGGGCGCGCTGCTGGATTTCCGCGGCAACGTGCTGGATCCGGCGCAGACCCAGCTGGGCCGTGCGGCCCAGGCCATGGCCGCCACGTTCAATGCGCAGCAGGCACAGGGTGCGGACCTGCAGGGTGCGATCGGCGGGCCGATGTTCAGCGTCGCCGGGCCAGTCGTGCAGGCTGCCAGCGGCAATGGCGGCAGCGGCACGCTGGACGCCACGATCACCGACCTCGGCACCTTGACCGGCAAGGACTACGTGCTGCGCTACGACGGCAGCGCCTGGGCCTTGCAGGACACCAGTGGTGCCAGCGTGGCGATGACCGGCACCGGCACGGCGGGCGACCCGTTCCGCGCGGCCGGCCTCAGCCTGGTCGTCGGCGGCGCGGCGGCGCCCGGCGACAGCTTCCGCGTGCAGCCCAGCCGCAATGCGGCGAGCAGCTTTGCCGTGGTCATGAGCGATCCAAACAAGGTGGCCGCGGCGGCGCCACTGACGGTGAGTCCCGCCAGCACGAACAGCGGTGCCGCCATACCGGGCTTCGGCGTGGCCGATGGCAGCAACCCCGCGTTCTTCAGCCCCAGCTCGGTCGTGTTTTCCTCGCCCACCAGCTACAGCATCGATGGCGGGCCGGCGCAGGTGTACACGCCGGGCACACCGATCACGCACAACGGCTGGAGCCTCAAGCTCGATGGCGCGCCGGCGGCGGGAGACGCTTTCAGCATCGCCGCCAACACCAATGCGCGCGGCGACAACAGCAATGCGCTGGCACTCGGCAAGGTCGCCAACCAGGGGGTGCTGGATGGCGGCGCAACCAACGTCGGCCGTGCCTACAGCCAGATGGTCACCCAGATCGGCAGTGCCGGCGCGGTGGCCAGTGCGGACCAGACCACCCAGCAGGCCGTGTTCAACCAGGCCATGACGGCGCAGCAAAGCGTCTCCGGCGTGAACCTGGACGAGGAGGCGGCCAACCTCGTGCGCTACCAGCAGGCCTACCAGGCCTCGGCGCAGGTCATCAGCACGGCCAGCACCCTGTTCCAGTCGTTGCTCACCGCCGTGCAGTCGGTCTAGGAGATCCCCCATGCGCGTTTCCACCGTCTGGATGCAGCAGCAGTCCCTGAACACCATGCTCGACCGGCAGAGCAACATTGCCACGCTGAACCAGCAGCTCAGCACCGGCAAGCGCATCACCCAGCCGTCCGACGATCCGGTCGGCGCGGCGCGCGCGCTGGACCTCGGCCACCAGATTGCCGATACCGCGCAGTACCAGCGCAACATCACCGCGGCCAATGCGCGCCTCAGCCTGGAAGACCAGAGCCTGGGCAACGTCACCAACGTGCTGCAGCGCGTGCGTACCCTGGTGCTGCAGGCGGTCAATGGCTCGCAATCCGATGCCACCCGCGGCGACATCGCCGCCGAACTGGTGCAGTTGCGCCAGCAGTTGCTCGGTCAGGCCAACAGCCAGGACAGCCAGGGCGAGTACATCTACGCCGGCAACCGCACCGGCAGCGCACCGTTTGCCACCCAGGGCGCCACCACCTACATGGGCGATGAGGGGCAGCGCATGGTCGCCGCCGGCGCCGGGCTGCAGGTCGCCACCGGCGACCCGGGCAGTGCGGTGTTCGCGAACATCCCCACCGGCAACGGCACGTTCACGGTCAGCGCCGGCGCCACCAATGCCGGCAGCGTGGTGGCAGGCGCCACCAGCGTCAGCGACCCCTCGGCCAGCCCCTCGGCCTGGGATGGCGGCGGCTACAGCATCGTGTTCACGGCGGCCGACGCCTACGAGGTGCGCGACGCCGGCAACGTCGTGGTGGACACCGGCAGCTACGACCCGGCCCACGGCGGCACCATCACCTTCCGTGGCGCGCAGCTCGCGCTCACCGGTACGCCGGTCGCGGGCGACAGCCTCGCCATTGCGCCGTCCACGAACCAGGACGTGTTCAGTACGCTGCAAAACCTGGTCACCACCCTGCAGATGCCGAACGGTGGCGGCGCGGACATGCAGAACGCGATGAACGCGCAGCTCATGAACCTCGACCAGGCGATGGGCAACGTGACGCGCACGCGTGGCCTGGTCGGAGCACGCATGAATACGCTCGACCAGCAGCAGGGCCTGAACAACGACCTCACCCTGCAATACAAGTCCTCGTTGTCCGATGTGCAGGACGTGAACTATTACGACGCGGTCAGCCAGCTCAATGCGCAGACCACGGCGCTGCAGGCGGCACAACTCACTTTCAGCAAAATGCAGACGTCCAAATTGTTCGATTATTTGCGTTGACAAGTCTCAAGTTTTGGCGTTGGGGGTCGAAACAGTTCACAAGGCGGAAACATCCCAGTTGGACTTCCGCCGGATTGTCAACGCCGACCACAGGTCGGCAACCCAACCCGATCCGGAGATACTCCAATGGTCATGAGCGTCATCACCAACATCAACTCGCTGGTTGCCCAGAACAATCTGGCAACTTCGCAGAGCAAACTCGCCACGGCGATCCAGCGCCTGTCCTCGGGCATGCGCATCAACAGTGCAAAGGACGACGCCGCCGGCCTCGCCATTTCCACGCGCTTCACCACCCAGATCAACGGCCTGAACCAGGCCGTGGCGAATGCCAATGACGGCATCTCGCTGGCGCAGACCACCGAGTCGGCGTTGAACGAAGTCACCAACAACCTGCAGCGCATCCGCACCCTGGCCGTGCAGTCGGCGAACGCGACGAACTCCGATTCCGACCGCGCCGCGCTGGACGCCGAAGTGCAGCAGCGTCTGGATGAGATCACCCGTATCGCCACGCAGACCACGTTCAACGGCCGGCATGTGCTGGATGGCTCGTTTGGCACGGCAGCGTTCCAGGTCGGCGCCAACGTCGGCGAGACCATTTCGGTGGACATGACCAAGGGCGTCAAGACCAGCCAGATCGGCCAGGTCGCCTCGGTCAGCAGCAGCGCCGCATTCTCCAAGGGCGTAACGATCAATAGCGGCGACCTGGTCGTCAATTTGGCCACTGGCCCCACGACCGCGAACGTGGCCGCCGGCACCTACACCTCGGTCCAGTCCCTGGCGGATGCGATCAACGCGGCTGCCGTGAAGGCCGGCGGCTCGGGTGATGTGGCGAGCGTCGATTCCACCACCGGAAATCTCACACTCGCCAATCCCACCACGGGTGGCAACGTGACCTTTACCGGCGCCATGGCCGCTGCCGGCAAGATTGGTACGGCCGCCCTGGCTGTTGGTAGCGCACTTGCCGGTACGGCGACCAATGTTGGCGACATCGTGCTCGCTGCGAACGACCTCAAGTTTGCCGTTGGTGACGGCGCCGCGGTGGCCATCGACGCCGGCACCTATCACGGCGTGCAGGAGCTGGCCGATGCGATCAACGGCAAGGGCATCAATGGCCTGCATGCCTCGGTCGATGCCAGCAACAAGCTGCAGATCACCTCGCAGGATGCCATCACCGTCACCGCCACCACCGCAGGCGCCGCGGCCTCGAAGTTGACCGCAGGCACCACCGCCATCGGCGGTGACCTCACCACGGTCAACATCAAGGACGTGGCCAGCGCCAACGACGCCATCAGCCGCGTCGATGCGGCGCTGACCTCGGTCAGCTCGCTGCGCGGCGACCTCGGCGCGATCCAGAACCGTTTCAGTTCCACCATTGCCAACCTGCAAAGCATCTCGCAGAACCTGACCTCGTCGCGCAGCCAGATCCTGGATGCGGACTTTGCCCAGGAGACGGCGAACATGACCAGCGCAAGCATCCTGCAACAGGCCGGTGTCTCGGTCCTGGCCCAGGCGAATGCTTCCACGCAGGCGGTGTTGAAGCTCCTGCAGTAATTGTTCGATCCCCGGTGGCCGCGGCATGACGCGGCCACCGTTTCCATTTCAAGGATCCCACGTCCATGGCCATCACCGTAGGCTCGACCGCACCGACCACCGGCTTGATCACCTCCCTGGGCGTGGGTTCCGGCATTGACGTCAACTCGCTGGTCACCCAGCTGGTGACGGCGAAGAAGACTCCGCAGCAAAACCAGATCACCGCTGATACGACGACAGCCAACACGCAGCTCTCGGCCCTCGGCCAGGTGAGCGCGGCGCTGTCGGCCCTGCAGTCGGCGATGGCCCCGCTCACTGATGGCAGTGCGCTCTCCGCGCGCGCGGTCAGCACCGGCGATGCCGCTGTGCTGGGCGCCACCAGCAGCGGCGCGCCGGTCAACGGCAGCTACCAGATCGAAGTCACCCAGCTCGCCACCGGCCTCAAGGCCGCCTCCGGCGCGTTCACGAATTCCAGTGCGGCGGTCGGCACCGGCACCCTGACCATCGCGATTGGTGGCCAGTCGATGCAGCTCACGCTCGACAGTAGCAACAACTCGCTGGCGGCGATCCGCGACGCGATCAACCAGTCCGCCGACAATCCCGGCGTCAGCGCCACGATCGTCAACGGCACGGATGGCGCGCACCTGGTGTTGAGCGGCACGCGCACGGGTGCGGCCAATGGCTTCACCGTATCCAGCAGTGGCGGCGATGGCGGCCTGGCCGCCCTCAACTACGATGCCGGCGCCAGCAGCGGCAATGCGCTCAACGTGATTGCCGCGGCGCAGGATGCCGAATACACCATCGACGGTCTGGCCGGGCACAGCGCGGGCAATTCCGTGGGCAACGCGATCGACGGCCTCACGCTCAACCTGGCCGGCACCGGCACCAGCACGCTCAGCGTATCCGCTGACAGCAGCAAGGCCACCTCGGCCCTGAGCAACCTGGTCAAGACCTACAACAGCTTCGTCGGCATCTACCAGAGCCTGACCCGCTACGATCCGACCGGGGTCAGCACCGGCGCGCTGATTGGCGATGCCACGCTGAACAGCATCAGCAGCAAACTGGCGACGATCGTCGGTGGTTCGGCCAATGGCGGTTCGCTGGCCTCGCTTGGCATCTCGTTGCAGGTGGACGGCACGCTCGCGCTGGACAGTGACAAGCTGGCCACCGCGCTGGCCGATGGCGGCAAGCAGGCGGCTACCCTGTTTGGCGGTGCAGGCGGCTACGCGGCACAGCTCAACTCGCAGTTGAGCCAGTGGAGCGGCACCTCCGGCGTGCTGGCCAACCGCAGCGCCAGCCTTACCCAGCAACTGAAGGATCTGGGCGCCCAGCAGACGGCGTTGAACGCGCGCATGGACAGCCTCACGGCAATGTACACGGCGCAGTTCAACGCGCTGGACACGCTGATGAGCAAGCTCAACAGCACCAGTTCCTACCTGCAGCAGCAGTTCGACGCGATGAACAACACCGGCAGCAGCAAGAGCAAGTAAGCCGGCATACTACGGAGGGCACGGGCATGGGTTTTGGTTACGGCGCAGGCGCCTATCAGCAGGTCCGCTCACGCGGCGGCGTGGAAGGCGCCAACCCACATGCCCTGATCACGCTGCTCATGGATGGCGCCCTGGAGCGCATCGTGCAGGCCCGCGGACATATGCAGCGCGGTGAGATTGCCGCCAAGGGCGAGAGTATCTCGCGCTGCATCGACATCCTGGGCGGCCTGCGCGACAGCCTGGACCGCAAGGTGGACGAACAACTCGTCGACCGCCTGGACTCCTTGTATGAATACATGAGCCGCCGCCTGGTGCAGGCCAATCTGCGCGACGACCTGCACACGCTCGATGAGGTGGCCAAGCTGCTGACGCAGGTGCGCGACAGCTGGGCCAAGGTGGCGCCGACACCCGCGGGGGCGCCGCCGCGCGCCGTCAGCGCATGAGCGGGACCCTGGCCAGGGCGCTTGCGATCAGCCAGCAGATGCTGGTGGCAGCCCAGGCGACCGAATGGGCCACGGTGTTCGCACTGCATGCCGAGCGCGAACCGCTGTTGCTCGGTGCGCATGCGCCCGACGGTGCCACGCGCAACCAGCTCGCGCAGATCCTGGCATGCAATCGCGAGTTGGAATCCCACGTGGCGCGCGCGCGCGACACGGCCGCTGCCAACTGGCAGCGCGAGCACGCCCGCGACCAGGCCATCGCCGCCTACGTCCAATGAGCCTCGCCCGCGGGCGGGCACTGCTCTCGTCTCGGCTTGCAGCCGCGTCTCCAAAGATCAAGAGCTTTCGTAAGCCCTGTCTTGATAATTCCAGGGGAGAAGGCTTGATAACTGGGAAATTGAGGGACACAAGGGGCAATAACGGGAAGCCAGAATGAAAACTACTTTCGCACAGTGAAAGGGCTTCCGGCTACTCGTCTGCGCTGAAAAGAGAAGGCTGGCGGCGGGCGACGTCGACGGCACCCACGCGGCGGATGATCGCGTAGATGGTGGTGGCGTGGAGTCCGTGCTGGTGCGCGAGGGCGTCGATATCGGCGCCAGCGGCGGCGGCCGCAGCGATGGCCTGGTCGCGTTCGCTGATGCGCTGAGCGGTCCAGATAGGGAGATAGAACTGCTGGCCGGCGTAGGCGTCGCAGAGGCGGCGCACGATCTGCGTGCCCAGGTCACCGGCCTGGGCGGCCGGCATGCCCTGCTCCGCCAGCGTGTCGCTGACGATCTCCGACCAGTCGCGGATGAGCTCGGGGATGCGGTCGGCCGGCTTGGCCATCAGTAACTCACGCCCAGCCGACCGAGCCACTGCTTGAGGTGCTCGATGACCTTGCCGGCGACAGAGCGCGGCAGCAGGTTGGGATCATCCCAACCGACCTTGTTGGGGTGGTAGACCGCCGACTGGCTGCGTACGTATGCGCGGAGGGCCTTGTCGCTGCCGTCATGGGCGCCACCTGCCTGCGCCAGGCGCGTCCACAGGTGGCGGATCAGCGCAGCCTGGGTGCCCTTGCGGTAAGCCGGGCGGCGATGGCTGGCGTGGCGTGGGTCTTTCCAGCCGCATGCGGCCAGGTGCTTCAGCACGGCCTCGCGGCCGGCGTTGTCCAGGTCTTTGGCAGAGCGCACGCGGGCGATGGTCCACAGCATGTCGCGGTAAGTGGAATCGTCCATGCCAAGCTGCGTGGCCGCGATGTGGATCATCGCCAGGTGGCCATTGCGGCCAGGTGCCGGTTTGCGCGCGGCGGTCATCGCACCACTCCCCCGGCGCCGACTATCCAGGTCTGCACTGCGCACGCTGCCTCGATATATGCAGGCGACGGCGTCTTCGTGATTTCCTGGCCCGGCACGTAGGTAGCCCAGATGCGATCACGTAACACCTTCGGCAACGCGAACCAGTGCGCCTTGCAGCCCCACATATTCGGCGGCACAACGCGCTTGCAGCCAGGCCAATGGCAGGTGTGTGTGTTCGCGCGGGAGAGGGTCATGGCACGACCCCGCCGGCGCCGACGATCCAGATCGTCACGCACGGCACCAGGTTGATGCAGAGGCGGCGGTTGGCCTGCGACCAGTGCACGCCGATCCAGAGGCTGCCCCAGCGGCAGAGGATGCCGGCCTTCATGTGCCCTGTTCCAACAAGTGGGTCGAGCTGCCGCCGACGCCACGATGCAGTTTCGCTGACGCGCCCGCCACGAAGCCGGCGGCGGCATCGTCGACTGTGGTCTTTCCGTGTTTGGTCAGATCGCGGCCGGCGCCAGTCGTGCTGTCTGGATAGCGGAGCCTGAAGACATCATCAATGGCCAGGCGCTTGGCCTCCGGCACCTCGACCTCCGGGAACAAGTGCCCGATGGCCTGGACCCATCCGCGCGCGAAGACCTCGCCGCGCGCTTCGCGGTTGCCGCGCTTGCGGATCCGTGCCACATATTTGAAGCGGGCAGCGTCCAGCTGGCGTCGCAGCACGGTGTACGCGTACGCCGAAACCTCGGCATTGCCGTCGCAGCCGTAGAAGCGGATGACGGTTGAAGCGACGTGCGGGTTGCTACCGCCGGTGATGATGAACTTAGAGCCGAAGCCATCGGCGACCAATTGCGCCAAGTAGCAAATGCTCACCGGCGGCATTGCGCCGCGGCAGCGTGTGTTGACCTCGGCTTCGTCAACGTCCATCGCTTCGGCATGGCTGATGCCGTGAGCGCGCATCATGGCCTGGGCCTGGCGTAGTGCCGCGGCGGCTTCGTTCGTATTGGACGATGCTGCGAGGCGCAAGCACGCCTTGACGTTGCGAAGGATGTGCTGGCGATCCATCACTCGCCCCCCGCTGACAGGGAGGGCAATCCGGCGATGCTATGGATCGCTGGCTGGGACGGGGCGGCGGCGAGCATGGCTCGATAGCCTTCCCGCACTGATTCAGCCGCGCTGTTCTGTCGACGTCGCGCACCCTCTTTGACCATTGCGTCTGTCGGCTCAATCGGCACCAACTTCCACCCCTCAGGCACACTCACGCGCTCGGCTTCCAACTTCCGCACCGCCTCGATTACCCACGGGGCGCATTCGACGTTCGGGCGCAGACGGGATGACAGCGAGCCGTCACCCTGCTTGTTCGGCTCCGGCTTGGCAATGTTGGCGTCAATGACGTCCGCAAGTTCGTTGTGCGTGTTCGCCCATGTGGTATTTCCGTCCAATGCGGCAGCCTCGGCCGAGAACCGATGCCAGTCGCGGACGTCCAGCAGTGTCAGGTTCCTCGACCCATTCATGCCACACCGCCTTGCGGCCGCGGGATGCCGAACCACTCCGCGAGTTTGTGGAGCAGGCGTTCGAGCTCCAGCGTCATCAGTGCGAAGCTGGCGTCCAGCTCGGCGGTGGCGTCGTATGTCGAGTCGGCCAGCTCATCCACCACGACGTCCAGGAACTTGAGCTTGCGAATTACTAGGTCTTCGCCGAGCACGAAGCTGATGCGTTCATCGAACACCAGGCCGAGGGCGAACACCTGCTTACCGCTGCGGAGGTGCTCCTTCACCTCGTCGCTGTCGAGATCCACATTGCGGCCTTTCCAGCGGCTGCCCGCGGGGGTGGCCGGGTCACGCAACTCGCATTCATCACCCAGCGCCAGCTTGGCCGGCAGCGTGCCGTTGGCAAGCCAATCGGTGAGCAGAATACGTGTGCCCCTCTCGGGCGCCGGCGGCACCGCGGGGAAGCTTCCGAGTGCCTGGCGGATCTGTGTTACCGCGTTCTCAGCCGCCTTGCGGCTGGCGGTGTCGAGCACCAGCCAGCCGTTTTCCATGTCCGCGTAACCGGATAGCCGCGAGCTACGCACGAACGCGCGCAGCAGCAGCTCGGTGAGCAGATCGTCCCTGAGCAGCTTGCGCTCGCGACCACCAACCCTGCGACCCTGATCGTGGGCGATCTGTTGGACCTTGCGTTGCAGCTCGTCGTTGACGACCGCTGCCGGCAGCAGCTTGTCCTGACCACCGATGGTGAACAACGTGCAATGCCCCGTCGTACGGACCAGCGGCGCAGACTCTTGGCCACCGATCGGCGGCACGAAACCACGTGTGGCCAATTCCATTGGTCCGACTGCGCGCAGGCGATGGTCAGCGAGCGCCTCGCCCAACCGGGACAGGTCGGCACCGACGACTGGAGAAAACCGGAACAGCGAGAGGTTACGGAAGAACATGGTTGTGCTCCTATTGGGCGAGCGGCGAACGTTCGCCGCTCAGGTTCTGGCGCATGCACTGCGCGGTGACGTATTGACTCGGAACGCCGACGCGCACACGGTTGGTGGCCACCTCACGATGGAGATGGACATGCAAGATCTTGAACACTTCGGCAACGTTGGCGAGTTGGACACTGCGCTGCGTATGGTTGAATCGGAATTGCCCGCGAGCAGCAGCTGCTTGCAAAGCGTGTTGGCGGTGGCGGTCTATGCCGTCCACCAGATCGTCGCGGCGATCGACCGGCACGCCCCTCCGCGCCCGGATTGATTTGTCGCGGTCGTCGCGCGCGCGCATTTTCACAATCCCCCACGGGTGCCGTCGGTCGCCGCTGTTGCGGTGATCCGCGTTCCCCTGTTGCTGGCCAGATGCGAAACCGCGCCCTTGATCGCCGTCTGCCACGCCGGCACCTCACGGCCATGCTTGTCCAGCAACACCCACAGCCGCGCGCGTTGGCCACTGCGCACCTTGCCGCCAGCCTTGATCACGGCCAGGACTTGGGCCTTCCTGGTCAAGGTGGGGAGCGGCGAACGTTCGCCGCTCATGCCTGGACCGCCTCGACATCTTCATCGT
>JAFKMZ010000063.1 GCA_017305055.1 Lysobacterales bacterium
TTCTTCATGCTCACCGGCTTCCACGGCCTGCACGTGACCCTGGGCACGATCATGCTGATCGTCATCTGGCTGCGGGTGCTGCGCGGGCACTTCGACAAGGACCACCATTTCGGCTTCGAGGCGGTGGCCTGGTACTGGCACTTCGTCGACGTGGTCTGGCTGTGCCTGTTTGTCCTGGTCTACATCCTGTAAGCCGCACGGCAGGTGCCACCGACCACGAAAGCCCGCCACCCGGCGGGCTTTCGTCTTCAGGACAGGGAATTCAAGCCGGCCCGGGCCGGCAGACGGCAGCGCCGCTGCCACGGCCGCAGGCCGGGCCAGCTACACTAGTACTGGCCCAGGCCGTGGGGCTGCAACCACCCCATCCAGATGCCGAACGCGACCATCGCGATGAACAACAGCGACAGGCCGATCCGGCGGGTCAGCGCCCAGACTGTGCGGCGGTCGTCGTCCTTGTCGACCATCATGAAGTACAGGGCCTGTCCCAGGTTGAAGATCACCACCAGCAACAAGACCAGCAATACGAGTTTGTAGATGGTTCCCACGGCAGACCTGATCCAATGGAGTGGCGGCAGTATAACGGCCGCCGGGTGGCGCATGTCGTGATGGGCCTGCGCCGCCCGCCGTGGTGGGCCATGGTCCTCACCGCCGCGGGCATGCTCCTGTTCGTGCGCCTGGGCATCTGGCAACTGCATCGCGCAAGCTACAAGGAGGAGCTGCTGCGGCACTATGCGCAAGCGGCGTCCGAGCCGGTGCGCGATTTCCGCAGCGTGGTCGACACCGGTGCCGGCGCCGGCTTCCCACGGGTCAAGGTGAGCGGTCGTTACCTGGTCGACCGCATGTACCTGCTGGACAACCCGAACCACGACCGGCGCGGCGGCGTGGAGGTCTTCGCGCCCTTTGCCGTGGATGGTGAATCGCGCCTGCTGCTGGTCGACCAGGGCTTCCTCGCCGCCGACAGCAGCGGCCGCACCCTGCAGCTGCCGCCCCTGCCGCCGGGCGAGGTCAGTCTGCAGGGGATCTACGTGCCGCCACCGCCGGTGGGCTTCGAGATGGGCGGCAACGCGTTGGCCCGGCAACAACAGTGGCCCAAGAACAGCATCTACCTTGACCTGACCCAGGTCGCCCAGGATCTCGGCCACGCAGTGTACCCTCGGGTGCTCGCACTCGACGCGGATCCGGCCTCGATCTACGTGCGCGTGCATCAGCTCGACTTTTCCTCGATGCCACCGGCGCGGCATCGCGCCTATGCGTTCCAGTGGTTCGCCTTCGCCATTGCCGCGTTGGTGATACTGCTGGTGGTGAACCGCGACAAATCACGACATTGACGATGAACACGACACCCGACCCCAGCATGAATGCCGTTGATCCCGCCGCCGCCCCGCGCAGGAGCCGCACGCCCCTGGTGCTGATGGCCCTGATCTTCATCGCCCCGGTGCTCGTCGCCGGCGTACTCGTGCTGGCTGGCTGGCATCCGCGGGTCGCCGGCGAAGGCGAGTCGATCATGCCGCAACGCAATTTTGCCCAGGAAGGCGTGCAGATCGTGCTCGAGGATGGCCAGGCCTGGCCATGGCGCGACAGCAAGCCGCGCCTGACCCTGCTGGCGTTGCCCGGCCCCGATTGCGCGAGCCGGTGCATCACCGCCATCACCCACCTGGCCGAAGCGCGGCTCATGCTCAACCAGAACCAGCCACGCCTGCGCCTGCTGTACGTGGGTCCGCCACCGGCCGCGGCCGAAAGCAGCGGCATGCGCAACTACTGGCAGATCGGCCGCGACGTGCACGACAGCCTCGCTGCCTTCCGCCCAAGCGAGCCGGACACGGTCAACGCGGTCCTGGTGGAATCGAACGGCACCGCGCTGTCCTTGTATCCGGCCGGCACGGACGCATCCGGCATCCTGCGTGACCTGCGCAAGGTGATCCGCTGATGCCCGGGCAGAATGCGCGGATGTTGCGCGCGCTGTCCTGGCTGGCGGCGGCGTTCGCGCTCGGCCTCATCATGTTTGGCGGCTTCGTGCGCCTGTCGAACGCCGGCCTGTCCTGTCCCGATTGGCCGACCTGCTATGGCCAGGTGACCTGGCCGGAACACGCGCACGAGATTGCGCGTGCCGACGCCGCCTTCCCCGATCGCCCGTTCGAGACGCACAAGGCCTGGCGCGAACAGGTCCACCGCTTCCTGGCCGGAACCCTCGGGGTGATGGTGTTGCTGATGGCGTTGCTGGCGGCCTGGCGCCCGCGTCTGGCGCGCACCGGCGTGCTGCTGAGCGCGGTATTTGCCGCCGCCGCGGTGGGCTTGTACATCGGCGGCGAGCACGTCTGGTCTTCGGCGCTGGCCGCCGGTGCCATGGCGCTGCCGCTGCTGGTGGCGCTGGGCCTGCAACAGCCAGCGGCGTGGCGCATCAGCGTCCTGACCCTGGCGGTGATCATCTTCCAGGCCATGCTCGGCATGTGGACGGTGACGCTGCTGCTCAAGCCGGTGGTGGTCATGGGTCACCTGCTGGGCGGCATGGCCACGTTCGGCCTGCTGGCCTACGCGGCGCTGCGCCTGGCCGGCGTGGGTGCGCCAGACGACCGCTACGCGGGCCTGCGGCGCCTGACCGGCATCGGCATCATCCTGCTGGTCGTGCAGATTGCGCTCGGCGGCTGGACCTCGTCCAACTACGCAGCCCTGGCCTGCGGCTACGGCCCCGGGGCCTTCCCGCAATGCCTGGGCCAGTGGCTGCCGCCCACCGATTTCCACCAGGGCTTCATCCTGTGGCGCGGTATCGGCGTCAACTACGAAGGCGGGGTCCTGGACATGGCCGCACGCACGGCGATACAGATGGCGCACCGTTTTGGGGCGCTGGTGGTGTTTTGCTACGTCGCCGTGCTGGCGATCCACGCCGCTGCCCGCGGCTTGCGCGGCTACGGCATCTGCATGGCGCTGGCGCTGGTGTGCCAGGTCCTGCTCGGCATCAGCAACGTGCATTTCGGCCTGCCGCTGGCCGTGGCCACGGCGCACACCGGCATGGCCGCGGTATTGCTGCTCAGCATGCTCGCCGTCCTGGCGCGCACGCAAACACATCGGGATCGGGCGATGTTCTCCTCGCTGGGGCAGGTTTGAGATGAGTGTGTTGCATGAGTATTACGAACTGACCAAGCCGCGCATCGTCGCGCTGCTGGTGTTTTGCGCCGTGATCGGCATGTTCCTGGCCGTACCCGGGCCCGGCCTGCTGCTGCCGCCGTGGCGTGCCCTCATCCTGGGCACGCTGGGGATCTGGCTCGCCTCTTCGTCCGCCGCCGCATTCAACCAGCTGATCGACCGGCGCATCGACAAGGTCATGGTGCGCACGCTGCATCGGCCGCTGGCGACCGGAACGCTCACCTCGCGGCAAGCGTTCGCGTTCGCCCTGGGGCTCGGCATCGCCTCCATGATCGTGCTGGCGGCCTGGGTGAACACGTTGACCGCGGTACTCACGTTCATTGGCCTGATCGGCTATGCGCTGATCTACACCGCCTTTCTGAAACGCGCCTCGCCGCAGAACATCGTGATCGGCGGACTGGCCGGCGCGGTCCCGCCCATTCTCGGCTGGACCGCGGTGACCGGGGCGCTGCATCCGTATGCGCTGCAGCTGTGCCTGATCATCTTCGTGTGGACGCCGCCGCACTTCTGGGCGCTCGCCATCTTCCGCCGGGACGACTACTCGCGGGCGGAAATCCCGATGTTGCCGGTCACCCACGGCGTGGTCTTCACCCGTTGGCACATCCTCTTCTACACCATCCTGTTGACGCTGGTCACCCTGCTTCCGGCGCTGACCGGCATGAGCGGCTGGATCTACCTGATCGGCACGTTGGCCCTGGATCTGGTGTTCCTGTGGTATGCGATCCGCCTGCTCAACCCGCCCGACGAGTTGTACGCGATGAAAGTGTTCAAGTACTCGATCTGGTATCTGATGCTGCTGTTTGCATTCCTGCTCGTCGACCACTGGCTGGTGCTGCCGCTGGCGGATCGAATCTGAGCCTGCGACGCGCCCGCGGCGCCCTCCGCATTCCGCCCCGCCAGCGCCGGCGGACCATGACTTTTGGTATTTGAAATCACCCTGGCAGCGGAGTAGGTTGCCTCCGGCCGTCCAAACGACGGTGCACGCATCGCTCCCCTGGCGCCCGTTCTGACAGACCGAGGCCATCGCCGATCCGGGCACTGCGTCTGCAACGGTGCGGTCTTTGGCCTCGCGGCCGGTCGTGACTGGTGGTTGCCGAGGCGCCCGGATGCGCTCGGTTCGGTGTTGCCCGCGACGCGATGACCGCCGCGACGACTTCCGCGGCAACGTACCCGATGGATCGACATCGGGTCGGCATCTCGTCACCACCTGGCTGCATACGACGTTCTCAAACGGGGAGACGCAACAATGAGCAAGCTGCGACGCACGTTGGGCTTCTGGTTCACCCTCACCTTGACTCTTGGCGGCGGATTGCTGCTGGGCCCTCCGGTCGTGTCGGCCGCGCCAGTCTCGACTGTGCAGCTGACCCACGCGCTCAAGTGGCGCAGCGTCGGGCCGTACTACGGTGGCCGCGTGACCAGCGTGGCCGGCGTCGCGAACGAGCCCTACCACTTCTACGCGGCTTACGCGGGGGCCGGGGTGTGGGAAACGACGGACTACGGCATCCACTGGAAGCCGATCTCGGACCAGCACTTCACCAACAACAACGTCGGCGCCATCGCGATCGCACCGTCCAATTCCAAGATCATCTATGCGGGCACCGGTGATCCGGCCATCCGCAACACGTTCCTGACCGGCGACGGCATGTACAAGTCGACCGACGGCGGCAAGACCTGGAGCCACATTGGCCTCAGGGACACGCGCATCATCAGCTGGATCGTCGTCGATCCGCACAATCCCGACGTGGTGTACGCGGCGGCCATGGGCCACGTCTGGGCGCCCAACGCCGAGCGTGGCGTGTACAAGTCGACCGACGGCGGGCAGACCTGGAACAAGGTCCTGTTCGTGAACAACGACACCGGCGCGATCATGCTGGCGATGGACGCCTCCAATCCCCAGGTGCTGTACGCCTCGATGTGGGAGGCCTATCGCCGGCCGTGGGACTTCTCCAGCGGCGGCAAGGGCAGCGGCATCTACAAGACCACCGATGGTGGCGCGCACTGGACGAACCTGACCAAGAACCCCGGCTTGCCCACGGGTATCTGGGGCAAGGCCGGCATTGCCGTGTCGCCGGCCGATTCCAACGTGGTCTACACGCTGGTGCAGGCCGACTACAAGGGCAAGCCGGGCGCCCTGTTCCGCTCCAACGACGCCGGCAAGACCTGGAACTTCGTCAACGACGACGAGGAAATCACCCAGCGCGCGTTCTACTACATGCGTGTGTACCCGGATCCCAAGGATCCCAACACCATCTATATGCCGAACGTGAACATGTTCGTCTCGCACGATGGCGGCAAGACCTTGAAGGAGCTCAACCCCCCGCATGGCGACAACCACGCGCTGTGGATCAACCCCACGAACACGCAGACCCTGATCCAGGGCAATGACGGTGGCGCCACGGTCTCCTTCAACGCCGGCGAGAGCTGGAGCCCGGAGACCAACCAGCCGACCGGGCAGTTCTACCACGTGAACCTGGACGACCAGTTCCCGTTCCACATCTACGGCGCGCAGCAGGACCGCGGCTCGGTGGAGTCGGCCAGTGCCGTGGACGCCGGTGGCATCCCGGGCGAATGGAACAAGGTCGTGGGTGGCGAGGAAAGCTGGGTGGTGCCGACGCCCAAGCAGCCATGGGTCAGCTACGGCGCCAGCTACTACGGCAAGATCTGGCGCGAGAACCGGCGCCAGGGCATCACCGTCAATGTCGATCCGTGGCCGGAGTGGAAATTCGGCCTGGCCGGCACGCAGGTGAGGTACCGCTATGGCTGGATCCACTACGCCATGGGCTTCTTCTCCCAGCAGGACCCGCAGCAGTACCTGCTGGGTTCGAACGTGCTGCTGGAAACCCGCGACCAGGGCCTCAACTGGAAGGAACTCAGCCCTGACCTGACGCGCAACGACAAGACCAAGCAGCAGCGCCCGGGCGGCCCGATCAGCGCGGACGTGACCAGTGAGGAGATGTTCGACACCATCTCGGCGATTGCCGTGTCCCCACTGGACAAGGACGTGATCTGGGTCGGTACCGACGACGGCCTGGTGCAGCTCACCACCAATGGCGGCGCGAAGTGGACCCAGGTGCGGCCGCCGAAATTGCCGGAGTGGTCGACACTGACCTCGGTCGAGGCCTCCCACAGCGACAAGGGCACGGCCTATGTCTCGGCGAGTCGTTACATGTGGGACGACCATCATCCCTACCTGTACAAGACCACCGACTACGGCAAGACCTGGACGGACATCTCCAACGGCCTGCCGAGCGACCAGTACACCCTGAGCGTGCGCCAGGATCCGGACCAGCCCAACCTCCTGCTGGCGGCGACACGGGCGACGGTGTACATGAGCCTGGATGACGGCGGCCACTGGCAACCGTTGACGCTCAATCTGCCCACCGTGGAGGTGACCGACATCCAGTTCCAGCCCGAGCAGCATGCGATCGTGATCTCCACCTTCGGGCGCGCGTACTGGGTGCTGGACGACGCGCAGTTCCTGGAGCAGCTGGCGGCGGCCAAGGTCGATGACGCCTCACCGTACCTGTTCAAGCCGCAGCAGGCCTGGCTGGTCAAGCGTCGCGTCGGCGGTTTCGGCTCGAGCACCCGCACCGGCAATGCCGGCGAGAACCTGGCGCCGGGCACGAAGGTGTTCTTCAACCTGCCCGCCGACTACAACGGCCAGCCGGTCAAGCTCTCCTTCGCCGACCAGAGCGGCAAGGTCATCAACAGCTACACGCTGCCATTGCAGCCAAAGAAGACCAAGTCGGCATTCTCGAAGCCGGCGAAAGTGGTGCCGCTGCATGCGGGCATGAACCAGTTCCTGTGGAACATGCGCTATCCGGACGCGGTGGAAGTGAAGGGACTCATGAACACGCCGTTCTCGGCCAGCGAGCCGATCGGCCCGGAGGTGCTGCCGGGCACGTACAACGTGACCCTGGAGTACGCCGGCAAGACCGAGCAGCAGACCGTCGAGGTCAAGCTCGATCCGCGCCTGGACACCTCCACGGCCGGCTTGCAGCAGCGTTTCGACACCTTGATGCAGGTGCACGACGCCATGAACCGGCTGAACACCAGCCTCAACGCGGCGATCGACGCCCGCACGGCGCTGCAAAGTGCTTCCAGCGGCAAAGCCAAGAAGGCTGCCGAGGCCTTGACCCACGACATCAACCAGTTCGTCAACCTGCAGATCCAGTCTGGTGAGGGTGGCCTGGTGTATCCGCCGCGCCTGCGGTCGTGGCTGTCGTACATCTCGAACGCGCTCGGCGAGCAGTTCGTGCAGCCGACACCGGCGATGATCAAGGTAAAGGACCTGTTCGTCGGCGAAGCCAATGCCGCGGTGAAGACGCTGGACGCCGACGTGGCCAAGGCCAAGGCGCTGTGACTGACGCCTGACCGCATGTCCGCGGCGGCGCATGGGTCGCGCCGCCGCGGATTTTCTTGCACACTGAACCCGCACGCCGTGCCTACGGCGCGCGGGTTCAGCTTACGCGGCGCCGCGTGGCGGCAACGCGCCACCGATACACTCAGGGGATCACCATGTTGCGCAATCCGCTCCGGCTCACTTCGCTGTTCTGCGCCCTGGCCGTCGCCGCCTCCGGCGCACTGGCCCAGAACCCCTATGCCGCCATCGGCAACGGCCCCAACAACCCCTATGCGCGCGATCCGGCGCAGCCGGTGGACCAGGCGTACACGGCGAAAATCGCCAAGTACACCACCGAGCCGTATTTCAACACCGCGCTGACCGACTACCTGCCGGCATCGAGCACGGTACCGAGTCCGGACAAGGTGCTCGGCGACGTGGCCGGCGCCCCGAACTACCTGCCGTATGCGGAGGACGTCTACCGCTACTTCCGCATGCTGGAAAAGGCCACGCCAAGGGTCAAGGTGTTCTCCATCGGCAAGACCGAGGAGGGTCGCGAGATGATCGCGGTGGCCGTCGCGAGCGAAGCCCTGATCAAGGACCTGGATGCCAACAAGGCGCGCATGGCGCAGCTGGCCGATCCGCGCAAGCTCGGCATGGACGACACCAAGGCTGCGGCGGTGATGAAGCAGACCGCACCGGTGTACTACATGGCCGGCAGCATCCACTCGCCGGAGACCGGTGCGCCCACCGCGCTGATGGAGCTGGCCTACCGGCTGGCGGTCGATGACGCGCCCTACATCAAGAACATCCGCGACCACGTCATCACGCTGATCACGCCGGTGATCGAGGTGGACGGCCGTGACCGCATGGTGGATGTCTACAACTGGCACCTCGCCCATCCCAAGGACAACTACCCAAGCCTGGTGTACTGGGGCCACTACATCGCACACGACAACAACCGCGACAACATGACCATGACCGTGGCCATGAGCCGCAACATGATGGGCGCCTACATGGACTGGCATCCGCTGGTGATGCATGACCTGCACGAGTCCGTCGCGCTGCAGTTCCAGAGCCCGCGCAACGGCCCCTACAACCCGGTGTTCGACCCGATCCAGGCGGCTGAGTGGGAGCAGCTCGGCTCGAACAACGTCGAGGACTCCACCAAGTTGGGCCTGCCCGGGGTGTGGAACCGCGGCGGCTTCGACAACTGGAGCCCGGGCTACATGCTGCTGATCGCCTCCCTGCGCAACAGCGCCACGCGCATGTACGAGACCTACGGCAACGGTGGCGCCGATACCGTCGAGCGCACCTTGTCACCGAGCGAGTACGGCCGTGCCTGGTACAAGACCAATCCGCCGCTGCCAAAGGTGCTGTGGTCGCAGCGCAACAACAACAACTACGAGGAGACCAGCCTGCTGGTCGCGCTCGACTACTTCGCGAAGAACCGCGAACGCCTGCTCGACAACTTCTGGATGAAGTCCAAGCGCGCCGTGCAGAAGCCCGAGCAGGCCGGACCGGCCGCCTACGTGCTGACCGCCGACGAGAAACACCCGGGTGCCCAGCGCCACATGCTGCACATACTGCAGAAGATCCAGCAGGTCGAGATCCAGCAGGCCACCGCGCCGTTCACGGTGAAGGTCAGCAACACCACCGGCGACCTGTCCACCAAGCCGGTCAGTGCGGACACCAAGACCACGCCGCCGACGGTTGCCGCCACCGAACGCAGCTTCCCGGCCGGCAGCTGGATCATCCGTATGGACCAACCGTATTCGCGCGTCGCCGACACCTTGCTGGACCGCCAGTACTGGGCGCCCAACGACGAACAGAAGCAGCCCTATGACGACACCGGCTGGTCGTTTGGCGACATGTTCGGCGTCAGCGTCGCGCGCGTGCTCGATCCGGCGGTGTTGAAGGTGCCGATGCAGAGCGCCGCGGGCAAGTTCGACGCCCCCGACTTCTCCTTGGCCTCCATCGGCGTGACCGCGCCGGCGAAAATGCCGCGCATCGCCCTGATGCACACCTGGCTGCGCACCCAGGACGAAGGCTGGTGGCGCCACGTTCTGGACGACCTCAAGATTCCCTATACCTACATCAGCACCCAGGACGCCTCGCGCGAGGCGAACCTGCGGGCGAAGTACGACGTGATCCTGTTCCCGCCGGTCGGCAACGCCTCCACGCGTGACATCGTCGATGGCCTGCCCATGTATGGCAATCCGCTGCCCTGGCAGAAGACCAAGCTCACGCCAAACCTCGGGTTGCTTGATTCGACCCCCGACATGCGTCCGGGCCTGGGCGAAAGTGGTGTCGCCAACCTGAAGCGCTTCGTCTCCGCCGGTGGCTTGCTCGTGGCATCCCAGGACAGCGCAGCGTTCGCCGTCGACGTGGGGCTTGCCCCTGGTGTCACGGTGGCCGACCCCGGCAAGCTGCGCGTGGTCGGCAGCGTGCTGCGCGCCGAACTGGTGAACAAGGCCAGCCCGATCGCCAAGGGCTACGACCCGACGTTCGCGCTGTACAGCTCACGCGGCCTGGCGTTCAACGTGGCCAACGTCGACGGCGCCAGCCGGTTCTCCCGCGCCCTGACCGCCAAGGACTACAAGCGCCCGACCGGCCGCGGCGGCCCAGACGACATCGACGTGCCGCAAGGTCGGCCGTTCCAGCAGCCGGAGATCCTGCCAGACGTGAAACCATGGCAGGCAGCCCCGCTCACCGCCGACCAGATGCGCAACAACCCACGCCTGATCCCGGAAGCCGACCGACCGGACGTCATCGTGCGCTGGGGCGACGCCAAGCAACTGCTGCTGTCGGGCCTGCTGGAGAATCCCGAGGGCATGGCTGGCCATGCCGCCGTGGTCGACGCGCACTATGGCAAGGGTCACGTGCTGCTGTTCGCCAACAACCCGATCTGGCGCGGCGAGACCATCGGCAGCTACGCGCTGGTCTTCAACGCCATCGCCAACTTCGGCCGCCTGGACGCCAGCAGCAAGGCAACTGACCGGCCGAGCCCCTGACCCACCGCGGTGGTGCCGATGCCTGCAGGGCCCGACAAGTCCCGCAGGCATCGCGCGCAAGCTTGCTTCCACAAGTCACGCAGCACAGACCGTGGGCGCGTCGTCCCGCGTTGACTCGCGCGGCGCTGCGTCGCACAATGCGCGGGCTGGCGCAAGGCTCCATCCGCGCCAACACCCAGTCCTTACTAAACCAGGCATATGGACGTTTACCCTAGTCGCAACGTCGGCATCCGCTTGCATCGGGTGTCGGCTATGCAAAACAAGTTGAACGCTTGCGGTCTTCGCTTGCGGTCGGCTGGCATGTTCCTCCGCTAGGGAACCCGGCCCACCCCTGACGACGCCGCGGGCGTCGTTACGAGGAGATGGGCCATGAAACTCCTTCACGCTGTCATTCGTTTCTGCGCCACTGGCACTGCGACCGGTCGTGGTGGTGTTGCCGTGCCGCAGGATTTTCGCGTCACCGTTCCCGCCCCGTTGAGCCTGGTGCATGGCGCCGAGACCGGCGTGCCCACCGAGCGCTCGGCCAGGGTCGTGCACACCGCCAGTCAGGACATGGATCCCGCAACCATCCTGGCGTCACCACACTAGGCCAGCCTGCGGTCATCAACAACGCGTGACGCGCAACGCGGCACCGGGGGCACGTCGCTCTCGGTCTGTTCTACGCGAATCGGCTCCGCCCAGGCGGCCCGGACAGTTCGACAGCGGCGAAGCAACCCATGAACAAGCATTTCACTCCGGCGAGCGTCGCCCGGATGGTGGGCAAGAGCGCATCGGCGCCAGTGCAGGCGGCAGCGTACGCGTCCACTCCGACCGGGGAATTGCTGGCCGCCCTGGCTACCGGTCAGGGTGGCCTCGATGCCGAACAGATCAATGACCGCCTGAATCGCGACGGCTTCAACGAGGTTTCGCACGAGAAGCCGCCGCACTGGTCGCGGCAACTGCTGCGTGCGTTCAAGAACCCGTTCATCATCGTGTTGCTGGTGCTCGCCGTGGTGCAGCTGGCCAGCGACCGCGGCGACCTGACCGGGCCAATCATCATTGCGGTGATGGTGGCGATCAGCGTAGTGCTGAGCTTCACCCAGGAATACCGCTCCGCGCGCGCGGCTGAAAACCTCAAGGCCATGGTGCGCAACACGGCCACCGTGACGCGCCGCGCCGAGGACGGGCACAGCGAGCAGATCGAGGTGCCGGTGGTCGAGCTGGTGGTCGGCGACATCGTGCATCTCGGCGCCGGCGACATGGTGCCCGCCGACCTGCGTCTGCTGACCGCGAAGGATCTCTTCATCAGCCAGGCCATCCTCACCGGCGAATCGCTGCCGATCGAGAAATCGCCGCCGGCAGCCGGTGTCGAGGCTGGCGATCGCGCGGCCAGCCCGCTCGACCTGGCCAGCATCTGCTACATGGGCACCAACGTCGTCAGCGGCACGGCCAGCGCGGTCGTGGTCTCCACTGGTGCGCGCAGCTACCTCGGCTCACTGGCGCACAGCATGACCGGCCGGCGCGTGCAGACCAGCTTCGACCGCGGCGTGCGCAGCGTCAGCTGGCTGCTGATCCGCTTCATGGCGGTGATGGTGCCCGTGGTGTTCCTGATCCAGGGCTTCAGCAAGCACGACTGGACCGAGGCGTTCCTGTTCGCACTCTCGGTTGCCGTCGGTCTGACGCCGGAGATGCTGCCGCTGATCGTCACCGCGAACCTGGCCAAGGGCGCGCTGGCCATGTCCAAGCACAAGGTGGTGGTCAAGCAGCTCAACGCGATCCAGAACTTCGGCGCCATGGACGTGCTGTGCACGGACAAGACCGGCACCCTGACCCTGGACAAGATCGTGCTGGAACAGCACCTGGACATGCGCGGCGAGGAGTCGGACGAGGCGCTCGAGTTCGGCTACCTCAACAGCCGCTTCCAGACCGGGCTGAAGAACCTGATGGACAAGGCCGTCCTGGCCCACCGGGACCTGGAGGAAGCCGCTTCGCGGCATCACGTGGTCGACGAGATCCCGTTCGACTTCAAGCGGCGGCGCATGTCGGTGGTGGTGACCCAGGGTGACGGCGAGCACGTGCTGATCTGCAAAGGCGCAGTCGAGGAAATGTTGGCGATCTGCGCGTTTGAAAAAGTGGGCGGGCTCACCACGCCGCTCACCGACGCGCGCCGCGGCGAGATCAAGGCCCTGACCCGTGACCTGAACCAGGATGGCCTGCGCGTGCTGGTGGTGGCGATACGGCGTGAACCAAGCCACACGAACCCGTACAGCGTGGCCGACGAGAGCGAGCTGACCGCCGTCGGCTGCCTGGCCTTCCTCGACCCGCCGAAGGATTCGGCGGCGACGGCGATCCGCGCCCTGCACACGCACGGCGTCGAGGTCAAGGTGATCACCGGCGACAACGAGGCGGTCACGCGCAAGATCTGCCACGAGGTCGGCCTGGACGTCGCGCACTCGGTGCAGGGCCAGGACATCGAAGGCCTCGACGACGCGGCGCTGGACGCGCTGGTGGCACGGGTCACGGTATTCGCCAAGATGTCGCCGCTGCAGAAGGCCCAGGTGGTGCGCTCGCTGCAGCGCCAGGGCCGCACCGTGGGCTTCCTCGGCGATGGCATCAACGATGCCCCGGCGCTGCACGATGCCGACGTCGGCATTTCCGTGGATACCGCCACCGACATCGCCAAGGAGTCGGCCGACATCATCCTGCTCGAAAAAAACCTGATGGTGCTGGAGGAAGGCGTGCTGGAGGGCCGCGTGACCTTCGGCAACGTCATCAAGTACATCAAGATGACCGCCAGCTCGAACTTCGGCAACGTGCTCAGCATCCTGGTGGCCAGCCTGTTCCTGCCCTTCCTGCCGCTGCTGCCGCTGCAGATCCTGGTGCTCAACCTGCTGTACGACATCTCGCAGCTGTCGATCCCGTTCGACCACATGGACGAGGAGTACCTGCAGACGCCGCAGCGTTGGGACGCCAGCGACATCGGCCGCTTCATGGTCTGGATCGGCCCGGTCAGCTCGATCTTCGACATGACCACGTTTGCCGTGCTGTGGTACGTGTTCGACGCCAACAGCGTGGCGCAACAAAGCGTGTTCCAGTCCGGCTGGTTCATGGAAAGCCTGCTCACCCAGACCCTGGTGGTGCACATGATCCGCACGCGCAAGATCCCGTTCGTGCAGAGTGTTGCGGCCGCGCCCGTGCTCGGCCTGACCACGGCGATCATCGTGATCGGCATGCTGATCCCGCATACCGTGATCGGGGCCAAGCTCGGCATGGTCGGCATGCCGCCGATCTACTTCGCCTGGCTCGCGGCCACGGTGTTCGGCTATGCCATGCTGACGCAACTGGTGAAGACGATCTACACGCGCCGTTACGGACGCTGGCTGTGAGCGGCCCGTCACGGCCCCTTGACGCGCCGGTCTGGAAGATTCCGCAACCTTGTCCAGGCGCGCCCGGCGAAGCGGGTCGCTTCATCCACGCGGAGAATCCACGATGACCGCCACCAGCCTGATCATCCTGCTGCTCATTGGCGCCATTGCCGGCTGGCTGGCCGGCGTGATCGTGCGCGGCTTCGGCTTTGGCCTGATCAGGAACATCGTCATCGGCATCATCGGCGCCCTGCTCGCGAGCTGGCTGCTGCCGCTGCTCGGCATCTCGTTCAGTGTGGTCAACCCGTTCATCACCGCCGTGCTGTACGCGTTGATTGGCGCCATCGTGCTGCTGGTGATCGCGGGCCTGTTCCGGCGGGCGCCACGGGCGTAGCACGCCTGCGGCGGTCATCCACCACGGCCGCGCATCTCGACTACACTCGGCACGGCTGCGGGCGTGGGAGACTCCATCGTTTCGGGCCGGTCCTTGAACGGGGCGAAGGCGATACGACCCATCCGCTCCCTCTCCGCGGACTGAACAACTCGCCGGGGGAGAGGGCGTCAAGGCCGCCGCCACAGGCACCCGTGTGGCCCGACAAGCCGGACAACGTCCACCACTGCCAGCCATGAAAGCCAGCACCCCGACTGCCGATTCGAACGCCCGCATGTGCCTCGCCGACGACGCGGTGCACGTGTGGCATTTCCCGTACGCGCGGGCACAGGGACGCGCGCCGCTGCTGGAGATCCTCGCGCACTACCTGGGCGGCACGGCCCAGGAGATACGGCTGGTCGCCGGCGAACATGGTCGGCCCGGTCTCGCCGGCGCATCCGCCAGGGCGCTGGATTTCAACTGGTCGCACTGCGTGGACCACGCCGCCGTGGTGCTGGCGGTTGGGCTCGCGCCCGGCATCGACATCGAGCGCCTGGATGAGCGCGCCAACGCGCTGCGCCTGGCACAACGCTATTTCCACCCGGCCGAAATCGCCAGCCTGGCTGCATTGCCCACGGCGGCACGCTCGCGTGCGTTCCTCGAGCTGTGGACGGCCAAGGAGGCGGTGCTGAAGGCCATGGGACGCGGCCTGGCTTTCGGCCTGCACCGCCTGCAGGTATCCGGTGGACCCTCGCCGCGGCTGGTGGCACTGGAAGGCGAGGATCCGGCAGCATGGCAGTTGCATCGTCCGGCACTGGACGGCGCGCACGTCGCGGCGCTGGCCTGGCGCGGCGGCCAGCGCAAGCTCATCATGTGCAGGGTGGACGCGAACCCGTCCGCTGCCGGCCAGGACAGCCATCCCGTCGCGCCGTACTGAGCAACCCCCGCCAAGGCCAGACCCACTGCATGACCAAGCTCAGCGTCAACGTCAACAAGATCGCCGTCCTGCGCAATTCGCGCGGCGGCAGTGAACCCGACATCTGCCGCGCGGCGCAAACCTGCATCGACAGCGGCTGCGACGGCATCACCGTGCACCCCCGGCCGGACCAGCGCCACATACGCCCGGACGACGTGCGCGCGCTGGCCGAACTGCTGCAGGATCGGGTGGAATACAACATCGAGGGCAATCCGTTCGCCCCGCCCCGGGGGAGCTACCCCGGCCTGCTGGCGTTGGCGCGCGAGGTGCTGCCCACCCAGGTGACCCTGGTCCCGGATGGCGATGGCCAGATCACTTCCGACCACGGCTTCGACCCGCGGCGGGACATCGACGCGCTGCGGCCCGTGGTCCGCACCCTGCGCGACCTGGGCTGCCGCGTCAGCCTGTTCGTGGATCCGCTCGCGCAGGACTTTTGCGGCTTTGCAGCGATCGGCGTGCAGCGCATCGAGATCTACACCGGCCCCTATGCCCACGCCTTTGCCGCCGGCGCGCCGGACGCGGCGCTGGATGCCTGCGTGCAAGCCGCGCGCAGTGCCCACGATGCGGGCCTGCGGGTCAACGCCGGACACGACCTGAGCCAGGCCAACCTGGGCACGTTTGCCGCCGCCATCGACGACCTGGCCGAGGTATCCATCGGCCACGCCCTGATCAGCGAGGCGCTTTACGCGGGCCTGGCGGCCACGGTGCGCAACTACCGGAAGATCCTGGGCTGACACCCATCCGTCCGACGGACGGCGGCGCCGGCGTCATTCCCGCGACTCCTTCATTCGTCATTCCCGCGAAAGCGGGAATCCAGTGCTTTTAGCAGCACCAGCGGAAGTACAAGAACACCTGGATTCCCGCTTTCGCGGGAATGACGCCGAGGGGTTGCGCTACGCGGGAACGGCGGCAAAGGAGCCAGAAGGGCCAGGGGCCAGGCACAGGCGACAGCGGGCCAGCGGGACGGCTCAGGGGCGCTCGAGGATCGCGGTGACACCCATGCCGCCGGCGGTGCAGATGGAGATCAGTCCACGGCCGGCGCCCTTCTGCTCCAGCAGCTTGGCCATGGTCGCCACCAGGCGCGCGCCGGTGGCCGCAAAAGGATGTCCTACTGCCAGGCTGGAACCGTGCACGTTGAGCTTGTCCGGGTCGATGCTGCCGAGTGGCGCATCCAGGCCGAGCCGCCGCTTGCAGTATTCCGCACTCTCCCAGGCACGCAAGGTGCACAGCACCTGGGCGGCAAACGCCTCGTGGATCTCGTAATAGTCGAAATCCTGCAGGCGCAGGTTGTTGCGGACCAGCAGCCGCGCCACGGCAATGGTCGGCGCCATGAGCAGGCCCTCGCCATGCACGAAATCCACTGCCGCCACCTCCGCGTCGCGCACGTAGGCCTGCACCGGCAGGCCCCGCTCCGCCGCCCAGGCCTCGCTGCCCACCAGCACCGCGGCCGCGCCATCGGACAGGCCGGTGGAATTGCCAGCAGTGAGCGTGCCGTGGCCCGAGGTCTTGTCGAACGCCGGCTTCAACGCGGCGAGCTTCTCCAACGTCGAATCCGGACGCAGGAAGCCATCGCGCCTGAGGCCGCGGAACGGCACCAGCAGGTCGGCAAAAAAATCCTGGTCGTAGGCCGCGGCAAGCTTGCGGTGACTCTCCAGCGCCAGGCGATCCTGGTCCCCGCGGCTGATGTGCCATTCCCTGGCCATCAACTCGCAATGCTCGCCCATCGACTTGCCGGTGCGCGGCTCCATCACGCCTGGGAACGAAGGCTTCAGCTCGCCGAGCGAAAACCCCCTCACCGCGGCACGCAGCTTGTCCATCGGCGCTTTGGCCCGATGCATGGCCAGCAGGCGCCTGCGCAGGCGCTCGCCGTACACAATGGGCACATCGCTGGTGGTATCGGCACCCGCCGCGATGCCGGCCTCGATCTGTCCGCAGGCAATCTTGTTGGCGACGATGATGGTGTTGTCCAGCGACGTGCCGCAGGCGCGGGCCGTGGTGATGCCGGGCGTGGTCGGCGCCAGCCCGGAGCTCAGCAGCGCCTCACGGGCCAGGTTCCAGTCCCGCACCTGGCGGATCACCGCGCCCAGGGCCACCTCGCCGAGCTCCACGCGATGCAGTGCGAAGCGCTCCACCAGCGCTCCCAGCACCTTGACCGACATGCCGAAATTGCCGACATCGGCATACGACGTGTTGTTGCGGCAAAACGGAATGCGTATGCCACCGATCACCGCAGCCCGTCTCAGCGTCTTCTCCATGCTCGCAACAGCCTGCCTGTCAAGTCATCAAAGGCTAACCCGCCGCGCATCCGGGCGAAAGGCCAAAACGCTGAATGGCTGCCCGCGGGAGCCCGCTGGCCGGCGATTTCCACGGATTCACAGCAGCTTTGCAGTGCCCAGCCAATGGCGATGCGCCTGAGACCTGTCGACGGACCTGCGGGGCAGGTTACTCGCGCGCGGGCAGGCGCAGCCCCCGTGGGGTGAGGGCGCGCTCGACCAGCTCGAACACGCCTTGCACCAGCAGCGCCAGGACGGCTGCGGGCACCGCGCCTTCCAGGATCAGACCGATGTCGTTGAGGCGGATGCCGGTGAGGATGGGCTGGCCGTAGCCGCCGGCGCCGATCAGCGCCGCCAGCGTCGCCGTGCCGACGTTGATGACCGCGGCAATCTTGACCCCGGCGAGAATCGGGCGCAGCGCCAACGGCAGCTCCACCGTGCGCAGGCGGCGCAGCGGTGGCAGGCCAAGCGCCGCGGCCGATTCGCGCAGGGCCGGCGCGATGCCCACCAGGCCGGCATGCGTGTTGCGCACGATCGGCAGCAGGCTGTACAGGAACAAGGCTGCCACCGCCGGCCACGTGCCGATGCCAAACAGCGGGATCATGAACACGAACATGGCCAGCGACGGCACCGTCTGCAGCATCCCGGTGAGCCCCAGCACCACCTGGCCCAGCCGACGCAGGCGCGCGGCGAGGATGCCGAGCGGGACGGCCAGCAGCAAGGCCAGGCCGAGCGAGATGGCCACCAGACGCACATGCTCGAGTGTGCGCGCGAGCAGTCGCGGCCAGAAACTGGTGCCTTCGGCGTCGACGTGCACGCCCAGCAGGCCGGCGGCGACCGCGCCATCGCGCATGCCGCGCAGCTTCACGTCGGCGTTCATGCGCCGCATGGTGGCTTCATCGATGCGCCCGGCCAGCCCGCGCAATACACGCATGAATGCCGGCGCATCGTGCTCCAGGACCAGGCGGTACAGGTACACCGCCTGGTAGCGCGGGAAATAATGCAGGTCGTCGGTGAGCGTGCGCAGGTGGTAGTACGGGATCTCGGCGTCCGTGCTGTACAGGTCGATGACATCCACCGCCCCGCTCGCCACCGCGCGATAGGACAAGGTATGGTCGAGCCCACGCACGTCCGTTTGCGGCAGGCCGTAGCGCGTGCGCAAGCCGGGCCAGCCATCCTGGCGCTGCATGAATTCGTTGGAGAAGCCGAAGCGCAACTCCGCATGGGCACGCAGGTCCGAAATGGTGCGGATACCCAGAGCCTCGGCCCGGACCTCGCGCATGCCCAGCGCATAGGTATTGTCGAAGCCCAGCCCGTCGGTGATGCCGATGCCGAGCGGCCGCAGCGCAGCACGCAAAGTCGGAATGTCCGCGTCCGGCGCCACGCCCTTGAGCAATTCATGGGTCAGCGTGCCGGTGTACTCCGGATAGACGTCGATGTCGCCATGCCGCAGGGCGGCCCAGAGGATGCTGGTGCCGCCCAACTCGCGCTCGTGCACCGCCGGCACCCCGGCATCCTGCGCGCTGATGCGCGCGACCTCGGCCAGGATCACCGACTCGGTGAACTGCTTGGAGCCGATGCGCACCGGCGCAGCCCAGGCCAACCCAGGCAGCACGGCAGCGACCAGCAGCAGGCTGCGCCAGCGCTTCATCGCGCGCGCTCCGGAAGCTGCCGCCCGGCCTCGACGAAGCGCGTCACGAAGCTGTCGGCCGGGCGCTCGCGAAAATCCTCCAGGCTGCCATCCTGCAGCACCGCGCCATCGCGCAGCAGCACCAGCCGCGGCGCAAACCAGGCGGCCTCGGCCAGGTCATGCGTCACCAGCACCACGGTCTTGCCCAGGCGCCGGAAGATCGCCTTGAGTTCGTCCTGCAGCTCGTGACGCACCACCGGGTCCAGGGCGCCAAGTGGCTCGTCCAGCAACAGGGCTGTGGGGTCGGCCATCAGGGCGCGCATCAAGGCCACGCGCTGGCGCTGGCCGCCAGAGAGTTCGGCGGGATAGCGCGTGAGCACCGCGGGCGGCAAGGCGGTCAGCGCAATCAGCTCATCGGCACGCGCGCGTATCCGCTCCCGACCCCAATGCAGATAGCGCGGCAACAACGCCAGATTGCCGAGCACCGTAAGGTGTGGGAACAGCCCGCCATCCTGGATCACGTAGCCCACCCGGCGGCGCAGCGCCAGCACCTGGTCCCGCTCCAGCGCCCGGCCATCAACCCGCACGCAGCCCTGGTCGGGCCACTCCAGGCCCAGCAGCAGGCGTAACACCGTGGACTTGCCCGACCCGCTGCTGCCGATCAGTGCAGTAGTCGTGCCGGCGGCAAATGCCACGCTGAGCCCACGCAGCGCGACCACAGCACCGAAGCACTTGCCCACCTGCTCCAGGGTAAAGCTGGTGGCTGCATGCACCTGTTGCCCAATACCCGTTGAGACGTCCGCAGCCATCGCGTCAGCCTACACCAGCGCCGCGGCAGCACTGATCCGTGCCCGCAACCAGCGCAACCCTGCCCGTAGGATGCGCAGCGCCTCACAGTTTCAACTGCAAGTGTCTCAACTTGTGAGAGCCGCAGCCGTCATCATCTTGGTCGAGGGAAAAACCTGGCAGGGGCAGCCAGGTCGCCAGCAGCCTGGAGGGACCCATGTTGAAGCGACGGAGTCAGACAGCGCAACCCGAGTCGGTGGATTTCCGCCGCGCCCTCGCCAAGACGCGCTGGCGGAAGGACGGCGCGGCCATTCCGGGGCGTACTGTGCTCGACCACTGCCAGATCGTAGGCGAAGTAGCTCGGGCACTCATTGCACGATACCCAAGTGAATTGGGTGCGTTGCTGTTTCCTGCCGGCAGCCCGCTCGCCGCCGCGAGCCATGACATCGGCAAGATCAGCCCCTGCTTCGCGGAAAAACTGCGTCAAGCCTGCGCGCCGGATACCTGCGATTTACCGGCGCTACCGATCAACCCCCAGCTGGAACGACAGTGGGGTGGTCATGCTGGCGTCAGCCAGGTGGCCGCACAGGCCATGGGTGCGCCGCGATGGTTGCCGGAAATCCTCGGGCAGCACCATGGGTTTTCACCATCGGTAGCTGGACGGCGTGCCGATGCCGAGATATTTGGTGGGCCGGTCTGGCAGGCACAGCGCCAGTCCTTGGTCGAGGAGCTCAAGCAACGCCTGGACCTGGACTGGCCAAAGCCATCCTCGGTGCCACAGGCGCGGTTGCTGGCAGGCCTGACTTCGGTGGCCGACTGGATCGGTTCGGGTCGACACTTCGAAGATCCCGAAGAGGCATGGCAGCCCCGAGTCCAGCAAGCACTGGACGAGGCAGGATTGGTGCCGCCGCACTATCGACCGGGCTTGAGCTTTACGGAAGTGTTCGGCTTTGCACCGCGCGATGCACAAACGCAATTGATCGACGCCGTCACGACGCCAGGCGTGTATGTGCTGGAAGCCCCGATGGGCCTGGGCAAGACCGAGGCCGCGCTGTATGCCGCGTACCAATTGCTGCAACGGCAACAGGCCTGTGGCATTTACTTCGCGCTACCGACCCAGCTCACCTCCAACAAGATCCACCAGCGCTTCAGTCAATTCCTGGCCCGCATCCTCGCCGACGACAGCGCGCTGCAGGCGCTGCTGTTGCATGCCAACGCCTGGCTGGTGGAAACGGAGATGGGGGAAGAGGGCCGCCCCGGTGGCTCCTGGTTCCAACAGTCCAAGCGAGGCCTGCTGGCACCCTTTGCCGTCGGCACGATCGACCAGGCGCTGATGGCGGCCATGCATGTGAAGCACGGGTTTGTGCGTGCGTTTGGGTTGGCCGGTAAGGTCGTCATCCTTGATGAAGTACATACCTACGATGCCTACACCGGCACCTTGCTCGATGCGTTGGTGAGGCTGCTGCGTGAGTTGCACTGCACCGTCATCATCCTCAGCGCCACCTTGAGCCATGCGCGCCGCAGCCGATTGCTGGACGTTCCGCTCGGCGCCGCTACGTATCCGCTCATCACCGCAGTGGGCGAAAGTGCCGTCCCGCGCGAGCTGCCCGTCGGGGCCGAAGCATCGACGTGCGTCACGGTCCACCTCGAACGCGACGAGCGACTGGCCGTACAGGTTGCGTTGGATCGCGTGGCCCAGGGCCAGCAGGTGCTGTGGATCGAGAATACGGTCAAGGAAGCCCAGCAACGCTATCTCGATATCGCCTCCCGCGCGGTCGAGCTCGGCGCGGAGTGTGGCTTGTTGCATTCGCGCTACACCATGACCGATCGCCAGCACATCGAGGATCGCTGGGTCGACCTTTTCGGCAAGCCGGGCTTCGCGCAGCGTGGTGCGCGCGGTCGCATTCTGGTCGGCACCCAGGTACTGGAGCAGTCGCTGGACATCGACGCCGACTTTCTCGTCAGCCGGTTCGCGCCCACCGACATGCTGCTGCAACGCATGGGCCGCCTGTGGCGACACGCGGCAACACCGCGACCCAGCCGCGCCCGTTGTGAAGCGTGGTTGCTGGCGCCAGAGCTGGAGGCCGCTATCGAGTCGCCCCCGGCTGCGTTCGGCGCGAGCGCCCATGTGTACAGCCCGTACGTGCTGTGCCGCAGTCTGGAAGTCTGGATGACTCGCGATGCAGTAAGCCTGCCGCAGGACATCCGCGCCCTGATCGAAGCCACCTATGTCGAGCGCGCCGAAGCGGATGCCATGGCGCATTGGCTGCACGACCTGGACCACGGCACACGTCGACACAAGGGGCGCATCGCGCTGGCGCAGCTGGCACGCGTCGGCCTGGCGATGGATGGCAAGACGCTGCCCGAGAGCAAGGCGCAGACGCGCTACAGCGAATCCGACAATTTCGAGGTGCTGCTGCTGCGCGATATCGAACTCAACAAGGAGCAGAAGGTAAGTCATCTGTTCCTGCTCGATGGCAGTGAGGTGACCTTGCCATGGAGACGCAGCACACTCACCAAGCGCGAGTGGAAGGTGCTCACCGCGCGATTGATGCGCGAGATCGTGCGGGTGCGCGTGGACGAGGCACCGCTCGCGCCGACGCGCGACACACTCGAAAAGTATGGCCTCCAGCATTGTTTCTATCTGGGCGACCCGAACTGGGCCGACGACGAAAGTTTGCTGCGTGTGGCCGTGGTCGATGAGACCGCCACGCTGCACGGCATCCATGGCAGTGCCGCCCACGACAAACACACCCTGACCTACCGCGATGATCTGGGTTACCAGGTCCTCAAGGGTTGACGAGGAGATTGCATGGACAAGCATTTCAACCTGATCGACGAGCCATGGCTACCCGTAGCCGGCAAGGACCGCGTGAGCTTGCGGCAGGTTTTCAGCGACCCGGAGTTGCCCGCACTGGGTGGCAACCCGGTCGAGAAGATCGCGCTGATGAAGCTGCTGCTCGCCATCGCGCAGGCGGCCGCCACACCGGAAGACGACGCGGCGTGGCGTGCCATGGGCGCCGACGGCATGGCACGGAAGTGCCTTGCCTATCTCGACCAATGGCACGACCGGTTCGATCTTTACGGTGAGCGGCCATTCCTGCAAATGCCCGCGATCGCAAAGGCCAAGATCAAGAGCTACGGCACCGTGCTGCCCGAGATCGCCACCGGCAACACCACGATACTGACGCACGGTCAGGTTGAACGCTCTTTGAGCGACGCCGAGAAGGCTGTGCTGCTGGTGTGCTTGATGGGTTTCGCGCTGGGCGGGAAGCAGGCCGACAACACCATCGTGCTTTCGCGTGGTTATGTGGGCAAGTGTAAGAACGGCAAACCGGCAAAAAACAGCCAACCTGGCCCGAGCGTTGCCTCGCGCGGTCTTTTGCATACGTGTTTTCAGGGCGAAAACGTTTGTCAGACAGTATGGCTCAACCTACTAACCGAAGAACGCATCACACAAAACGCCCGTTTTCCAGCTGGCCTGGGCACGGCTCCGTGGGAGCAGATGCCTGTTGGTGAAGATGATGAAGTTGCACGCAAGCTCAAATCATCTGTGATGGGTAGGCTGGTACCGCTATGCCGCTTCTCGCTCTTGGCCGAAGCAGGCTTGCATTACTCCGATGGCGTCGCCCACACCAACTACAAGGATGGTATGTGCGATCCGACTGTGGCCGTGAACTGGTCGGGTAAGGAACCCAAAGCGTTGTGGACTGATCCTGAGAAACGCCCATGGCGCGAATTGACCGCATTGCTCGGATTTCTCGCGCAGCAGCAGATCGGCGGCTTCGAGTGCTGGCAGCTGACGGCTTGTCTCAGCCGGGCGTGTGAATCGGTTGACGCGTTTGCCATTTGGTCGGCTGGATTACGCGTCAGCAACGACATGGGCGAGCAACGAACAAAGGGAAACGATGACTTCGTCGAATCGTGTGTTGCCTTGCAAAGCTCAGCGCTCGGATCGTTTTGGTTCTCGAACTTACAAACCGAGATGGATGCGCTCGGTGACCTTCATGATGGCTTATCACGCAGCGTGAAAAAGTTCTTTCGTCGAGAGACGCCGGGCGATAAGGATGATCGGCTTGGCGAGGCGACGAGCAAAGTGGCCACGCAACTATTCTGGCAACTCTGTGAGCGGGACTTCCAGACATTGATCTACGCCTGTGGCTCGGACGGTGACTCGGCAACTATCAACTCCGATGCCCGACACCGCCTGCGTCGCCGCTTCGCCGACTACGCCCAGCAGGCCTACGACCGTTATTGCCCCAAGGACACCGCGCGTCAGCTCGATGCCTGGGCGCGCTGCCGCCCCAATCACAGCAAATACCTGCAACCGGAGGCTTGAGTCATGGAAACCATGGAAGCACCGCCACCCGCTGCATCGCGGGAAACCGGCTTCGTCGCGGGCGCCATCGTGCGCTGCCGGGAAGACAAGGGCCTGGCCGCCCGCCTGCGGCGTGCCGACAATCCGGCAACCGAGTACCAGAGCTGGGAGTTTCTTGCCGCGTGGCGAGTCGATCTCGAACGCGACGACCAACGATTACCCTACGCGACGGTAGCCGCGGCCATTGCACGCGTGAAGCCCGAGGCCAACGGCAGCCTCACGCTCGGGCAGGCGATCGCGCGCTGCTATGACGACGGCAACCAGAGCGATCAGGCCAAGGCGCGCCTGCGCCGCGTGCTGGCCTGCGATGAGTTGCCGGAGCTTTGCCGCGTGCTGCGCCCGGTGCTCACGCTGGTGGAAAGCCGCGTGACGCAAGTGTTGGACTACGCCCGCCTGCTGAAGCAGTTGGGCCAGTTCGGCGCAGCCACGCGCAGCGGCGACGATGCGTGGCAGCAGCGCATCAAGGCGCAGTGGGCGCAGGAGTTCTACGGCCGCAAGGCCGAAGCCGAAGGAGAAGCCGCATGAGCCTCGTTGCCAGCGTGCTGCAGCTCGACCGCGCCGCTATCAAGGCGCTGTGCGTCACCGATCCATACTCGCTTCACCGCGTGGTATATGGCCTGTATCCCGATGTTCGCGACGACGCCGGCAAGGCGGGTCACGAACCCAGCGGCATCCTGCATGCCGACCAGGGCGGTGATTTCCACGGCCGGCGCATTCTGCTGCTGGCCGACCGCCCGCCCGCCGATCACGCCGAGGGCGGCTTCGGCGAGGTGCGCAGCAAGGTCATCCCGATCGACTTCCTCGATCACGCGCGCTACCGCTTCAAGGTCATCGTCAACCCGACCCGGCGCGATTCCGCCAGCCGCAAGCTGCTGCCGGTCAAGGGACGTGATGCGGTGGCGGCGTGGTTTGCCGAGCGCGGCCCCGCAAGCTGGGGTTTCCGCATCGACCTGCAGCACCTGCAGGTCGATCGCATCGACGTGCTGCGTTTCAGGGACAAGGCCCAGCGCGACGTGACGCTCGCCCAAGCGCACGTGCAGGGCCAGCTCGACGTCATCGACCGCGAGCGTTTCCGGCACAGCTTCGCCAGCGGCATCGGGCGCGGCCGCAGCTTCGGCTGCGGCCTGCTGCAGGTCGTGCCGCTCGTTGACAACCCCTTCGTCTGAATCATCCATTCCAAAGGATTTTCGCCATGAACAACACCCTCACCAACACCCGCGTCGAGTTCCACATCCTGCAGTCTTTCCCCGTTACCTGCCTCAACCGGGATGACGTGGGCGCACCCAAGACCGCCGTGGTTGGCGGCGTGACCCGCGCGCGCGTCAGCTCACAGTGCTGGAAGCGCCAGGTGCGCCTGGCACTGCACGACTGTGGGCTGCCGATGGGCACCCGTACCAAGCGCCTCGGCGACCTGGTTGCAATCGAATGCGAACGGCTGGGCGCGAATGAAGAACAGCGCGCCAAGTGCCAGGAAGCGGTCAACGCCGTCTTCGCCAAGCCGATCAAGAAGGGAAAAGATTCCGTCGATACGGAAGAGAGTGACGATTCCAGGGACGAAAAAGTTGACACGCTGATGTTCGTGACGCCTGCCGAGATGGCGCTACTGGCCAGCAAGTTGGCCGAGAAGCAGTTCGACCCTGAGGCGCTGGGGCTCCCGGTCAGGCGCACCGACAAGAAGAAGGAGCGCGAGAAGCGAGCCAAGGTCCTGGCGGAGTTAATTGCTCGCACCGATCGTCACGTGGACGCCCTGGACGTTGCGCTGTTTGGGCGGATGGTCGCGCAGGCCGTAACCATGAATGTCGAAGCGGCTGCCTCGTTCGCGCACGCCATCTCGACCCATCGCGTCAGCAACGAAGTCGAATTTTTCACCGCACTGGATGACCTGCAGGAAGGGCCGGGCTCGGCACACATGGGCAGCCTGGAGTTCAACTCGGCCACCTACTACCGCTATGTGAGCCTCGACCTGGGCCAGCTTGCGCAAACTCTGGGCACGGACGACCTGAAGAACGCCGTGGCCGCCTTCACCAAGGCGTTGTTCGTCGCGGTGCCGAACGCTCGGCAAACCACCATGTCCGGCGCCGGCAACTGGGACTTCGCTCGTGTGCTGGTGCGCACGGGACAGCGCCTGCAACTCTCGTTCGACGAACCCGTGAAGGCGCGCGGCGAGGGCTACGCCAAGCCAAGCATCGAGCGGCTGAAGGCGGACCTCGACAAGAAGGAAAAGCTCACCGGCTCGCTGTTCGGCAAGCTCGGCAGCTACGACTGGGGCGTGCACGAGGATTACAGCATCGACAACCTCGTGAGCGACCTGCAGAGTCATATCCAGTAAGGGGCGGCCATGAACCCGTATCTGTTGCTCTGGCTGGAAGCGCCGCTGCAAGCGTGGGGGCACGACTCCCGCTTCGGGCGGCGCGACAGCCTTGATTTCCCCACCAAGTCCGGCGTGCTCGGTCTGCTCTGCTGCGCCCGCGGCGCGGGCGGCGAGGAGCGCGACTGGTTGGCGGCCTGGGCCGACCTCGACATGCAACTCGAGGCCTTCGTGCCGCGTGACCATGCCGGCAAGCCACTGCCACGCCAGCCGCTGCTGCGCGATTTCCATATGGTCGGCAGCGGCTACGACGACGCTGACCCTTGGCAGAATCTGCTGATTCCCAAGACCAGCGAAGGCAAGAAGCCGAATGGTGCGGGCACCAAGATGACCTACCGCTATTACCTGCAGGACATAGCGTTCGCCGTTGCGCTGGAAGCGCCCGCCGAGCACGTAGACAGCGTGGTGAGCGCGCTCCAATCGCCCGCGTGGGATTTGTATCTGGGCCGCAAGAACTGCGTGCCCACGGAGCTCATCTTCCAAGGCGTGCATGCCAGCGCGGCGGACGCGTTGGCAGCCGGCCGGCTGCTCGCCGCGCGCGAGGACAAGCGCCGCGCACCGGCCTTCCGTGTGCTGCAGGGCGAGCACGACGGCGAGCTGGTCACCCTGAACGACGTGCCGCTGCAGCTCGGGCCGGACAAGCGCTACCGTGAGCGACTGGTTACGGTGCAGCGGGCGGAGCTGACTGATGGCGGATGAAGTCACCCGCCTGTTCGTCAAGGTCACGCGCGATTCGCTGCCGCAGGTGAAGGACAAATACCCGTTCATCTACCTCGAACGCGGGCGGCTGGAGATCGACGACAGCAGCATCAAATGGATCGACTCGACCAACAATGTGGTACCGCTGCCGGTCGCCACGCTCAATGCCTTGCTGCTGGGACCGGGTACGTCCGTAACGCACGATGCAGTGCGCACCGCAGCAGCCGCCAACTGCGCCATCTGCTGGGTTGGCGAAGACACGTTGTTGTTCTATGCAGCCGGCTTTCTGCCCACCGCCGACACGCGCAACTTGAAACAGCAAATCGAGCTGTCCGCCGATCCGAGTAAATCCATTGAAGTTGCCCGGCGCATGTTTGCCCGGCGTTTTCCAGAGGCCGACCTCAGGGAAAAGACGCTGCAGGAAATGATGGGCATGGAAGGGAACCGCGTGCGCGCGCTGTACCAGCAGAAAGCCGAGCAGTACCAGGTGGGCTGGAAGGGCCGCAGCTTCACTCCTGGCAAATTCGAGGTGAGCGACCTCACCAACCAGATCCTGACCTCCACCAACGCCGCCCTGTACGGCATCCTGTGCTCGGCCACGCACGCGCTCGGCTACTCGCCGCACATCGGCTTCATCCACTCGGGCAGTCCGTTGCCCTTCGTTTACGACATGGCGGACTTGTACAAGGCCGAGCTGTGCATCGATCTTGCGTTTTCGCTGACGCGCGAGCTGGCCGGGCGCTACGACAAACGCAAGGTGGCGGCAGCGTTCCGCAAACGCGTCATCGAAGCGGATCTTCTGGCAAAGTATGGTGAAGACGTTGCCGCCATGTTGGGTAACTCCCGTGCTGTTCGTCGTCGCCAATGACCTGCCACCCGCCGTGCGCGGGAGGATGAAGCTCTGGTTCGTCGAACCGCGCGCCAATGTGTTCGTCTCCGGCGTGAAGGATTCAGTCGCCGACACCGTCATCGCGTGGCTCTACAAACACTGCCCGCCCGAATCCGGGCTGCTCACGGTGCGTTCCATCCCGCATGCACCGGGCTACGAGATGCGTTGTATTGGACCGCCCCGCAAATCCATGATCGAACTCACCGGGCTACAGCTGATCGTGGAAACCCTGAAACCTACGCTTCCCACTACATCTCGTGTAGACGCGGGCCACCGGTAACGATATGTTGCTGTCTTCCCCACACGCGTGGGGGTGTTTCTTGCCCGCGGCATCCTTGATCGTCAGCACGTACGTCTTCCCCACACGCGTGGGGGTGTTTCTGAGCGCCATTGGAGATATCGTCATGATTGCCCGTCTTCCCCACACGCGTGGGGGTGTTTCCCTTTTCAGTATATGAGGGCTCGCTGCGCCCGGGTCTTCCCCACACGCGTGGGGGTGTTTCCGTTTCAAGGATATTGAGTCGTTTATCGGGGATGTCTTCCCCACACGCGTGGGGGTGTTTCCGAAGCTCGTTGTTACCCTTCATCTTTCAATTCGTCTTCCCCACACGCGTGGGGGTGTTTCTACGCCAGGATGCGCTGGTCCTCTTCGTCGGGGGTCTTCCCCACACGCGTGGGGGTGTTTCCGCGCGCGGGTTGCTGGTCACGGCGACGGGCTTGTCTTCCCCACACGCGTGGGGGTGTTTCTGGAGTAACGACGGTTTGGCGGACGCACTGGTCGTCTTCCCCACACGCGTGGGGGTGTTTCCAGACCTGGCCGCTGCCTATCGAGCAGCGGGCGGTCTTCCCCACACGCGTGGGGGTGTTTCTACGACGACTTCATGGCGTCCATCCGCGTGATTGTCTTCCCCACACGCGTGGGGGTGTTTCTACGGATTGCCGGCGCTGCCCACTCTGGCGATAGTCTTCCCCACACGCGTGGGGGTGTTTCCTGGCAGATTCGTACCGAGGTCACGCTGATCGTGTCTTCCCCACACGCGTGGGGGTGTTTCTCTACCGCGAAACTTCCATGCCGGGCACTCTGAGTCTTCCCCACACGCGTGGGGGTGTTTCCTCATGGTGACCGGACGTGCATGGGTGGACGCGGGTCTTCCCCACACGCGTGGGGGTGTTTCTCACCTGCGGCTGTGGGGC
>JAFKMZ010000064.1 GCA_017305055.1 Lysobacterales bacterium
CCTGCCTGCACCTGCGCGCACTCGCCGAAGAACCGGCAAGTTTGCACTGCCGCGCTTTCGCAGCGGCGCAGCCGCTGCGCACCGAGTGCGGGCCAGGCATGGCCCGCCCTCTCTTCGGGTCCCTGTGCGGCGGTGAGGCGGAGACGATCAGGCCGCGTAGCGGGCATCGGCACGATGCCGATGCCTTTTCGACGGTACATGGACGTGCTGCCGAAAAGCCCGGCTCCGACTCACGCACTTTCCACCCAGGGATGGGTGGAAAGCGCCAAGCGGGGTGGCCTTTCTCTTGGGTTACTTTCTCTTTGGCCAAACAAAGAGAAAGTGACTCGGGCGCCAGAGGCGCACGAAAGTTCTTGATCGACCGACGCGCCAGCGAAAGTACAAGAGCATCGCGCGTGGGCTGGAGGCGGATCATCCGGCGATGACGGCCAGCGCCGGTTGCAGGTGGGGCGGCACGCGGTGCTCGGCGGAGGGGGTGAGCCATGGTTCCAGGCCCAGCGTGGATGGATCCAATTGCGGCAGGATCAGCTGGCGGAAACGCGCGACCAGGGCGTCCTCCTGCCATTCCGGACGCTGGGCCAGCGCCGCCATCGCCACCCGTGCCTCGGCCGCCTCGCCCACGCACTCGAAGGGCTTGTGTTCGTGGTATTCAAGCAAGGCATCAAACCCCGTGCCCAGGGTCTCGTCGTCCAGCAGGTTGCGGCCGAAGATCGACAGCAGCCGCGGTTTGGGCAGGAACGGCGCCAGCGCCAGGAACACGAACTGGCACTTCGGGCAACAGCCACACCAGCGGTCGACCGGCTTCGGCCCGAGCAACCTGAAATTGCGGTTGCAGCTGGAGAAGACATCGAAATACGGCGTCAGCCGGGCAAACGCACGGGTGACCGCCAATTCCGAGAATGGCCGCAGCAGCGAGCAGTAATCCAGGTCGGCAGCCACCCGCGCATGCACCCAGGCGCCGAGCAATTGCTCGAACGCATAGCCCTTGCTCCACTGGTGGTTGACCGCCTGGCCGGCATATTCGAGCGTGGCTGCCGATGCCGAACGCTCGTTGGCGAAGGTCACCGCGTCGTAGCCGTAGAGCACGGCCGCCAGCACCAGGATGACCGAGTTCACCGCGGTGACTGGAATATGCCCATTCCAGGCTCCCAGACGGTTGAGCTCGAACAGCTCCGGTGCCAGCTGGCGTCCGATGTTCAGCAGGGGCAGACCAGTGCGCTCCGCGCAGGCGGCAATCAGCGGCGAGGTGCCGACCCAGGCCACGGTGGCATCGGCGCCGATGGACTTGAGCGCCTCGATCACCACCAGCGAGTCCTTGCCGCCGCCAATCGGCACCAGGGTACGCCGCGGCAGATGCAGGGCCGGCGCGGTCGCGGCGTGTGGACGCTCCGGCGGCGACGCCCGAGGAAAGACCACCTTGCCGTGCAGGTCCAGGCCGTTGCGGTAGGCGAACTCGGCCAGGCCATGTACATACAGGGCCTCGAGCAAATCCGCGGTGGCGTCGTCCAGGCCGCCGCCGGCGACTTCGATGAGCGGTGGCACCGCAGCCTTGTAGTAGCTGATCCCGGCAACCAGGTGCAGCAGGCGCAGCGCCGCGTCAAACGCGGCCCGGCGCCCAGGAGCCAGCGGCGGCGCCTGCGGAAAGCGCACGCGCTCGATCAGCTCCGGGCCGTCGTCCAGCGCGTACACCAGCTCGGCCACCCCATCGGCATAGGTACAGCGCAGGAAGCGGAAGGCCCGCGTCCGGTGAAGCTGCTGCAGGGTTTGCACCACGGTCTTCTCCGCCACGCGCGCTACTCGATCACGACTTCATCGGCCTCGTCGCGCAGGTTGTAGCGCGAGGCCATGGCCTTGCCGTATGCCCCAACCTGGGCAATCAGCACGACGTCACCCTCGCGGGCTTCGGGCAGGCGACGGTCCCTGCCGAGGATATCGCTACTGTCGCAGATCGGCCCCACCACCTGGTACTGCACAGTTGTGGGCTCGGCCAGACGGGTGAGGTTGACAATGCGGTGCCAGCTGTCGTCCAGCGCCGGGCGGATCAGGCAGTCCATGCCGGCATCCAGGCCGAGGTAATGCAGCTTGCCCCTGGTCCTGAGCTGGGTGACCCGCGCCAGCAGCACACCAGCTTCAGCGACCAGGTAGCGCCCGGGCTCCATCCACAACTGGTACTGCGGGTAGGCGGCCTTGACCCCGTGCAGGGTCCGGCCCAACGCATCCAGATCGAGCCCGCGCTCGCCCGGGTGCGCCGGCACACCGAGGCCGCCGCCCACGTCGAGCACGCTGACGCTGCCGATGTGCTCAGCCAGGCTGGCCAGTTGCGCGTAGATGCGGCCCCAATGGTCCGCATCCAGCACCCCCGTGCCGGCATGGGCATGCAGGCCAGCCACCCTGGCCCCGTGGCGCTGCGCCAGCTGCAGGAACGTGGGCAGCTGGTCCAGCGGCAGGCCGAACTTGCCGGAATCGCCGCCGCGGATGGTTCCGTGATCGCCCAGGTCACGGCCAAGGTCCAGACGCAGCATGATCTCGCGGTCGCGGAACAGCTCACCCCAGTGCTGCAGCGGATACAGCGTATCGAGCGTGACCACGGCGCGGGTGCCGAGGGCAAACGCAAACTCCCCGCGCGCGGCAAAGCTCGGGATGTACAGCAGGCCTGCCGCATCCGGCGCCGCCGCGGCCACCGCCCGCAGTTCCCCCGGCGAGCCGCACTCGAAGCCGCAGCCAGCCGCCGCCAGGGCCCGCAGGATAGCCGGATGCGGGTTGGCCTTCACCGCGTAATGCCAGCGGTCCACGGCGTCCAGCGCCTGCAGCGCCCGGACCCGCGCCAGCACGGTCGGCAGGTGGTATGCGTAGCGTGGGGTCGCTGCGTGGGCCAGGGCCAGCAGCCGCTCGCGCCCGTGCTCCTGCCACCAGGCCGGAACGGACGCAGCCACGTCGCCGGTGCCGTACAGGGTCTGCCAGCTTGGACCGAACAGCGCATCGTCGTCGGTGCGCAGCGAGCCGGCGGCGATCAGCAGCTCATGCAGGTGCGGCAGCAGCGTATCGACCACGCCCTCGTCCACCACGAAGGTGAGGTTGAGGTTGTTCGAGGACTGCGAAATCAGGTGCACGCGCAGGTGGCCGAACTCGGCCAGCACGTCGGAGAGCGTGTGCAGCAGCGAGCGGATGCCGCGGCCGACCAGGGTGATTGCCGCACACGGCGCAATCACCTTGACCCGACAGACCTTGGCCAGGTCGGTGGCCAGCGCGGCAATCGCATCCGAATCGAGCAGGTTCTCGGTGGGATCGAGCGACACGGTGACGTTGGTTTCCGCCGAGCCGATCAGGTCCACCGACAGGCCGTGGGTCTTGAAGTAGGCGAACACGTCGGCCAGGAAACCCACCTGCTGCCACATGCCCACCGATTCCATCGACACCAGGGTGATGCCCTTGCGCGCACTGATCGCCTTGACGCTGGGCGCGTGCGTGCGCACTTCCGGGCCAATCACCGTACCTTCCAGTTCGGGCCGGTTGGTGTCCTTGATCAGCAGCGGCACGCGCGGTTCGCGCAGCGGTTGCAGGCAGTGCGGATGCAGCACCTTGGCGCCGGTGGAGGCAATCTCCTGCGCCTCCTCGTAGTCCAGCCGCCGCAGCAGGCGCGCACCGGGCACCTGGCGCGGGTTGGCGGTGAACATGCCGGCGACGTCGGTCCAGATTTCCACGCGCTGCGCGCCGAGCAGTGCGCCAAAGCATGCCGCCGAGGTATCCGAGCCGCCGCGGCCGAGCAGCACGGTGTGCCCATCGCCGTCGCGGGCAATGAAACCCTGGGTGATGAACGCGTCGCCCTGCGCGGCAAGCTGCGCCGCCAGCGCCGGATCCGGCACCGGGGCGACCATGGCCGAAAGCATGCGCGTGCGCAGGTTCTGGTTCGGCAACGCGGTGGCGCACAGGTGTTCGCGTGCATCCAGCCAGCGCGTGGGCCAGCCGTTGGCGTCGAGGAACGCCGCTCCCAGCGTGCTGGAAAGGAGTTCGCCAAACGCCTGGGTGCGCGCCTGGTAGGCGCGCGCCTCGGCGGCCTGGCAGCCAACCGCGGCCAGTTCGGCGAGCTCCGCCAGCAGGCTGGTCAGGCCCGCGGGCTCGGCCAGCTGCATGGCCTGCAGCAGCTCGCGATGGCGCCGCGCGATTGCCGCAGCCGCCGCCTCGCGATCACCGCGCTCGGCGCACTTGCCAAGCTGGCGCAGCGCATCGGTCACACCCGACACCGCGGACACGACCACCAGCACGCGCCCACCTTCGCGCCGGCGACTTTCCATCAAGCTGCGGATACGGCTCCAGGACGCCGCGTTGGCGACGCTGGTGCCGCCAAACTTCATCACGATCCACGGAGCATCGCCAGCCAGCGATGCGGCAACGGTTGCAGTCACGGAAATCCACGGGATAGGGAACGAAACGGACATCGATGGTGTCCGCACGCGTAGTGTCATGCGCGCGCGACGCCAATGCAATGGCGCCGGTGCGTCCGGACGGCCAAACCAGTTCGCGACCGCCGGCCAATCTGGGCGCCGGCGAGGGCTTCGTGCGGCGGAACCACGAAGCTGCCGGGAACCTGAGTACGGCACCGGCGGTCTGCCACTCACCCAACCCCGCCGCGCCAGTCGTACACAGTTCAAGCGCTTTGCGCCATGCTGCACCGGTGTGTGCGCCACCGAGAGCCGATCATCGCCCAAGCCCCGCCACATGAGGACGCCGACCACGATTGGCCCCGTGCAGACACCGGGGCCGACGCCGCGGCGGCGTGGAACGCAGCCACGGTCCGGCGCTTGCACGCGCACCGTTGGCGCGATCGCTGGTACGCGTTCGACGCCCCGCGCTGGGGGTTGTTGGCGGCAGTGGCGCTGCTGCACGTCGTGTTCGCGCTGATCGCGCAGCGCAGCCTGCACACCTCGCTGGAACAGCCCGCGGCAGTGGACGACACGCCGCTGCAGGCGCGCTTCGTGCCGATCCAGCTTGCGCCGACGCCACCGCCGCCACCACCGACGCCGCCAGTCCGGGCGCAAGCGTCGGCGCGCCCGGCCGCCACAGCCCCGCCTGCCCCGCCACCGGCCGCAGCCGCCACGGCCGCAGCGCCCGCCTCATCGCGCCCACTGCGGCTGTACGGAACCGACGGCCGCATCCTGCTGCCTGCCGCTGCAGCCAGCAGCAAGGCGCCGGTGGCGAACAACCTGCGCGGAGACACGCATGTCATGCAAGGCTACGATCCGCTGCACTACCAGCCCACGCCGTTCGAGCCGTATTTCCCGCCACTCGACGAATCGGCCGGCGGTGCCGCCGTGCGCCGCGTGGTCGATACCGTGGTCAAGACCAAGGACATCGACCTGCCGCGCGGCGTGCACCTGAAGTGCAAGACCGTGCTCGGCATCCCCACGCCCGATTGCATGGTCCCGCCACCCACGGTCTCGCCCAAGGCCGGCGACGAACGCCTGAACATGGCCCCGGCAAAAGCGCTGGCGGCGCCGGTCGCGGCACACTCGGCGCCCAGCGTGGCCAGCTGCATCGAGCTCTATCGCGACGGCAAGCCGCTGCCGTGGGGTTGTCCGGTGGATACGCCCGCACGCGCGGTCGATGCCGAGCTCAAGGACAAGGCACGGCGCGGCGCCAATGGCGGGGGATAAACAAAGGGAGCACGACCGTGAAGCCGTCGGCGGCCAGGGCATTCAATCAGCCGCTTCCGCCTTGGCTGGCGCGTTGAGCACAGCCAGGAAGTCCTCGCCGTAGCGCGCCAGCTTGGCGGCACCGACCCCGCTGATGGCGGCCAGCCCGGTCGCATTGCCCGGCTGCTCGCGCAGCATGGCAAGCAGCGTGGCGTCGTGGAACACCACGTAGGGTGGCACGCCCTGCTGTTTGGCCAGGCGCAGGCGCAGGGCGCGCAGCGCCTCCCACAGCGGCTGCTCGTGCGCGGCGATGCCGAGACTGCCGGCGGCGCTGGCCGCGCGCGCGCCGCCGCGACAGGAGCCACGCGGCGCGCGCAGGTCTTCGCGCAACTGCACCTGGCGCGCGCCGGAAAGCACGGCCCGGCTTGCCGCGGTGAGACGCAACGTACCGAAGCCCTCGCCGTCGGCTTCCAGCAGGCCCAGCGCCAGCAACTGGCGGAACACCGACCGCCAGCGTCGATTGTCCAGCTCGGCGCCCACGCCGAACACGCCCAGCCGGTCGTGCCCCAGCTGGCGCACGCGCTCGCTCGCCTCCCCGCGCAGGATGTCGATGACATGGCCGGAACCAAAGCGCTGCCCGCTGCGGTAGACCGCGGACATGGCCTTCTGCGCCGGTACCGTGGCGTCCCAGGTCGGCGGCGGGCTCAGGCAGTTGTCGCAATGTCCGCACGGTCCGGCATAGGTCTCGCCGAACGCGCCGAGCAGCAGCTGGCGGCGGCATCCGGTCGCCTCCGCGTAGGCCAGCAGGGCTTCCAGCTTCTGCCGTTCCACGCGCTTGCGCTCATCGCCGGATTCGCCTTGGGCGATCATCTGGCTGATGGTCACCACGTCGGACAGGCCGTAGATCATCCACGCCTCGGCCGGCAGGCCGTCGCGGCCGGCACGGCCGGTCTCCTGGTAATAGCCTTCCATGCTGCGCGGCAGGTCCAGGTGGGCGACGAAGCGCACGTCGGGCTTATCGATGCCCATGCCGAAGGCGACCGTGGCCACCATCACCACGCCGTCCTCGCGCAGGAAGCGCTGCTGGTTGGCCGTCCGCGTGGCCGCATCCAGGCCGGCGTGGTACGGCAGCGCGGCCACGCCGGACTCCGCCAGCCACGCCGCCACGTCGTCGACCTTGCGCCGGCTGAGGCAATACACGATGCCGGACTCGCCGCGGTGGCCGTCCAGGAACGCCTGCAGCTGCTGTCTGGCGTTGGTGCGCGGCACGACGCGGTAGGTGATGTTGGGTCGATCGAAGCTGGCGACGAAGCGTCGCGCCTGCTGCAGCGACAGGCGCTCGACGACCTCGTCGCGGGTGCGCTGGTCGGCGGTCGCGGTCAGCGCGATGCGCGGCACCTGCGGGAAGCGCTGCGGCAGCACCGCCAGCTCGCGATACTCCGGACGGAAATCGTGCCCCCACTGCGAGACGCAATGCGCCTCGTCGATGGCAAACAACGCCACCGTCGTGTGCTCCAGCAGCGCCAGGAAGCGCCCGGTCAACAGGCGCTCAGGTGCCACGTACAGCAGGTCGAGTCCTCCTGCCAGCAGTTGACTCTCGACTTCCTGCTGCCCGCGCGCATCCAGGCTGGAATTCAGGTACGCCGCCGCCACGCCGGCCGCACGCAGCGCCTCGACCTGGTCCTGCATCAAGGCGATCAGGGGCGACACCACGATGCCGGTGCCGTCGCGCAGCAGCGCCGGGATCTGGTAGCACAGGGACTTGCCGCCCCCGGTGGGCATCAGCACCAGCGCGTCACCGCCCGCACTGACATGCGCCACCACCGCCTGCTGCTGACCCCGGAACGCCGGGTAGCCAAACACGCGTCGCAACAGTTCGAGGGCCGCATCCATTGCGCCCATGCTAGGTGGCACGCCCTCCGAAGCCAAGCCGGCACACCCGCCCGCGGCCCGTCAGCCCGCGCCCCGCACTGTCGCGATGCGCAGTCAGCGCAAGCACCGTGCCTATTCCGCCGGCAAGCCCCACAACTCGCGATCCAGATCCGCATCCAGCCCGAACCGCCACAAGGCCACGCGCCCGTTCTTCACCTCGACCCCTTCCGCGCGCAACAGGCGGCACTGCGCGCGGAAACCGGCGCTGCCAGGCGCCAGGGCAACATGGCCGCTGGCGCGCAGCACCCGATGCCATGGCAGCCGCATGCCATCCGGCGTCTGCCCCAGCAGGTGGCCGACCAGCCGCGCGCGCCCCGGCAATCCGGCACGCGCGGCAATGGCCCCATAGCTGGCGACACGACCAGGCGGGATCGCGGCAATGGCGGCATACACACGCCGATGGCTGTCGGGCATCAATGGATGAACGACCTACTTGAGAAACGACGTCGCCTCGATCAGCACGTAGGCGAGCGCGGCCGTGATCGGCAACGTCAGCACCCAGGCCCAGATCATGCGCCGGACCACCGTCCAGCGCACCGCGCTGAAGCGCTTGGCCGCACCCACGCCCATGATCGACGCCGACACGTTGTGTGTGGTCGACACCGGCATGCCGAACACCGAGGCGGCAAAGATGACCGCGGCGGAACTGGTCTCGGCCGCAAAGCCGTGGATCGGATGCAGCTTGACCATCTTGTGGCCGAGCGTCTTGATGATGCGCCAGCCGCCACCGGCCGTGCCCGCCGCCATGGTCAGCGCCGCCACCACCTTCACCCAGGTCGGGATGATGAACGCGCCATGCACGTCCTCGGTGATCTGCAGGAAGCCCAGCCATTGCGGCAGGTGGTCGAACTCGTGCGCCGCGGTGCCACCGGCCAGCGCCAGGGCGATGATGCCCATGCTCTTCTGGGCGTCGTTCATGCCGTGGGCCACGCCCATCGCCGAGGCCGAGACGATCTGCGCCTTGCCGAAGAACGCATTGACGAAAGACGTGCGCCCGAACCGGCGCAGCCAACCATGGCGGCCGGCAAACCACGCCAGCAGCGCGTACAGCGCCCCCATCAACAGCAGGCCGATGAGGAAGCCGCCCAACGGCGAATACACCATTGGCAGGATCACCTTGGGCACCACCCCGACGCCGGTGAACCAGCCGTCCTGGGCCCAGATGACCGCGTCCATGCGGTTGCCGGAGACCGCCAGCGCCGCGCCGATCAAGGCGCCGATCAAGGCATGACTGGAGCTCGATGGCAGGCCCAGGCGCCAGGTGACCAGGTTCCAGATGATCGCCGAGGAGAGCGCGCAGATGATCAGCTGCGGTCCCATGTCGACGATGCCGGCGTTGAGCAGGCCGGAGGCGATGGTGGCCGCCACCGCCGTACCCATGAGCGCACCAAACAGGTTGGTCACCGCCGCCAGCAGCACCGCCTGGCCCGGCGACAGCACCTTGGTGGCGACCACGGTGGCGATGGAGTTGGCCGTGTCGTGGAAGCCGTTGATATAGGTGAAGGCGAGTGCGAACAGCACCTCGGCAATGACCAGGCTGAGGCTCATGCACGTTCCCCGGCAGCACCCGCCATGGTCAGGAGTTCTTCAGCACGATCGAATACACGATGTTGCCGACGTCGCGGCATTTGTCGATGGCCTTCTCGATCAGCTCGAACAGGTCCTTGGCCAGCATGGCGCGCATCACGTCGTTGCCTTCCACGTACAACGTGCGGTAGGGCGCCAGCAGCATGCGGTCGCCTTCCGATTCCAGCGCCTGCAGGCGGTCCTGCAACTTCTTCATCGGGTCGATCTGCAGGCTGCGGCGCAGCTGCGTGATCATTTCCGCCACCACCTTGGTGGACTGGGTGAGCACCTTTGCCCGCTGCGCAAAGTCCACGCCGGCCACCCGCTCGGCGACGATCTCGTAGCGCTCGGCGAATTTCTCGATGGTCTTGGGAATCTTGTACAGCGCCGAATTCAGCGCCTCGATGTCCTCGCGATCGAGCGCAGTGACGAAGGTGTTCATCAGCTCTTCGCTGATCTGCGCCGCAAGCTCCTTCTCGCGCATGTGGCTGGCGTTGAAAGCCGCCATCAGCGGCGCGCCGGTACCGTTGGCCAGCAAGGCCGACAGGGCGTCGGCGCTCTCGCACGCCGCCATCGCACTCTGCTCAAGCAGATCGTAGAACCGCTCACCTTTGCCGAACATTGCCTGCAGGGAGAACATGCTTTGGACCAGGCCAGCCGAGAATGTCGGCCATGGTACAGGAGGCGCGTGCTGCTTCGCACCAATCGGCGCCGATCCAGCCGAAACGACAACGGCGGCCGCGCCTGCCTTTACACTCTGTATTCCATGCCGTGTCCCATGCCCCAGAGAGCCGCCCCACCGCGATGCTGATCCAACTCGCGCTCGTGCTCGTATTGACCCTGTGCAACGGCTTTTTCGCCCTGTCGGAAATGGCCCTGGTGGCCTCGCGCAAGAGCCGGCTCAAGCAGATGGCGCGCGACAGCCGTTACGCCGGCATGGCCCTGCGCCACGCTGAGGCCCCGGAATACTTCCTGTCCACAATCCAGGTCGGCATCACCCTGGTGACCCTGATCACCGGCGCGGTCGCCGGCGACGCGCTGGGAGCGCGCATCGCCGAATCGCTGCAGAACACCAACGTGGCCTGGTTGGCACCGTACACGCGGGCCCTGGGCGTGGTGCTGGGCTTTGCGCTGATCTCCTTCATCCAGATCGTGGTGGGCGAACTGGTGCCCAAGCGCCTGGCCCTGTCCGCGCCGGAGAAGGTCGCGGTGATGGTGGCACTGCCGATGCTGGTGCTGTCGCGCCTGACCATGCCCTTCGTCTGGTTGCTGAATGCGTCCAGCAACCTGGTGCTGCAGCTGCTGCGCAACAAGCCGCAACGCCGCGGCGTGGTCACCGAGGAGGAAATCCGCCTGCTGGTGGCCGAAAGCGCCGAGCAGGGCGTGCTGGATGCCGACGAGCACAACATGGTCAACCGCGTGCTGCGCCTCGGTGACCGCAGCGTCGACAGCGTGATGACCCCACGCATGCGCATTGCCTGGCTGGATATCGCCGCACCACGCGCGGAGAACATCCAGGTGCTGCGTGACACGCCGTATTCGCGTTACCCGGTGTATCGGGGTGACCAGAGCGAGGTGGTTGGCGTGGTCGAGGTCAAGCGCCTGCTGTACGGGTTTACCGAGGGCAAGACCGAGCTGTTCGACCACCTGGCCAAGCCGCTGTTCATCCCGGCCACGGCCCGCGCCCTGGACATGCTGGACGAGTTCCGCGAGGCGGAGACACCGCTGGCCCTGGCGGTGGACGAATACGGCGACATCGAAGGACTGGTCACCGTCAACGATCTGCTGGCGGCCGTGGTCGGCGCCAGCCAGGTCGGCCACGCCGGCAGCGAGCATGGCGAGGCGCCGATCGTGCAGCGCGAGGACGGCAGCTGGCTGATCGACGGCAGCGTGTCCACGGAGGATCTGCGCGAGGTGCTGCAGATCGACCAGTTGCCCGGCGAGGACGAACACGACTACCACACCGCTGCCGGCATGGTGATGTCGGTGCTCGGCCGCATCCCGCATATCGGGGAAAGCTGCATTGGCGGCAACTACCGCTTCGAGGTCGTCGACCTGGATGGCGCGCGCATCGACAAGCTCCTGGTCACCGCGCTGCCCGACGACGCGCCCGACGAGGAAGACGGCTGAGGTCGGCGCCAGGACGCCGGAGCATCACTCCACGGACAGGTCCCCGCTTGTGCGACGCGCGGTGGAGATGACGCCCCGCACCGGCTGGCCAAAAGCGACGGCCAGGCATCAATGATGATGCCCGGCCGGATGCCGGCAGCCCGCATGCGGGCTTGCCGGCGCCGTCTCAGTTGGCAGCGGGAGCCGCGGCCTTGCCGGCGTCCAGGTCGTTCCAGTTCATGATGGCGTTGAAGCCGAGCATGTAGGTGCCCTGGGTCTGCCAGCGCCAGAACGGGCGGATGGCGAACATCACGATGTGGCCCTTGCCGACCGACTCGTCCACCACCTGCGCGCGGCCGGACAGCGCCTCGCCGCCGGAGAGCGTGCCGGACAGCAGCATGTCCGCCGCCTTGTCCGGGAAGCGCAGCACCACGCGCGGGCCATCCGTCGTCGCCGGACCCGAGGGCCGCATGAAGGGCGGCAGGGACGGCTCATCGGAAGATTCCGCAGACTTGCCGGCCGCTGCGGCCGTGCCCGCATTCCAGGACGAAACCTCCTGCCCCTGGGCCATCGGTGTGACGTTCTGTCCATCCACTGCGCTGCGCCGTCCGGCACCGGCGAACATCCTGAAGCCAAACGTGGCCTTGTTCGGATCCACCGCGCGTATCACCGGCGCCTGGTTGAAGTACACCGGAACCTCGCTCGCACCGTAGCCATACACGATCGGACTTTGCGCGTCGGCGATGACGCCACGCATGATGCTGCCGCGCACGAACAGGTTTGCCGGCTCCTCGATGCTCACGCCCGGGGTGAGGTTGTAGGCAGGCAGGATCGCCGAGGTGGCACCATCGACGATGAGCGTGCCGCCCTGGCGCACGAATTCATCCAGCGCCTGCACGCCATCGAGCCCCAGGCCACCGCGGATGTCCGGTGATGAATCCGGGGTGCCAAGCGACTTGAACTCGCTGGTCTTCTGGTACGGCAAGGCGCGGTTGCCGACCTTGGCGATGCCTTCCACCATGGTCTGCACGGTGCCGCCGACGTGCGGGAAGATGATCACGTCGTACTTGCTGCGCAGCTTGCCCTCGCGCAGCTTGATGTCGCCAAAGTAGGTGTACGGCACGCCATAGGTATCCAGCGCCGCACGCACCCAGCCCTCGTCCTGGGTGCGCTGCCAGCTGTGCACGTAGCCGATGCGTGGGACGTCCAGGTCATGGGTCGGCACCGCCGGTGCCTGGGCCATGGCCCAGGCGGACAGGCCGAGCTGCTTGAGCTCCGGCTCCAGCGCGCCGCGGTTGGCGTTGCGGATGACGATGGCGCCGGCGCGGAACTTGTGCCCGGCAGCGGTGAAGTCCTGCTCGGCCGCCTCCATCTTCGTCTTGGCGAACTTGAAGCGGAACGCGGCGACGTTGTTGTCGGCGGTGTTGTCCACCACGAGGACGTTGCCGCTGCCGGTGATGCCGCCGGCCGCCACCGCATCGGCGGTGAGCAGGGTCATGGGCTGGTCGAGCAGGCCCTTGTCGCCGACCGGCTCGATGACGATGTCGCGCATCAGCGGGAAGGTCCAGCCAGTGTCGTCATACGGCGTGGGGTTGGCGGTGGAGAACTGCTGCACCGGGAAATACATGTCCGCGATGGTGCGGTACGGCTGGTCGCCGCGGATGATGTAGTCGCCGGGCTGCACCGACAGCTTGCCCACGTTGAACGCGCTGCTGGCGACGGAAACCTCCAGGCCCTGGCGGCGCAACTCGTTCACCGCATCGGCGGCGTCGGCCTTGCGACGCTGCTGCGCGGGGATGACCCAACCGTTGATCGGACCGTTGTGGCCCTTGTTCACGGCGTTCTGGTTCTTGCGCCAGTAGTCATCCATGTACGTTTCGCGGTCGTTGGCCACGTCGGTCAGCGAAAACAGGATCGCCGACTCCTGGATGTTGGTGTTGTTGCGCGGCCCCCAGTTGATGCTTGCGAGTGGCGGGTTGGTGCGGAACCACTCGCGGCTCATGGTGGTCTTGGGCGGCTTCACCACGTAGTTGTCGGGGCCGTAACTCTGCACTTCGTAGAAGCGTCCGATCGCGTTGTGCGTGTGCGCGATGAAGAACAGGTAGTTCGGCGTCCAGCCGTCGTAGAAGCCGTAGGTGAACACCCCCGGCACGCCGCGCTTGGTCATCTGCAGCACGTCGTTGGTGGCGAGCTTCCACCACTCGTTGACCGTGATCGGGTCGACGGCCTCGTTGTACGGGCCGGTACCGGTCGACGAATACAGGTAGGTCTGCGCCTCGTGCAGGTCATGCAGCACGGTCGGATGCCAGTCGAGCACCGCCTGCGTGGTGTGCTGGGTCAGCTTCAGGAACTGGCCCATGCCATCGCGGTTGTTGTCGTGCTGCACATACTTGCCCCAGTACATCAGCGGCAACTTGGCCTCGCCCTTGGGCAGCTTCTTGTTGAAGTAGTAGGTGTCGACGGCCTTGTCACGACCGTCGGGCTCGATCACCGGGGTGATCAGGGTGATGACATGGTTGCGGATGTTCTCGATGAATGGCGAGGTATCCACTGCCAGCCGGTAGCCCAGTTCCATCAGCATCTCCGGACCGCCAAATTCCGGCGAGTGGATGCCGCTGGTGATGTAGTAGATCGGCTTGGCGGTCTTGATCAGCTGCTGCGCCTGCTCCGGCGTCGTCTTGCGGGGATCGCCCAGCGCGGCGGCCATGCCGCGGTACTTGTCCAGATCCTTGATCGTGGCCTCGTCGGCAATCGCGACCATGATCATGTCGCGGCCTTCCTCGGTCTTGCCGATGCGCCAGACCTTGACCCGCGGCGAGGCGGCGGCGAGCGCATCGAAATACTTGTAGATGTCGGTGGTGCGGTCGAGCACGCCTGGCTCACCAATGATGTGGCCAAGCACCTTGAGCGGCGAAGGCACGGTGTCCGACGCCGGCAGGTAATCGACCAGCTCGGTGGTGATGCGCGAATCCTGCAGGACCTTCCTGGCCTGATCCGTATAGGCCTGGTCCACGGCCTGCTGCGCCGCGGTGACGGAGGAAAACAACAAGGTCAGCGCCGCGGCGCACGCACACACCAGCGGGCCGCTGGACGGGCGGGACTTGAACATCATCGTAGGTTTGCTCCCCAATTGGTCACGGGCCGGCCGGATCGCCCCACCCCGTCGGCGATCGTATCGAACAAGCCGCCCAAGGGGAAGCAGCGCCGTCGCCGGACGCCGCCAACGCGTCGCCTGACCGCACGGCGCCGCGCCAGGCCTTGCGCAGCGCTTGACAACTCTGTAATACAAAGTACTCTGCACACAAACACAACCAGAGGCCATGACCATGAACAGCAGTGCACGTGTCCGCGATGACCTGGGTTATGTCGCCGGCGTCCTGCGCCGGCACGACCACTACCGTGGCGTGCCGGCGATCTACTTCATGTGGGCGGCCATCACCCTGGTCGGCTTTGCGTTGCCGGACTTCGCACCGCGCAGCGCGGGACCCTACTGGCTGGTCATGGGTATTGGCGGCGGTCTGCTCAGCTGGTGGCTGGGCGTGCGCACCGCGCGCAGGGCCGGAATCAACGACCACGCCTTGGGCCAGCGCTATGCCCGGCACTGGGTGATTGCCGGTATTGGCTATCTGCTCGCCGCGCTGCCCCTGATCATCGGCCAGGCGCCTGCCACCACCGGCAACGCCGCGTTCCTGCTGGTCGGCGGGCTGGCCTATGCGTTGGCCGGCGTCCACCTGGAGCGGCCACTGTGGTGGATCGGGCTGCTGATGCTGCTTGCCTACGTCGTCATGGTGATCTTCCAGCCACCTTATGCATGGACCATCACCGGCGCGGTCATCGCGCTGTCGCTCGCCGGCTGCGGCTGGACGGCCATCGGAAGCTGCACCCCGGCGGCAAGCTGATGGACATGCTCGAACAACTGGCCACGGTGTTCGACCACCGTGTGCGCTTGACTATCGGCGTGTTGTTGGCCCGCCACGGCGAGCTCAGTTTTTCCCGCATGAAGGAGCTGCTGCAGCTCACCGACGGCAACCTCGGCGCCCACCTGCGCAAGCTCGAGGATGCCGGCTACCTCACCTTGCGGCGCGACTTCGTCGAGCGCAAGCCGGTCACCTGGTATGGCCTGACCAAGGAAGGCAAGCGCACGCTGAAACTGCATCTGCACGCGCTGCGGACCGTGATCGCCAGTGCCGAATGAACCCACCCGTGCCGGGGCTGCCACCGGCGCGGCAACCACTGCGAGGAGCAAGCACATGAAACACTTCCCCCTGACTCTGCCGACCCTGCTGGCGCTTGCCGCGACGTGCTCCGTCGCATCCGCCCAGGCACCCCAGTTCAACCCGCAAAAGCTCATCGCCGAGCAGACGCAGGCGCTCGCCAAATTGGCCATCATGGACGGCGAGTGGCGTGGTCCGGCCTGGACGGTGCTGCCCGACGGCGTGCACCGGTTCACCCAGACCGAGCGCATCGGGCCGCTGCTGGATGGCTCGATCCGCCTGATCGAGGGGCGCAGCTACGACGCCAGCGGCAAGACCGTGTTCAATGCCTTCGCCGTGCTCAGCTACGATCCGGACACCCAGGCCTACAACATGCACGCGCGTGCGCAGGGCCGCGTCGGGGATTTCAAGTTCGTGCCGACAAGCGATGGCTACACATGGGAAATCCCGGCCGGGTCCGCCACCATCCGCTACACCGCGGTGATCAAGGGCGGTCACTACGAGGAGACCGGCGAGCGCCTCATGCCGGGCCAGGCGCCGGTCAAGATCTTCAACATGCAACTGACCCGGGTAGGCGACAGTCCCTGGCCTGGCGCCAACCCGGTCAGCCCGCGCCAGGCGGTACTGCCATAATCCAGGCGTTCCCGCCAGGCGCCGAAAGAACCCCATGCACGTCCAGTCCGATGCCGGGTTGCTCGTGGCCCGCGGCTTGTCCTGCTCCGTTGCCGGTCGGGCTCTGTGGCGCGACCTGGAGCTGTCGGTGCGCCCGGGCGAACGTTGGGCCATCACCGGGCCGTCCGGATCGGGAAAGACGATGCTGCTGCGGATCCTGGCCGGACTGACACCACCGCAGGGTGGGGAAATCCGCCTCGACGGCAAACCGATCGATGCCTGGTGGCGACCCGCGTACCGCGCACGCGTCGTCTACGTGGCGCAGCAACCCGCGCTGCCGGAAGGTACGGTCGAGGCCGCGCTGGCCGCGCCCTTCCGCTTCCGCGCCCACCAGCACCGGAAGTATTCACGCGACACAGCCAGCCGTTGCCTCGCCGCCGTCGGCATCGGCGCCACCTTCCTCGATCAGGACACCGACCGCCTGTCGGGTGGCGAAGCGCAGGTCGTGAATCTGCTGCGCGCAGTCCTGATCGCGCCTGAAATCCTGTTGCTCGACGAACCGACAGCGTCGCTCGATCCGGCGCGTGCCGCCGCGGTCGAGTCGCTCGTCCGCGGCTGGATGGCAGGCAGCGACACGCGTGCCTGTGTCTGGACCAGCCACGACGCAGCGCAATTGGCGCGGGTCACGGACCATGCGCTGGCTCTCGGGGGCGAAGCATGAACCGGGCGTACCTCGACATCGGCAACTGGCAACTCGGCTTCGCCGCGGCGCTGATCCTGGTCAACCTGGCGCTGTCGGTGTGGCTGCGGCTGGGGCTCACGCGCAGCCTGCTCGTGGCGAGCGTGCGCATGGTGGTGCAGCTGCTGCTGGTCGGACTGGTGCTCGAGTACATCTTCGCGCTCGACCATCCGTTGCCAGTGGTCGGCATCGGACTGGTCATGGCGAGCCTCGCGGGCATCGCTGCGGTCAACCGCACCCGGCGCCGCTACTCCGGCATCTACTTCGACAGCGTGCTGTGTGTGTTCGCAGCCTCCTACGTCGTGACCGGCGCGGCGCTCGTCGGCATCATCGACGTCGAGCCGTGGTATCGCGCGCAATACGCCATCCCGCTGCTGGGCATGGTGCTCGGCAATATCCTGAACGGGGTGTCCCTGGCGCTCGACCGCTTCATGGACGGCGCGGTCCGCGACGCCGGCCTGATCGAGGCCGACCTGGCACTCGGCGCAAGCCGCTGGGAAGCCGCACACCCGCTCGTCACGGCAAGCCTGCACACCGGGATGATCCCGACCATCAATTCAATGATGGTGATGGGCATCGTAAGCCTGCCGGGCATGATGACCGGCCAGATGCTGGCTGGCACCCCGCCCGCTTCCGCCGTGCGCTACCAGATCGTGATCATGTTCATGATCGCGGCGGCCACGGCTCTCGGCACGCTCGGCGTGGTGATGTCGGCTTTCCGCGCCCTGTTTACCCGCGAGCATCAGCTTCGGCGCGACCGCCTGCGTCCCGCGCAGCCTGCATGGTCGACGCGCTGGAAGCGGGTGACAGCCAGGCTGCCGGGTGGGGCGCGTGGTCGCGGATGAGTCCGCGTTCCGTCACCAATGGAACTGCAGGCGCACACCACTGATCGCGGGGTCAAGGGAAGGGGATCGGTCCGCGGCCATCTGGACGGCTGCGGCAGGCCGGGGCCGGCCGCGCGCGATGGAACGTCCTGCCCGCTTTTGCGCGCTGGCAATCAGCCTTGTGGCGCAGCCGCGGCCACGATGACACCGCACGCAATCCGTGCGCCGGCGTTGCCCGACGGTTGGCTCTGGTAGTCGTCCGGCTGTTCGTGCACGACCAGGGCGCGACCAATCACGTCGTGCTCGCTGCCGGGTGTCAGCGACATGTCGTGCACCAGCACGTCCACGTCGGCGACGCCCTGGGCATTGGCCAGCTGGTTGGGCATATCGCCGACATGATGGGGATCGGCGTCCATGCTGCCATGGGCCTGCCCGGCGGGATTGAAATGGCCACCCGCGCTGGTGGCGTCCGGCGCGCTGCAGTCGCCGTTCTCGTGGACATGGAAGCCGTGCTCGCTGCCCGGCTTCAGGCCGGCAAGCTCACCACTGATGCGCACCCCATCGCCCTCGGCGCGCAGGGTCAGGGTGCCATTGGCATCATGGCCCTGGGTGGGCTTGAGCACGACCTGTGCCGCCGGCGCGGTAGCCTGGACGCCTGTCGCCACAGGAGCGCTCGGTGCGGCAACGGTCGCCGGCGGCGCCACGGTGTCGCCCGCCGGCGGTGTGGACGGTGAGCTGCAGGCCGCCAGGCCAAGCGCCGCGGCAACCGCGAGGGAGAGGACAATAGACTGGTGATTGAAAGACATGCGGCGCTCCGGGACAGAGTGGATTGGCAAGGGTAACCGACGCGCAATGAATTATCTGTCATCAAACGCCATGGTCCAGCCGCGCCGCGGTGGCATCCTTCCACCGTTCCGCGTCATGCTTGCGGTCGCGGCACTTCAGCGTCTCCGGTGTTGTCTGCAGCAGCGGTGACGGGCGAATGGAGGGTGTGGACCGCCGCCGTGCAGGATGCGCGGCGACCGCGGCAGCCGACCGGCCGCGACCTTGGCGCCTTGTGGCGCGTGACTGACAGGCTCTACATTCGTGCGCATCCTGCTGGTTGAAGACGATACCTCGATTGCCGCGGCCATCGCAGCCACGCTGCGCGGCCAGGCCCATGCGGTGGACCAGGTGATGGACGGCGCGGCAGCCGACGCGGCGCTGCGGGAGGTCGACTACGATCTGGTGATCCTCGACCTCGGCTTGCCGCGACTGGACGGCACGGAGGTGCTGCGGCGGCTGCGCAGCCGCGAGGCCGCCGTTCCAGTGCTGGTCATCACCGCCCGCGACGGACTGGACGAGCGTGTGCGCGTGCTCGACCTGGGTGCCGACGACTACCTGGTGAAGCCCTTTGCGCTGGCCGAATTCGAGGCCCGGGTACGTGCGTTGCTGCGCCGCGCGGTGGGCGGTGGCACGAACCTGCTGACGGTGGGGCGCCTGCACCTCGACCTGCCGGGCCGGCGCGCCTGGGTGGACGAGCAGCCGCTGACCCTCACCGCGCGGGAGTTCGGCCTGCTCGAGGCCCTGGCCTCCCGCGTGAACCGGGTCACCAACCGACCGCAACTGGTCGATGCGCTGTGCGAGTGGGACCAGAACCTCACCGGCAACGGCCTGGACATCGCCGTGCATCGCGTGCGGCGCAAGCTCAAGGACAGTGGTGCGCGGATCCGCACCATCCGCGGCCTGGGTTTCCTGCTCGAGGAAGAGCCGCATGACTGAGTCCGTTCGCGACGGGAAATCGCCCAGCCTGCGGCGGCGCCTGCTGCTGTTCCTGCTCGTCCCAATGCTGCGCTGCTGCTGCTGGACGGAGCGGTGACCTACTTCGTGGCCTTGAACTATTCCAACCGGGTGCACGACAGCGGCCTGGAGGACGACCTGCACACGCTCGCGCAGATGTTCCGCCTGAAGCGGACCTCCGGCGAGCTGCCGGAAGAGGCGCGGTTCCTGCTCGAGTACGAACCCAACGGCCACAACTATTACGCCGTGCGCAGCAGCAAGCACGGGCTGATCAGCGGCAACGGCGCCTTTACGCGCCGGGAGGCGCCGCCTCCCGACGCGCAGCCCCGCCTCTACGATTCGGAGCTGGACGGCAAGCGCCTGCGCGCCGCCGAGCTGAGCCTGCGCTCGCCAGCCGATGCGCAGGACATTCTCACCATCGCCATCGCCGAGACACTCAACGACCGGCGCCTGCGCGCGCGGCAGATCCTGCTGCTGACGATACCGCTGCAGACCATCTTCATCCTGGGCATCCTCTCGCTGGTGTGGCTGGGGGTCACGCGCGGGCTGCGCATCCTGGAGCCCCTGACCCGGCGCCTGGCGGGGCGCGAGCACGAGCTGGGTCCGATCAGCGGCGCCGATGTGCCGGTGGAAATCCTGCCGCTGACGCAGACCATCGACGCGCTGTTCGCGCGCCTGAGCACCGTGCTCGAGGCGCAGAAGCGCTTCATGGCCGACGCCGCCCACCAGCTGCGCACGCCGCTGGCCGGCCTCCGCCTGCACACCGAGCGCGCCCTGTCCGATCCGAGCCCGGAAACCCTGCGCGATGCGCTTGAGCACATCCACAAACTCACCGGACGCACCACCCGGACCGCCATGCAGCTGCTGGCGCTGACCCGGGCCAGCAACCCGCCCGATGCAACGGACGACTCCACGCACGTGGATCTGGCGCTGCTGGTCCCGGAAATCGTTGGTGCGCGCGTGCAGGAAGCCCTCCATGCCGACATCGACCTGGGCTACGCCGGCCCCCACGCCGGCGCCATCATCCTGGGCGTCGCCGACAGCCTGCGCGAGCTGCTGGACAACCTCATCGACAATGCGCTGCGCTATGCCGGCGCACAGGCCCGGGTCACCGTCAGCGTGCGACACCTGGCCGACGGCGGTGTCGCGTTGCAGGTCGAAGATGATGGTCCCGGCGTGCCGCCGGAGCTGTGGTCGCGCCTGGGCGAGCGCTTCTTCCGCGCGCCCGGAGCGCGCGAGGGCGGCAGTGGCCTGGGACTCGCCATCGTCGGACAGATCGCCAACCAGCATCACGCCCGGATCGTCTACTCATCGGCAGCCGGCGGCGGCTTGCGCGTCAGCGTGCAGTTCCCGCCCCTGCCTGCGTAGTGCGTAGAATGCGGAAGGCATCCTAAGCATCCTTAAAGCCTCTTGGACCACACTCGCCGCCATGCTGTATCCGCTGGCCTCCACCCGGCCGCCTCATCGTCCTCTCGCAAGCCACCACCGTGAGACCCCGTCGTGGCGGCAAACGTCACGTGGTCGCCGTGGGAGCTGAGCCGACGTGCCGTGCACACTCGCCCGCCACTTTGCCATCCTGCTTGGCGCAGCTGCCGTAGGAGCGTGCGCGACGCGGCCACTCCCGGTGCTCGCACCGTCCGTGCCGGCGCAGTGGCAGCAGGCGATCCAGGCCGACGCCGGCAAGGTTGACCTGCGCGGCTGGTGGCACGCGTTCCACGACCCGCAACTCGATGCACTGGTCGATACCGCACTGCGCGACAACCTGGACGTAGCCGCCGCACGCGAACACCTGCTGGCGGCGCGCGCGCTGGAGCGCAGTTCCAGGTACGTCTATTTCCCCGGCCTGCGGGCCAAGACCATGGACGCCATCGACCCGGACGCGCGGGCCACCTACTTCGTGGCCGGCTTCGACGCGCTGTGGGAAATTCCGCTGTTTGGCCGCGATGTCGCGACCGCCCGCCAGGCGCAGGGCAATCACGACCTGGCGCTGGCGAACCTGCAGCAGGCACGCGTCTCGCTGGTGGCCGAAGTGGTGCGCAATTGGCTGGACCTGCGCGCGGCACAGCAGCGCCAGGTCACTCTGGACGCCATGCGCGGTGAGCGCGAGCGGCAGCTGCAGCTGTGGCAAACCCGCCTGCGCCTGAAGTTGGCCGATCCTGGCGACGTGGCCCAGGCCGAAGCCGCGGCCGCCCAGGCGCGCGCCGCCGCAGCCGAACCCGCGCAAGCCATGCGCGCCGCCGCCCAGGCGCTGGCGGCGCTGCTCGGACGCGACGAGGCTGACCCGGCCTGGCTCGCCCCAGGCGCACTGCCTGACCTGGGCGCACTTGCCCTGCGCAGCGCGCCTGCCGACCTCCTGCGCACGCGGCCGGAGATCGTCCACGCCGAAGCCGCCGTGCTGGCCGCTGCCGGCGATGCCGGCGTCGCCCATGCCGACATGTTCCCCAGCGTCAAGCTTGGCGGGTCGATCGTATGGGCAACCAACATGGCCACCTACCGCCGGCCCGGCGACAGCGCCATCGCCTCTGCCGGGCCGGTGCTGGACATCCCGCTGTTCGACTGGGGCCTGCGCCGCGCCCAAGACCACGCCAAGGCCCACGAACTCCAGGCTGCCGTGTTCGCCTACCGCCAGGCCGTGCTCGATGGCGTGGCCGAAGTGCAGACCGCACTGGGCCGCCTGGCGCTGCAGCGCCAGCAGGAGCACGAGAGCGCACAGGCCGCAGCCGCGCTCGAACGCGCGCACGCTGCGGTGGCCAGGCGCGTCACCCTGGGCCTGGACAGCCCGCTGCAGCAGCTGGACAGCGCGCTGGCCGCAGGCCAGGCCCGGCTCACTGCCATCGATGCGCGCACCGCGCACAGCCTGGCCTTCGTCAGCCTGTACAAGGCGCTCGGCGGCGCGCCCCTGCCGGCCGTGAGCGACGACGCCCAGGCTGCGGTAGGGCCCCGAAACTGATGGTCGCGCTGGCACGCAAGACGCTGCTCTACGAATGGCGTCGCTTTCTCCCGGCGATGGTGGCGATCGGCTTCGCCGGCCTGCTGCAACTGCTGCAGGCCGGGCTGGTGCTGGGCATCTTCGGCAGCGCCAGCGTGTATATCACGGGTTCCTCGGCCGACCTGTGGGTGGGCTATCCCGGCACGCAGAGTGTCAACCTGGGCCGGGCGATCAACCCCGACCTGGCCATGCTGCTGCACACGGACCCAGCCGTGACCCGGGTGGAACCGTTCTATTGGGTCGATGCCGACTGGCGCGGCCCACGCGGCACGGGTGGCGAATCCGTATTCGTCTCCGGCATCGATCCGCGGCCGGACGCGCTGATGTTTTCCCAGGCGCTGCCGCCCGCGCTGCGCGCCCGCCTGCGCGAGCCGGACGCAGTCATCGTCGACCGCGCCGACATCAGCAAGCTCGGCGTACGGGTGGGCGACAGCGCGGCAATCAACGGCCAACGGGTACGCGTGGTCGGCGTGGCCAGGGGCCTGCGCGCGCTTGGTGGAGTGAACGTGGTGAGTTCGCTGGATACCGCGCGCGAGCTCGATATCGACCCGGTCGACGCCGGCCGCCCGACCTACCTGGTGGCGCGCCTGCGCGACCCGGGCCAGGCCGACGTGGTGGCGGCGCGCCTGCGCGGCCGCGGCGGCTTTGGGCCCTACCAGGTATGGACCGCGTCGGATTTCGCCCGCCGCTCGGTGCTGTACTGGATGCTCGACACCGGCGCCGGGGCCGGCGTGCTGTTCCTGGCCGGCATCGTGTTCCTGGTCGGCGCGGTGATCACCAGCCAGACCCTGATGGGTGCGGTGGCTGGCTCGGCGCGGGAATACGCCACGCTCAACGCGCTCGGTGTGGGTGTCGCCAAACTGCGCTGGGTGGTGCTGGAGCAGGCGTTCTGGGTCAGCGCGCTCGGCCTGCTCGGCGCCACCGTGCTCGGCATCGCGATCATCGCGCTGGCGCGCAGCCAGGACGTGCCTGTGGTACTCGACGCACCCATCACCCTGGCCTGCATCGCGCTCGCGGTGGGCCTGGCCGCGGTCTCCGGACTGGTGGCCATGCGCGGCCTGCGTCGCGCCGACCCGGCGGCCCTGCTGCGATGAACGCGGCGACGATGAACGCGGCAGCACCATCCCCGCGCCAGCACGACGGCCCGACCCTGGTGGCCGAGGGCGTGTGCAAGGCCTTCGCTTCCGGGCGCGTGCGTATCCAGGTGCTGGATGGCCTGTCGCTGCGCATCGAGCCGGCCGAGCTGACCCTGATTTCCGGGCCCTCGGGCTGCGGCAAGAGCACCCTGCTCGCCATCCTGAGCGGCCTGCAGCCTGTGGACCAGGGTCGGGTGACGGCGCTGGGCAGCGACCTGGGCGGACTCGACCTGCGCGCGCTGGAGCGCTTCCGCCTGCTGCACACCGGCTTCGTGTTCCAGGGCTTCAACCTGTTTCCCGCGCTGAGCGCGCTGGAGCAGGTGGAGCTGCCGCTGAACTATCTGGACCTGGGACGCAAGGAATCCCGCCACCGCGCGGTGCAATCGCTGGACGAGGTGGGCCTGCGGCACCGCATGCGCCTGCGCCCGGCCGAGCTGTCAGGTGGCGAGAAGCAGCGCGTGGCCATTGCCCGGGCCCTGGCCAAGCAGCCGGACCTGCTGTTTGCGGACGAGCCGACCAGCGCGCTGGACGCGGCCAACGGCCAGATGGTGATCGACATACTGCACCGCATCGCCCGCACCCACGGCACCACCGTGCTGTGTGTCAGCCACGATCCGCGCCTGATCCACCATGCCGATCGCGTGCTGGCCATGGAGGACGGCCGCATACTGAGCGACACGCGGCCGGCAAACCCGGTCACACCGTTTCAAGGATCCGTGACATGAATGGCTCGATGTACCCACCGCGGCTCGCTCTGCTCGTCGCCCTGGCCCTGCTCGTCGGCTGTTCGCACCCGGCGTCGCCCGCGACTGACGCGGTGGAACCCGCGTACGCCGCCGTCGCGCGCGGCCGCATTGCGGTGGAAGGCGGATTGCTGCAACTGGACGCGCCGCGCGCAGGCACGCTGGCCAGCGTCACCGTGCACGAGGGCGACCTGGTGGCCAAGGGCGATGTCCTGGCCACGCTCGATCCGGAGCCGGCCCGGCTGCAGTTGCAGGCTGCCCAGGCCGAGCTCAGGCAGGCCGAGGCGCAGACCCGGCTGCTCGGCGACAAGCTGGCCCTTGCGCGCCAGCAGGCCGAACGCCTGACGCAAGCGGCCAAGGCTGGTGCCGGCGGCGTGCAGGATGCCGAGCAGGCGCGTGGCGCGGCCAGCGAGCTTGCGGCCAACCAGGCCGCAGCCAATGCAGCTGTCGACCTCGCCCGGCAAAAGCTGGCTGCCGCACGTTACGAGCTCGGCCTGCGCACACTGCGCGCACCAATCGCGGCCCGCGTGGTGCACGTGCAGGCCCAGCCAGGCGCGAGCGTGGCGCCGCAATCGGGCCCCCTCTTCACCCTGCTCCCGCGCACCGCACCCATCGTGCGGGCCGAGCTCAGCGTTTCCATGCTCGACGCGGTGCGCCCAGGCATGCCGGCCATCGTGAGCGCCGACGACCTGGGCGGCGCACAGAGCTGGCCGGCCCATGTGCTGCGCGTGGGCGACGTCGTCGGTGCCTCGACGCTCGATGACGACCCGCAGCAGCGTGCCAACGACCGCACGGTGACCTGCGTGCTCGCCTTTGACCAGCCGCAGCAGCTGCGCATCGGGCAGCGGGTACTGGTGCGCTTCGGGGCGCCGGCCGCGGCGGCTTCCACGCGAAAGGCAGCTGAAAAGTGACGCTGGCATGCTGCCCGGGTGCGGATTAGGAGCCTGGACGGCATCCACCGCCCAAGCTCCCAGGTGCCCACGTGATCAAAGCTACCGATTTCCTGCTCGAGGGCGACCGCCGCGGCGTGCTGCTGATCCACGGGCTCACCGGCACGCCGCTGGAGATGCGCCTGCTGGCCAAGGGCCTCAACAGCGCAGGCTTCACCGTGCATTGCATGCAACTGGCCGGGCACTGCGGCGACGTCGAGGATCTACTCGCCACTGGTTGGCGCGACTGGTACACCAGCGTGGAACAGGCCGCCGACCGCCTGCTGCAGCGCGTCGATCATCTGTTTGTCGGCGGCCTGTCGATGGGTGCGCTGCTTGCGCTCAAGCTGGCCGCCGACCGCCCGGACCAGGTCGCCGGTGTGGGCGTGTACGGCGCCACGTTCCGCTATGACGGCTGGAGCATTCCCGGGATTGCGCGCCTGGCATTCATGCTGCCGCTGGCGACGAGGCTCGGCCTGGGACGGCGCCGCATGTTCTTCGAGCGGCCGCCCTATGGCTTGCGTGACGAGCGGCTGCGCGCGCACGTCAGCGCCGCCATGCAGGGCAGCGACAGCAGCGTGGCCGGCCTGCCCGGCAATCCCTGGCCATCGCTGGCCGAGCTGTTCCGGCTCTCCCGGCAGGTGCGCCGCCAGTTGCCGCGGGTGCGCGCGCCGTGTCTGGTGGCGCACGCCAGCGAGGACGACGTGGCCAGCCTGGACAACGCCAGACTGGTGCTGCGCGAGGTGCGCGGCCCAGCCGAACTGCTGCTGCTCGATGACAGCTATCACATGATCACCATCGACCGGCAGCGCCATTTGCTGGCCGAGCGCTCGGTGCGCTTCTTCGACCGCATCGTGGCGGCGCAGGCGGCCGACCGCGCGGCGGCCTAGGCCAGCCAATGTCGCCGCTCGCCCTCGCGCTGTGGCTGGCCAACATCGTGCTGGACACCGGCGGCCAGCTGGCCTTCAAGGCCGCGGCCGGCGACCCGGCTGCCGGCGATGGCATGGCGCGCTGGCGCTACATGCTGACGCGGCGCTGGCTGTGGCTGGGCGTGGCTTGCTACGTCGGCGAATTCCTGGCCTGGATCGCCTTCCTGTCGCTGTTGCCGCTGTCGCGCGCCATCCTGCTCGGCGCGATCAACATCGTGGCCGTCATGCTCGCCGGACGCCTGCTGTTCGGCGAGCGCCTGACCCGCCTGCGCGTCGCCGGCATGCTGCTGGTCACGCTCGGCGTGGCCATCGTGGGGCTGGGCGAATGAGCGCACGGCGGCACAACCGGGCCGTGTTCTACCTGGTGGGCTTCGGCCTGCTGATGACGTTCGACACCTTCGGCGCGATCTGCTTCAAGCTGGCCGGCATGCACGCGCTGCCGGTGGAGGCAAACGTCGACTGGCTGCTGCGGTTGTTCCGCCACCCCTGGGTATATGGCGCGGTGCTCGGCTATATCGGTGCCTTCTTCACCTGGATGAGCCTGCTCAAGCACGCGCCAATCGGCCCGGCCTTCGCCGCCTCGCACCTGGAGGTGGTCAGTGTGACCCTGATCTCGATCTGGCTGTTCCACGAGCCGCTCACGGCCGCCAAGGTGATCGGCGCGCTGGCGATCCTGGCCGGCATCGCCTGCCTGGCCCTGGCCGAGCGCGAGCAGGCCGACAGCGAGTCGGCCGGCAGCGGACCCTCCGCAACCCGGGCCGGCTGAGCCGTGACGACGCGACACCATCCCGAAGTCCCCCCGACCGCCGGCCTGCCGTTGCGCGCCAGCGACCTGTGGCCGACGCGGCCGACATTGGCCGCGACACTGGCCGAGCAGCTCGACCTGCCCGAACCGCTGCTGGAATGCTCGGGCACCGCCGCGCTGCTGGTGGCCTTGCACACGCTTCGCCGGCAGGCGCCGCAGCGGCGCGTGGTGGTGGTGCCGGCCTATACCTGCCCCCTGGTCGCCATTACCGTGCACAGCCTCGGCCTGGAGCTGCGCCTGTGCGACACGCGCCCTGGCCACTTCGAGATGGACCCGCAGGCGCTGGCGCAGGTCTGCGGCAGCGACACCCTGGCGATCGTGCCGGCCCATCTCGGCGGCCTGGTCGCCGACCTGGACGGCGTGCTGGACGTGGCCAAAACCTGTGGCGCGCGGGTGATCGAGGATGCCGCGCAAGCCATGGGCGCACGCGACCACGGGCAAAGTGTCGGCCTGCGCGGCGACATCGGCTTCTTCAGCCTGGCTGCTGGCAAGGGCCTGTCGATCTACGAGGGCGGGCTGTTGATCGCGCGCGATCCCGGGCTGCGCGCGGCGCTCACGCGCACGCACGCGGAGATCGTGCCGCGGCGGCCCGCCTGGGAACTGCGCCGCAGCCTGGAACTGCTCGGCCTGGCGCTGCTCTACCGGCCGGCTGGCCTCGGCCTGGCGTATGGCGGTCCGCTGCGCCGCGCCCTGCACCGCGGCGACCCGGTCGCCGCCGTGGGCGACGCGTTCCCGCCGACCATCCCGCTGCACCGCGTGGGCCGCTGGCGGCAGGGTGTCGGGACACGGGCCGCGGCGCGCCTGCCCGCGTTCGTGCAGCAGCTGCGCACGCAGGCAGCGCAGCGCATCGCGCAGCTGCGGGACATGCCGGGCCTCCAGGTGCTTGAAGCGGCGCCGGGCACCACGGCGAGCTGGCCATTCCTGATGCTGCAGGCGGCCACGGCAGCGCGATGTGAGGCGATCCTGGCCCAGCTGTGGACCGCAGGCCTCGGTGTCAGCCGCCTGTTTGTGCACGCCCTGCCCGACTACGCCTACCTCGCCGACCGCGTCCCACGCACGCCCATGCCAAACGCCCGCAACTTCGCCGCCCGCACGCTGACCATCAGCAACAGCCCCTGGCTCGACGACGACGCGTTCGCGCATGTCTGCACCGTTCTGCAGCGGTCGGCGGGCGACCGCGCCGACTGATGTCGCGCGGCCGCAGCGCACTGGACGAGGCGCGGCAGGTCATTGGCGGGACGCGTGGCGGCGGCAAGCGCGGCAATGAATTCGCGACCCGAAGCCAGGGAAAAAGCAGCGGCCGCGCAGTGCGGCGCAGGACGCGTCGATCTGTCCGCCGATGGCGCCGAAGCCATGAAACGTTAGCGCCCGGCCCAAGTCGGCATGCCGACTGGAGCGTAACGCGAAGACAGGCCAGTTATCCGGGTTCCCGTCGCGTTCGTCGCTCGTGTGCGTGGCCAGTTCAACGCATGCCAGCGGGTGTGCCGGCTCGGCGCGTTGTTTGAGTCCCCTGGCCAATTGCGGGCCTGATTCGCCGCGGCTACGATGAACTTCGAACGGATCGCGTAAAGGGAGAGTGCAACCAGCCCGATAACCAGTCGATTGGCTTGGCCACGATACCCTGTCCGGCGGGCGGCACGAATCTGGAAGTTGTGTTCCTGGAATCGCCGGGGCACATGCGCCGGCACTGGATGCGCACGTGGGACAGTGGAAACAACGATACAGGGGACAAGAGATGAACCGCAGCCGCAAAAGCCCGCTCGCCCTCGTCATGGCTGCGGCAATGGTCGCCACGTCCCCCTTCTATCTCGCCGCCTGCGGTGGCGGAGGCAGCGGCGTGAAGTCCGGTTCGACACCGCCTCCACCGGTGACGCCAGGAGGGAACACCGGTGGAACGGGAGGAACGGGAGGAACGGGGGGAACGGGGGGGACGGGAGGAACGCCGGGAGCCCCGTATGACCCGGCCTACAACCACCTCATCCCGAGCGGGGCGCAAGCCGCGCAAGACCAGGGTTTCACGGGAACAGGCATCAGGGTCGGCATCCTGGACTCGGGCGTCGATCCGGCCACACCGCCCATGAACGGGCGGATCGCGTGGTTCAAGAGCTATCTGTCGGGCGGCTCCCAGTCACCCAACGACACCACCGGGCACGGTACCGTGGTCGCCGACATCTTGGGCGGGGCGGCGGCCGGCACGCTGGTCGCGAACAACAACAAGCCCTTCCCCGGCGGTGTCGCGCCCGGCGCGGACCTTTACTTCGAGCAGACCTGCACCAGCGGTGGTGCCGGGATCTGCCCGGTCAGCAGCACGAATTTCAGCGATTTCGTCGCCCAGCAGGTCAACATCATCAACGCCTCCTTCGGTTCCGGCAATGCACAAAGCACGTTCACCGGACCCACCGATCCCAACATCGCTTCGACCCAGGCCATCTTCCAGCCGGCGGTAGACGCCGGCCTCCTGCTGGTGTGGGCCGCTGGCAGCGGTGGAGCGGCCCAGCCCTGGGACCAGGCGGGCCTGCCGCACTGGATCCCGAGCTTCCAGCCCAACTGGCTGGTGGCGGTGGACATGGCCATCGACAGCGATGGCAAACCGGCTGGGCTCTACAAGGGTACGGATGCCCCTTCCAACGCCTGCGGCGTGGCCATGGCATGGTGCCTGAGTGCGCCAGGCAACGTGATGTTTCCAGCGGTGGGCAGGCTCGCGACGGGTTACGCCAACGGCACCTCGGCTTCCGCCGCGGTGGTGAGCGGCGTGGCTGCCCAGGTATGGCAGGCCTTCCCGTGGATGACAGCGGCCAACATCAGCAACACTCTGCTGACCACTGCCACGCCCTATGACGACGGCAGCCACCAGACCCCGAACCCCACCTATGGCTGGGGCATGATCAATGCCGCCAAGGCGGTGAAAGGACCGGCGCAGTTCGCGTTCGGCAACTTCGATGCGAAAGCTTCCGCTGGCAGCACTTCGACTTTCAGCAACGACATCGGCGGCAGCGGCAGCCTGACCCTCTCCGGCCCCGGCACGCTGGTCCTGACCGGCACCAACACCTACAGCGGTGGCACCACGATCAACAGCGGTGTCCTGCGGGCCACTGCCAGGTTGCCGGGAGACGTCACCGTCAACGGCAGCGGCACGCTGGATGGCACCCTGGGCGTGAACGGCAATCTTTCCAGCGCCGGTACAGTCGCCGTCCACGGTGGCGACACCACGATCGGTGGCAACTACACCACTTCCGGCAGCCTGGCCGTCAGCCTGGGCAGCAAGCTGGCCGTCACCGGCACCGCCACGCTCAACGGCGGCACGCTGGAAGTCACCGGCGCCGACAGCGGCTATGTCGCCAGTACCCACACCCAGGTACTCACCGCCGCAGGCGGCGTGACCGGCACATTTGGTCAACTGGTCAAGGACAGCGGCGTGGTGTTCACCTCCACCACCATCGGCTATGGCGCAAACGAGGTGTACCTGGACACCACCGGCCTCAACATCACCGTGGCCGCCGCCTCGATGGGCATCATCGCCCCAGCCGCGGTGTCGGCGGCACAGCGCGTGCAGCTCGGCTTCGAGGCCATCGACACCAGCCTGGCTTCCGGCAACACGCTTTCATCGGGCGTGCTGCAGGGCGCCGGTGCCATCCAGCAGAGCGCCACGCCGGCCGTGGCGAAGTCCACGCTCACCAGCCTCTCGGGGCAGCTGCATGCGGCCAGCGCGGCGATGCTGTTCCAGGGCATCGACGCGCGGAGCAACGCGCTGTCCGAGCATGTGGACGATCTCGTCAGTGGCCGGGCGACATCCGGCGCCTGGTACAGCGATCTTGGCTGGCAGGGTAACCTGCAGCGCAATGGTTACGCGGGTGCGAGCTTCCGCAACAGCGGCGGCATGGCCGGCGCCGACCTGTACGCCGGCCCGAACGCCATGCTGGGTTTTGCCGCGGGGCAGAGCTTCGGCTACGGCCAGCTCGACACCACCTGGGACCATGCACGCCTGCGCATGAACAACCTCGCCCTGTACGGCGGCGTGGTGAGCGGCGCTTGGTACGCGAGCACGCAGGTCAGCAGCGGCTGGTACCACGAGGACATGCAGCGCCTGCTGCAGCTGGGCGCGCTGGGTGCGCCGGTGGGCAGCGGGTCCACGGGCCGCTACGTCGCAGGCGCCCTGGAGGGCGGCCACCTGTTCCTGGCCGACAACGCCAGGATCGTGCCGTTTGCCACCCTTCGCTACCAGCGCCTGGGCCTGGGTGGCTTCACCGAACAGGGTGGCCTGGGTTACGGCCTGCGGGCCGAGGCGCGCAGCGCCGGACGTCTGCAGGCGGGGCTGGGCCTGCGGGTCGAGCGCCGTTGGCAATGGGCCGATGGCCTGCAGATGGCGTTCGACGGCAGTGCCGGATGGCAGCACACGCTGCGCCAGTACGGCAGCGTGTTCGACGCCAGCTTCACCGGCTTCAACGAGTACCTGCCCGTGGACGGCATCGGCCTGTCGCGGAACACCACGGTCCTGCGTGCCGGCCTGTCGGTGTGGCCGACCCGCAACTTCGGGCTGCGCCTCGGCTACACCCGCGAACAGGGCCAGCGCCAGCGGGCCGACAGCGCCATGCTGCAGGGTTCGCTCGCATTCTGAATCGCCGGCACCGGAATGAGGCTCGAAGAAGCGAACTGGCGCCTGCCATGAGCGCACGGCCTCCGCCCGATGGGCGACAGCGGACCGCCCTGACACAGGCGCGCCACGATTGCCGACGACGTGCTGCCCAACGGCACCGTCATCAACGTCGCATCCAGTACCAGACCGATCGGGGTACCCGCGCCGGGAGTCGCGAGCATGTTCCCGTTGGGGTTGCTCCTGCTCGGGTAGGGCTACCGATCCAGGAAGCGCGAACGCTGTCTGGACTGGAAACATCCCGGTAAGCTTCGACCACTGGTTTCTTCCATCAAGGCCATGACCTGGCTGGGATGCCGCGCAGCGGTGAGAGGTCGAAACCCTGCGCGGCGACACGCAGCAGGGTCGCCACATCCTCCGCCGCGGGAACCGGCTGGCCCAGGAAACGCAATGCGCTTGCCAGCGCAGCGCGCGGATCGGCCAGGTCGACTGCCGGCGCATCGCTGGATTTGGACAGCTTGCGGCCCTGTGCATCGACCGCCAGCGGCAGGTGCAGGTACGCGGGCGTCGGCAGCTCGAGCAGGCGCTGCAGCAGGATCTGGCGCGGGGTGGAATCGAGCAGGTCGCGGCCGCGTACGACTTCGGTGATGCCCTGAGCTGCATCGTCCACCACGCACGCAAGCTGGTAGCTCCACAGCCCATCCGCGCGGCGCAACACGAAATCACCGACTGCGTCACGCACGTTCTGACGCTGCATCCCCTGCAGGTCATCGTCGAACCCGATGTCGACATCCGGCACGCGCAAGCGCCACGCGGGCTCGCGGCCCTCGTGGCGCGGACTGATGCAGTGACCGTCGCGATGGATTGCACCCGCCCCTTCCAGATCGGCGCGGCTGCACCAGCAGGGAAAGGCATGGCCGTCGTCCTGCAGCTGCCGCAGTGCCTGGGCATAGGCTGCGCCGCGCCGCGATTGATGCAACGGCGGCGCTGCGGCGGTCAGCTCCAGCCGCGACAGCGTCGCGAGGATCGCCTGCGTCGAGCCCGCGACCTCACGCGGCGGGTCGATGTCGTCGATGCGCAGCAGCCACTGTCCGCCCCGATGGCGAGCCCGCAGCCAGCTCGCCGACGCGGCCAACAGCGAGCCGAAATGCAGCTCGCCGGTCGGTGATGGCGCGAAGCGCCCGCGGTAGCCTGCTTCTTTGTGCGACAAGGGAGCAAAGGGTCAGCCCGGTCGGTGCAAGGAATACAAGTTGCTTTCCCCGCTGTCCAGCCGTTGCCCGGGAACTTGCCCGCAGCCTCGCCAGGTCATGGTCCGATGAGCTCTGGCTCAGGGGTTGCCGTGACGAGCAGACGCCGACGCCATCGGCATGGCGTCGATGGCCTGCAGCAATTGCAGGTTGAGCGCGTGCTGCTGCGCCTGCCACTGGTCGAGCTGGCGTTCGTCGATCTCGGGCTGCTGGTCGATGGCCGACAGGCGGCGCTTCCACCAGCTGCGGTAGCGGTAGCTGGAGACCTCGCCGGTGATGTCGCTGCCGACCAGGCCGCCGCACAGGCTGGCGATGATGGCCATGGCGTGCTCCAGCAACATGTGGCCCTGGTCCCAGTTGGTGCGCGCCACCTGCGCGGCGAAGACGTCCTTGTCGATGGAAAGGTAGGTCGGCAGCGGCTGCGCGCGCTGCGCATCACAGAAGGCCTCGACCAGTGCATCGATGCAGGCAAAGCCATGGAACGCGTGCGCCAGTCCCATGCGCCCGGCCCAGCCGACGTCCACGCCGGCGCTCCAGTAGCTGAGCCTGCCGCGGCGCAGCGGGGTCAGATAGTTTTCCCAGGCATGGCCGCCGCCGATGTCCGTCGAGCCGATGCCGACGACATGCACGTGGCGCACGCGTGGCAATGCCGCCACCCGGCGCACCCAGGAACCGCAGTGCACGCCGAACGGGAAGCGCATGTTGTCGGGATGGTTGTCCAGCACCACCACCTGGAACTGGCCGTTGCCGGGCACGCGCTCGATCAGCGGCCAGCTCAGATGGTGGAAGTCGCCACTGCCCAGCATGATGGTGCCGTAATCGGTGGGCAGCGTGTCGTCCAACGCGTGGCGGAAGCGCCGCAGCGCGGCGAGCGAGCAACCGAACCGCAGCGCCTCCTGCCAGTGCTCGAGCGGGATCACCAGCCGCTGTGGCAGGGCGCCGACGGAGTGGTCGAGATCGAGTATCACCGTACGCTGCATGCCGGACCCTCACCTTCCGTCATCCCCGCGAAAGCGGGGATCCAGCGTCGTCGAGTTTGCCTGAGCGTTCCTAAACCACGCTCAGGCCCCCAATGGCACTGGTTTCCCGCTTTCGCAGGGATGACGGGACATGGAAGTGCCGCGTCATTCGTCATACGGCATCCCCGGCACCGTGCGGCTGCAGCGGTTCGGCCTCAAACAGGTGCGCGCAGCGGCGGAACGCAAAGCGCAGCAGCGGGTTGCGCAGGTACACCGCGTGGCGCGTGGTGCTGAAGCGCGCGCCGAGCTGCCGCTTGATCCCGCTGTCGGTCCAGCCGGCCACGTAGTGGCTGAGACCGTGGCGCCGCGCGTATTCCAGGTTCTCCATCCAGCTCACCACGTACAGGTTGTACTCGTGCGCCTGCGGATAGGCCAGGCCGATGTACTTGTCCACCAGCATGCCGCGATACACGTAGCAGAGGTTCCAGCCGATCAATTGGCCGTCCATGCGATACGTGAAGACCAGGCCACCACTCCCGGCGTCGCCGAGCACGGCGCCAAGGAACGCCTCGCTCAGCAGGTCGAAGTGGATCTCGCTCTGCGCGTACACCTGGCGATACAGTGCGTAGAACTCCGCAACCACGACCGGGTCCGCGAACAGCGCTTCCCCCGTGCGCAGGCAGTCGATGTCCAGCACCTCACGGGCGCGCAGCTTGCGGCGGATATTCTTGCGCCGGCTGCGCGACAGCCCGGCCAGATAGTCGTCCGTCGAGGCGAAATCGATCGGCACCCAGGCCAGCGCCATGCCCTCGAGCAGCACGCAGCCGCGCGCCGCGCAGGCCCGCGCGAACGCCTGCGACTGCGCACTCTCGGCGGCGGAGAGCAGCGGCGTGGCGCCGGCAATATCCTTCACCACCAGCAGCGCGCGCTCGCGCCGCCAGGTATCGAGCACTTCCGCAGCCAGCTGTTCCGGTGACACGTCGGCCGGCAACGGCACGAATTCAGTGACCGTGGCACCGACGAAGCGCGTGCGCCAGCGCAGGACGCGTCCCCACAGGCGATAGCCAGGCAGCTGCTGCACGCGGCGGCGCGCCGCGTCATCGAGCGTGGTCAACAGATCGTACGGCGCCACGAACGTGGGCAGGCCGCAGGCCATCCGCGCGGCTTCGAAGCCAACCGGCGGATGAGCGAGAAACTGGTCCAGCAATGATTCCGGTTCGAGTTGCGCGATGTAGTCCATGCACGGCCTGCCCGATCGCGACGCGTCCGGCGGCGCCTCAGCCGGGCGCGCGGATCGCCAGCACGGCATTGAGGCCGCCGAACGCGAAAGAATTGCTCAAGGCCGCCCGCACGCGCATCGGCCGCGCCGCGTTCGGGGCATAGTCCAGGTCGCAGGCCGGATCGGCCGCGACGTAGTTCATGGTGGGCGGCACCACACCATCGCGCATCGCCCCCAGCACGGCCACCAGCTCCAGCGCACCGGAGGCGCCCAGGGCGTGGCCGTGCATGGACTTGGTCGAGGACACGACCAGCCTGGCGGCATACGCGCCAAACACGCGGTGGATGGCCTCGGTCTCGGCCACGTCATTGGCCTGCGTACCGGTGCCATGGGCGTTGATGTAGTCGACGTCCTCCGGCGCCAGGCCGGCATCGGCGAGCGCCTGCCCCATGGCGCGCGCGCTGCCGGCCGGATCGGGCGCGGCAATGTCACCTGCATCCGCGCTCATGCCGACACCCGCGAGCTCGCCCAGTATCGTCGCGCCGCGTGCACGCGCATGCGCCTTGGACTCCAGTACGAAGATGGCGGCGCCCTCGCCCAGCACCAGGCCGCGGCGGCCCTGGCTGAACGGGCGACAGGTGTCGTCGGCCACGACGCGCATGGCCTCCCAGGCCTTGAGCGAACCGAAGCCGAGGCAGGCCTCGGTGCCACCGCTCACGACCACGTCGACCAGGCCGGAACGGATCATCGCCGCCGCCTGGGCCAGCGCGTGGTTGGCCGAGGCGCAGGCGCTGGCCACGGCAAACGTCGGGCCGTGCAGGCCGTGCGCAATGCTGATCTGGCTGGCCGGCGCATTCACCATCAGCCGCACGATGGTGAAGGGGTGCACGCGCCCGGTGTGCTCCTCGTAGATCAGGCGGCTCTGTTCGTCATGCGTGGTTTCGCCGCCGACGCCGGTGCCGATGATGACGCCAGTGCGCAGTGCCAGGTCGCCGGCGCTGAAATCGAGTCCGGACTGCGCGATTGCCTCGTTTGCCGCGGCCAGCGCGAGCTGCGAGCAGCGATCCAGCAACGGCAGCGTGCGCTCGCTGCAGTGCTGTGCCGGATCGAAGGTTTCCGGCACCTGCGCGGCGACGCGGATGCGCATCTTGTCGGCGCGCGCATGGCGCAGCGGCCGGATGCCGGAGCGGCCTTCACGCAAGCCCTGCCACAGGCGTTCGGCGCCTTCGCCGAATGCGCTGACTGCGCCCATGCCGGTGATCACGACACCCGAAGCAGGCGGCTGGGTCACGCGGCAGCGTCCGGACCGGCGGCCTTCGCCGCCAGTGCCTTGTCCACCGCGTCGACCAGGCTTTGCACCGTATCGGTGTCGAAGTTCGCACCCTGGTCCGGGATGGTGATGTCGAAATGCGCCTCGATGTCGAAGATCATCTCGATGGCGTCCAGCGAGGCGATCCCGAAATCCTTCAAGGTGGACTCGGGCTTGATCGCCGCCGCCTCGACCTTGGCCTGCTTGGCGACGATGGCGATCACCTGGCTGGCAACTTCGTCCGGGGAAAGGTTTTCGGTCATGGCTATCTCCGCTTTGCGCGATGCGCGGACGCATCCGCGCGGCAGCTCACAGGCTCCGTTTCGCCTTGGTGATGAGCTGGTCCAGCAGCATGATAGCCAAGTCGATTTCCTCGTCGGTGATTTCCAGCGAGGGCGCCAGCGTGATGACGTTCTTGTACCAGCCACCCACATCGAGCACGAGTCCGATCTTTTTTCCCTGGTGCGTGAGGTCGCCGGCCAGGCCGATGTCGACCATGCGGTCGAGCAGCGCCTTGTTCGGGGTGTAGCCGTCCTCGGTGCAAATCTCGGCACGCAGGGCAAGGCCGAGGCCGTCCACGTCGCCGATTTCCCTGTGCCGCTGCTGCAGGTCGCGCAGGCCCGCGAGGAAGTGTGCGCCCTTGCGCGGCACGCTGGTCTCGTAGTCCAGTTCCTTGCCCATGCGCAGCACTTCGAGGCCGAGCGCCGTACCCAGCGGGTTGGAGTTGAACGTGGAGTGCGTCGAGCCCGGCGGAAACACCGTGGGATTGATCAGCTCCTCGCGCGCCCACAGCCCCGACAGGGGATTGAGACCGTTGGTCAGCGCCTTGCCGAACACGAGCACGTCGGGCTTGACCCCGAAGTTCTCGATCGACCACAGCTTGCCGGTGCGCCAGAAGCCCATCTGGATCTCGTCGACCACGAGCAGGATGCCGTACTGGTCCAACACCTTCTTCAGGTCCCTGAAGAAATTCCGTGGCGGCACCACATAGCCGCCGGTGCCCTGGATCGGCTCGACGTAGAACGCCGCGTACTCGCACTGGTTGGTCTTGGGATCCCACACGCCGTTGTATTCGGTCTCGAACAGTCGCGCGAACTGGTGCACACAGCTGTCCGAGTATTCCTCCGCGCTCATCCCCTTCGGCCGGCGGAACGGATAGGGGAACGGCAGGAACATCGCGCGCTCGCCGAAGTGGCCGAAGCGGCGGCGGTAGCGGTAGCTCGACGTGATCGACGAGGCGCCCAGGGTGCGGCCGTGGTAGCCGCCCTCGAACGCGAACATCAGGCTCTTGCCTTTGGTGTAGTTGCGCACCAGCTTGAGCGAATCCTCGATTGCCTGCGCGCCGCCCACGTTGAAGTGCACGCGGCCGTCCAAGCCGAACTTCGCCTTGGCGTCCAGTGCCACGGCCTTGGCCAGCTCGATGCGGGTCTGGTGCAGGTACTGGCTGGCCACCTGCGGCAGCAGGTCGATCTGCGCCTTGAGCGTCTCATTCAGGCGCTTGTTGGCGTAGCCGAAGTTGACCGCCGAGTACCACATCTGCAGGTCCAGGAACGGCACGCCGGCGGTGTCATACATGTAGCTGCCGTTGCAGCCGCGGAAGATCTTCGGCGGATCGACGTAATGCACGGTGTCACCGAAGGAGCTGTACTTCGCCTCGTCGGCGAGCAGCTCGGCATCATCGATCGCCAGGCTGGCGTGCTTGTCAAAAACGTTCATGCGGGCCTCGAGCTGGGTTCAAACGGCAAGTGCTGCCGTAAACGCTGGAGCCGTCTCGGCGTCCAGGCGGCCTGCGATCAGCGACGGCAGGAATTCAAGGGCATCCTCGAAGCCGGTGATCGGTACATACGGAATGCCGGCGGCACGACAGTGCTCGATCAGGCGATGTTTGGCGAAGACGAAATCGACCTGGTTCGCTGCGCAGAAATCCGATGCGCCATCACCAATCAGCAACGTACGCGCACCGCCGCTGCGCGCCTGCGCGACGCACGCGCACTTGCAGGTGCCGCTGGCGCAGCCCGCAGCCTGGTAGGGCGAACCCAATTGCCAGCGCTGCGGCGGCGTGGCTGGTGCCAGATGGTTCGCGGCGACCGGCAGATTGTCCAGGCCATAACGGCCGAGGATCTGCTGTATGGCGTAATCGAGTCCGTCGCTGACCACGCGGATCGGCACGCCAAGCGCACGCGCCTTGGCCACGAAAGCGGGGAAGGCGTGGTCGATCCACAGGCTGGACAGGTGCGTATCCAGCTCCTCCCGGCTCATGTCCAGCAAGGCCACCTGCGCGCTCATGCATGCGCGCGAACCGATGCGGCCTGCGCGCCAGTCACGCTCCAGTCTTTCCCAGCCGGGTCGGCCATAGCGGTCGAGCAGCGAGTCGATGACGTCTTCCACGGCAATCGTGCCGTCGAAATCGCACAGGATGGTCCAGGGAGACATGGGGCTAACCGCATCGATATCGGAATCGACCATCACACTAGCGTGCGATCTCTTTCCGCCGCCTTTCCGCTGCGCGGCGGCTTGCCGCCGCTTCCATGGCCCGCTTGCCATAACCGGGGAAGCGGGGAGGCCGGGCTCACGCCGGGTCGACCAGGTCCATGCCCCATGCCGACATGTCCAGGCGCAGCCCGTGCACCTCGCCGACGCCGGTGGCGATGGCGCGCTTGCGGGCGGTGACGTCCGCGCGCCACCTGGCCTTGGCGCTGGCGCCGACCAGGTCTGCCAGCAGCACGCGCCGCGCTGCCGGGCTGCGGTCACCAGCCCGCGCCATGCGTGCGGCAAAGGTCCTGCGGTCAGCGGCCTTGACCCCGCCATTCTGCACGTGGATGTCGAAGGCCAGCGCCGCGCCGAGCTCTCCGCCCAGCCCCAGTGCCTGCGCGGTGGCCTGGGACGGCTCGAAATACTCCCGGCGCGCGCGTTCCCGCTGCAGCTGCTTCATCAGCGGCGTGGCGCCCAGGCGGCGGAAGCCGTCGCGCCAGGGCTGGGCAACGCCAGCCAGGTTGGCACCGAGACTGATGCTGTCGGCCCAGCCCTTGAGCCTGCTCCAGTCCGCATCCGCCATGCGCTCGAGCAGCTCGTCGGTCGCTGCGCCAAACGCCCCGCGCACCAGATCCGGATCGCGCAGCATGGCTTCGCGCACCAGCGCCTGGATTCCGCCGTGCTGCAAGGTGAAGCCGATGATGCCCCAGGTCAGGCCGGCACCATCGAAGTTGCCCGCGACGGTCTGGTAGCCGTGACCCTCCAGGCGCGCCGTCACCTGCAGGCAGCGCTCGAAGAGCGATGGCCAAGGCAGGCCAGTGGCGCCCTGCCACGTTGGCGGATCGGCCCGACCAGTCTGTTGCCGCCCCGCCGATGCCTGGAACGCCTGCACGGCACGCTCCGTGCCGCCACCAAAATCGCCGTCGACGGCACCCGTGTAGAACCCCTGTTGCTGCAGCGCCACCTGCAGCACGTTGACCAGGTCGCCAAAGCAACCACGCCCCATCCCCTTGGCACCCATGATCCACCTCCCCGTACGGTAGCGTTGCGGACAGACTAGGGTCGAACCGACTTGTGGATCAGGCGCAGCAATTCGGCGTTGGTCATGCCGCCATTCCAGCCGTGGGGCTTTTCCGGACGACCGTAGACGAACGTACCGGCGTAGTGCGGATTCCTGGTCGCCTGCAGGAAATTCTGCATGTCGTAGACGCCGAGATTGAGGTAGTAGGTATCCATGTCGCCCACGTAGACATGGATCTTGTCCACCAGCTTCGGCCCCAGCGTGGGCCAGTTCTTCTGCAGATAGGCAGTGAGGTCGAAGCCGTGGTCGCGGGCATAGTCCACCGCGGTCTTGTCGATCACGCCGGTGCGCAGGTCCCACAGCGGCACGGGATAGCCGTCGCTGCCGATCGGCCCCCAGGACGCAAAGAACGCGCACAGCTGCTGCCCGCTGCGGCAGTGCGCGCCGTCCACGGCCTCCGCCTGGCTCATCTGCTGAAAGTTCACCTCCGGCTGGCCATCAGGCCGGTGCGACATGTAGCGCGGCGTCCGCAGCCAGTCGCCGAAGCCCGGCGCCCAGAAGGCGTTCGCGTCGTTGTAGGCATCCACCGATTGGAAATGGTGGAAATCGAGCGGATCGGGATAGAACGACCAGGTGCCGCCGAACAGGTCCGGATACTTGATCATCAGGTTCATGGATTCCCAGCCGCCGGTGGAACCGCCCGTAAGCATGCGCGCGCCGGGCTTGCGGATGATGCGGAAATGCGTTTCGACGTAGGGAATCAGTTCCTGCGTGATCGCGTCGCCATAGGGGCCGCTGTTGACCGAATTCACGGTATAGCTGTCGTCGTAGTACGGCGTCGGGGTCTGGAACGTGACCAGGATCATGCGCGGGAAATCGGCCGAGTTCCATTCCTGATAGAACTCGTATCCGGTCTCGACACCCATCACCGAGCGCCTTTCGGCGCTGCGCGCATCCGGTTTGACGGGAGTGTCAGTAAAACCATACGGCGGCCGCAGGCTGAAGTGGCCCTGGACGTAGACGACCGGATAGTGCTGGTCCGGGTGCTCGGCATAGCCCTTGGGCAGCAGGATGGTCGCGCCCATGAAGATCGGCTGGCCCCAGAATTTCGTCAGCATGGGACTCTGGAATTTCACGTGCTTGACCCACCCGGTATCCTGCGGTACCTCGACGGGCGGCAGCACCTTGTCCAGCGAAAGCGCGATCTCCTGGCTCTGGCCGGGATCGAGGTGCACCTTTCTCACCGCGCTGACCAGGTTTCCGGGAGAAACATTGAAGTGCTGTCCTTCCCACTGGTCCATGTGTGCCCAGATGACGTGCCCGTCCGCACGCGGGAAACGCGTGTACACGTTCATCAGGGCCTGGACGTCGTAGTCGCCTGCCGGCAGGTCCTTCAGGGTGTCGACCACGGTGCCGGGGGTCGAGGCATCGACGACGGCGCTCTGGCCAGGTGCAAGCTGGCTGACGTCGGTGCCGAAATACGGAATGTTGCCGTTGTAGCCGTTGATCTGCAGCCGCGGCTCGCGCTCGCTGTTGCGGGTGACGAACACGAACACCCGACCGGTGATTGGCGCGCTGTGTGCGCTCGCCGGAAACGAAACCGCGAAACGCGGACCCGTGGCCGTGGCTCCGGATGCGCCCGTTGGCGCGGGCGTGCTGGTGGTGTCGGATGCGCCGGGGCTGCCCGGCGAACAGCCGGCAAGCGTAGCCACGATCGCGGCCACCGCAAGCGGCCAGGTCAATTTGCGCATGGGTTGAGTGCTCCGCCTGTCGGTTTATCTTGCGCCCGCGCTGTAACGCGGACAACCCCCGGGCGACTCGCCCGGCCGCAGCGCCACGACATGCACGTCGCCTCGCGCCGCCTGTGGATCAGGATCGACCACCCCCCGTAGCGGCGGCCGCGCGAAGTTGCCCACCCAGGAAGGCACGCCGGGCTTCGCTCATCCGTGCCGGCATGGGCCGCCCGCGCGTATCAGCCCGCATCGGCCCGTTTGCCCGTCACGCCAGCCAGCCGCGCCATGCGCTGGGCGTCGGCGAGGATGCCGTGCAGGATGCGCAGTTCGCGCTCGTCCATCTGCGAGCGCTGGAACAACTTGCGCAGGCGCAGGACCACGACCGCCGGGGGACGGCCCTTGTGGAAATCGATATCGTCCAGGGTCTGTTCGAGATGGGTGAAGAACTGCTCCATCTTCACCGCGTCCGCCAGCGGCTCGCCAACCGGCGCGGGAGGCGCGGGAGGTACGGTGGCCAGCATGGCCAGGCGCATCTCGTAGGCCATCACCTGCACCGCCTGGGCCAGGTTCAGCGAACTGAAATCGTCCACGCTGGGAATGCGCACCATGCCATGGCAATGCGCCAGCTCGGAATTTTCCAGGCCGGTACGCTCATTGCCGAACACCAGGGCGACCTGCTCGCCGCGTGCGGCGGCGGCCAGCGCCTGTTGCGCGCCTTCACGCGGCGACCACTCCGGCAGGGCCACGCCGCGGCGCCGTGCCGACAGTCCAATCGCCATGCTGCATCCGGCCAGGCCGGCGACCATGTCCGCATGCACGCCCGCCAAAGCCAGCACGGCGTCGGCGCCGGCGGCCATGGCGGTCGCCTGCGGATCGGGAAAGCGGGCTGGTGCGACCAGCTCCAGGCGCGTGAAACCCATGGTGCGCATGGCGCGCGCGGTGCTGCCGATATTGCCTGGATGCGCCGTGCGCACGAGCACGAAGCGGAACGGAACCGTGGCGTCGGCAGGCATCGGCATGTGCAGCAACAATCGGCGGAAAGGCACAGAGAATAGTGCATCGGCCGCGCGCATTGACCGCACGAATCGGGGCGCCGGCATGCCTCTGCTAGAATTCGCCGCCCCACCCCACCACTACCACGTCCCTCCATGCCTCGTCCTGCCGTCACGATCGCGGCGCGCGCCGCGCGCGCCGCAGGCAACATCATCCTGCGCTACATGAACCGCATCGATGCGCTGCATGTGGTCGAGAAGCACCAGCTCGATTTCGTCTCCGAGGTGGACAAGCTGGCGGAGAAGGAAATCATCCGCGAGCTGCGGCGCGCCTATCCCGAGCACGCGATCCTCGCCGAGGAAAGTGGAGCCAGCGGCAAGAACCCGCTGACCTGGGTCATCGACCCGCTCGACGGCACGCACAACTACCTGCGCGGCATCCCGCATTTCTGCGTCTCGATCGCGCTGCTGGAAAAGGGCGTACCGATGCACGGCGTGATCTTCGATCCCCTGCGCGACGAGTTGTTCACCGCCAGCAAGGGCGACGGTGCCGTCCTCAACGACCGGCGTCTGCGCGTGTCCCGGCGCGAAAGCCTGGACGGGGCCTTGATCGCCACCGGCTTCCCGTTCCGCCAGCGCGAGCACGTCGAGGCGCAGCTGGCCATGACCCGCGCGCTGCTCGAGCGCGCCGAGGACATCCGCCGCACCGGCTCGGCCGCGCTCGATCTGGCCTATTGCGCGGCTGCGCGTTTCGACGGCTATTTCGAAACCGGTCTGAAGCCGTGGGACCTGGCCGCGGGCGTGCTGCTGGTGCAGGAAGCGGGCGGCCAGTTCGGCGACTTTGCCGGCCGCGAAGGCATTCCGGCCAGCGGCAACCTGATCGCCGGCAACCACCACATCGTCCAGGGCATGACCGAGGTCATCCGCGCCCACGCCACTGCGGCCCTGCTCAAGGCCTGAGCCGCTCCACCGGCTCCCGCCGATGTGTGGCGCCCGTTGCCGCCGCACTTGATCCTGGACATGGACGGCGCGCGCCGCGCGCCGGATGCTGCGAACCATGACGCCACGCGCGGTCACGTCCGCCCCGGGCCAGGAAGCGGACGCGGCGGAACCTGGCGATAACATCGCCGGGATAAGCTGGCGCTGGTCCATCCCGCATCGAGGAGTTGCCATGCCAAAGGTGGATTTGACCGCGAAGCAGCGCGCGTCCAGGAACTGCACGCATACCGACGCGGCATTCGAAGTCAGCTATGCCAAACGCGTGTGCGAGGAGTGCGCCGCCAATGGCGACACCTGGGTACAGCTGCGCATCTGCATGACCTGCGGCCACGTCGGCTGCTGCGACAGTTCGAGGAACCGGCATGCGCGCGCGCACCATGTCGCCACCGGCCACCCGCTCATCAAGACCATCGAGGCCGGCCCGGACTGGGCCTGGTGCTACATCGACGACGCCTACCTCGACTGAGGCGCATCGCCACGGCAAACCCTGAGGAGCAGCACACATGGGCACGATTCCACTCAGCGCGACGCTGGCCGACCAGCACCGGCAGATCGATCACGGCGTGCAAGGCATCGTCGACGGCTACGGCAACCTCGACGCGCTGGCCGCATCGCTGGCACTGCTGCGCCGACACCTGTACCTGGAAGAGGCACTGCTGTTCCCGCCCCTGGTCGAGGCCGGGCTGGCCATGCCGGTGTTCGTGATGAAGCGCGAGCACGGCCAGATGTGGCCGCTGCTGGTGGCCCTGTCCGCGGCGTGCGGCGCGGCAACGCCGGTGGCGACACTGTGCGAGCCGGCGCGCCAGCTGTTCCAGCTGCTGCAGATACACAACACCAAGGAAGAGCAGATCGTCTACACCGCGGCCGACCGCCTGGACGATGCCGCCCTGGCCGAGGCCATCGGCCAGGCCAGCGTACCCGGGGACTGGGTGTGCGCAACGGCGCCGCACTGACGCCGGAAGCGTCGCCGATGGCAACGCAACACCAGCAAGCCCACGGGTCCGGCACGTTGTTCGTCCTGGGCGCCGCCGATCCGGAAATGCACGCCATCGAGGAGCTGCTCGCCGGACTCAACGCGCCGTTCGTGTTCGCCACCGTCGGCGCGAAGCGGGTGTATCCGGGCAATGCCTATCGGGCCGCCATGCCGGCCGTGGCGATGGCTGCCCTGCATGGCGGCGAAGACGTCTATCTGGTGGAGTGCATCGGCGATGCGCCGCGTGCCGCACGGCGCATCGACCACCATCGCCCGGGCGATCCGGGCTACGGTCGGCCGCCTGCCGGATTCTGGGCCGCCTCCAGCATCGGGCAGACGGTGGCGGCGCTGCACGCGCGGCTGGCGCGCGAGGTCGAGGTGACGCCGGCCATGCGCCTGGTGGCCGCTGCCGACCATTGCCTCGGTGCCGCCTACCGTGGCGAATGCCCGGGGATCGAACCGGGCGCGCTGCTGGCCTGGCACGTGGCCTCACGCGCCGCCTTCGAACGGCGCTCAGGCGAGGCGCTGCTGTGCGACGTGGAAGCCTCGCGGTCCGCCTTGCGCCACGCGCCACGAGTGCTCCTGGCGGCGGACGTCGAGGTCGCCGACATGCGTACCCAGGCGGCTCCCGAGCTGCTGCTGGCCGCGGCCCGTGAAGGCCAATGCTGCCTGTCGGCGGTCACGGCCCGCGACGGGCGCACCAAGATCGGCTGCCTGGTCGGGTCGCCGCGGCAGGTCTCCGCCTTCATGCAGTCGTGGGCACCGGCGCAGCACCTGGTGGACATCTACGGCGACCCGGTGCGCGGCTTTGCCGGAGCGTACATCGCCGCCGCCACGCCTGATTGACCCCAGAGACACCGCGACGTGCGCGCCAACGCGAGGCACCCGACGCGACTTGAGTTCGATGTGCCGCAGACGCATGTGTTTTGTGTTGTCACTCCAGCACGGCGCTGCGCGCCAGCGCCGCCTGGCTTCAATGCGAGGAGTCCTGCGATGCGTCATTTGTTGCAACACGCGGTTTTTGCCGCAGTCACCGACCCGGCCAACGGCGGCGGCGCCCCTGCCGGCCTGGTCACCTACACGCTCGACCCGGGGCATACCGAGGTCGTCGCGCGCTGGAATCATTTCGGCTTTTCCACCCCGGCCGCGATATTCTGCCAAGTCAAGGGCACGCTGGCCTACGACGCCGCCCAACCCGAGCGCTCGCGGGTGGAGGTGAGCATCCCGGTGGCCAGCATGCACACGACGGTGCCGAAGCAGGACGAGCACCTCCGCAGCGCGGAGTTCTTCGACGCGGAAAAATATCCCGAGATCCATTTCCAGAGCACCAAGGTCGAGCGCGGCCCTGCGGAGGACCAGTTGCTGGTGACCGGCACGCTCAGCATCCACGGCGTCAGCAAGCCGGTGACCCTCGACGTGCACGTCAACCAGGTCGGCGTGCATGGCATGCACAACGTGCCGGCTGCCGGCTTCGACGCCACCGCGCAGGTCAACCGCTCGGCGTTCGGCATCGGCGCCTTCGCGCCGGCGGTAAGCGACCGCATCGACCTGCGCATCACCGCCGAGGCAATCGAGAGCAAGGCCTGGGCGGCCATCGAACAGGCACACGCGGGCTGAGCAGCGACAGCACCGGACGCTGGCGACGCTGGCGGCGGTGCGACGCTCAACGACGCTTGCGTGGGTGCGGTGCAGGCCGCTCATGCCCCGCCGCTGCGCAGCGCCCGGCCACGGTCTGTCGCAGCAGCTCGGCCAGGCGCACTACGCCGGGGCTGGCGTAGTCGCTATCGGCAAACGCCAGGTACAAGTCGGCATAGCGCTCGGCACCGGTCTCCAGTTGCAGCTGCTTGAGCCTGCCTGCCGCCAGCTCGTCGCGCACGACGTCCTCGGGGTACCAGGCAAAGCCGAGGCCCATGCACGCCGCGCGGATCGAGGTGGCCTTGTGGCTGACGGTCCAGCGCGCCTCCGCCGCCAGCCAACCGGCATCGCGCTTGCGGCTGGCCCCGGAGTCACGGATGACCAGTTGCCGATGGCGGCGCAAATCGCGCTGCGTCACCGCGCGGCCCAGGCGCTGCAGCGGATGGTTCGGCGCGGTCACGGCGATGATACGCAGGCGCAACAGGGGATCTCCCAGGAAACCCTGCGGTACGGTGCCGGTGATCGCCAGGTCGGCATGGCGCCCGGTCAGCGCCTCCTCGGTGCCCCCGAGCACGGTCTCGAACAGCTCGACGCGGGTGGCCGGCCATTCCTTGCCGAAGCGCTGCAGGGCCTGCAGCAGCAGCCAGGTCGGAAAGACCGTCTCGACCGCCAGGCGCACTTCGGCCGCACCGCCCTTGGCCAGCTCGACGGCGGCGGCTTCCAGCGCCGCCGCCTCGTCCAGCAAGGCGCCGGCGCGGCGGTACAACACCTGGCCGGCCGCGGTCAGCGCCGCCTTGCGCCCATGCGCCTCGAAAGCCTTGACGCCGAGCGCCTGCTCCAGCTTCTGCACCGCGTAGGTGATCGCCGACTGGCTCTTGTGCAGCTGCCCGGCCGCTGCCGCGTAGCTCCCGGCTTCCACCACGGCACGCAGGGCCCGCCAGTGTTCCAGTGGGACACGCGGCCCACGACGATCGCCTGCAGGTATATTCATCAACTTATCCAATGAATAACTGGACAATTTTGCGCTATTCAATCAACAAACGTAATTGTAGATTGTTTGCATTGGCCATGGGGCCAGGCACGCGGAGCGACGACATGGCAAAGGTATTGGTTCTGTACTACAGCAGTTACGGCCACATCGAGCAGCTGGCCCAGGCCGAGGCCGAAGGCGCCCGCCGCGCCGGTGCCGAAGTCGCCATTCGCCGCGTGCCCGAAACCGTGCCGGCGGACGTCGCCGAGCAGGCGCACTTCAAGCTCGACCAGCAGGCTCCGCTCGCCAGTGTGGCCGAGTTGCCCGAGTACGACGCGATCATCTTCGGCACGCCCACGCGCTTCGGCAACGTCGCCGCGCAGATGCGCAGCTTCCTGGACCAGACCGGCGGCCTGTTTGCCGCCGCCAGGCTGGCCGGCAAGGTGGGCAGCGTATTCACCAGCTCGGGCCAGCAGCACTGGGGCCAGGAGACCACGATCAAGTCCTTCCACAACCTGCTGTTCCACCATGGCTTCGTGGTGGTTGGCGTACCGCCGACCACGCCCGGGCTGCACGTGATCGACGAGGTCAGCGGTGGCTCGCCCTACGGCGCCAGCACCATTGCCGGCGCCGACGGCTCACGTCAGCCCAGCGCCAACGAGCTGGAGATCGCGCGTGCCCAGGGCGAGTACGTGGCACGCATC
>JAFKMZ010000065.1 GCA_017305055.1 Lysobacterales bacterium
CCAGGCAGCATCAGGCACGGCGCAGCCATCCGCCACGGCCTCAACCAAGGCTGAGATGCATGAACGAGGCGACGCCCGCCATGAACATCTGCACAGCCATGGCGATCAACAGCATGCCCATCACCCGCTCCAGGGCGGTGAGCACGCTCTCGCCCAGCCAGCGGAACAGGTACGTCGAGCTGAGCAGGATCACCGAGGTGGCCAGCCAGGCCAGGACCAGGGCAATGATCCAATCCACCGTGCGCCCCGGCTGGGTGTTGGTGAGCAGGAGCAGCGCAGCCATGGCCGAGGGCCCGGCCACGCCCGGTATCGCCATCGGTACGATAAACGGCTCGCCTTCTCCGGCCGGTCCAAAAATGCCGCCACCATCGGCCGGCGGGAAGACCATACGGATACCGATCAGGAACAGCACGATGCCGCCGGCCACGCTGATCGAATCAGCCTTGAGCTGCATGACCTGGAGCAGGTACTGGCCACCAAACAGGAACGCCAGCAGCACACCGAGCGCAATCAGCAGTTCGCGCACCAGCACCCAACGCCGGCGCCGCGGCGGCACGTGCTTGAGCAGACTGAGGAAAAACGGGATGTTGCCCAGCGGATCCATGATCAAAAACAGCATGATCCAGGCCGACAAGGTGGTCATTTGGGTTTCCACTCGCGCCCCCGATCCGGTGGTGTGCCGTGGTTCCGCTCAGGCCTTGCGCAGGTCGAGCACACTGCCGCGCGCCGCGGCCGCCGCCGGCCCCAGCAGATAGACGATGGCCCTGGCTGCCGCCATCGGCTCCGGCCAGCGTTTGCTGTCTTCCCCGGCATAGGCCTTCTGCCGCAACGGCGTGCGCATTGGCCCCGGCAGCACGGCATGCACGCGCAGCGGTGTGTCGTCGGTCTCCTCGTGCAGGATCGCGACGAAACGCTCCAGTGCCGCCTTGGAAACCCCATAGGCACCCCAGTGCGCCCGCGCCAGGAGCTCGGGATCGTCGAGGACGAAGACCACGGCGCTGTCGGCGGCACGCAGCAGCAGCGGCATGCACGCCTGGGTCAGCGCAAATGCCGCCGAGACGTTGACATGCAGCGCGCGCAGCCAGTCGTTCGGCTTGTGCATGCTGATCGGCGTCAAGCCGGCAAAGCTCGCCGCGGCATGGACGATGCCGTCCAGCCGTCCGCAATCGCGCTCGAGCCCCTCGGCGAGCGCCGCGTAATCGTCGGGCGTGGCCGTTTCCATGTCCAACGGATGGATGATGGGTGGCTCCAGGCCTTCGTTGCGCAGCGCGTCGTGCAGCAATTCCAGCCGGCGCTTGCGGCGGCCAGTGATCACCACGGTGGCGCCGGCACGGGCGACGGCACGCACCACGGCGCTGCCCAGCCCGCCGTAGGCACCGGTCACCAGCACCACCCGGCCCTGCAGGGAATCCGCCTCCGGCTGCCACTGCGCTGGCAGGGCAACGACCGGCAATGCGCTCAAGGCACACTCCCGGCAACATCACGCGCCATGCGCGCCAGCTCGCCGGAACGCTGCAGGTCCTCGATGATGTCGCAGCCGCCGATCAGGTTGCCGCGGATGAACAACTGCGGAAAGGTGGTGAAATTGGAGAAATGCGGCAGCGACGCCCGCACCTGCGGGTCGGCCAGCACGTTCACGCTGTGGAAGTCCGCCCCGGCCGACGTCAGCGCCTCGACCGCCCGATGGGAAAACCCATCCATGGGAAGTTGCGGCGTGCCCTTCATGAAGAGCACGATAGGATGCTCCAGCAAGGTGCTGCGGATTCGATCGTTGACGTCCATTGGTGGCGCTTCATCTTTTCATTGCATCCAGTTTGCTAGTGTACCAGTGCCGCTACGGCGACTCGCCGTTGCCTGCGCCCCGTTTTCCTCAACACTGCTGTTTGTCCGGCTACTCAAGGAGGCCCTCATGGCGATCACTCTTCCACCGCTGCCATACGAAAAAAATGCACTCGAACCCCACATCTCGGCCGAGACGCTGGAGTACCACTATGGCAAGCATCACCAGGGTTATGTGACCAACCTCAACAAGATGATCGCGGGCACCGAATTCGCCGACGCCAAGCTCGAGGACATCGTGCGCAAGTCATCCGGCGGCATGTTCAACAACGCCGCGCAGACGTGGAACCACACCTTCTACTGGAACTCGATGAAGCCCAACGGTGGCGGTACCCCTAGCGGCCAGCTCGCCGATGCCATCAACAAGGCCTTCGGTTCGTTCGACAAGTTCAAGGAGCAGTACAGCGCGTCGGCTGGTGGCAACTTCGGCTCCGGCTGGACCTGGCTGGTGCAGCGTCCGGACGGCTCACTTGCCATCGTCAACACGTCGAACGCCGCCACGCCGATCACCGGCAGCGACAAACCGCTGATGACCACCGATGTCTGGGAGCACGCGTACTACATCGATTACCGCAACGCCCGCGCAAAATACGTGGAGGCGTTCTGGAACCTGGTGAATTGGGACTTCGCCGCCAAGAACCTCGCCTGAGCCCACGCCAGGTGTCACACAAAAAACGGAGCCGCAAGGCTCCGTTTTTTTGTTCGCGGCAGATCATTCGCGGTCCACGGCAGCCTGCCCGCGACCGCAGGGTCGCGTCAACTAGCCACTCCGGAGCGCGCGCAACGCCGGCGCCGCCTGCACCTCACGGCCAAGCGCCTTGGCCACGGTGTCAACGCGCGTAGCCAGAGTGGCACCATCGGGCGCGCACAGCGTGGCGTGGCCCACCTTGCGCCCGGGCCGGGCCTGCTTGCCGTAATCGTGCCAATGCGCATCGACCGTCTGCAGCACCGGCTCCATCGGCGGCAACTCGCCCAGCCAATTGAACATGGCCGATGGGCCGCGCACCCCGGTATCGCCAAGCGGCATGCCGAGCACGGCGCGCACGTGGTTCTCGAACTGGCTGGTATGCGCGCCCTCGATGGTCCAGTGCCCGGAGTTGTGCACGCGCGGTGCCATCTCGTTGCCCAGCAAGTCGCCACCGGCGGTGACGAACAGCTCCAGCGCCAGCACGCCGACATACTCCAGGCGCTCGGCCAAGGCCCGCGCCAGGGCGTCGGCACGCGGTTGCAGCGCGGCAATGTCCGGCGCCGGCGCGAGGCTCATGGTCAGCACGCCATTGGTATGCGAGTTCTGGCTCAGCGGCCAGGTGCGGAATTCGCCGTCGCGCCCGCGCACGGCCAGCACCGACACCTCGCGCACAAAGGGCACGAAGGATTCCAGGATCAAGCCGTCCGGGATGGCCTGCGCGCCCAGCGCCTGCCAGGCCGCATCCGCATCCGCGGGCGCCTTCAGGCGGAACTGGCCCTTGCCGTCATAGCCGAAGCGGCGCGTCTTCAGGATCGCGGGCGTACCGATGGTGGCCACCGCGGCATCCAGCTCGGCGCGCGTGCCGACCGCGGCAAACTCGGCGGTCATGATTCCGCACTCGCGGAACAGGGTCTTCTCGGTGACCCGATCCTGGGATACCGCCAAGGCGAAGGGCGGCGGCCACACCGCCACCCGGTCGGCCAGCGCCCGCGCCAACCCGGCCTCGACATTCTCGAAATCGAAGGTCACCGCGTCGACCTGGCCGGCCAGCTCCAGCAGCCGGGGGTGCTCCGACCAGCCAGCGACGACCAGGGGTGCGACATGTCCTGCGCAGGCATCGGCGTGCTCGTCGACCACCAGGCATTTCACCCCCAGCGGGGCGGCCGCCAGGGCCAGCATGCGGGCAAGCTGGCCGCCACCGAGGATCCCGAGCACCGGCGGCTTGTGCATGCTCACGAGCGCGGATCCGGCTGCGCCAGCACCGCCTGGGTCTGCCGTTCGCGCCAGGCCTGCAGCGCTTGCGCCAGCGCCGGGTCGTGCAAGGCCAGTACCGCTGCGGCGAGCAGGCCCGCGTTCACCGCGCCGGCGCGGCCGATGGCCAGCGTGCCCACCGGTATCCCGGCCGGCATCTGCGCGATGGACAGCAGGGAGTCGACTCCGGCCAGCGCCTGCGATTGGATCGGCACGCCAAACACCGGCAGACGGGTCTTGGCCGACAGCATGCCAGGCAGGTGCGCAGCACCGCCGGCGCCGGCGATGATGACCTGGATGCCTCGACCCGCCGCTTCTTCGGCGTAGCTGAACAGCAGATCCGGGGTACGGTGCGCCGAAACCACGCGAACCTCATGCGCCACCCCCAACTCGTCCAGGGTGGAGGAAGCATGCTGCATGGTGTCCCAATCGGAACGAGATCCCATCACCACGCCAACGCGTGGTGCTGCGGCTACCTGTGTCATGGCCCGGCCGGCTAAAAACGGGTATTGTACGGGCATCCCCCCCAGTCGGTCACCCCGTCGCCCGTTGCCATGGACAAGCGCCTCCTGGACATACTCTGCTGCCCGGTCAGCAAAACACCGGTGCGCCTGATGGGGGAGCTGCCGCTGAAAGTGCTGAACGACGCCATCCGTGCCGGAGACATCGTCACGGTGAGCGGCACTTCGGTGCACGAACCGCTCACCGAGGCCTTGATCACCACGGATCAGAAAGTCATTTACCGGGTCCAGGACGGCATTCCGGTCATGTTGCCCGAAGAAGGCATCGGCACCACCCAGATGAGCGATTTTCCGCGAACTTCGTGACCCGCGTCCGATCTTGACGTGTTCCTTCAGCAAAAGGGCATGACATGGCAAGCCGATTGCCGTATGTTCATGCTGCGGACGTAACTGCGCGCAGCGGCAACAATGCATTGCCCGGAGGCGGTAATGAATGAATCGACCAGGGCACCAGCTGTCCTACCGCTGGGTCGCCGCAATCAGGCCAGCAATGAGCGGGCGGGCGACCTAGTGGACGCCGTGCGCACCATTGCGGGCAAGCACTTGTCGCAGTGCACCAGCACGATGTTCGAGTACGTGGACGACGCGCTTTTCGACCTTGCCGAAAAGGCCGAGAACAATGCCGCGCAAACGCGCTATTTCGACGGCATGCGCGAAGTACGCAAGTTGCGCTCGATGGCCGAGCGCAAATTCCTGGCCGCGATCAACCAGCAGCTCGGCAACCTGTCGCACAACACGCCCGCTCCGGCCGCCGCCAACGCGTTTGAAAGCAGCGCGCCCACCGAGCTGTCCCTGGTGGCCAACAACGAGCTGGAAGAGTCGCTGGCCATCACCAGCATGATCAGCAAGAACGAAAGCCGGCTCGCGCGCGACCTGTATGCGGTCAACCAGCGGCTCTCGGTCATCTGCGGCGGCCACAAGATCGACGATGCCAGCAACCCGATCGCACCGGCAATCCTGGCGCAGAGCTTCAGCGCCGCGATGCACGAGCTGAACGTGGATGTGCGGGTACGCCTGATCGTCTACAAACTGTTCGACCGCTACGTGCTGTCCACCCTCGAAGGCCTGTACCAGGCCGTCAATGCCGAGCTGATCCGCGCCGGGGTGCTGCCCCAGCTGCGCCCGGAGCTGCCGCACGGCAAGGGTCAGGCGGCACCGGCTACCGCCGCCCACCAGGCCGGCCCGGTTGCGGACCTGCCCACGGTCGACGAGCTGGGCGACCTGCCGGACAACCTGCTGCAGACCCTGCAAGCCTTGTTCAACGCCCGCCGCCAGGTCGAAGTGGGGCATGTAGTAGGAAGCATCGGCACGGCCACCGGTGTGCGCGGCCCGTCGTCTGCCACACCCTTGCCTTCCGCCAACGAGCTGCTGGGTGCGCTCAGCGTGCTGCAGAGCCAGCTGGCGCGGAGCGGTGTGACGCCACCCAACGCCGTCGCCGACGACGCGCAGACCCTGACCCGCGAGGTGCAGCAATTGAAGGCGCACCTGCTGAGCCAGGTGGGCGCCCTGCGCGGCGAGCAGCCCAGCCGGGTTGCCGCCATCGACGAAGACACCATCGACCTGGTCAGCATGCTGTTCGAGTTCATCCTCGAGGACCCAACCTTGCCGCCGGAGATGCAGGTGCTGCTTGGCCGTCTGCAGATCCCATACCTCAAGGCCGCGATCCTCGACCGCAAGCTGTTCGCGCATCGCCAGCATCCGGCGCGACGCCTGCTCGACAGCGTCGCCGAGGTGGCCAAGGGCTGGTCGCCAGCAGCCGACACCGACCGGCACCTGTATGGGAAGGTAAAGTCCATCGTCGAGCAGTTGATCCACGATTTCGATGACGACCTCGGCATCTTCGACCGCCTGCTGCTCGACCTGCAGCAGTTCCAGGACCTGAACCGGCGGCGCTCCGAGGTGGTGGAACAGCGCGTCGCCGAATCCACACGTGGGCGCGAGAAGCTGGAGATGGCGCGGCGCCTGGCCGCGCGCGAGATTCTCGAACGCATCGGGACCCTGCAGCTGCCACCGCTGGTGCACGGCATCCTGGCCCGGGCCTGGGCCAACCACCTGGTGCTCACCGTCCTGCGCCAGGGCGAGAGCTCCCCCGAGTTCAAGGCCGGCCTGCGCTTCGTCGATGAATTCATTCTCAGCGCGCAGCCAGTCCAGGGCGATGAGGGCCGGCGCCAGCTGCGGCAGATGCTGCCACGCATCGAGCGCACGCTGCGCCATGGGTTGGCCAACGTGGCGTTCCAGGCGCAGGACATCGAGCGCCTGCTTGCCCAGCTGCATCTGTATTACCGCCAGCAACTCGGCGATGCCGTCGATGCGGGCGAAGTGGCGGCCGGCAACAACGAGGACGCCTCGATCCTGGCCATCCCGGATACCATCCAACCGGTTGCCGAGCACGCCAAGGCCGAGGATCCCGCGCAAGCCCAGCCGGCGCAGCCGGCAGTGGACAGTCCGGAGTTGCGCCAGGTCGAGGCCTTGCAGCCAGGTACCTGGCTCGAGTTCTCCTCCGAGGCCGGCATGGTGCGCGCCAAGCTGTCGTGGATCAGTCCGATGAGCGGGCGCTACCTGTTCGTCAATCGCCGTGGCCTCAAGGTGGGCGACTACGCCCCGCAGGAGCTGGCGCCGCTGCTTGCTGCCGGACGGGCCCGCGTGCTGGCCGACAACGCCTTGTTCGACCGTGCGCTGAGCGCCATCGTCGGGCGCCTGAGCGAGGATACCGCCACGCCGTTGCCGGCGCCGGCAACGGCAGGCGATGGGTCGGTGGCAGCCGGTCAGCAGCCGGCGTGAGTCATGCTGACCACCCCACGCTGCCGGATCCGGCAGTCATTGCCGCGGACGTCGAGCGCGCCTTTGCCGAGGACCTGGGCAAGGGCGACGCCACCGCCGACCTGCTGCCGGAGCAAGCCACTGCCACCGCGGTGCTGACCTGCCGCGACCACGCTGTGCTGTGTGGCACCGCCTGGTTCGACACATGCTTCCGCCGCCTGGACCCGGACGTGGCCATTGCCTGGCGCGCCGTCGATGGTGAGGCGGTCGAAGCGGGGGCCGCGATCTGCGAACTGTCCGGACGGGCGCGTGCCTTGGTCAGCGCCGAGCGCTCAGCCTTGAACTTCCTGCAGCTGCTGTCCGCCACGGCCACCGTGACGGCGCGCTTCGTCGCCGCCGTGGACGGTACCGGCACGCGCATCCTCGACACGCGCAAGACCATCCCGGGTCTGCGTCGCGCGCAAAAGTATGCCGTGCGCTGTGGTGGCGGCAGCAACCACCGCATGGGGCTGTACGACGCCATCCTGATCAAGGAAAACCACATCATTGCCGCTGGCGGCATCGAGGCGGCGGTGCGCCGTGCACGACAGGCCCATGCCGACCTGCCGGTGGAAGTCGAAGTGGAGACGCTCGCGCAACTGGCTACCGCGCTGGAAGCCGGTGTCGATCGCATCATGCTGGACAACTTCACCCGGGAAGCCACCATCACTGCGGTGGCCCAGGCGGCCGGACGCACGCCGCTGGAAGTGTCCGGCAATGTCGGACTGGATTCGATCGCGGCCCTGGCCAGCCTCGGCGTGGATTACATCTCGGTCGGCGCGCTGACCAAGCATGTGCACGCCGTCGACCTGTCGCTGCGCCTGCGCCTGGACTGAGGCCGGCGTACCCGGCGGCTTGCAAGTCGCTGTGGACGGCCACACACTGCCGACATGGGCAATGCAATCGACATGCTGATCCTGCTGGCGCTTGGCGCCAGCGTCGTCCTGTGGATGGAATTCAGCGTCTGGCGTGAGCGCGCGGTACGCGTGGCGCGTTCGCTGTGCCAGCGCCACCAGGTGCAATTGTTGGACGAGACCGTGGGGCTGCGCCGGCTGCGCCTGCGGCGCGGCGCGGGCAGGCTGCGTATCGAGCGCTGCTACGACTTCGAGGTGAGCCTGGACGGCAGCGACCGTCGTCCCGGCCAGCTGTGGATGATCGGCCAGGTCGTCAGCCATACCATGCTGCCCACGCCGCAGGCTCCCGTCACGGCGTCTGGCGACGACACGCCGATCGCCTCGCGCGACAACGTGGTCCTGCTCTCATCGCGCCGTCCCAGCGCGCTCACCCGCCTGCAATGACGTATTTCGCCCAACCGTTGCCCGCGGCAACCGGTGGTGGGCCTACTTGACGATGCGCAGGTGTGGTGGGCCCAGTTTGGGCTTGCCGGATGACTCGCCCACGGGGCCCTCCGGCTCTGGGCGGGGTGGGCCCGGCGGATCCCCGCCGGCATCTTCGGCCGGGAACATCATGCCCTGGCCGTTCTCCTGCGCATACAAGGCCAGCACCGCCGTCAGGGGGACGTGGATGGCATGGCTGGCGCCGGAAAACCGGGCCTGGAAGCTGATCCAGTCGTTGCCCAGGTCCAGGTTGGCCACCGCGCGCATGGCCAGGTTGAGCACCACCTGCCCGTTCTTGATGACCTGTGCCGGCACCTGCACGCCTTCCTTGGTGGCGTCGATCAGCAGGTAGGGCGTCAGACCATTGTCCGTGATCCAGTCATAGATCGCCCGCAGCAGGTACGGGCGATTGGAACTCATGGCTGCCGACTCAGTGGTACTCATAGTCCGGCTGCATGGCCTGTTCCTGTTCGGTCAGGCTGCGAGCAAAGCCCTGGGTGTGGAACAGGCGCGCGCCGTAGTCGGCAATCGGCTTGCCGGTGCGCCCCAGGTCGACGCCCAGTGCCGGCAGGCGCCACACCACGGGTGCCACCAGGCAATCGACCAGGCTCATCTCAGAGCCCATGAAGAACTTCGCCGCCTTGAACACAGGCAGGGTGCTGAGCAGGCTTTCGCGCAGGCGCTTGCGTGCGGCGTCCGCGCTGCGCCCCGTGGCACTGGCAATCATGGCCACCTCGACCAGCCATTCGCGCTCGATGCGCACTGCCGCGGCCCGCAACCGGGCACGCGACAAGGGGTCGATGGGCATCAACGGCGGGTGCGGATAGCGTTCATCCAGGTACTCGCACACCACCGTTGGGTCGTACAGCACCAGGTCGCGGTCGACCAGGGTCGGCGTGCTCCCGAACGGGTTGAGCTGGCGCAGCTCGTCCGGCACGTTGCCGGGATCGATCACGACGCGGTCATAGGACACACCCTTGGCCGCCAGCACCAGCCGCGCGCGATGGCACTGCACGTCGTCGGCCGCGGTAAACAGGGTCAGGATGGTTCGGGATCGGATGCTCTGTACCAAGTGCGCCTCCCTGTCGATGGCCGAGTTTGCGGCGCGCGACCGACGCGCCCGAAAAGTATCCATCAAGCTTCGTGGACGTCCTTCCAGTACTCCCGCTTGAGCGCATAGGCAAGCAGCGTGAAGGCCGCCAGGAACAACAGCACCCAGACGCCGTAGCGGTGGCGCTGCAGGGCGGCTGGCTCCGACGCATACTCAAGGAAGTTGGTCAGGTCGCGTGTGGCCTGCTGGAACTGGGCCGGGGTGAGCTTGCCGGGCTGGGCGAGTTCGAGCTTCTCCACCGTGCCGGGCTGGCCGTCCTTGCCGGGAGCCATGACCGCCCTTTGCATGCCCTGCAATTCCCACAGGGGGAATGGCATGGCCGCGTTCGGCAACACGGTGTTGTTCCAGCCAAGCGGAACGCTCGGGTCGAGGTAGAACGAGTTGAGGTAGGCGTTGACCCAATCCGCACCCTTCGCCTCGACTTCCAGCGAGAGATCCGGCGGGTCCTTGCCGAACCAGGTCACGGCCAGATCCGCCGGCATCGCCGACACCACCGGCTCGCCGTACTTCGCACCGGTGAAGTTGAGGTTGGTCATCACCTCGGCTTCGGTCAGGCCAAGGTCCTCGCCAATGCGCGAATAGCGCATGTACTTGAGCGAGTGGCAACCGACGCAGTAGTTGAAGAACAACCGCGCGCCGCGCTGCAACGAGGCCTGGTCACGCAGATTCGTGCCCGCCGAAGGGAACCCGCCTTCCTCGGCCGCCTGCGCCATGCTGGCGAAACCCAGCGCACACATCAGTGCCGCAAGGACGAAATAGCGTAGCAACCCTTGCCGCTTAGTCATGCGTGGTCACCCGATCCGGAACCGGCTTGGTGGTCTCCCAGCCGAAATATGTGTAAGCCCAAAGGAACACAAAGAAGCCAAAATACAGCAAGGTCATCAGGCGACCAAACAGGTTTTCCCAGAAGGTCACGTCGACATCGCCAAACCACGCCGGGATCACCTCGGCCGTGGTGTCGGTGCCCACCGCGCACAGGCCGAGGAACGCGATCACGAACACCGTCAGCGCGATCTTGTAGCCACGGCCGCGATAGCGGATCGACTTGACCGGGCTGCGGTCCAGCCACGGCATGGCAAACAGCACGAAGATCGAGCCGAACATCGCAATCACGCCCCAGACCGCCGTGTCCATGAACGAGGGCACCATGCGCACGATGGCGTAGAACGGCGAGAAGTACCACACCGGCTTGATCTGGGCCGGCGTGACCAGGTTGTTCGCCGCGATCGAGTTGTCCGGTTCCAGGAACCAGCCACCCAGGGTCGGGGCGAAGAAGATGATGAACGCGGCGATCAGCAGCAGGAAACCGACCCCGACCAGGTCCTTCACCGTGTAGTACGGATGGAACGGGATGCCGTCCGCCGGCGCCAGCGGGCTCCAGCGGTTGCCCTTGACGCCATGCTTGACGTCCACGCCATCGGGATTGTTCGAGCCCACTTCATGCAGTGCCGCGATGTGCAGCACCACCAGCAGCAGCAGCACGATCGGCAGCGCGACGACGTGCAGGGCAAAGAAGCGGTTCAGGGTGGCGTCGCCGGGCAGGAAATCGCCCATGATCCACTCGACCAGGTGGGTGCCGATCACCGGGATCGTGCCGAACAGCGAGATGATCACCTTCGCGCCCCAGAACGACATGTTGCCCCATGGCAGCACGTAGCCCATGAACGCCTCTGCCATGAGCACCAGGAAGATCAGCATGCCGAGCAGCCACACCAGTTCCCGCGGCCGCTTGAACGAGCCGTAGATGATGCCGCGGAACATGTGCAGGAACACCACGATGAAAAACAGCGACGCACCGGTGGAATGCATGTAGCGGATCAGCCAGCCCCACTCAACGTCGCGCATGATGTACTGCACGGAATCGAACGCGCCGGCCGCGCTCGGGTTGTAGTTCATGGTGAGGAAGATGCCGGTGATGATCTGCGCGACCAGCACCAGCAGCGCGAGCGAACCGAAGTAGTACCAGAGGTTGAAGTTCTTCGGCGCGTAATACTCGGTCATGTGCTTGCGGTACATCGGCAGCATGCCGGGCGTGCGCTCGGTGATCCAGTCACCGAGGTTGGACCATACGTTCGACATTACGCAGCCCCCTTCGGATCCACGCCAATCTGGACCGTCGTGTCATCAATGAAGTGATAGGCCGGGATTTCCATGTTCTTCGGCGCAGGCATGTTCTTGTAGACCCGGCCGGCAATGTCGTAGTGCGAGTGGTGGCAGGGGCAGTAAAAGCCGCCCTGCCAATTCGGATCGAACGGCTCCGGCTCGATCTTGCCCTTGTAATCCGGCACGCAACCCAAGTGGGTGCAGATGCCGATCATGACCAGCCATTGTGGCTTGATCGAGCGCGTCTCGTTCTTGGCATAGGCCGGCTGCTGACCGACATCCGAGTTGGGATCGACCAGTCGCGGGTTCAGCTTCGGCAACGTCGCCAGCTGCTGCGGCGTGCGGTTGACAATGAAGATGGGCAGGCTGCGCCAGGCCACGATCAGCTGCTGGCCGGGCTCGATCTTCTTCAACGACTGGGTGACAGGTGCCCCGGCGGCACGCGCACGCGCACTGGGTTGCCATGATTCCACGAACGGCACGGCCGCCGCGACGACCCCGATACCGCCCACCGCCGCGGTGGTTACGGTCAGGAATCGACGACGCCCATGATCAACGACTTCATCCGCCATCAGGCTCTCCGTTGCTTGCTGTGCCACATAGGTAGGTCGGGCCCCATAAAATCGCGTTAGTGTAGCGTCAGGGCTGACTCCGTACAATAAAATCCGGCGACGCGCCACATGATTCCGATGTCCTTACCCGCCCGCCTCCATGCCCGTGCAAGGCTTCCAGGAACGACCATCACGGCCGGCAGCCGGGTGACAGGCGCCGCGCGGCACAATCCAGCACGGTCCGGCGTGATGCAGACAGTCGCGCGGGGCGACCCACCTGAACCCAAGGCTCTGCCTCGATGAAATTTGTCACCGGCACGCTCGCCTTCATCGTCCGCTTTGTCGTGCTGGGCCTGCTGGCTGCGTTCGTGATCGCGTGGTTCTGGCCGCGCAGTGGCGCCCTGCTGCGCGCGCGCCTCGGCCTGCAACCCCGGGTCGAGGCGCCAGCCCTGCCGCGGGAGCGCGGGCCGGTGTCGTACGCCGATGCTGTGGAGCGCGCGGCCCCTTCGGTGGTGAACATCTACGCCAACAAGATCGTCACCGAGCAGGCGGTGCGGATGTACGACGACCCGGTGCTGCAGCGCCTGTTCGGCGGCACGCCGACCACCTACCAGCACCGCGAGCAGACGCTGGGCTCGGGAGTCATCGTGCATGCGCGCGACCACGACTACGTGCTGACCAACAACCACGTCATCACCCGCGCGGCGGACATCCAGGTGCTGCTGTACGACGGCCGTATCGCCCAGGCGACCCTGGTTGGCGCCGACGAGGAAACCGACCTGGCCGTGCTCAAGATCGATGCCAGCAACCTGCCGGCCATCCATCTCGCCGACCAGTCCGCGCTGCGCGCCGGCGACGTGGTGCTGGCCATCGGCAACCCGCTCGGGCTCAACCAGACCGTGACCATGGGCATCGTCAGCGCGGTCGGCCGACAATTGAACGCGGCCAGCGCGGAGGACTTCATCCAGACCGACGCCGCCATCAACCTCGGCAACTCCGGCGGCGCCCTGGTCAACACCGCGGGCGAGCTGGTCGGCATCAACACCCTGCTGATCGGCAAGGCCTCCGGCGCCGAGGGCATCGGCTTCGCCATCCCGGTCGGGGTCGCCACCAAGGTGCTGGACCAGATCATCACCACCGGCCAGGTGGTGCGCGGCTGGATCGGCGCCGACTATGCGTTCGTGCCGCTGCCGGCCAACAGCGGCCTGCCGGCGGCCGCGCGCGGCGCGCAGATCACCGACATCTACCCGGCCGGCCCGGCGGCCCAGGCCGGGTTGCAGGTGCGCGACATCATCCTGCGCATTGGCGACCACGACATCGTGGGTCCGGCCGACCTGCGCCGCCAGGAAGCCGCACTCACTCCAGGCAGCCAGGTCGAGATTTCCGGCCTGCGCAATGGCAGCGCTTTCCATGCCCTGGTGAACGTGGTCAAGCGCCCGCCGCTGCGCAGTCCCAACCACCAGGACTGAGCCACGCTCACAGGCGTGGGTTCGCGCCGCCCACCGCACGCGCGGTGAGCGCGGGGTCGATGGCTGCCGCATAGCGCTTGCGCAGCGTGGCCACACGCTGCACGTAGACCCGGGTCTCGGCATACGGCGGCACTCCGCCATAGCGCTGCACCGCCGCGGGTCCGGCATTGTAGGCTGCGGCGGCAAGCTGCTCGTCCCCGGAGAAATCCTGCAGCAGCAGGCCCAGGTAGCGGGCGCCGCCGCGAATGTTCTGCTCGCTGTCGAAGGCATCCAGTACGCCAAGGTCGCGCGCCGTGCCCGGCATCAGCTGCATCAGCCCTTGTGCGCCCTTGACCGAGAGCGCGCGCGGGTTGAACGCACTCTCGGCGTGGATCACCGCGCGCAGCAATGCCTCGCTCACCCCGTAGGCGCTGCTGGCGGCGTGGATGACAGGGCTGTACGCGGTGAGATTGAGCGGCACGCGATTCCACTGGATAGGCGAATGCAGGTCGCACGCCGCGCAGGTGTCGATATAGGTGAACAGCATGGTGACCATGTGGCCGGCCCGGCTGCCGGGTGGCCGCACGTTGGTGTACTCCACGCTGCCATCGGCACGCACGACGCGGTATACCGCCCCGCGCCGCGCCGTGTCAGCCGCGGGCTGGGCGACGCCTGGCAGCCGGGACGCTGCCGTGGGCGTCTCGACGGCTGCGGGCACCACACCCGCCACGGGTTTGGCCCGGCCCCGCAGCGTCGCCGTGCCGGTCGCATTCACCAGGGAGGCTCGTTGCACCTGCGCTGCCCCCAGCACGTGGGCATCGGATTGCACGCCACCCTGCACCTGGTCCAGCGCGACCGGCAACGCGCCGTCGGCCCCGAGGCTGCGTGCGGTCGTGGTCACCGCCCCTGTAGCCAAGGTCAGGCTGGTCCGCCGCAGGGGCGCCGTCCGGCTCCGGACCGGCGCCGACACACCAAAGCCGCTCATCTTCCGGCACTGGCGATAGCCGGCCGTGGTGGTGCTGTATGCCGTCTCGCCGGTCGCACCGACACAGCGGTAAAGGCTGCCGGCCTGCGCACGCGGCACGAGCGGGGGAGCGAACAGCAACACGCAGCCGAGCGCGATCGCGCCCATGATCGCTCCCAGGCACCATCCCGTGCACACGTCGACGCTCCCCTGCTGGTCTCTCGCCCCGGCCATGCACGCAGTGTGCCGCCATGCGCGACCCGGGCCAAGTGCTTGCTCCTTCTCCCCGCCGGCCTCATCGTCGGGGGACAGGACCAGGATCAGGGGATCGCCCTGGCTCTTTGGCAACGGCGCCACCAGGCAATGCCTTCCCACCCCCACCCTTTGCCCCGGCAAAGCTCAGTGGAGCGGAGTGCAAATGCCCTTCTGTCCCGGAAAGGCGGCAAAGCCAGTGGAGGGGGTTCAAGCCGCCCGGCAAACGTGGCCGCGACGGGCGGGCGCGGGTAGACTGGACAGTCTTCCGGATGCCGACCCGCGGTACGTACACCATGAGCGACAAGCTGTTCATCAAGACCCACGGCTGCCAGATGAACGAGTACGACTCGGCCAAGATGGCTGCCGTGCTCGAGGCGGCGGAGGGCATGGAGCTGACCCAGGACGAGTCCGAGGCGGACGTGATCCTGATCAACACCTGTGCCATCCGCGAGAAGGCCCAGGAAAAGGTGTTCAGCCAGCTCGGGCGCTGGAAGGAGCTGAAGCACGGCGACAAGCCCGTGCTGATCGGCGTGGCCGGCTGCGTGGCTTCGCAGGAAGGGGCGGAGATCCTCAAGCGCGCGCCCTACGTGGACCTGGTGTTTGGGCCACAGACCCTGCACCGCCTGCCGCAGCTGCTGGAGCGGCGACGCGAGACGGGTCGGCCGCAGGTCGACGTCAGCTTCCCGCAGATCGAGAAGTTCGATTGCCTGCCCGAGCCCCGCGCCGAGGGCCCGACGGCCTTCGTCTCGATCATGGAAGGCTGCTCGAAATACTGCAGCTACTGCGTGGTGCCCTACACCCGCGGCGAGGAGCTCAGCCGTCCGTTCGACGACGTGCTGGTGGAAGTGGCGCAGCTTGCCGCGCAGGGTGTGCGCGAGGTGAACCTGCTCGGGCAGAACGTCAACGCCTATCGCGGCCCGATGTTCGACGGCGGCACCGCCGACCTCGCCTTGCTGATCCACGCGCTGGCGCAGATCGAGGGCATCGGCCGCATCCGCTTCACCACCTCGCATCCGCTGGAATTTTCCGACTCGCTGATCGAGGCCTATGCCAACGTGCCGCAGCTGGCCAACTTCCTGCACCTGCCGGTGCAGTCGGGTTCCGACCGCGTGCTGGCGGCAATGAAGCGTGGCTACACGGCGCTGGAATACAAGCGCAAGATCCGCAAGCTGCGCGCGGTGCGCCCGGACATCTGCATCTCCACCGACTTCATCGTCGGTTTTCCGACCGAAACCGACGAGGACTTCGAGAAATCCCTGCAGCTGGTCGACTCGGTCGGCTTCGACCAGAGCTTCTCCTTCATCTTCTCCGCACGCCCGGGCACGCCGGCGGCGAAGCTCGCCGACCCGACCCCGCCCGAGGTCAAGCGCGAGCGCCTGCACCGCCTGCAGGCGGCGATCAACGCCAACGCCACGCGCATCAACGCGGCCATGGTCGGCAGCGTGCAGCGCGTGCTGGTGGAGAAGCCCAGCACGCGCAATCCCCAGGAGCTGACAGGCCGCACGGAAAACATGCGCTTCGTCAACTTCGCCGGCGAGCGCGACCTGATCGGCCAGTTCGTCGACGTGTTGATCACCGACGCCATGGCCAATTCCCTGCGCGGGCGCGTGCAGTCCGACGCCGAAGTAGCCGCCTGATGCGTTGCGCGAACCTGGCCACGCCAGCCGCCACTCCCGCGGGAGCGCGCCCGCGGGTTCCTGCAGTCGTGCGGCGTCCGTCACGATGTCCTGCCCGCAAGCGCGTGGCTGGCCGCGCCTCATGAATCCCGCCCTCAACCGCCGCAGCTTCGCGCTCGATCCGCAGGACAACGACCGCCTGGCCAACCTGTGCGGCCCATTCGACGAGCACCTGCGCCAGATCGAGTTGCGCATGGGTGTAGAGATCAGCCACCGCGGCAACCTGTTCCAGATCATCGGCGACGACGGCCGCGCGCGCGCCGCGGAACGGGTGCTGCGCCAGCTCTACGACGTGGCCGCCGACGAGGTGCTGGACGGTGCGCAGGTCAACCTGCAACTGGTCGAGTCCGGCGCGGACGCGCTGCAGGCCGAAGACGCCGAAGAGGCGCAGGAAGTAGCCATCCGCGTGAAACGCGGCACGATCCGCGCGCGCGGTCCCAACCAGGAGCGCTACCTGCACGCGATCGCCAGGCACGACATCAATTTTGGCGTCGGCCCGGCGGGCACCGGCAAGACCTATCTCGCCGTGGCCAGCGCCGTGGAGGCACTCGAGGCCAACCGCGTGCAGCGCCTGCTGCTGGTGCGGCCCGCAGTGGAGGCCGGCGAGAAGCTCGGCTTCCTGCCCGGCGACCTCTCACAAAAGGTCGACCCCTACCTGCGCCCGCTGTACGACGCGCTGTACGAGATGCTCGGCTTCGAGAAGGTGGCACGACTGATGGAACGCAACGTCATCGAGATCGCGCCGCTGGCCTACATGCGCGGACGCACCCTCAACGATTCCTACGTGATCCTCGACGAGGCGCAGAACACCACGGTCGAGCAGATGAAGATGTTCCTGACCCGCATCGGCTTCGGTTCCATCGCCGTCATCACCGGCGACGTCACCCAGGTCGACCTGCCGCGCAACACACGCTCCGGCCTGCGCCAGGCCATCGAGGTGCTGCGCGGCGTGGACGGCATCAGCATCACCTTCTTCACCTCCGCCGACGTCGTGCGCCACCCGCTGGTGGCCAAGATCGTGCGCGCCTACGAGGCCTACGAGCAGCAGCACGACGCCGATCAGGCCAGGCATTGACACACCCGGCGCTGCCACGGCTTGAGCTCGCGGTGCGTTATGGCGCGGGACGGATCGGGGTGCCGGCGCCGGCCAGCTTCCGCCGCTGGACCGGGGCGGCGCTGCACGGCGCGCGCTGGCGCAAGCAGGCACAGCTCTCGATCCGCATCGTCGACCTGGCCGAAGGCGCCGAGTTGAACCACACCTTCCGCGGCCGCGACTACGCCACCAACGTGCTGTCCTTTCCGGCCGAACCGCCGCCGGGCGTGCACTGGGCGCTGCTTGGCGACCTGGCCATCTGCGCTCCGGTGGTCCAGCGCGAGGCCGCCGAACAGGGCAAGCACGCCCGCGACCACTGGGCCCACCTGACTGTCCACGGCGTCCTGCACCTGCTCGGCTACGACCACATCGTGGACCGGGAAGCCGAGGTGATGGAGGCGCTGGAAACCCGCATCCTCGCCCGGCTCGGCATCGCCGATCCCTACGCCTGACCTGTCCCGCTGGCGGAATATTCGCCGTGCGGGTCCGCCTGCGGGACAAGGCTGCAGCCTGATCCATCACGATTTTTCCGCTAAACTCGGGCAACCACCCGCAACCTGGGTAGTTTCCAAGCTCCGAATGAACGAAGACCCTGGCAGTACCAACGGCCCGGCGCACCGCACCTGGTGGGACCGACTGGGCCACATGTTTTCCGGCGAACCCCGCAACCGCCCCGAACTGCTTGCCGAGTTGCGTACCGCGCAAAGCAACGGCCTGCTCTCCGCCGACACGCTGACCATGATCGAGGGCGCGATCGAGTTCACCGAGCTGCGCGTGGACGACGTCATGATCCCGCGCACCCAGATCGTGATGCTGTCCGCCGACTGGAGCCTGGCCGAGATCGTGGCCGCCGTGGTCGAATCCGGCCACTCGCGGTTCCCGGTGCACGGCGAGGACAAGGAGGACATCCTCGGCATCCTGCTGGCCAAGGACCTGCTGAAGTTCTTCGGCAGCTCCGAGCCGTTCGACATCCGCAGCATCCTGCGCCCCGCGGTGCTCATACCCGAATCGATGCGCCTCAACGTGCTGCTCGCCGAGTTCCGCCTGACGCGCAACCACATGGCCCTGGTGATGGACGAGTATGGCGGCGTCGACGGCCTGGTCACCATCGAGGATGTGCTGGAGGAGATCGTCGGCGAGATCGACGACGAGCACGACGAGGCCGAACCGGTGCTGATGCACGAGCAGCCTGACGGCGACTGGCTGGTGAGCGCGCTCACCCCGATCGACGATTTCAACGAGCAGGTCCAGGCCGAGCTGCCGGACGACGAGTACGACACGGTCGGCGGCCTGATCACCTCCGAGCTCGGCCACCTGCCCGAAGTCGGCGAGACCACCACACTCGGCCCCTACCGGTTCAAGGTGACCGCCGCCAACGACCGCCGCGTGCAGCAGTTCCGCGTCAGTCGCCAGCCCGAGCTCTAGCCCCACCGCACGCCATCCCCACGCAAGCAACGCGCCTCCCCGGCGTCATTCCCGCGCAAGCGGGAATCCAGTAGCTTTACGCCATGCCACGCGCACTACGACCCGCGACCTACATCATGGCCAGTCGACGCAACGGCACCCTATATGTCGGCGTCACTTCCAACCTGATTCAGCGCGTCTGGCAGCACCTGGAGGGCGCCGCCGATGGCTTCACTAAGACGTACAGCGTCAAGATGCTCGTCTGGTTCGAATTGCATGTCACCATGGAACAGGCCATCGTCCGGGAAAAGGCGTTGAAGAAATGGAATCGCCCATGGAAGGTCGCACTGATCGAGTCGGCGAACCCCGAGTGGCATGATCTCTGGCCCGAAGTGACCGGCGCCACGCAGGCCAACGATGCGGAAGCCAAGCATGAGTGAAAAAGCAATGGATTCCCGCTTTCGCGGGAATGACGCCGAGGGGGTGCGCCGCTTGCGCGGGAATGGGGCCGAGGGGGCAAGCTGCGGGTGCGGGGATAGCGGCGCGGGTACGGACCACAGGTACGGGTATCGAAGCGCGGGTGCGGGGTGCGGGCATGAGGATGGCGACAGAGGAAGGAGCAGCGCCTGCGCCAGACGGAGCTGGGGTGCGGCGGTGCAGAGGTGGGCCATGCGGTTGGGGGTACTGGCCGGGCTGGCGACGGCGAGCGCGCTGTTGCCGGCCCAGGCCAGCGTGGCCAACGCCCCAGGCGCGAACCTGGAGATCGCGCTGGTCACCTACGGGCCGGGCGAGGTGTACTGGGAGCGCTTCGGCCACGACGCCATCGAGGTGCGCGACATGGCATCAGGCGAGGCCATCAACTTCAACTACGGCCTGTTCGACTTCAACCAGAAGGATTTCTTCCTCAATTTCGCGCGCGGTCGCATGCGCTACATGATGGGCGCCGACGCCACCGACCAGGAAGCCAGCGACTACAGCGCCCAGGGCCGCTCGATCACCCGCCAGCGGCTGGCCTTCAGCGCCGCGCAGGCCGCGGCCCTGCGCGATTTCCTGCTGTGGAACGTGCAGCCCCGGAACGCCAGCTACGCCTACGACTACTACGTGGACAACTGCACCACGCGCGTGCGCGATGCCCTGGACCGCGCGCTGGGCGGCGTGCTGCGCGCGCAGCTGCGCGCCCGCAGCGGGGGCCAGACCTATCGCGAGCAGACCGTACGCCTGATGAGCGCGCAGCCGGCCTTGATGCTGGCGCTGGATCTCGGCCTTGGTCCATACGCCGACCAGCCGCTCAACGACTGGCGCGAGAGCTTCCTTCCCGCCGAGCTGCAGGCGGCGCTGCGCAGCGTGCGGTTGCCCACCGCCAACGGCCAGTCGCACCCGCTGGTGATGGAAGAGCAGGTGCTGGCGCCGAACCGGCTGGACGTACCACCGCAGTACGCTCCTGACCTGCGCCTGCCATTGGCCCTGGCTGGCCTGGCGATCGCCCTGCTGCTGGTATTGACCTCGTTCTACTGGCAGCCGGGCTATCTCCTCCTGGGCTCGCTCTACCTGCTGGCAGCCGGGCTGGTGGGCGTCACCTTGCTGGCGCTGTGGCTCCTCACCGCCCACCAGTCCGCCTGGGCCAACGCCAACGTGCTGTTCTTCAATCCGCTGGCCTGGCTGCTGCTGCCCAGCCTGTGGCGCACGCGGCGCGGCATGCGACCATCGCGATTCATCGATGGCGTGATCAGCCTGCAGCTGCTGGCCATCCTCGGTGCCGCGCTGCTGCACCTGCTGCCCGGCACGGTGCAGCAAAACCAACCCTGGCTGCTGTTCGCGCTGCCGGTGTGGATTGCACTGTCCTGGACCATGCGCCGCCGTCGTTGAGGTGAAATGGGGTCAGGTGAAATGGGGTCAGGTTCACTTTCTGCCGGGCGGAAAGTCGGACATGGTGCAACTTCAGGCAAAAAGTGAACCTGACCCCATTTCGCATTTCGCCTCATTTCCGGGGCATCATGCAGGCATGAACCCAACCCAGCAGCCCGCACTGCCGGCAGGCCAGGACCAGCCGATGATCGTCAACTGCGTCGCCTACAACGCGGACGGCACGCGCATCGGCGACCTCGGCATGGACGCGATCAGCAACGTGCTGGCCAAGCCGGACACCTTCGTCTGGCTCGGCCTGCACGAGCCGGACGAGGCGCTGCTGCTCAAGCTGCAGGAGGAGTTCGACCTGCACGACCTGTCCATCGAAGACGCGCACAACGCCCACGAGCGCACCAAGATCGAGAGCTACGGCGACTCGCTGTTCCTGGTGGTGCAGACCGCGCAACTGGTCAGCGGCGAGCTGGCATTCGGCGAGACCCACATCTTCTTCAGCGACCGCTACCTGATCACCATCCGCCACGGCGCCTCGCTGTCCTACGCCACCGCACGGCGCACCTGCGAGCAGACTCCCGGACTCATGGCGCTGGGCCCAAGCTACGCGCTGTACGGCGTGCTCGACTTCATCGTCGACAACCTGCTACCCATCGTGCGCGACTTCCGCGAGGAGCTGCAGCTGCTGGAGCAGGACATCTTTGCCGAGACCTTCAAGCGCAGCACGGTACGCCGCCTGTACGACATGCAGCGCGACCTGATGACCCTGCGCCTGGGCGTCGCGCCGCTGCAGGACATCATCAACCAGCTCGTGCGCCTGCACCCGGAGCTGATCCCCGACGAGCTGCGCGTGTATTTCCGCGACATCTACGACCACATCTTCCGCGCCAACGAGTCGATCAACGCCATGCGCGAGATGCTCACCGCCGCGATCAACGTCAACCTCTCCCTGGTCACCTTCGGCCAGAACGAGGTGATGAAGAAGCTCGCCGGCTGGGCCGCCATGCTCGCCGCGCCCACCCTGCTCACCAGCTGGTACGGCATGAACTTCGCGCACATGCCCGAGCTGCACCAGCCCTGGGCCTATCCGGCCATCATCGGCGTGGTGCTGTGCGTGGTCGGCAGCATCTATATCGGCCTGAAGCGCGCGAAGTGGCTGTAGGCCAAGGCTCGACCACCTATTTCGTGAGTGCGCATAATGAGCCTGTGAGACGAGACCGCCCGCCTTTGCGTAGTCCGGCGTTCTCGGAAGCGTATCCAGCTCACGCTTCATCCAAAGGCTGCAATCAGTTGACCGCCACGACCGTGGATATGCGAGATATTGCATGTTATGGCGTGACGTGCATAATCGAGCCATGCAACGCATCGTCTGGGTCGGCACCAGCAAACAAGACCTGATGGCGTTCCCGGCATCGGCGCGACGCAATGCAGGCTATCAGCTGGATAAGGTACAGCACGGGCTCACGCCGGACGACTGGAAGCCCATGCCAACAGTAGGCGCGGGCACACGGGAGATCCGCATTCGAGACCGAACGGGCGCGTTCCGCGTGCTTTACGTGGTGATCGCCGCCGACGCGCTCTATGTCTTGCATGCTTTTCAGAAGAAGACGCAGAAGACCGATCTGCCGGACATTCGGCTGGCACAACAGCGATTCAAGCAAACGAGGCCATCATGACCCGCAAAACGCAAACGGAACGCGGCGACCCGCGTGGCGTGTTTTTCGACCTGTTCGATGCTGACGAGGCGACCGAATTGAGCATGCGCGCGGAGCTTCTGCGTGGGCTGCAAGCGTGGGTCAGCGAGGCCGGGATTCAGGCCGAGGCTGCCAAGAAGCTCGGCATCACCCAATCGCGCGTCTCCAACATTGCGCGTGGCAAGATCGACAACTTCAGCCTCGATCTGTTGGTGCGGCTTGCCGCACGTGCCGGCTTGCGCCCGCAACTGAAACTGGCGGCGTGATCCAGCTGGCGAGTGGCTCGCCGGGATGCAGGCAAGCGCTGTGGGCTACCGCGTGCTGCTGTCGGCCCCGATCGGTAGCCGCCATGTGTTCCCGACCCTGTCCGGTGAGGCATTGGCAAAGGCGTTGCGATCGGTTATCCCAACGGGGCTTCCGACCACCTTGATACAACCGGGGTTGGAATCCCCCGAACCCATACGCCTATCATCCGCACTCTGTGAGCGAAGACATGCAGGGCAAGGGGATTGCGTATGAAAGCCACCGCGTACCAACTCGGCTATCGCGGTGACATCGAGGGTTTGCGTGCCATTGCGATCCTGCTGGTGGTCGCAGCACATGCCAAGGTCACCTGGCTGACCGGTGGTTTTGTCGGGGTCGACGTATTCTTCGTGTTGTCCGGGTACCTGATCACCGGCGTGCTGCTGCGCGAAATCGAACAGACGGGTCAACTCCGTTTCGCGAGGTTCTACGCCCGCAGGTTTCGCCGCCTGCTACCCGCGCTGTTGACCGTCATCGCGGTAACCAGCGTCGCTGCGCTCATACTGCTGCCGCCGGGCGAGCAAGGTACCCAAGCGATTGCCGCTGCTACCGCGGCCATATGGTCGAGCAACCTGCACTTCGCCTTTGCCAGGCTGGACTATTTCAGCCCCGGGGCCGCCGGCAACTTGTTCCTGCACACCTGGTCACTTGGTGTCGAAGAGCAGTTCTACCTGGTCTGGCCTGCGCTCCTGGTCGGCGCAATCGCCATCGGCAAGACCAGCGGCGCCAAACGCGCGACGCGACTGAAAGCCGCCATGCTCATCATCGGCGCAGCCAGCCTGGTGGCTTGTCTGGTCGCCACCCGCAGCACACCGCAAATGGCTTTTTATCTCATGCCGCTGCGCGCGTGGCAGTTCGCGGCCGGCGCCTTGGTGTGGCTGTACGCCGCTCCAGCGCAAAGCGCAACGCCGAGCGGACACAACCGCCTCCAACTCATTGCCTACCGCTGGTGCGGGTGGCTCGGGCTTTGCCTGATCTTTATGGCTGGATGGTGGTTCGACGCGGACAGCGCTTACCCGGGATGGCGCGCGCTGCTGCCCACGTTGGGTTCCGCAGCCATCATCCTGGCGGGCAGCCACGACATCACACGGGCGCCATCGCGCTTGCTCAGCTGGCGACCGCTGCAAGCCATCGGCCACGTTTCCTACTCGTGGTACCTGTGGCACTGGCCTGTGCTGCTGCTGGGAAATGCCTTGGTCACCACACACCACGGCATGGCTTATCAGGCGGTCCTGGTAGCGTTGTCGCTGGCACTCGCCACCCTGTCGTACCGGTGGGTGGAATCCCCGGTTCGCCGCCAGGCCCGATGGTTGGTACGCCCCGGCGCCACCGTGATGGGCGCGCTTGCCGTCATGATCGTGGCGAACGTGCTCTGCATCGTCTGGTTCAACTCCGCAGCCAAATGGCTGCAGAGCCCGACCCAGCAGCGATATGCAAACGCGCGAGTGGATGCGCCCATCATTTATGCAGTCGGCTGCGACGACTGGTATCACAGTGCCACGCTCAACCCTTGTTGGTTCGGGTCACGCGAGGCAAAACACACCGCGGTACTGCTGGGCGACAGTGTCGACGCCCAATGGTTTCCCGCGGTGGCTACTGCGCTGGACAACCCCGATTGGCGCCTGTTGGTACTGACCAAATCCTCATGTCCGATGGTGGACGAGTCCATTTTCTATGCGCGGATAGGACGCGACTTTACGGAATGCGATACATGGCGACGGCACGCCCTGGATGAGGTTGCATCCCTCCACCCGGATTTGGTCATACTTGGCTCGGTGGAGACGTACGCATTCACGCAGGAGCAGTGGACAAAGGGAACGGCCCGGGTGCTGGGCGCGATCAGCAACGCCAGCGGCCACGTCTACCTCGTGCGGGCAACGCCCCAATTGCCGTTCAACGGCCCCAGTTGTCTCTCGGCCCGCCACTGGCTGCCATGGTTGCATATGCGACGGGATGCCTGTCAGGCGCCGAATTCCAGCCGGCATGCCGATGAGGTTTATCAATGGCTGACGCAAGCCAGCGCAGGCTTCGCCAATGTCAGCACGCTCGATTTGAATGACCTGGTCTGCCCGGCTGGGGTGTGCTACGCCGAGCGCAATGGCTTGGTGGTGTTTCGCGACACGCAGCACCTTACAGCCTCGTTTGCCGAATCACTTGGCGCGGCGTTCGGCAAGCGCCTTACCTATCAACCGGGCACGCCATTTGATCCAGAAACTCGCCCAGGCCGCAGCTCACCTGGCATCGCGCCCATAAGGGTTCCACGGTTGTCGCAGTAAACCCCTCGGCTGTCAAGACAGGCTTTTAGTCCGGAAAAGTCGGGCGCGCGTCACAGAATTGCCGCGGGTGCGCAGTTTCTGACGAGTTTGGTACAAAACCTGCTTGAGCTGGGCAGCTCACCAGGGGATGGCGTCATGACGCGCCAGCAGGGACAAGCCGGCTTCACCTTGATCGAACTGATGATCGTGGTGGCGATCATCGCGATCCTCGCGGCGATCGCGATCCCGGCCTATCAGGATTACACCGTTCGCGCCCAGGTCAGCGAAGGCATGAGCCTGAGCTCGGGCGCGAAGACGGCGATCTGGGATTTCTTTACCGATACTGGCCGCTTTCCACCAAGCAATAAGTCGGCAGGCTTGCCGACAGCTGGCTCAATCTCCAGCGATTACGTTTCCAGCGTCGACGTCACAGGCGGCATCATTACTGTCGCTTATCAGGGCCCCAAGGCCAACAGCCACCTCAAGGCCGGGAACCAGGAGCTGATCCTGTCTCCGACGAACAACGGCGGCGCCATCGAATGGACTTGCCAACCAAGCACGGTCCTCGGCAAATACTTGCCCACCACCTGTCGCAAGTAAGTGCGACCAGCACGATTTGCACAGCACCGTGATGGCGCAGCAACACCATGTACCGCTGTCGCAACGCGTCACTTTATGACGCCGCGAGGCAACCTCCAGGTTCCTGGCAAACCCGATTGCCGAATCTGCGTACCCAGTCACGGCCGAAAGTTGCCTTGAGGACCCCAGTTGCCCACAATGCAGGCGGCCGCGCAGGCACAGGAGGAGGCCTGCACCGGATGGCACGCGACGTGCTTTCAACACTCTGAGCTTCTTGGTCGTCACTGGCCATGAATGTGCGGACCGGCCCAGCACCAGGGGGCGCCGGGGTCGGGGCTCACGGACATCAACAGGGTAAGTAACTACCAACGAGGATTCATCCCATGAAAAGCATGCAGCAAGGCTTTACCTTGATCGAACTGATGATCGTGGTTGCGATCATCGCGATCCTGGCCGCGATTGCCATTCCGGCGTACCAGGATTATGTGGTTCGATCGCAGGTCTCTGAAGGTGCCGTCCTCGCCGACGGAGCCAAGACCGCCATGGCGGAGTTTTATAGCAACACAGGACATTTCCCAAAGAACAACGGGTCGGCTGGTTTGGCAACAGCCGCAAGTATTACCGGTCAGTACGTGAGTGGAGTGGACGTCTCAACGGCGGTCGGCAAGATCACCGTGAGCTATGCCGGCCCGAAGGCGAATACCGCCATCAAGACCAGCACGCTCATCCTCTCGGCGTTTCCGACAGCAGGTAGCGTTGAGTGGCATTGCAAGGGTGGCACGGTTGCGTCCAAATACTTGCCAACCTCCTGCCGCAGCTAAGCAGTTAGCGGGCATTATTTACAGCCATGTTGTCGAAGGGCCGCCTTGCGCGGCCCTTCTTTTTTCCGGATAGGCTGAGCCATGCGCCAGCGTTCCATCGCCATTCTTGCCACGGCTGCCTGTGCATGCGCGGCGCTGGCGCTCGCCGCCTACTGGCCGGGTCTGCACGGCAGCTTCCTGTTCGATGACTTTGCCAACCTGCCGGCCCTGGGCAACAGCGGGCCGATCGACAACTGGCCGGCGTTCTGGCGCTACATCACCTCCGGCTTCAACGATCCGTTTGGCCGTCCGCTCACCCTGCTGAGCTTCCTGCTCGATGGGCACGACTGGCCGACTGATCCCTTCCCGTTCAAGCGCACCAGCCTGATCCTGCACCTGGTGAACGGCGCGCTGCTCGCGCTGCTGCTGGCGCGGCTTGGCCGCGCGCTGCACGCCGATACCACTCGTGGGCGCGAGCCGACCCCTGGGGTTCGGGACACGACAAGCCGCGGGACGGATCCAGGGACGGCGCCTGCCTCGCCTCACGGTGTGGCGGTCGGGGTTGCGGGCGATGCGGCACTGGCCTGGCGCATCGACCTGGCGGCCTTGCTCGGCGCCGCCCTGTGGCTGCTGCATCCACTCTTCGTGTCCACCACGCTGTACATCGTGCAGCGTGAGGCGATGCTGCCGGCGACCTTCATCCTGCTTGGCCTGATGGCGTGGCTGCATGGCCGGGAACGGCTGCGGGCCGGGCATCTGGGCAATGGCCTGGCCTGGATTTGCGTCGGCCTGGGCGGCGGTACCCTGCTGGCGGTGCTGGCCAAGGCCAATGGCGCCCTGCTTCCGCTGTACGCACTGGCCATCGAAGCCACGGTGCTGACTCGCCGACCGTTTGCCGCGAGTGGAAGCACAGAGAGCTGGGATGCCCCACTCCATCATCATTCCCGCGAAAGCGGGACAAGCGCGAAGCGCGCAGAACGCCCGAAGGGTGGCCCCGAAGGGGCGAGCGCAGCGAGTCATCCAAGGCCTTTGTCGGACTCGACCAAAGGTCAAAAGCACTGGATTCCCGCTTTCGCGGGAATGACGACGGGGGGGATACCCACTTCCGTGGGAATGGCGGGGGAAGGGGTTCCAGCTACCGGAGGAATGGCGACGGAGGGGATGGGCCACGGCCTGCCCAGGCACGCGTATCACGCCGCCATGTGGGTGTTGGCGGTGATTCCGAGTGTTGCGATCCTGGGCTATGTGCTGTGGACTGCGGTGCGCGGCATTGCCAGCGGCGAGATGGGCATTCGCACGTGGACCATCGGCCAGCGCCTGCTGACCGAGCCGCGGGTGCTGTGGGACTACCTCTCGCTGCTGTGGCTGCCGCGGCCGTTCTCGCATGGCTTGTTCAATGACCAGTTCGTCGCCTCGACCTCGCTCTTGCATCCGGCGACGACGCTGCCGGCCCTGCTCGGCGTGCTGGCGCTGATCGCCGGCGCGTGGTGGCTGCGCCGGCGCCAGCCGGCGCTGGCACTGGCGGTGCTGTTTTATTTTGCCGGCCAGCTGATCGAATCCAGCTCGCTGCCGCTGGAGCTGTATTTCGAGCACCGCAACTACGTGCCGGCGCTGCTGATGTTCTGGCCG
>JAFKMZ010000066.1 GCA_017305055.1 Lysobacterales bacterium
CGATCCCCATCGCATCCATCTTGGCCTGGATCGACGGCGCGTCACCAATATCGTCAATGGCGTTGCGCAGGTTGCGATAGGTGGCCTTGACGCCATAGGTCCAGGACGGGCCCAGCCGCTTGTCGAAGCCCAGGATGTACTCGTCCTGGTATTCCGACTTGAGGTTGGTCGAGGTCGCGGTCCTGGGATCGCGCGGGATGCCGTACTCGAGGTTCGACGAGATCGGACCGCCGGTGCTGGTCGGGATCTCGGTCAAACCGGTCGGGATGCCGTGGGCATCGATGCCAGTGTAGGTGTAGTACTGACGGGTATACAGCGAGGCACCCGCCGCACGCAGCGCAACGCTGGCCGGCATGGCCAGGTAGTAACGACCGGCATTGCCGTAGACCTTGAAGCTGGAGTCGCCATTGACGTCCCAACTGAAGCCGACGCGCGGCGCCCACTGTGGGCTGGTCAGACGCAGGTAGGGGACGCTGTCGCTGTTGTAGTTGGTGAACTGGTCGTTGCGCAGACCCAGCTTGACCAACCAGCGGTCGCTCACCTGCCAGCTGTCCTCCAGGTACTGCGCACGCTGCGTGGTACGTACCGAGCCACTGGCCTGATAGATATATCTTGCAACGTAGTAACCGGTCTCACCGCCGGCATAACCGCCGGGTGCCTGGACCCACGGCAATGCCTGCCAGTCAGCACTCGCAGCTGGACCACCGACGATCCATGTGGATGGATCTAAGGCGTTGCCGTCTTTGTCAACAGGATGACTGTATTCCCACGCATAACCTGGCCCTGACGTCGTCTGACCATCATGCGTGTCCCGCACGTTCTGGTTGTCGATGCCCGCGGTAAGGGTGTGACTGCCAAGCTTGTAGCTCAGATCCAAGCGCAGGTTCGTGTTCTTCGAAGTATGCGCGGGGTCGGTGATACGCAACTCTGTCTGACTATTGATGATTTGGTTGCCACCAGTGATCGCAGGGTTCTCGAGATTCGGGTTAATGATGTTTGGATAGGTGGGATCGTAACCAGGGATTTCACTAAACAGCGTGCCGCGCATCTGTCCATACAACGCACTGAAGGTCAGGTTGTCCGTCATATAACTGGTGAACTTGGCCGTATACAGGTCGCTGCCGACCTTGGTGGACGTGTCGTAGCTGTTGAACGTACCCTCGGTATGGGTGGCGTAGTCGTATTTGTTCTTGACGCCTGCGTACGATGATTTGTTCGACGCACCCGTGATTTCCAGGATGTTGTTGTCGGTGATGTTCCAATCCAACTTACCGTACCATTTCGGATTGTCAGTACGGTAATGCGTAACGTAAGGCGCCACGTCGGAACCGGTGGACTGGCCCTGCACACGGTCGGCTTCCACGGCACCAAAGATATACAGTTTGTCCGCAATCAGCGGACCACCGAAATACGCATCGGCGGTGGCGTTCCAGGTCTTGTTGTCATAACGGTCCTGGCGGATCTTGCCCCGCGAACCATCGGCGTTGACGTAGTAGTAGCTGCGCGGATCCGCCTTCAGTTCCTTCGGGGTGTACAGCAGCTGGCCACCAAAATGCCACTCGTTGGTGCCGCGCTTGCCGATCTGGCTGATCACGCCGCCATCGGACCGGCCGTAGGCCGCACCGTAGCCGCCGGAGAGGATTTCCTGCTGGTCGATCGCGCCGTACGGCAGGGTCAGGCCACCCATGCCGCTGATGGGATCGGTGGTGTTGAAACCGTTGAGGTAGTAGGCGTTCTCGACCACCGAGGAACCGCCAAAGGACACCAGGTTGCGGGAAAAGCCGTTGGCGTCGGTGAACAACGAGCTGCCCGGCACCACGCCCGGCGCCAACAGGGCCACGGCCTCGGCGGTACGCACCAGCGGCAAGGATGCCAACTGCTGCGAGGTGACCACGGTGCGCGAATCCACGCCGCTGATATCGATGGCTGGCAAGGCATTGGCCGAGACGCTGACCGTGGCCAGCGAGGTCACCGCGGCAAATGGCACTTCGGTACCCGAACCGACCACCACAAACACGTTCTCGCGCGTGTCGACCACGGCGCCGTCCTTCTTCAGCGTCACCGTATAGCTGCCGGGCGGCAACGCGGACAGGTCGAAACGACCCTGGCTGTCCACCGTCACTTCGCGCGTGGTGCCGGAGGTGCCCTGCACCGACACGGTCTCGCCGGCAGCCGCCTGGCCGAAGATACGGCCGGTGGTGGATTGCGCGGCCACGGAACCGGCCAGACCCAACCCCAATGCCATGGCCACGGCCAGCGCGGTGCGGCGACTTGCAATGTGTACTGCGTGCTTGCTGCGATTCATCATATAACCCTCAGTTAAGGGGATGGGCGTGCACTCGGCTCCAACCGGCGGATTTGCCCGCCACGGTGCGGTGTGCGGCTCAATTCGAGTGGCCTCGACCCCGGTCGAACCACTCGCGTTTCCTTATGGTTGCGTGGGTGGAATGGCGCCAACGTAACATAAAAATTACGAAAGTTCCAACTGTAACTATCGTGCGACAAAACGCCGCAGCCGAACGATCCACAAGACCTCCAATAATCCGCGCCGGCTTGTCTCCGATATAGCTGGCTTTACGTCTGAACCACCGCCTTGAAACCACCGCATTTGCTTCACGCAGCGTAGACATATATATGGATAGAATGCCGTGCTGGGACACTTTGATAATGCGATTTTCAATGCCGTGGCGCATGAACCCGGGTTGCAGCGATCGGCAAGCGCATAGGCACCTGGCCGGCAACAATCCGGTGGCCAAGGTGTACGGCGGTATGGAAACAGCCGCGTTGCGGCTCAGAAGCCGCAGGCGAGAAAGCCACCGTCCACGGCCAGCACCTGGCCGGTGATGTAGCTGGCGGCTGGAAGACACAGGAAGGCGATGGCCGCGGCGACCTCTTCAGGCTCGCCAATGCGCTCCAACGGCGTGCGCTCCAGCACCTGGTCGAGATAATCGTCATCGGCGAGTGCCGGTTCCGAGCGCTGGGTGCGTATGTACCAGGGGGCCACGGCGTTGACGCGTATACCGTCCACCGCCCACTCCACGGCCAGGTTGCGCGTGAGCTGGTGCAGCGCGGCCTTGCTCATGCCATAGGCCGAGCCGGTACGCACGTGGGTCACGCCCGACACCGAGCCGACGTTGACGATGGCCGCATGTGCGTGCTGCATGAGTTGCGGATGCGCCAGGCGGCACATCGCAACGGCGCTGAACAGATTCAGCTCGAAGATCGCCTGGATATCGCCATCTGCATAATCGAGCGTGGCAGCCGGCTGGTTGCCGCCGACGTTGTTGACCAGCATCGACAGCGAAGCCCCCAGGTCGTGGATCCAGTCGAATACCGCCAGGCGCTCTTCGGTATCGGTGAGGTCGGCCGCAAAGGCCAGCACTTCCCGCCCGCCGAATTCACCGGCGAGCTCGCCGCGCACCTGCTCCAGACGGTCCGCATCGCGTGCAACCAGCAGCAGGTCGGCTCCAAGCCCGGCCAGCTCCCGTGCCGCGGCATGACCAATGCCGCGGCTGGCTCCGGTGACGAGGATGGTCTGCCCGGACAGTTGCCAGGCGTCGAGGCGGCTGTTCATGCCCAGACTGTAGCCGAAACCAGGCTGCGCAATGTGCGTACCTCCTGACAACGCCACCGCGTCTGTGCAGGGAGCCCAGCGACGGGGAGGGCCCGTGTCCCCGTGCAGCCCACCGGGGTCATCGACCACGATTGGAATGCCGAAACAGTCCACAGGTATCGCCCGCCGGCGAGCTTCAAGAACCTGGTGAACTTCCGGTCGCGCCACGTTTCCAAGTCGACATGTGCACGCCGTGGCCTGTGGCGCGTTACATGCCTGTCCCGCGGAGCACGCTCATGCGCCATTCCATAACCACTCTCCTTTGCGCCGCAGGCCTGTTGGCCGCTGCGGCCGCCTGCGCGCAGGCACCGCCACCGCTCAACCTCAGGCTGCCGGGCGGGACTGCGCCGGCAACCACTGGCACGACGGCGGCGCCACAGGCAACCACAACGGCGACGACCAACACGGCACCGGGCGTGTACTACGGCGACACCAGCGGGCGCATGGGCAACGTCGTGGCCGACGTACCGGCCGCACCACCGTGCGACGACTCGACGTACAACCAGCCCCAGGTGCACGGCAGCGTGGGCATGGGCGTGATGAGCGGCAGCCACATCGGTACCGGCAACTATCAAACGGGCACGGTCAACGTCAGCAAGCGCTACGGCAGCTGCGACCAGCCCAGCGGCGGGGTCAGCATGTCGATCAGCGTCGGCCAGGGGCATTTCAGCCCGCGCGGCCGTTGGTAAACCCTGCCCGGCCGACATTCCATCGACCAGTCCTGCAGCTTCCCCGGTGGCGCACCCCTGCTCCACTGATGGCTTCATCGGAGAGTGGGAGTGGAGCCGAGTGACCTCCGTCATTGGCCCGGCCGCCACCAGGCCGGTATTCTTGAGCGATACACCCATGAGACAACCATGCACGGTGAATACAAGATGCCCGGCGGCAAGCTGGTGGTGATCGACCTCGAGGTAGAGGCCGGCAGGCTGACCAACGTCCAGTTGAGCGGAGATTTTTTCCTCGAACCCGATAGCGTGCTGCACGCGATCGACGGCGCGCTCGACGGGCTGGAAGCGGATCTGCCGCAAGCCGCCACGACCCGTGCCATCGAGGCCGTCATCCCCGATACGGCAATGCTGTATGGGATCTCGCCCGAAGCGGTGTCCACGGCAGTGCAACGCGCGCTGCACGGGGAGCACAAAGCGTGAGCCGCACGACCTGGCGCGACCACGACTGGCAGCTGATCCACACCGGCGCACAAACCCCCAGCCAGCACATGGCACTGGATGCGGTGCTGACCGACGAGGTGGGCGCCGGGCGGCGCAAGCCGACCCTGCGCATCTGGGAGTGGGCCTCCTCGGCAGTGGTGATCGGCCGCTTCCAGTCGCTGCGCAACGAGGTCGACGCGGAGGCCGCCCAACGCCATCGCATCGAAGTGGTACGGCGCATCAGCGGCGGCGGCGCCATGTTCATCGAACCCGGCAACACCATCACCTATTCGATTTACGCCCCGCTGTCGCTGATCCAGGGCCTGCCGTTCAGCGCCGCCTATGCCTACATGGACAAGTGGGTGCTGGCGGCGCTGGGCGAACTGGGCATCGAGGCGTGGTACCAGCCGCTCAACGACATCACCTCGGCCGGCGGCAAGATCGCCGGTGCTGCGCAGGTGCGGCGCGCCGGCGCGGTGCTGCACCATGTCACCATGGCCTACGACATCGACACCAGCAAGATGCTCGAGGTGCTGCGCATCGGGCGCGAAAAGCTCTCGGACAAGGGCACCAAGAGCGCCGCCAAGCGGGTCGATCCGCTGCGCAGCCAGACCGGCCTGCCACGCGCCAAGGTGATCGAGGCCATGATCGACACCTTCCGCCGCCTGCACGGGCTGCACGACGATGTGCTGCGCGCGGAGGAAATCGCCGCCGCCGAGGCGTGCGCGGCGGAAAAATTCGCCACCCCGGCATGGACCGCCGACGTGCCCTGAGGCCGCGTGCGCCAACTACATGCGGGTCATCGACCAGGACACCACATGGCCGCCACTGTAGGGCATCACGCCATGGAACGGGCGCGGATCGTCGTCGAACACCAGCGGCAGGAAATAGCGGTCGCCATCCCACATCGGCAGCTCGTGCAGGCGGTCGCGCGCAACCCACTGCAGCGCGCCCTCGTGGTTGCCGGCCAGCGGCGTGCCCGTGTAGCTTTCGATCAGGAAAATGAAGCCGAACCAGTCCTCGCCATGGAGGCCAAAACCCGGCCAGTTCACCGTGCCGCGCAGGCGCATCGAGGTGCAGGTGATGCCGGCCTCCTCCATGATCTCGCGGCGCATGCCGGCCGCCACGTCCTCGTTGGCCTCGAGCTTGCCACCCAGACCATTGTACTTGCCGAGATGCTGGTCGTCCGCGCGCGCATTGCGGTGGATCATCAGGACTTGCGTGCCGTCGGGTGACAATACAAAGCCCAAGGTACCCATGATTGGCGCATACGGCATGGTGCCATCCAGCGATTCGAAACCGACAGTGTAGCGGCGACCACCGTTGCCGACCCGCATTCCCCACGGCGCCCTTGCGTCCATCCATCTGCGCAGCGACCATCACCGGATGAGCCGATTCCAACTCTCCACGCCACGTGACCACCCTCGTCACCGGGCGGGCCGCCGTTTGCTGCTGCCGTGGCTGCTGGCCGGCCTGTGCGCGTGCTCCGGCGCGGCACCCCCGCTGGACAGCAACGAGGTCACCTACGCCGGCCAGAACTATCGCGTGGTGCGCATCGACCTCAGGCACGAGTCGCTGTCGCTGCACTGGCGCAACCCGCAGAACGGCCAGGCCTTCGGCAGCATCGAGGCGCTGCGCGCCTGGGGCGCCGACCACGGCCAACGCCTGTTGTTTGCCGCCAACGCCGGCATCTACGACAAGCAGTCCGCTCCGCTGGGCCTGCATGTGGAGGACGGCAAGACCCTGGTGCCGCTGAACCTGGCCCACGGCAACCCGGCCTCCGGCAATTTTTCCCTGCTGCCGAACGGCGTGTTTGCCATCTATCCTGATGGCCACGCCGCGGTACATACCAGCGAGGAGTTCAAGGCCGACGGCCAGAGCGCGCAATGGGCCACGCAATCGGGCCCCATGCTGGTCATCGACGGCAAGCTTAACCCGCAGTTCATCGATGACTCGGGCAGCCTGAAATTCCGCAGCGGGGTGTGTGCGCAGACGCCGGGCAAGGTGGTGTTTGCGGTCAGCGAGGTGCCGGTCAACTTCCACGCCTTCGCCAGCCTGTTCCGCAACCAGCTTGGTTGCCGCGACGCCCTGTACCTGGATGGCAGCATCTCGCAGCTGTATGTGGATGGCCAGGACTATGCGGGCGCGCCGAACTTCATGGTCAAGCCCTACGCCGGCATCTTCGCCGTGTTCGCCAAGCCATGACGGCGCGGCATCGGCGCCTGCTGCGCTGGTTCGGCGCGGTCTTGCTGGCGGTGGCCGTGGCGCTCGTCTGCTCGGGATGGTGGCTGCTGGCCGGGAGCCGTGCCCAGTTGGATGGCCACCGCGCGATGCCCGGCCTGCACAACCAAGTCACTCTGCAACGCGACGCGCTGGGCACCCTCACCGTGACCGGCACCGACCGCGGTGACGTCAGCTACGCCCTGGGCTTCGTGCATGCGCAGGAACGCTTTTTCGCCATGGACCTGATGCGCCGCGTCGCGGCAGGCGAGCTGGCTGCCCTGCTTGGGCCGCGCGCGTTGCCACTGGACCTGGACCATCGCCGGCACCGCTTGCGCGCCGTCGTGCACGCCGCCTACCTGCGGTTGCCTGCCGACCAGCAGGTGCAATTGCAGCGCTATCGCGACGGCGTCAACGCCGGGCTGGCCGCCTTGCGGGTGAAGCCCTGGGAATACCTGCTGCTGCGGGCGCAGCCGCGACCCTGGCAGGTGGATGACAGCATGTTGATGATCGCCGCCATGTACATGCAATTGCAGGGCGATGGCGGCAACGTGCGCGAATTGCGCCTGGCGCAGATGCGCGCGGTCCTGCCCGGACCACTGGCGGACTTCCTGCTGGCTCCGGATCCGGACTGGGAGGCACCGCTGCAAGGTCCCCTGTCGCGTCGCCCGGTGCTGCCTGGCACCCGGGTGATCGACCTGCGCGCGCAGCCTGCGCGTCCGGCCAGCGCCAGCCTCGCAGTGGCGCTGCGCCCGGCTACACAGTCGCACTACGCCGGCAGCAACAGCTTTGCCGTCGCCGGCAGGCTGACCGCAAACGGCGCGGCGCTGCTGGCCAACGACATGCACCTGCACCTCGGCGTGCCGAACATCTGGTACCGCACCCGCCTGCACTATCCCGACCCCACGGCGCCGGATGGCCAGCGTGACCTCAACGGCGTGAGCCTGCCTGGCATGCCGGCCCTGGTCGTCGGCTCCAACGGCCAGGTCGCCTGGGGCTTCACCAACAGCGCCGGCGACTGGGCCGATTGGGTGCGCGTGCTGCGTGATCCTGACGACCCGGAGCGCTACCGGGTGCCCGACGGCTGGGCGCGGATCGAGCATCGCACCGAGCGCATTGCGGTCAAGGGCGGCGCGGACGTCGTGCTGGACGTTGCACAGACGCGCTGGGGGCCGATCATGGGTACCGATGTCGACGGCACGCCACTGGCACTGTCGTGGGTCGGGGCCCAACCGCACGCATACAACCTGGACCTGGTGCGCATGGAGCACGTTGCCACGGTGGGCGCCGCGCTCGACCTGGGGCCACAGCTCGGCATCCCGGCGCAGAACCTGCTGGTGGCGGACCATGCCGGGCACATTGGCTGGACCATTGCCAGCAACAGCCTGCCTTTGCGCGGCCAGGCCGATCCGCTGCTGCCGGCCGACTGGTCGAGCGCCGGCACGGGCTGGCAGGGCTGGGCTGAGGCCAGACAGTACCCACGCATCGAGGATCCGCCATCCGGCCGGCTGTGGACGGCGAACAACCGGACGGTCGGCGGCAACGCGCTGACCCTGCTCGGCAACGGGGGCTACGACCTGGGCGCCCGCGCCCAGCAAATCCGCAACGACCTCAATGCACACCGGTCCTTCGTGCCCGGCAACCTCACCGACATCCAGCTCGACGACCGCGCCGTGCTGCTCACGCGCTGGCAGCGCCTGTTGCAAAGCACCCTGGCTGACACCACCGATCCGGGCCTGCAGCAGCTGCGCAGGCTCACCGCCAACTGGCAGGGCCGGGCGGCGACGCGCAGCGTGGATTACCGGCTGGTGCGCGAGTTCCGCATCCAGGTCACCGACGCCGCCCTGGCACCGTTCGTGGCCATGGTCCGCGAACGCTATCCGGATTTCGCCTGGCCGCAGGGCAGCCCGGCCGAGGCCGCGGTGTGGATGCTGATCCGCGCCCGGCCGCAGCACCTGCTCGACCGCCAGTACGCCGACTGGCATGCGCTGCTGCTCGCCGCCGCACGCCAGGTGGTGGCCACGCTCGGCACGCAGCCCGGTGGTCTCGCCGCCCGCAGTTGGGGTGAGCACAACCGCAGCGCCATCCGCCACCCGCTCGCCCCGGCGCTCCCGGGGTGGCTGGCGCACTTCATCGACATGCCCGACCAACCGCTGCCCGGGGACCGCGACATGCCGCGCGTCGCCGCGCCCGGATTCGGCGCCTCCGAACGTATGGCCGTGAGCCCGGGCGACGAGGTCCACGCCAGCCTGGGCATGCCGGGCGGACAGAGCGACAATCCGCTGTCGCCGTTCTTCGGCGCCGGACACGAGGCCTGGGTGAGAGGGCAAGCCACACCGTTGCTGCCTGGTCCGGCACGGCACACCCTCATCCTGACCCCGGCATCACGCTGAACGAAGGACGCTTCCAGCACTTTGGTCCGGGAGACAGCAACCCCATAGCTGGGACAATGTATGCCGCTGCCCCCTCCCGACCGGCACCGTTGACCATCCGACTACCGCTGCCAGACCGCATACCGACCCATGAGCCGCCATACCGATCTCTACCGCCTGAACCGGCTGCTGGACCGCATGGAACGGCAGTTGCCGGACTGGCTGGTGCGTATCCTGCGCTGGCTGCGCGCACCATCCTCGCGCTGGATCCGCGTGCCGCTCGGTGTGTTGCTGGTCGTCGGTGGGCTGTTGAGCTTCCTACCCCTGTTCGGCCTGTGGATGCTGCCGTTGGGAGCCCTGCTGCTGGCACTGGACGTGCCGCTGCTGCGGCGTCCGGCGCGCCGTGGCACGTTGTGCGCCGAGCGCCACTATGTACGCTGGAAACGCGAGCGCCGTGCGCGCCGCGAGATGGACCGCTGACCACCCCGCCCCTTCCCGGCAAAGCGTATAGCCCGGACACATGGTGGACCGGCGTCCGGGCTGAACACAGAGCCAGGGAATGGACCGCCAGGAACGATGGACGTCAGCCGGTGAGCAGGCGTTCGGCAATCGCCTGATAGACGGCGGGGAGTTGCTCCAGCTCGTCCACGGCGATGCACTCGTCGACCTTGTGGATGCTGGCGTTGACCGGCCCGATCTCCACCACCTCGGCGCCAAGCGGGGCAATGAAGCGGCCATCCGACGTGCCGCCGCCGGTGCTCTGCTCCGGCTCGTGGCCGCACAGCTCGCGGCACACGGCCACCACCACTTCGCGCAGCCGGCCGCCGGGTGGTGCCAGGAACGGCTCGCCGGACAGATTCCACTCGAGCTGGAAATCCACATCGTGGCGACGCAGGATCGCCTCACTGCGCGCGCGCAAGTCCTCCACCGTGCTGACGGTGCCGTAGCGGAAGTTGAACAGCGCCGACAGCTCGCCCGGGATGACGTTGCCCGCGCCGGTGCCGGCATGCAGGTTGGAAACCTGCATCGAGGTGGGGGGGAAATCCGCGTTGCCGTCATCCCAGCGCTCCGCGGCCAGCTCGGCCAGCGCCGGGGCAAACGCGTGGATCGGGTTCAGCGCGTTTTCCGCGTAGGCCACGTGCCCCTGCACGCCGCGCACGCGGAGCGTGGCCGACAGCGACCCGCGGCGTCCCACGCGGATGCGGTCACCCAGCACGCTGATGGCCGATGGCTCGCCGACGACGCACCAGTCGATCCGCTCCCCGATCGCCCGGAAGCGCTCGGCCAGCTTGCGTACGCCATCCAGGTTGGTCGGTCCTTCCTCGTCGCTGGTCAGCAGCAGGCCGACGCGCCCGGCATGTGCCGGACGAGCCGCCACGAACTGCTCCAGTGCCACCACCATCGCTGCCACCGCGCCTTTCATGTCCGCTGCGCCACGGCCGTACAGACGGCCATCGCGGATGGTGGGCACGAACGGCGGCGAATGCCAATCGGTCTCCGGGCCGCTCGGCACCACGTCGGTATGGCCTAGGAACACCAGCAGCGGAGCCTCGCCCAGCGGGCCGACTTCGCCATGCGTGGCCCAGAGATTGTCGACCTGGCCGTGGCACACATACTCCACGCGAAACCCCGCGCGCGCGAGTCGCGCGCCGATCAGCGCCTGGCAGCCGGCATCGTCCGGGGTCAGCGAGGGGCGGGCGATCAACTCACGGGCAAGTTCCAGGACGGCGGACATGGCGACAGCCTGCTCGGCGCAGCGGCGGTACCGCAGCATAACAAGCCGCGCGTCACGCCTTCAGGCGCCCAGCGCGATACCCAGCAGGTGGCCAACGGCGTAGGTGATCGCCGCGGCGGCCATGGTGATCGCAGCCTGCCGCGCAATGGAGAACAGCACGCCACGACCGGTAAACAGTGCCGTGCCCAGGCCGATCAGGGCCAGACCCAACAAGGTGGTGCAGGCACTGGCGACCAGCGCGGTCGTGCCACCCACGAACAAATACGGCGCCACGGGAAACCATGCGCCGCACGCGAACATGCAGAACGAGGACACCGCCGCGCTCCACGCCGAGCCGCCGAGTTCGCCCGGATCGATGCCGAGCTCCTCGCGCACCAGCATGTCCAGCGCGGCGCGCGGCGCTTCGGCGACATGGCCGGCCAAGTGCTCGGCGGCCGCCGGCTGCAGACCTTTGTCGCGGTACAGGTCGGCGATGTCGCGCCTGCCGTCCTCTGGCGCCACGGCAAAGCGTTCGGCACGCTCGGTGATCTGCGCCTGGTAAAACTCGCGTGAGCTGTTCACCGACAGCCATTCGCCCATGGCCATCGAGCAGGCACCCGCCACCAGGCCGGCCAGGCCGGCCAGCAGCACGGCGTGGTCCCCGGCCGCGGCACCGGCCATGCCCATGACCAGGCTGACGTTCGACACCAGGCCGTCGTTGGCGCCGAGCACGGCGGCGCGCAGGGTATTGCCGCTGCGCGTGCCGTGACGATGGCGCTGCACCGGGCTGGCCAGCGCACCGGCAAAGTGGTCGCGATGCCCGCTGCGGTCCACCGGGGTGGCGGCGTGGTCGGCGTGCTCCAGGCGCACCACGGTCGGCATCACGAAACCGGTGCCGAAGTGCTGCGCAAACCAGCCCAGGATGCGGACGCGCATGCCGATCCGCGGCGCCGGGACCGCCTCGCCGAGCTGGCCCAGACGTTCCTCCCAGAAACGCGCATTGGCCCGCTCGCCGGCGGCGATGCGCCGGTAGACCTGGGCCAGGCGCTCGTTGTCGGCCAGCGCCGCGAGGCGCTCGTACAGCGCCTCGTTGTCGCGCTCGATACGCAGGTTGTCGCGATAGCGGCGGCCGGGACGGCGGCTCACGGCCCGGCCCCGGGAGTGTGTGGCGGGCACAGACCGCGACCGGCCCTGCGCGGCGCGGGGTACTGGCAATCAGGCATGGCGATGGAACGAGGTGGTGCCAGGGCGCAGCGTAGCAATGAAGCCCGGGACGCGCTGCGGACGACTCGCATTCAGTGCATGCGGGGAATCCCGCCTGCGGGCGACGCAGCGCAGGAGTCATGCATCACGCGCGGCATGACCGGCGCGTCGTCAGCGTGGAAACAACCGCTTGAAGGCGTTGTCGGTGAAGCCCACGCTGACCGCACCGTCAGTCAGCACCACCACCGGACGGCGGATCAGCGCCGGATATTCCTTCAACAGCAGGGTCCATTCGGGATCGCTGCCCGGCCCCGGGTCCTTGCGTTGCGGCAGCAGCTGGCGCCAGGTCGTGGAAGACTTGTTGACCAGCTGCTCCCAGCCGCCGAGCGCCGCGGCCCACTGCTTGAGCGTTGCCGCCGGCACCGGATTGGCGCGGTAGTCCACGAACTCGTGCTCGACGTGGAAGCGCTCCAGCCAACGGCGTGCCTTGCGGCAGGTGTCGCAGTTGGGCAGGCCGTACAGGGTGGTCGTCGCCATGCGGATCCTTCGGGTGCGTCCGCCCGGGAATCCGCCGGGTACGGTCGCAGGTCATTGAAGATGGTCAGCGCATGAGCATATCTCGCCGGCACACAGGCTGCGCGGTGCGTCTGCCCGAATCTCAGGCCTCGCGCAGCAGCTCGTTGATGCTGGTCTTGCTGCGCGTGCGCTCGTCCACCTGCTTGACGATGATTGCCGCGTACAAACTGTGGCTGCCGTCGGCGGCCGGCAGGCTGCCGGCAACGACCACACTGCCCGCCGGCACGCGGCCGTAACTGGTCCGGCCGGTGGCGCGGTCGTAGATGCGCGTGGACTGGCCGAGAAACACACCCATGCCGACCACACTGCCACGCTCGACCACCACGCCCTCCACCACTTCCGAGCGTGCGCCGATGAAGCAGTGGTCCTCGATGATCGTCGGCGCCGCCTGCAGCGGTTCCAGCACGCCGCCGATGCCGACGCCACCGGACAGATGCACGCCGGCGCCGATCTGCGCGCAGGAACCGACCGTCGCCCAGGTGTCGACCATGCTGCCGGCGCCCACGTGGGCACCGATGTTGACGTAGCTCGGCATCAGGATCGCATCCGGTGCGACATGCGCACCGCGGCGCACCAGGGCACCCGGAACCACGCGCGCGCCGAGTCGGCGCAGGCTGGCCTCGTCGCCGGGGGCGAAGCGCAATGGGACCTTGTCGTAGGCCAGGGCCGGTCCCCCATCGACCACCTCGTTGGCACTGATCCGGAAATACAGCAGCACGGCCTTCTTCACCCACTGGTTGACCGCCCAGCCGCCGCTGCCGTCCGGCTGCGCGACACGCAGGCGCCCGGCTTCCAGTTCGTCCAATACCTGCGTGAGCAGCGGGCGCAGGCGCCCATCCACTTCGGCCGGCTCGAGCCGGTCGCGACGCGCGAACGCGTCGTCCACCAGCGCTTCCCATTCCGTCGTCACACCCCACCTCCGTCGCCGCCAGCAGCCTAGGGTAACCGGTAGCAGCGCCGCCGGTCGTCCTCGCGCTGCGTGCGGTGATACGTGGTCGCGACGCTGGAAGGCCAAACGCTGGTCAGTGGCGCGCGGCACTGGTAAGGTTCCAGGCTCGAATAGCACTTGGCTTGGGCGCGGGGGTCCTGGTTTCGTCATTCCCGCGATCGTGGGCGTGGCGGCGCTCAAGCAAGTGCCACTGTTCCGGGTTCGCCTCTTCCCATTCCCTGCGGAGCCTCCGAATGTCGACCTCCCGCCTGCTCGGCCTCACCATTGCCGGCTTCGTCGCCGCTGTCACCACGCTCGTGGCGCCGCCTTCGGTGGCCAGGGCGCAAGCCGCCACCACGGCGCAAACCGGCCAGTCCACGCAGTACTACGCCGGGATGCATTGGCGCACCATCGGCCCGACCCGTGGCGGACGCGCCAGGGCGCTGGACGGCGTCCCCAGCCAGCCGAACGTGTTCTACGCCGGCTTCGACAACGGCGGCGTGTGGCGCTCGACCGACTACGGCTCGAACTGGGTGCCGCTGTTCGACGACCAGCCGACCGGCTCGATCGGCGCCATCGCCGTGGCGCCATCGGATCCCAACGTCATCTACGTCGGCACCGGCGCCGGCATCATCCGTCCGGACCTGGCCGTGGGCGACGGCATGTACAAGTCCACCGACGCCGGCAAGACCTGGACCCACCTCGGCCTGCGCGACACGCAGATGATCGCGCACATCGCGGTCGACCCGCATGACCCGAACCGCCTGTTCGTCGCCGCGCTCGGCCATCCCTACGGCCCGAACGAGGAGCGCGGCATCTTCCGCTCCACCGACGGGGGCAAGACGTTCCAGAAAGTGCTCTACAAGAACGAGTACGTCAGCGGCAACGACGTGCGCATCGATCCCAGCAACCCGAGCATCGTCTACGCCGGACTGTGGCAGCAGCAGCAGAGCTATATCGAAGGCAAGGAGTTCGGCGGCACCACGGGAGGCATCTTCAAGTCCACCGATGGCGGCTCCACCTGGAAGGAGCTGACCAACGGCCTGCCCGCCGGCGTGATCGAGGCCAACCTCAGCATCGCCCCGAGCAACCCGAACATCGTCTACGCCATGGTGGCCGGTACTGCCGGCAAGGTACCCACGGCGAAGGAAGGCACCACCGGCACCGTGCAGTTCTACAAGTCCAGCGACGGCGGTGAGCACTGGAACCTCGCCGCGCGTGATCCGGCCAACCCCGGCTCGTCGCCGGATGCCGTGCTCGACCCGCGCCCGGCGACGCGCATCGGCGGCGGCGACCTGCCGACCCTGGCCGTCGACGGCAAGGACCCGAATGTGGTCTATGCCGCCTCGACCGTGTTCTGGCGCACCGAGGACGGCGGCGTGACCTGGTCCGCGGTGCGCGGCGGCCCGAACGGCGACGACTACCAGAAGCCCTGGGTCAACCCGAACAACTCCGACATCGTCTTCGTCGTGGTCGACCAGGGCGCCACGGTTTCGGCCAACCGCGGCAAGTCATGGAGCACCTGGTACAACCAGCTCACCGGCGCGATGTACCACGTGACTCCGGACGACGCCTTCCCCTACCGCGTGTGCAGCGGCCAGCAGGACTCCGGCTCGGCCTGCGTCGACAGCCGCTCGATGGACGGCCGTATCACGTTCCATGACTGGCACTCGGTAAGCATCCAGGAATACGGCATTGCCGCGCCCGATCCGAAGAATCCGGATCTCGTCTTCGGCAGCGGTCGCAACAACGTCACCCTGTATGATCGCCGCACCGGCCAGACCACGATGGTCGGTCCCTCCCGCGAGCAGCGCGGCAAGGACTACGACCGCAATGTGCGCACCATGCCGATCCTGTGGTCGCCCAAGGACCCGACGCTGCTGTTCTACGCCTCGAACGTGGTGTGGAAGTCCAGCGACCAGGCCCACAGCTGGACGCGCATCAGCCCCGACCTGGCGCGCTCGACATGGAAGACGCCAGTCTCCGTGGGCAAGTACGCCAAGCAGGTCAAGCCCGCTCCCGAAGGCAGCATCACCGCACTCTCGGCCTCGCCACTGGACGTGGACGTGCTGTGGGCCGGTACCGACGACGGCAACATCCAGGTCACCATGGATGGCGGCAAGCACTGGTCCAACGTGACCCCGCCGGCGATCAAGCCATGGACGCGCATCTACAACATCGAGGCCGGGCACTTCGACAAGCTGACCGCGTACGCGGCGGCCAACACCATGCGTATCGACGACATGAATCCGCACCTGTGGCGGACACGTGACGGCGGCAAGACCTGGACCGAGATCAACAACGGCATCGATCCCGGTGTGCTGACCAATACCATCCGCGAAGACCCGCGCAAGCCAGGCCTGCTGTACGCGGGCACCGACACCCAGGTCTGGGTGTCGTTCGACGACGGCGACCACTGGGAATCGCTGCGGCTGGACATGCCGGCGATCTCGGTGCGCGACCTCGCCATCAAGGACGACGAGAAATGCGGCTGCTCCGACCTGCTCGCCGGCACGCACGGCCGCGGCTTCTACATCCTGGATGACGTGACCCCGCTGCGGCAGATTGCCGAGGCGCGCCAGGCCGATCCGGCCTACCTGTTCAAGCCGCAGGTGGCGACGCGCGTGCGCCTGGTGACCTACGATTCGATGCCGTTCCCGCCGGAAGTCCCGTCTGGCGAGAATCCGCCCAACGGGGCCGTCATCGACTACTACCTCGCCTCCGACGTGGCTGGCCCGGTAACCATCGACATCCTGGATGGCGCCGGCCAGGTCGTGCGTACCTACTCCAGCACGATCAAGAGCAACGACCCGGATCCCGCGCTGGACCCGGATGCCTACAACAAGCTCTGCCAGGCCAAGCCCCATGCGCCAAACTGCAGCATTCCGCTGTACTGGCCAGCGCCGCTCATGTCGCTGTCGACCAAGGCGGGCATGCACCGCATCAGCTGGAGCATGCGCTACCAGCCGCTGGCCCAGGAGCGCTCGGAAATCCGCCGACCGATCGTGATCCCGCACCGCAGCTCGGTGGTGCCGAGCTCGCCATGGGCACCTCCCGGTGAGTACACCGTGCGCCTGACCGCCGCCGGCAAGACCTACACCCAGCCGCTCACTGTGCGCCTCGACCCGCGCGTGACCACGCCGGCGGCCGGGATCGCGCAGATCAGCCAGCTGTCGGTGGAGATGTATGAGCTGGCCCGCACCACACTGCTGGCCTACAGCCAGGCCCATGGCCTCAGCGAGGCGGTGGCCAAGCTGGAGGGGACCGATCCGGCCGCCAAGTCGTTCAAGGCCAGCCTCGACGCCATTGCCGAATCCGCTGGCGCACGCCGCTTCGGCCTGCCCTGGCCGACCCCGGCCACGTTGAAGGACGTGAGCAACGCCGCGCTGGCCGCGTCGCTGGGCCTGGATTCGGCCGACAGCACACCCACCGCGGCGCAGGTCGACGCCTGCACCCAGGCGCGCGAGATTGCCAAGACCGTCCTGGCCAAGTGGGACGCCTTGAAGGGCGATGGCCTGGCCGCGCTCAACGCCAAGCTGGCCGGCAAGGGCCAGCCAGCACTGGCGCTGCCGGAAGCCAAGCTGCCCCAAGCACTGCCCGCCGACGTCAACGGCAACCTCATGCGCATGATGCAGCTGCGATAGGGCGCCGGCCGCGCCACGCATGCCGGCGGGAACCCTGCAGGGTTCCCGCCGCCGGACGCTGCCAAGTGGCTTCGCCACGACCTGGCAGTACCGGTTCATGCCTGCATCGCGGCCCGCCGCACGCCACAGGTGCCCTGCGACAATCCGGCTTTGCCCCGCCGCCTGCTCCGGTGTTGGCCATCGGATTCTTCGATGCTAGAGTCCCAGGACTTGGGGACGCCCGACCGACCTTGTTGGCCGTCATTCCGCTGGACGTACTCCGCTGCGGCGGAGCACCGCCTCGCAGGGGTGACGGTTCGGTGCGGGTTGCACCGACGTTCTCCGCGCCTTCGCCAATATCAACCAAGGATATGACGACATGCCGACCACCCGATTACTTGTCGCTGCCGCCCTCGGCCTGACCACCGCCACACTTGGCCTGGCCGCACTGCCTGCCGTGGCCAACGCACAATCCACTGCCGCCGGCACCAGCCCCTCCATACCAAGCGCCTACGGCGAGATGCACTGGCGCGGCATCGGCCCGACCCGAGGTGGTCGTGCCCGAGCGCTGGACGGCGTACCCAGCCAACCGAACGTGTTCTACGCCGGCTTCGACAACGGCGGCGTATGGCGCTCCACCGACTACGGCGCCAACTGGGTGCCGCTGTTCGACGACCAGCCGACCGGCTCGATTGGCGCCATCGCCGTGGCGCCATCGGACCCGAATGTCATCTACGTGGGCACTGGCGCCGCCATTGTCCGCCCGGACCTCGCCACCGGCGATGGCATGTACAAGTCGACCGACGCGGGCAAGACCTGGACCCACCTCGGCCTGCGCGACAGCCAGATGATCGCGAATATCGCGGTCGACCCGCACGATCCCAACCGCCTGTTCGTCGCCGCGCTCGGCCATCCCTACGGCCCGAATGCCGAGCGCGGCATCTTCCGTTCCACCGACGGCGGCCAGACCTTCCAGAAAGTGCTGTACAAGGACGAGTACGTTAGTGGCAACGACGTGCGTATCGACGCCAGCAACCCGAACATCGTCTACGCGGCACTGTGGCAGCAGCAGCAGAGCTACGTCGAAGGCGGAGAGTTCGGCGGCACCGATGGCGGCATCTTCAAGTCCACCGACGGCGGCACCACCTGGAACAAGCTCACCGACGGCCTGCCGACCGTGATCCAGGCCAACCTCAGCCTCTCCCGGAGCAGCCCGAATACGCTCTACGCCATGGTCGCCGGCACGACGGGCAAGGCGGTCCCGACCAAGACAGGCACGATCAACCTGTACAAGTCGACGGATGGCGGCGAACACTGGCGCCTGGCCGCCCGCGACCCTGCCAACCCAGGCTCCTCGCCCACCGCCGCGCCCGATCCGCGGCCGCTCGCGCGCATCGGTGGCGGCGACCTGCCGACAATCGCGGTCGACCCGAAGAACGCGAACGTGGTCTACAGTGGCTCGACCGTGTTCTGGCGTACCGAGGACGGCGGCGTGACCTGGTCCGCGGTGCGCGGCGCACCGGGTGGCGACGACTACCAGAACATGTGGATCAACCCGAACGACACCAACATCCTGTTCGTGGTCGCCGACCAGGGCGCGATCGTCTCCGGCAACCGCGGCGCATCGTGGAGCAACTGGTACAACCAGCTGACCGCCGCGATGTACCACGTCACCACCGACAACGCCTTCCCGTACCGCGTCTGCGGCGGGCAGCAGGATTCGGGCTCGGCCTGCGTCGACAGCCGCTCGATGGACGGCCGCATCACGTTCCACGACTGGCATCCGGTGAACATCCAGGAATACGGCATCGCCGCGCCCGACCCGAAGGACCCGGATCTGGTGTTCGGCAGCGAGCGCAGCAACGTGTCGCTGTACAACCGCAAGACCGGCCAGACCACCCAGGTCGGCCCGGATGCGGCGGCACGCGGCACGGAATTCAACCGCAACGTGCGCACCATGCCGATCCTGTGGTCGCCGGTGGACAAGGACACGCTGTACTACACCTCCAACGTGGTGTGGAGATCCACGGACCAGGCACATAGCTGGACGCGCATCAGCCCCGACCTCAGCCGCAAGACCTGGAAGGTGCCGGCCAACGCCGGCAAGTACGCCAAGCAGGTCAAGCCCGAGCAGGGCGGCAGCATCACCGCGCTCTCGGCTTCCCCGCTGGATGCCGGCGTGCTCTGGGCCGGCACCGACGACGGCAACATCCAGGTCACCACGGATGGCGGTGCCAGGTGGTCCAACGTGACACCGTCCGCCATCAAGCCGTGGACGCGCATCTTCAACATCGAGGCCGGGCATTTCGACAAGCAGGTCGCCTACGCCGCCGCGAACACCATGCGCATCGACGACATGAACCCGCACCTGTGGCGCACGCGCGACGGCGGCAAGACCTGGACCGAGATCAACAACGGCATCGCGCCCGGCGCCGTGACCAACACCATCCGCGAGGATCCCCGCAAGCCGGGCCTGCTCTACGCCGGCACCGACACCCAGGTATGGGTGTCGTTCGACGACGGCGACCACTGGGAATCCCTGCGCCTGGACATGCCCGCGATCTCGGTGCGTGACCTGGAGCTCAAGGACGACCCCGGCTGCCTGTGCTCGGACCTGATCGCAGGCACGCACGGCCGCGGCTTCTACATCCTGGACAATGTCACCCCGCTGCGCCAGATCGCGGAGGCGCGCAGCGCCAAGGCGGCGTACCTGTTCAAGCCGCAGACCGCCGTGCGCATCCGCATGGGCACGAACGACCCGACGCCGTGGGCGCCGGAGTTGCCGGCCGGCGAGAACCCGCCAAACGGCGCGCTCATCGACTACTACCTCGCCGCCGACATGGCCGGGCCGCTCACGATCGACATCCTGGACGGCGCCGGCAAGGTCGTGCGCACCTACTCCAGCGAGCTCAAGCGCGCGGTGGATCCGGCGCTGGACCCGGCGGCCTACGACAAGATCTGCCAGATCAACCCCGTGGCGCCGGATTGTTCAGTGCCACTGTACTGGGCAGCGCGCACCCGCTCCATGCCGACCAGCGCGGGCATGCACCGCATCAGCTGGAACCTGCGCTACCAGCCGCTGGCCACGACGCGCGCCCCAGTCGACGCGACCGGCGCCATACCGGGTCGCAGCTCGCCACCACCCACTTCGGCCTGGGCCCCGGCCGGCGAATACACGGTGCGCCTCACGGTCGGTGGCCAGAGCTGGACGCAGCCGCTGACGCTGCGCATGGATCCGCGCGTCACCACTTCCACCGCCGACCTGGCGCAGAACGACAAGCTCGCACTGGAAATGTACGAGCTGGCGCGTGACGCGCGCATGGCCTACGGACAGGCCCACGACCTGGGTCAGGCGGTGGCGAAGCTCGAATCCACACCGCGCGCCACCCGCGATGCGTTCAAGGCGCGGATCGACACCTTGGCGCCCGACGAGGTCCGCGGCTTCCGTGGCTTCGGCCGCGGCTACCAGGTGGCGACCACCTTGAACGGCGTGAGTGACGCCGCGCTCGCCGCGCTGCGCTCGCTGCAGTCCGCCGACACGGCGCCAACGGCCGCCCAGGCGGCCGCGACCGTGCGCGCGAAGGAGCAGTGGCAGGCGGTCAGCGCCAAGTGGGACGAGGTGAAAGCCAAGGACCTGCCAGCCTTCAACGCCACCCTGACCAGCAAGGGTCAGGCTGCATTGACGCTGCCGCCGTTGCGCATGCCGGCCCCGCTGCCCAGCGACGAGAACGGCAACAAGCAGTAGCCCGAAAGCCAAAAGCCGCCGCTCACCCCACCCTCTCCCCCGGCAAAGCCAGGGGAGAGGGAGTCAGCTCCGCAGCCCCGCCGGAAGTCCAGGCGGCTGCGCAGGAATTACGACGTACGCGTGTGCCCCCTCTCCCCCGACGGCGTCATCGTTGGGGGAGCGGCTGGGGTGAGGGAGCGAGCTCCAACCTACCCGCACGCACCTCAGGCAGGTTGGGGCGTGCGACGCTCGAGCACCGCGACGTGCACGTCGCTGCGCCAGCGGAACCCCAGATGTTCGTACAACGCAATTGCCGTGTGGTTGGTTTTCCAGGCGTGCAGGAACGGCGTATCGCCACGCGCGGCAATATCGACCATGACATGCCGTGACAGGCGCGAGGCCAATCCGCGCCCGCGAAAATCCGGATGCGTGCACACGCCACTGACTTCCGTGTAGCCCGGAAAGCGGAAGCGCTCGCCAGCCATGGCCGCGAGCCGCCCGTCGATGCGGATGCCGAAAAAATTGCCCATGCGTCCGGTACCGCGCAGGAAGGGGCCGGGCTCGGTGAGCGTGGCAAGGACCAGCATTTCCGCCGCATCGGCCTCGCCCAGCGGCACGATGGACTCGTTCCCCGTCCCGTCTGGAGTTGCCGGCGCCGACGCCACCATCTGCACGCACAAGGCCTGCTTGACGGCAACCAGCTCCTGCGGAATGTGGATCTCCGGCACCTGCAAGATATAGATCGGATCATGCGGCCGCACCAGGCACGCGAGGGCCGCCAGCGCCGGGCCGCTGTCATCGCGCGCAGAAGCAAAGCGGTTGACGTCGAGGTCATAGCGCAGCGCCAGCCCGTCACCCAGCGCCAGATGCGTATGCGCGGAGGTCAAACTGGACCAGACCGGGCGGTCAAGCGGCTCGATTGCCGGCGTACTTCCGCCCATGAGCGCATGCGTCTTTTTCAAAAGGTCTTCCACCAACAGATGCTCTCCAATGTTCCACGGATCACGCCACACTCGCAGGCGCTGGCCCATTGTCCTGCGAAAGCCGCGGTGAGGCCCGCGGGCGGCCACGCCCAGGGTCCCACAGCATCAGCCGACATGCGCATCCATCGAGCGGATGGCCATCAAGGCGGGCTTCGCCAGCGCGTCCCTAGACGCAGTCGAACAGTGCCATGAAGCCGTAATCCATGTGCAGTTGCATGTGGCAATGCAAGAGCGACAGACCCGGCCGATCGGCGGTGAAGTCCACTTCCATGGTCTGGTAGCCACCCAGCATCACGACATCCTTGCGCACGCCGGCTGTCGGCTGGCCGGCGATGCTCGTGATCTCGAAGATGTGGCGATGCAGGTGCATCGGGTGGATGTCGTCGCTCGCATTGCGCATGCGCAGGCGGTAACGCCTGCCGAGTTGCAGCGTCCGGGTTGTCGGCATGCTGACGTTGTCGTAGGCGACACCGTTGATGGTCCAACGGTTGAAACCGTGCGCCGCGGCATTGTCCTTGGCAATCAGCAGGTCGATGGTGTCGTCAGGCGCGCGACTGGCCCGCGCGCCTGGTTCGGCGAAGTGCCGATAATCCCAGCGAAACGGGGGTGGCTTCTGCCATGCGGGTTTGCCCGTCGCGCCGGCATATTCGACCACCAGTCCCATGCCGCGTTCGCGATCATCGTCGTCCAGGTCGCCCAGGATCCAGATTCCCGGATGATCCATTTCGACGACCGCGCTGACGCGCTCGGCAGTACCCAGCCACAAGACCGGCACGCGCGCGGGCCGCGGTACCGGATTGCCGTCGAGCGCGACCACCTGGAAGCTGTGTCCGGGCAGCGCGAGGCTGCGGATTTCCGTCGCGCTGCCATTGAGCACATGCAGCAGCACGCGTTCGCCGCGTCTGACGCGGAGGGGCTCGCCGGCTCCGAGCATGCGACCATTGATAGCAAACGCCTGATAGCCCACTTCATAGCCCTTGTGCGAACCCAAGGCGAGTGAGACGCGCATCGCCTGCTCGCCGCGCGCTTGCAGCTGTGGATCGGCTGTCGATGGGCTCTGGAAATCCAGCGGCGTGTCCCCGCCCTCGCTGAAGAACGGATCGAACTCCTTCAAGGTCAGGAACACCTCGCGGTCATAGGCACCCGGATCGTGCTTCGGCTCGATATACACCGGCCCAACCTGGCCGCTGTATTGCCCTCGCGACAAGTCCGCGCCGGCACGGACGTGTGTGTGATAGAACCGAAAGCCCGCCGGCCCGGGCACGAACACTTCGCGACGCATGCCATGGGCGGGGATGAACGGCGTGCGCTCTTCGGCAGCACCGTCCACGGAATCATCCAGGAATTGCCCATGCCAATGAAGTTGCTCGGGCGTGTCGGTGTCATTGCGGATGTCCACGACGACAGGCCTGCCTTCCTTGAAGCGCAGCAGCGGGCCGGGAAACCGGCCGTTGTAGACCACCGTGGAAACGATGTGATCCGGCGCCAGCTCGATCAACGCATGGCCGATGTGCAGCGTGTAATCGGCCGGACCCGAATCCGTCGCAGATCGCCCACTGACGGTCGCGGGCCGGGCCCGCACCCAGCCAGGCACACCTGCTTCGAGCGCCGCCAAGCTGCCCAACTTCAGGAAAGCGCGCCGATCCAGCGTCATGCCGGCAAGCATACGCCGGGCGGCTCCAAGGGGTGCCGGTGGTACTGCCCTCATGCCCGCCAGGGGCGCCACGCACAAACGCACAGGAAGAGCGCCTGGTCCGGCGGTGCAAAGGCGGCAGACAGGCAAGCGCCACCGCGAGGGTGGCGCTTGTGGTTGGAACCGGTGGTGGGCGGTACAAGGATCGAACTTGTGACCCCTACCATGTCAAGGTAGTGCTCTACCGCTGAGCTAACCGCCCGCGTCGCCGTGCCTCGCGATGCAAGCGGGGCAGTATAAAGGAGCGGCGACCGGGCAACAATGCCGGCCGGGATGGCGGTGCATGAGGGACCAGCCCATCTGACCTGGCGACCGTGGCGGCGGGTGCGGGCGTGATCGGGGCCGGGCGTACCAGCCATCGCGCCAGTCCGCACCTCCCCAGTCCCTCTCACCTGCAGGGGGACTCCCTGACGGCCGCCGGAGGGAGAGGGGAAACCGGCAGCGCGCCACGCCGGAAGGCGTCAGCGCAGCGCCTGCTCGCGCAGCTCGTGGATCTGGTCGCGCACGCGGGCGGCGTCCTCGAATTCGAGGTTCTTGGCATGCTGGTACATCTGCGCCTCCAGCTTCTTGAGCATGGCGGTGACCTCGGCGGCGCCCAGGTGGGCGTAGTCGGCATGTGCCTCGGCCACGGCCTGGGTGCGCGAGGGCGTGGTGCCGCCACGACGCTGGCGCCCGCCATTCGCCGCGTGTGCGCCTTCCATGATGTCGGCGACGCGGCGCACGATGGTGGTGGGCGTGATGTCATGCGCGACGTTGTAGGCCGTCTGCTTCTCGCGCCGGCGCGCGGTTTCGTCCATGGCCGCGCGCATCGATGGCGTGACCGCATCGGCGTACAGGATCGCGCGCCCGTGCACGTTGCGCGCGGCACGGCCGATGGTCTGGATCAGCGAGCCGGTGGACCGCAGAAAGCCCTCCTTGTCCGCGTCCAGGATCGCCACCAGCGACACCTCGGGCATGTCCAGGCCTTCGCGCAGCAGGTTGATGCCGACCAGCACGTCGAACACGCCCAGGCGCAGGTCGCGGATGATGTCGGCGCGCTCGACCGTACCGATGTCCGAGTGCAGGTAGCGCACGCGCACGCCCTGCTCGTCGAAGTACTCGGTGAGGTTCTCGGCCATGCGCTTGGTCAGCGTGGTCACCAGCACGCGCTCGCCGGCGGCCACGTTCCTGTGGATCTCGCTCAGCAGGTCGTCGACCTGGGTGCGCACCGGGCGCACCTCGACCTGCGGGTCGACCAGGCCGGTGGGGCGCACCACGAGTTCGGCCACGGCATCGCCGGACTTGGCCAGCTCGTACGTGCGTGGGGTCGCGGAAATGAAGATTGCACGCGGCACGCGTGCCTCCCATTCCTCGAAGCGCAACGGCCGGTTGTCCATCGCCGAGGGCAGGCGGAAGCCGAACTCCACCAGGGTTTCCTTGCGCGAGCGGTCGCCCTTGTACATGGCGCCGAGCTGCGGCACGGTGACGTGCGATTCGTCCACCACCAGCAGGCCGTCGGCGGGGAGGTAGTCGAACAATGTCGGCGGCGGCTCGCCGGGGCCGCGCCGGCTCAGGTGCCGCGAGTAGTTCTCGATGCCCTGGCAATAGCCCACCTCGGCCATCATCTCCAGGTCGAAGCGCGTGCGCTGATCCAAGCGCTGCGCCTCGACCAGCTTGTTTTCCTTGTACAGGATCTCCAGCCGCTCCTTGAGTTCCACCTTGACCGTCTCGATCGCGTTCAACACGCTGGCTCGGGTGCTGGCGTAGTGCGTGCGCGGGTACACGGTGTAGCGCGGCACGCTGCGGATGGTCTCCCCGGTCAGCGGGTCGAACAAGGCCATGCGCTCGACGTCGCCGTCGAACAGCTCGATACGCAAGGCCTCGGTTTCCGACTCGGCCGGGAACACGTCGATGACCTCGCCGCGCACACGATAGGTGCCACGGCGCAGCTCGGTCTCGTTGCGCGTGTACTGCAGCTCGGTGAGCTGGCGGATCAATTTCCGCTGGTCCATGTGCTCGCCCACGGCCAGGATCAGGCGCAGGCTGAGGTAGTCCTCGGGGTTGCCCAGGCCGTAGATCGCCGACACGGTGGCGACGATGATCGCATCGCGTCGCGACAGCAGGGCCTTGGTCGCCGACAGGCGCATCTGTTCGATGTGCTCGTTGATCGAGGCGTCCTTCTCGATGAAGGTATCGGAGGCGACCACGTAGGCCTCGGGCTGGTAGTAGTCGTAATAGCTGACGAAGTACTCCACCGCGTTGTGCGGGAAAAAGGTCTTGAACTCGCCGTACAGCTGCCCGGCCAGGGTCTTGTTCGGCGCCATCACCAAGGTCGGGCACTGCACCCGCTCGATCACGTTCGCCACGGTGAAGGTCTTGCCCGAGCCGGTCACGCCCAGCAGGGTCTGCGCGGCCAGACCGGATTCGAAGCCACGGGTCAGCTGCTCGATCGCCTGCGGCTGGTCACCGGCGGGCTGGTAGGGGGCAACGAGCTGGAAGCGGTCGGTCATCGGCTACACATGTGGGCGCGGGTGCCCATTTTAAATCCGCCGCCCCCACACCGTCGGCTTGGTGCACCCTACGCCAGTCATCCCTTGCCGCTGCTGCCGGCGGCCTGGCGGGAAGGCTAGCTTTTCGGTTCCGGAAGCACCGGACCTACCGATGACCACCCACCGGCAACACGGCATCACCCTGGTCGAGCAGGTCATGGTGGTGTCGATCATCGCCATCCTGGTCAGCGTGGCCAGCCCGGCCCTGCTGCGCACCTTGCGGCGCAACGAGGTCCGCGTGGCGCAGGACGAGGTGATGGCGGCCCTGCAATACGCACGCTCGACCGCGCTGCAGACCGGCATCCGCACGATCATCTGCCCCAGCATCGACCAGCGGCACTGCGCCGCCACCACGCAATGGGAGCATGGCTGGGTGATCGGGCTGGATGC
>JAFKMZ010000067.1 GCA_017305055.1 Lysobacterales bacterium
GCGGATGGCATCGCCGACCGCCTCGACCTCCACGATGTTCTTTTCGACCACGGCATTCGGTGGCAATGGTTCCACCGCGTAATGCTCGACCCGGTAGCGCCCGCCCGACTCGCTGAGCTCAAGCAACTTGACCGCCGTCGAGCTGATGTCGACGCCGATCAAATCCGGCTTCTTCGGTGTAAAAAGTCCCACGGCACCTTCCCCCTGCCCCGCATGTGCCCGAATCCAGCATCTTCTGGTCGGATGCGCGCCGCCATTAAATCTAACATTTAACGCAATAGCAACGGCCTACAAAAACTTTCTCAGGTAATGGCGTGACGCGTCGCACATTCCATGCGCCACCGGCAAACCGCCACCATCCCGCCAGCCACCTGCCTCGAAGAATCCGGTCCCTTATACTCTGGCGGCCAGGCTTGAGTACCAACGTTTCCCTACTATGCCAATTTTCAAGCGTTTCCTGCGTTGGGCCTCCATCCTTGCGCTTGCCGGTTTCCTTCTCGCCTGCATCGGCGCCGGCGTCGCGTATTGGCTGATCGCACCGCGGCTCCCGGACGTGGCCACGCTCAAGGATATCCACCTGCAGGTACCCCTGCGGGTACTCAGCGCCGATGGCAAACTGGTCGCAACCTTCGGCGAGGCACGTCGCATACCTGTCTCTATCGACCAGGTGCCGCCCCGACTTAAGGAGGCCGTGCTGTCTGCCGAGGACGCCGACTTCTACCATCATCCCGGCGTGGATTGGCGCGGCATCGTGCGCGCCGGCTGGCATGTGCTCGTCACTGGCGGCGGCAAAGGCCAAGGTGGCTCGACCATTACCCAGCAGGTGGCGCGAAATTTCTTCCTCAGCCCGGAGAAATTGTATTCACGCAAGATCACCGAGATATTCATCGCCTTGCGCATGGAACATGAATTGAGCAAGGACCAGATCCTGGAGTTGTACCTGAACAAGATGTTCCTTGGCCATCGTTCCTATGGAGTCGGCGCGGCGGCGGAGTACTACTACGGAAAGACCGTCGACCAACTCACGGTCGCCGAGTGCGCCTTGATTGCCGCCAGCTTCCAGCTGCCGTCGGCAGTCAACCCGATCAACAACCCGAAGCGTGCCATCGAGCGCCGCAACTGGGTGCTGGGGGAGATGCTGCGCCACGGCTATATCAACCAGGCCGTATACAAGGAATCCATTGCCGAGCCGAACGACGCCTACCCCCATGAGCCGCCAATCGAGGTCGATGCTCCGTATCTGGCGGAAATGGTGCGCCAGCAGGTGCTTGACCGCTTCGGCAACGCAGCCCTGACCGAGGGCTACGTGGTGCACACCACCGTGCAGAGCGGGCGGCAGAATGCAGCGGTGGCGGCATTGCGCAACGGCCTGGCTGCCTACGACCGCCGCCACGGCTGGCGCGGGCCCGAGGCGCGGGTGGAGCTCCCGACGCAGGCAACGACCGGGGACTATGCGGCCGCGCTCCGCAAGTATCCACCAACATCCGGCCTGCAGGCCGGCCTGGTGACCGCCAGCAACGGCAGTCGGGCGACGGTCTACCAGGCTGACGGCAAGAGCATCGAGCTCACCCTGGCGTCACTCAGCTGGGCCCGGCCGTACAAGAGCGAGAGCTCGGTGGGTGCCACGCCGACCGCGGTCGACAAGGTCCTGCACCGCGGTGACATCATCCGCATCGAGCCTGGCAAGGACGGCGCGTGGCAACTCGCACAGATCCCGACCGTCCAGGGCGCGCTCGTCGCCCTTGACCCCGAAGACGGCGCCGTCGAATCGCTGGTCGGCGGCTTCAACTTCGAGCGCAGCAAGTTCAACCGGGCGACCATGGCCGCCCGGCAGCCGGGTTCGAGCTTCAAGCCCTACCTGTACTCGGCGGCGTTCGAACGCGGCTTCACCCCCGCCTCCATCGTCAACGATGCGCCACTGGCGCTGCCCGACCCGTCGAGCCCGGATGGTATCTGGACTCCCGCCAACGACGACAGCAAGTTCGGCGGGCCGACCCGGCTGCGCGAGGCGCTGATCCGCTCGTTGAACCTGGTTTCCGTGCGCCTGCTCGACGCCATCGGCATCGGCTATGCGCGTGAATACATGACCCGCTTCGGCTTCCCGCTCGACTCCATTCCGGCCAACCTCACCATGGCCCTGGGCACCGCCTCCGTCACCCCGATGGACATGGCACGCGGCTATGCGGTGTTTGCCAACGGCGGCTACCTGGTCACGCCGTATTTCATCCAGCGGGTCGACGACCGCAACGGCCAGCCGCTGTACGTGGCCAATCCAGCTCGTGCGTGCCGCGAGTGCAAGGAGCGCCTGCTCGACACCGCGCCGCCAGGGCCACCGGCAGCGCCGGCCAACCTTCCCCCAGCCGGCAATCCCGTCGCGACTGGCAGCTCGCCGGCGACCGCGCGCAGCGCCGACGTCACCGGCGGCGCGGTGCTTCCGGCCGATGTCCACGCAGCCGGCGAACATCCGCCAGTGCTCGCGCCGCACGTCATCGACGTGCGCAACGACTACCTGATCACTTCGCTCATGAAGGATGTGGTAACGCGTGGCACCGGATCCGCGGCGCGCGCCCTGGGTCGCGACGACCTGGCCGGCAAGACCGGGTCCACCAATGACCATCGCGATGCCTGGTTCGTCGGCTTCAACGCCGACCTTTCCACCGCAGTATGGGTCGGCTTCGACAACTACAGTTCACTCGGTCGCGGCGAGTTCGGCGCCAAGGCCGCCCTGCCGATCTGGATGGAATACATGGGCGCGGCCCTCAAGGGCCAGCCCTCGGCCACCCTGCCCATGCCGCCCGGGATCTCCACCCTGCTGATCGACAAGGAAAGCGGACTGCCGACCACGCCCGACGACCCCAACAGCATGCAGGAAATATTCAAGGTGGAAGACGTCGACGCCCTGCGCAAGCGCGCCGCCGAACAAAAAGGCCAGCAGCACGCCTACGACATTTTCTGAGCATGCCTGCGTGCGATCGCCCGCATCCTGGGCGCTGGTCGTAGGTCCAGGCTCAACGGGGCCGAGTCTGCACGGCCAGTGCGCTGGCCGCGGAGTCGCAGGCAATCGCCAGTGGGGTACCGCGCGGGGCGGCAGGGGGAGCTCCGGCTCAGCGCTGTCCGGCAGATACGTAGTCGCGGCGTGCCGAGCCGGTGTAGAGCTGACGCGGGCGGCCGATGCGCGATCCGGGCGTTTCGTGCTGCTCGATCCAGTTCGCGGTCCAGCCGGCGGTACGCGCAATGGCAAACATCACCGTGAACATCTCCGTGGGAATGTTCAGTGCCTTGTAGATGATGCCTGAATAGAAGTCGACGTTCGGGTACAGCTTGTGGCTGACGAAGTAGTCGTCCTTCAGCGCCGCCTCCTCGAGCTTCAGCGCAACTTCGAGCAGTGGGTCGTTCACCCCGAGCTCGTCCAGCACGGCATGGCACATCTTGCGGATGATCTGCGCCCTGGGATCGAAGTTCTTGTACACCCGGTGACCGAAGCCCATCAGCCGGAAGCTGTCATTCTTGTCCTTGGCCCGCAGCACCGCCGACTCCACGTTGCCCGGCGTGCCGATCTCCTCGAGTTGCTTGAGCACGGCCTCGTTCGCGCCACCATGGGCCGGGCCCCACAGAGCGGTGATGCCGGCGGCAATCGATGCATAGGGATTGGCACCGGTGGAGCCGACCAGGCGCACGGTCGAGGTCGAGGCGTTCTGCTCGTGGTCGGCATGCAGGATGAACAGCAGGTCCAGCGCCTTGGTCGCCACCGGGCTCAGCTCCAGCGGCTCGCTGGGCACCTCGAACATCATGTGCAGGAAACGCTCGACATATTCCAGGTTGTTGCGCGGGTAGCGCAACGGCCAACCAATGGAATAGCGGTAGCAGGCCGCCGCGATGGTCGGCATCTTGGCAATGAGCCGGATCGCCGCGAGCTTGCGGTCCGCCGGGTCGTCCACATTCAGGTTGTCGTGGTAGAACGCCGACAGCGACGCGACCGAGGCGGCCAGCATGGCCATGGGATGCGCGTCGTGATGGAAGCCCTGGAAGAAGTTCTTCAGCGACTCGTGCATCATCGTGTGATGCGAGACGTCGTGCTGGAACACGGCCAACTGGTCCGCCGTCGGCAACTCGCCGTCCAGCAACAGGTAGGCTACCTCCAGGAAGCTGGAATGTTCCGCCAGCTGCTCGATCGGATAGCCGCGATACAGCAGGATGCCCTGTTCGCCATCGATATAGGTGATCGCGCTGCGCGTGCTCGCCGTGCTGGCATAGCCGGGGTCGAAGGTGAAGTGGCCGGTGTCCTTGTACAAGGTGCCGATGTCGATACAGGCCGGACCCAGGGTCCCGGACACCAGCGGCAGCTCGGTGCTGCGTTCGTTGGATTCGTCAACCAGCTTCACTTTTGCGTCAGACACGGACCACTCCTCACATCAGACTCAGCGACCGCGACGCGGATACACGATCGACAGCACAGTATAAATCCGTGCGTCACGGCGCAGACGCACGACCCGCGACAGGACCGGGCGCGACGTGGCATGGATCAACTGCCCGCCTGTACAGGCATGTTCCGGCCAGAGGCCGACGGACCCACACAGGCGCCACGACCGGGTCGGCCGTGGCCGCTACCGACTATTCGGCGTCGGCTGCCGGCTGCTTGCTCGCGGCATAGCGACGGCGGAACTTGTCGACACGGCCACCCACGTCCAGCGTTTTCTGCTTGCCGGTGTAGAACGGATGCGAATGGCTGGAAATGTCCACCTTGATCAGGGGATATTCCTGGCCATCCTCCCACTTGATGGTCTCGTCGCTGGTCATCGTCGATCGCGTCAGGAACGAAAAATCGGACGACAGATCCTGGAACACCACCGGCTGGTAATTTGGATGGGTATCGGGCTTCATGGTTGGCTCGGATATGACGCGTAAAAGCAGTCATTGTAGTGGTTTGGCCACTATTGCCGCAAGCGCGGGCACACGCCGGTCTGGATGTCATGAGGCGTGGAACCGCCCCAGCACTCACGCATCCGCATAGAGCAATGCGCTGCCGAGCCAGCGCTCGATCAACCGGCTGCTCTGCTGTGGATAATGCCCTAGCATCGCCTCGCCGACCTGCTGCACCATCGGCAACAGGTGCGCATCGCGCGCCAGGTCGGCAACGCGGAACGCCACCTGCCCGGTCTGCCGGGTACCGAGCAGCTCGCCGGGACCGCGCAATTCGAGGTCGCGCTCGGCAATGCGGAAGCCATCATGGGTTTCCCGCAGCACCTGCAACCGCTCGCGGGCGAGGCGACCGAGCGGCGGCTGGTACAGCAGGACGCAATCGGAAGCCGTGCTTCCCCGCCCCACGCGGCCGCGCAACTGGTGCAGTTGCGCCAGACCGAGGCGCTCGCTGTTTTCGATCACCATCAGGCTGGCGTTGGGCACATCCACCCCGACCTCGATGACCGTGGTGGCCACCAGCACCGAAATTCCGCCGGCCTTGAACGCCTGCATCGTCGCCTGCTTCTCGCCGGCCTTCATGCGCCCGTGCAGCAAGGCCACCCTGGTGCCCGGCAGAGCCTGCACGAGTTCGGCATGCGTGACCTCGGCGGCTTGCGCGCGGAGCTGCTCGGACTCCTCGATCAGGGTGCAGACCCAGTACACCTGCCGCCCTTCCGCGCAAGCCGTACGCAGCCGCTGGATCACCTCGGACCGCCGCGCGCTGGAAACTGCGATGGTGTGCACCGGCGTACGCCCCGGCGGCAGCTCGTCGATGGAGGAGACGTCCAGGTCCGCGTACTCACTCATGGCCAAAGTGCGCGGGATCGGTGTGGCGGTGAGCACAAGCTGGTGCGGCACCTGGTCACCGCCGTCGCCCTTGGCACGCAAGGCCAAACGCTGCTGCACACCGAAACGGTGCTGCTCGTCGACGATCACCAGCCCGAGCCGGGCAAAGCTCACGCCTTCCTGCATCAGCGCGTTGGTGCCGACGACGACCGGGGCGCCGTCGGCAACCCGTTGCAGGGCCCGCTCGCGGGCCTTGCCCTGCTGCTTGCCGGCCATCCATTCGACTTCGATGCCAAGCGGCGAAAGCCACGCCGCGAAACTGCGGCGGTGCTGCTCGGCCAGCAGCTCGGTGGGTGCCATCAGGGCCACCTGGTAACCGGATTCCACCGCCGCCAACGCCGCCAGCGCCGCCACCACGGTCTTGCCCGAGCCAACGTCACCCTGCACCAGACGCAGCATCGGATGGCTCAGCGCCAGGTCATGCAGGACCTCCCCGACCACCCGCTGCTGCGCGCCGGTCAAGGCAAAGCCGAGATTGGCCAGCAGGCGCCGACGCAAGTGCCCGGAACCGCCAAGGCTCGGCGCCATCTTGCGGCGTACCCGCTCGCGCATGCTGCGCAGACTCAGGTGTCGCGCCAGCAATTCCTCGAAGGCCAGCCGCACCTGCGCCGGATGGGTGCCGCGCATCAATGCCTCCACCGGCGCGTCAGGCGGCGGACGATGCACGTAGAGCAGCGCGCCGCGCAGGGAAGCCAGGCCGCAGCGGCGCAGCAAAGGTGCCGGAATGAGCTCGAGTTCGGGTTCCGGCGGCAACAACGCCAGGCCCTTGGCAATGACGTTGGCGAGGCGCCTTTGCCCCAGGCCTTCCGTGGTCGGATGCACCGGGCTGAGCGCAGCGTCCAGGGTCGGCGGCACCTGCGGGTCCACGCGCCGGTACTGCGGGTGCACCATCTCCAGGCCGCGGGCACCCAGACGCACTTCGCCGTAACACAGCAACTGCATACCCGGGCGCAGCTGCTCCGCCTGGGCCCGGTTGAAGTGGAAGAAGCGCAGCAGAAGCGTATGCGTCCGCTCGCGCAAGGCAACCTTGAGCTGGGGACGGAACGCGAAGCCGCGTTCCACCGCCTCGATCGTACCGAGCACCTGGGCGTGCTCGCCACCGCGCAGGTCCGCCAATGGCGTGATCCGGGTCCGGTCTTCGTAGCGCAGTGGCAGGTGGAACCACAGGTCCTGCACACGGGTCAGGCCGACCCTGCCGAGCGCGGCGGCAAGTACCGGCCCCACGCCGACGATCGTTTCGACAGGAGCCAGCCCGGCACCGGCGTCATCCAATCCAGGACGCTCGGCCATCACCGCGCTCAGCGCCAGAAGATGGCCGCGGCCGATGTCATCGGCACGGCCGCCTCCGCGGCAGGCAAGCGGCGGTTCCCGAAGCCACGCCTCAGTCGAGCACCATGATCATGTCGATTTCCACCTGGGCTGCCTTCGGCAGGGCAGCGACCTGGATCGTGGAGCGCGCCGGATACGGCTGCTGGAAATACTCGGCCATGATTCCATTGACCACCGCAAAATTCGCCAGGTCGGTAACGTAGATGCCGACCCGTACCACCTGGGCAAACGAGCCACCGGCCGCCTTGGCGACCGCTGCCAGGTTGTCGAACACGCGATGTGTCTGCGCGCTGATGTCGCCATCCACCAGCGCGCCGGTCGCCGGATCGATCGGTGTCTGACCAGAGAAATACACGGTATTGCCGGCACGCACGGCCTGCGAGTAAGGACCGATCGCGCCCGGGGCCTGGGAGGTGGCAATGTAGTCGAGGGACATTGGATTTCCTTGCAAAGACGGGGATGGCGCAAGCAGGAGCCGCTGCGTCCGAAGGCCAATGATAACCCGGCACCGGCAGCAGCCATACGCGCGGCCCGGTGGCTTTGCCATCATCCGGTCCAATCATCACAACCCCGCGCAGCGGCTTGCCAGCCGCGTGGCGCAGCCGCTACATGGGATAGCGGTGCACGGCGCTGACCACGCCGGTGCGCCGCACCCGGCGAATGACGTCTGCCAGGTGCTTGCGATCCTTGACTTCCATGGAAAACATCAGCGTCGCCGCAGTCGGGTCGCGCTCGACGTATTCGACGTTGTCGATGTTGGAATCGGCTGCCGCGATCGCCGCGGCGACCGTCGCCAGCACGCCAGGATGGTTTGCCACTTCCACGCGCAGGCGGGCGCGGTAATCGCCGCGGACTTCGCGATCCCACTCGATGCCGACCCGGCGCTCCGGCATCTTGGCCAGCTCCGCCACGTTCGGACATTCGGTCCGGTGCACCACGATGCCCTTGCCCGGCGAGAGATAGCCGACGATGTCGTCGCCCGGCAGGGGGTGGCAACAGTTGGCGAAGCTCAGCACGCCGCGCTCGGCGCCGGTGATGCGGATGTTCTCGTTCGCGTGCGGTGCCTGCGGCGTATCGCCAGCCTGCTTGCCGCGAGCCTGCAGCAGCTGCGCGGCCACCCGGTCCGGCATGCGGTTGCCCAGGGCGATGTCGGCCAGCAGTTCCTCCAGGCGGCGATACTTGATGCTTGCCAGATAGCGGTCCAGGACTTCCGGAGAAATGCCGTCGATGCTGAAACCGCGCAGGTCCAGGGCGCGATCCAGCATGCGATGGCCAAAGTCGACCGCATCCTCGTGCTGCAGGTGCTTCAGATGCTGGCGGATCGCAGTACGCGCCTTGCCCGTCACCACGGCCTCGAGCCATGACGGATTGGGCACCGCCGACGGCGCGGTGATGATCTCCACCATCTGCCCCGATTCCAACCGCGCACGCAGCGGCGTGAGCTTCTTGTCCACGCGCGCGGCAACGGCATGGTCGCCGACATCGGTGTGCACGGCATAGGCGAGGTCGAGCACGGTGGCGTTGCGCGGCAAGGCAAAGATGTCGCCGCGCGGCGTGAACACGTAGACCTCGTCGGGAAACAGGTCGATCTTGACGTTCTCGATGAACTCGGCCGAAGACGTGGTGTTGACCTGGCTGTCCACCAGCGATGACAACCAGGCACGGGCCCGCGCTTGCGCATTGTTGGCCGGGCCGCTGTCGGTCTTGTAGGCCCAGTGCGCGGCAATTCCGCTCTCGGCCACCGAATCCATCTCCGTGGTGCGGATCTGTATCTCGATCGGCGCACCGAACGGCCCCAGCAACACCGTGTGCAGGGACTGGTAGCCGTTGGCCTTGGGAATGGCGATGAAATCCTTGAAGCGCCGGTCGACGGGCTTGTACAGCGCATGCACCACGCCCAGCGCCACGTAGCAGTTCACCACGCTGTCGACCACCACACGGAACCCATACACGTCCATGAGCTGGGCAAAGGTGAGATGCTCGTTGCGCATCTTCGAGTAGATGCTCCACGGCGACTTGATGCGTCCCACCACCCGGCACTCGATGTGTTCGGCGCCCAGCCGCTCGGCCAAGGCGGCGCGGATCTTGGCCATGGCTTCGCGGCGGTTGCCCAAGGCGGCGCGGATGCGCTCGCTGATCACCCGGTAGCGGTCCGGATACAGCATGCGGAAGCCGAGATCCTGCAGCTCGGTGCGGAACTTGTTCATGCCCAGGCGCTGTGCGATCGGGCCGTAGATCTCCAGGGTTTCACGCGCAATGCGGCGCCGCGCAGGCAAATCCTTGGCACCCAGCGTGCGCATGTTGTGCAGGCGGTCGGCCAGCTTGATCAGGATGACGCGGATATCCCGCGCCATGGCCAGCAACATCTTGCGGAAGCTCTCGGCGTCCGCTTCCTGCCGCGTGCCGAAACGCATCTTGTCGAGCTTGGTGACCCCGTCGACCAGTTCGGCCACGACCTCGCCAAACTCCGCGGCCAGTTCGGCGCGGGTCAGCGGGGTATCCTCAAGCGTGTCGTGCAGCAGTGCGGCGACGATGGTCTCGGCATCCATGCCGAGTCCGGCCAGGATGATGGCCACCGATACCGGATGGGTGATGTACGGTTCGCCGCTCCTGCGCTCCTGTCCCGCATGCGCCTTCGCGCCCACCGCAAATGCCTGCATCACCCGCGCACGCTGCTCGGGCGGCAAATAGGCGACGCTTTCCTTGAGTGCCACCGCATAGGGCGGCAGGGTCGACGGATCGAGTTCGGCGGGTGGGGCGGCAATAGGCATGGCGGCGATACGCCTCAGGCTCAGGTGCGGGCCCGGCGCCCCGGCGTGGCCTGCGCCGATCCATCAGCTGCCAGGGTGTGCTCGAGGGTGCGCCGTGGCGCACGCACGGTCGGCGTGCGGCGGCGTACACGCCAACCTGCACCAGCCATGCCGGTGCCGGGTTCGCGCCTACAGCCGCCGGCGTCCATCAGTCGTCACCGACCTTGGACAGGTCATCGTCGACTTCCGCGGCCGCCCATTCCAGCGCCTCGCGCTCCGCGCGCTCGCGCTCCGCCTTGTCGATCTGGTCGATCATGGCCTGGTCGATGCGGCGCTCGGCAATCTCGCGCAAGGCCACCACCGTGGGCTTGTCGTGCCCCGGATTGACCGCCGGCTCGACGCCCTTCTCCAGTTGCCTTGCCCGCTTGGTCGCCATGAGCACCAGCTCAAACCGGTTGTCCACGACTTCAAGGCAGTCTTCCACGGTGATACGGGCCATGCGAAATCCTCTGATATTAATGGCTTGTAGCGGCCTCAAGTGTAGAACGCGGGCGCTTTGCTGGCAATCCGCATACGGCTATCATGGGCGGCTGCGCGCGCTGGGCCTCGTTGTCTTCGCCGGCCGTGCATATAACAACACCAACCAGTACACTTATGGCCTTTCCAGCCAAGGCAAGCGCGCATCATGATGCATCCGGTTCGTTCGCTGCAGCCCGCCCGCTGGTTGCTCGTGCTGGCCATACTGCTGTTGGCGGGCTGCGCCATCGCCAAGCCACGCATGGATGATCCGCTCGAGAAGTACAACCGCGAGGTCTACAAATTCAACAATGTTGTGGACCAGGCTGTGTTGCGCCCGGCGGCGGTCGGTTACCGCAAGGTGACCAATCCACCGGTACGCCGCTCGATCAGCGACTTCTTCACCAATATCCGCATGCCGATCAACGTGGTCAACGACCTGTTGCAGGCGCAACCCACGCACGCGCTGCAGGACACCGGCAGGTTCCTGGTCAACCTCACGCTCGGCATCGGCGGTTTCTTCGATCCGGCCAGCCAGCTCGGCTTGCCGCTGCAGGACAACGATTTCGGCATCACCCTGGCGCGCTGGGGCGTCCCGGAAGGGGATTTCCTGATGGTGCCGCTGCTCGGCCCCAGCACCATGCGTGACGTCTGGCGCCTGCCGGTGGACAACTACTTCCTCGACCCGCTGGCCATCTACAGCAGCACCCATCATTACCACGGCCTGCAATACGTGCCGCAGGCGATCTACGTGGTGACCCTGCGCGCCCGCGCGCTCGATGCCGAAGGCTTCCTCGAATCGGCCTACGACCCCTACGTGTTCCTGCGTGATGCCTACCGGCAGCAGCGCTTGTACCAGATTTACCGCGGCAACCCGCCTGCCGCCATCATCGAGCAGATGCAGGGCCTGGACCAGGACAACTTCGACCCCGACCAGCTGCTGGAGCAGCAGCACGCGTGGGAGAAGGCGCACCCCAAGCAGGGCCAGCCCAAGCAGAACCCGCCCAAGCAGGGCCAGCCGATCCAGTGATTCCACCCCCTGGCGGAGCCCGAAGCACCCTTCGGCCAGGCCAGATGCCGGCAATCGGCCGCCGCCGGGCATGACCAATGTCAGGCGAAACGATCTGGAACACGGCAGTAAAATTGCCCGCTAGCTGAGACACAGCCGAGGCGAGCGTGCGCATCCGAATACTGGCGCGGGAACAATCTGCCGCAATCCGCATCCCTGCAACCATGAGTGTCCTGCCAGGCCATGGCCAGGCGTCGCGCCTGGCCGCCCCCGCACCGGCCACAGCCAGCGACCGGGGAGCACCGTGAGCACAAGATCAACCTCGCTGTCACTGGGTGGCCTGGCCGTGGCATGCCTGGTTGTGCTGCTCGGCTGGCGCATCGCCACCAATGCCCGCGGCGAGCACGTGCGTTCGCACGCCGCACCTCCGTTGTCCGTGGTCACCGCGCTGGCCACGATCAAGTCCATGCCGATCCAGCAGCTCGCGGTAGGCCAGGTGCAGTCGGAGCATACGGTCAACATCCAGCCGCAGATCAGCGGCGTACTGAAGCAGGTGTATTTCACCGAGGGCCAGCACGTCAGCGCCGGACAGCCACTGTTCCTGATCGACCCGGCGCCGTACGAAGCGGCGCTCGCCTCCGCCAAGGCGTCCTACCTGGCCGCCAGGACCCAGGCCGATCGTGAAAAGCCGCTGGCCGCCAAGGGCTACGTGTCGGCGCAGGAATACCAGGCGTCGGTGGCCACCGCGGCGCAGACCAAGGCCGCCCTGGAGCAGGCGCAGATCAACGTGGCGTATACCCGGATCGTGTCGCCCATCGACGGCCTGACCGGCAACCTGGCGGTGAAATCCGGCAACGTGGTGTCGCCCGCCAGCGCCATGCCGCTGGTCACCATCAACCAGATGAAACCGATCCTGGTGCAGTACAACCTGGCGCAGCAGTTCCTGCCCGAGATCCGCAAGTACAACGCGGAGCACAGCATCAGGGTCTTCATCTCCAATGAAGACGGCTCCGGGTCGCGTGGCGAGGGCAAGCTGGTCTTCATCGACAACACGGTCAACACCGCGACCGGCACGGTGCTGTTCAAGGCCGAGATTCCCAACCAGGACATCCAGCTGTGGCCAGGCGAGTACGTCGGCGTCAACACCCGGCTGGCCATCCAGGACAAGGCGGTGACCATACCGGATTCAGCCATCCAGTCCGGACAGGATGGCAACTTCGTGTACGAAGTCGTGGACGGCGTGACCAGGGTGCAGAACATCAGCGTGGACCGCGTGGTCGGCAACGTGGCCGTGGTCAGCGCGGGGCTCAAGGGTGGTGAGCGCATCGTGACCGAGGTGCCGCGCAGCATGCGTCCCGGCATGCCGGTCACCCTCGACGCGCCGGTCGGCGCCGCCATCGAGGCGCACGGCGCGACATGAAGGTCAACCTGTCCGCGGCCTTCATCAACCGCCCGGTGATGACCACGGTCATCATGTCCGCGTTGATCCTGTTCGGCCTGGTGGCGTATTTCACGCTGCCGGTCGCCGAGCTGCCGAACGTGGACTTTCCCACGATCGTCGTCTACTCGAACCTGCCTGGGGCGGACCCGGAAACCATGGCGTCCTCGGTCGCCACACCGCTGGAGCGCCAGTTTTCGACGATCGCCGGCGTGGTTTCGATGAACTCGGTCAACACCATCGGCAACAGCAACATCACGCTGCAGTTTGACCTGTCGCGCAACATCGACGCAGCCGCCCAGGACGTACAGACGGCCATTTCGCAGGCCATCCGCCAGTTGCCGCCGAACATGCCCCAGCCGCCGCACCTGCGCAAGGTCAACCCCGGCGATTCCTCGATCATCTACCTCGCGATCACCGCGCAGCATGTGCCGCTCACCCAGCTCGACGAATTCGCCCAGACCGAGGTTTCCGAGCGCATCTCGATGATCCCGGGTGTGGCCCAGGTCAACGTATTCGGCTCGCACAAATATGCCGTGCGGCTGTACATGAACCCCTATGCGCTGGCCGCGCGCCATCTTTCGCTCGAACAGGTGGTGCAGGCAGTCCAGCACGGCAATACCAACCTGCCCTCCGGCACCATGTACGGCGCGACCAACACCTTCACGGTCAAGGCCGCCGGCCAGCTCACCGATGCCCAGGCCTACAACAACCTCATCATCAGCAGCCAGGACGGCGCGCCCGTGCACCTCTCCGATGTGGGCGAGGCAGTGGACAGCATCGAACAGGACAAGCAGCTGACCCAGTATTTCGACAACGCCCACAACGGAGGCGAGCTGGAAACCGCCATCGTGCTCGGCGTGCAGCGGCAGCCCGGCTCGAACACGGTGAAGATCGCGCAGCAGATCCGCGACCTGCTGCCGGCGCTGACCAATGACGCGCCTGGCGACGCCTCGCTGCACGTCATGTACAGCCGCGGCGACTTCATCAGCGGCTCGATCAACGAAGTGAAGTACACGCTCATCCTGGCCATCGTGCTGGTGGTGCTGGTGATCTTCCTGTTCCTGCGCAACATCCGGGCCACGATCATCTCCGCGCTGGCCTTGCCCACCTCGATCATCGGCACCTTTGCGTTGATGCGGCTGTTTGGCTTCAGCCTCGACAACCTCTCGCTCCTGGCGCTGGTGCTGGCCGTGGGCTTCGTCGTGGACGACGCCATCGTCATGCTGGAGAACATCGTGCGCTACCGCGAGCGCGGTGAACCCATGCTGCGTGCGGCCCTGATCGGCAGCAGGGAGATCGGCTTCACCATCCTGTCGATGACCATCTCGCTGGTGGCGGTATTCCTGCCGATCCTGCTCATGGGCGGCCTGCTGGGCCGGTTGTTCCGCGAATTTGCCGTCACCGTCGCCATCGCCATCCTGATTTCCGGGTTGGTCTCGCTGACCCTCACCCCCATGCTGTGCAGCCGCTTCATCCAGGAGAGCGGGCAGCACGGGCGGCTGTACACCACGCTGGAAAACGGCTTCAACTGGATGCGCGACGGCTATGGCAGATCCCTGGTCTGGGCGGTGGACCATTGGCGCAGCATGATGGTGGTGGCCGCGGGCATGCTGGTGCTGACGTTTTATTTCTTCATGATCGTGCCCAAGGGCTTCATCCCCACCGAGGACACCGGGCAGGTCCAGGCGCAGACCAGGGCACCCGACGGCATCACCTTTGCCCAGTTGCAAAGCATGCAGAACCGCGTGGCCCGGGCGGTGCAGCAGAACCCCAACGTACAGGCCGCCATGTCCAGTGCCGGCCAGGGCTTCGGCAGCAGCGCCGGCACCAACGTCGGCCGGTTGTCGATCTCGCTGAAACCCCAGGACGAGCGTCACGCGAACGCCGACCAGGTCATCTCCCAGTTGCGCAAGGCCGTGGCCAAGGTGCGCGACATGCAGGTGTTCTTCTCCAATCCGCCGGCAATCCGGATGGGCGGCTTCAGCAGCACCTCCGGCGACTACCAGTACGTGCTGCAGGGGCTGGACGTGGATTCGCTCGACCGCGCCGCGCAACGCTTCCTGCCGGCGTTGGCGCGGCTCCCCGGCCTGGAGGACGTGGACACCGATCTCGACCTGAGCAACCCGCAGCTCAACGTCGACATCCTGCGCAGCAAGGCCGCCAAGCTCGGCGTGGACGCGACGGACATCCAGACGTCGTTGTACGACGCCTATGGTGGTAGCCAGATCAGCACGATCTACGGCTCGACCAACGAGTATTTCGTCATCATGCAGCTGGCGCCGCGGTTCCAGCAGAACCGGTCGGCGATCGACGCGCTGTACGTTCCGGGCGCCGGCGGCACCCTGGTGCCGCTTGCCAGCGTGGCCAATGTCACCCCCGGTGTCGGCCCGACCCAGGTGGACCACTACCAGCAGCTGCCGTCAGTCACCTTCTCCTTCAACCTCGCCCCGGGCGTGTCGCTCGGCGACGTGATCGGCCCGATCCAGCAACTGACTGCGAGCATGATGCCGGCGGATGTCACCGGCACCTTTGCCGGCACCGCGGCAACCTTCCAGGAATCCCTGGTGGAGCTGCCGATCCTGCTGCTCATCACCATCCTGGTGATCTACATGGTGCTGGCGATCCTGTACGAGCACTTCATCCACCCAATCACCATCCTCACCGCCATGCCGCTGGCCATGGTCGGCGCGCTGCTGGCCCTGATCCTGTTCAACCAGCAGCTCAACGTCTTCAGCTTCGTCGGCCTGATCATGCTGGTGGGACTGGTGAAGAAAAACGGCATCATCCTGGTCGATTTCGCCATCCAGATGCGCCGCGAGGAAAACATGAACGCGCGCGACGCCATCATCCAGGCTGGCCTGGTGCGCTTCCGCCCCATCATGATGACGACCTTTGCCGCCATCCTCGGCGTGCTGCCCATCGCACTGGAAAGCGGCATGGGCTCGGAATCGCGCCGCGGCCTCGGCATTGCCGTAGTCGGCGGCCTGATCTTCTCGCAGACCCTGACGCTGTACATCACCCCGGCCTTCTACGTGGCCATGGAACATCTCAGCGCCAGGTTCCACCGCAACGCCGAAGGCACGGCACCGCGCCTCGCGCACGCGACAGGCGACGCGGGAATCCGCTGAGGCTGATGGGACGGGCGGAGATCCAGGCATCGGCCCGATCTGGCGTGCCGCGGCGGTGCCGCGCTTCGGTGCATGCAGTGATGGCAATGGAGGCCAGGGTCGGAATCGAACCGGCGTACGCGGCTTTGCAGGCCGCTGCATGACCACTCTGCCACCTGGCCATTGCCGCTGCGTGGACGGCGGGACTACCGCCGAGCGCCCGGAAAACGGAAGCCTCGACAGTGCGAGGCTTCAGGAACTGGAGCGGGAAACGAGACTCGAACTCGCGACCCCGACCTTGGCAAGGTCGTGCTCTACCAACTGAGCTATTCCCGCAGCAGAGCGGCAAATGATACCAGAACATATTTGTCTGTGAATACCCGACAAGGCCAGCGCCGCCGTGGTCGGGGTGGGTCTCAGGGCGTCTCGTGCCGCTCGGGTCGATGCGGCTCGGCAGACACGCCGTCACGCAGGTACGGCCACGCCGCACGCAGGTAATGCAGGCCGGACCAGATGGTCAGGATGCCGGCGATCACCAGCAAGCCCTCGCCGATGTGGTACAGGCGCAAGGCCTCGGCCGACTTGTCGTGCTGCATGATCAATACCACCAGGGCGACCATCTGCATCACCGTCTTCAACTTGCCGATCATGGCCACCTTGACCGTGGCGCGCATGCCGATCTGGGCCATCCACTCGCGCAGCGCCGACACGCTGATCTCGCGGCCGACGATGACCGCCGCGGTGATTGCCATGAGCACCCCCGACCAGCCGCCGTAATGCGCCTCGACCAGCATGAACAGGGTCACGGTCACCATCAGCTTGTCCGCCACTGGATCGAGGAAGGCGCCAAACGCAGAGGTGGCGCCCATGCGCCGCGCCAGCCAGCCGTCGAGCCAGTCGGTCACCGCAGCCAGCACGAAGACCACGGCTGCGGCAATGTTGTGGCCGGCAAACGGCAGGTAGAACACCAGCACCATGACGGGCAGCAAGGCCACCCGAAACAACGTCAGCCAGGTTGGCAGGTTGATGCGCATGATTCGGCCCGAAGAGTTGGCCCAGTGTCGCACGCCATGGGTCGCAGTGGCGCGGCGACGTCGGTCCGCTCACCCGTGCAGGCTTGCATAGATGCGCTCCGCCAATGCGCGATCGATGCCGCGCACCCGCGTCAGCTCCTCGATTCCCGCGGCCTGCACGCCCTGCATGCCGCCAAACGTGCGCAGCAACATCGAGCGCCGTCGGGCACCGACGCCAGGGACGTCCTCCAGCACCGAGTGCTGGCGGGCCTTTTCGCGCCGTGCCCGGTGCCCGGTGATTGCGAAGCGGTGCGACTCGTCGCGCACCGCCGCAATCAGGTGCAAGGCCGGCGAGGACGAGCCTGGATGCAGCTCGCGCCCGCTGTCCGCGAGCACCAGTGTTTCCTCCCCGGCACGCCGCCCCGGCCCCTTGGCCACGCCGATCACCAGGATGTCGCGGATGCCCAGGTCGCGCAGCACTTCCAGCGCCTGCGCCACCTGACCCTTGCCGCCGTCAATGAGCAGGATGTCCGGACGCGCGCCCTCGCCCTCCGCAAGCCGGCGAAAGCGGCGCGTAAGCGCCTGGTGCATGGCCGCGTAATCGTCCCCGGGCGTGATGCCGGTGATGTTGAAGCGCCGGTAGTGCGACTTTTCCGGGCCTTCCGGGCCAAACACCACGCACGAGGCGACGGTGGCCTCGCCCATGGTGTGGCTGATGTCGAAACACTCTATCCGCCGCGGCAACTCGTCCAGGCCAAGCAGGGCCTGCAAGTCGTCGAAGCGCGTGCCCAGGGTCTGCCGGCTGGCCAGCCGCGCGGTGAGCGAGGCCTGCGCGTTGCGTTCGGCCATCTGCAGGAAGCGCGCGCGATCGCCGCGCACCCTGGTCTTGAGTTCCACGGCGCGCCCGGCCTTGGCGGTCAGCATTTCCTTGAGCAAGTCGAGGTCGGCAACCTCGCCGCCGAGAATCAGCTCGCGCGGCACCGGGCGTTCCAGGTAGTACTGGGCAATGAACTGGCTGAGCACATTGCCCGGCTCGGCGTCCACCGGCAGGCGCGGAAAGAAATCCCGCGTGCCCAGACTGATGCCGCCGCGGAAGAACAGGATGCTCACGCAGGCCAGCCCAGATTCGATCCGGCAGGCGATCACGTCCATATCCGCGTTCGCGCCCTGCACGTAGTTGGCAGCCTGCAGCTGGCGCAGGGCGGCAATCTGGTCACGCAACCTGGCGGCACGCTCGAACTGCTGCGCCGCGCTGGCCCGCTCCATCGACGTGGCCAGCTCATCGACGATCGCGCTGCTGCGCCCTTCCAGGAACATCTCGGCATGCCGCACGTCGACTGCGTAGTCCTCCATGCTGATCATGCCGGCGCAAGGCGCACTGCAGCGCCCGATCTGGTACAGCAGGCACGGCCGCGTGCGGTTGTGGAAATAGCTGTCCTCGCACTGCCGCACCTTGAACAGCTTCTGCATCAGGTTGAGGCTCTCGCGCACCGCATAGGCACTGGGGTACGGGCCGAAATAGCGCCCCGGCTTGGTGCGCGCGCCGCGATGGAAGCCCAATCGCGGGTAATCCTCGCCGGTGGACAGGTAGATGTAGGGATAGCTCTTGTCGTCACGCAGCAGGATGTTGTAGCGCGGCTTGAGCGACTTGATCAGCTGCGATTCCAGCAGCAGCGCCTCGCCCTCGGTGCGCGTGATGGTGACCTCCACGCGGGCGATCTGCGCCACCATGGCCGCGATACGCGGTTCCTTGGGTGGGCGCAGGAAATAGCTGCTGACGCGCTTCCTGAGGTTGCTGGCCTTGCCGACGTAAAGCAGCTCGCCGGTGGCGTCAAAGTGGCGGTAGACGCCCGGCGACGAGCTCAGCGTGCGTACGAACGCCTTGCCATCGAACGCTGGCGCGGGTGTGGATTGCATGTCGCCATTCTAGCCGCCCCCGCGGCATACCGGCCCCAACCGGACCTGTCCGCTCAGGCGTGGGAGTGCAGCCATTGTTCGGCGCGCTGCAGGTCTTCCGGCGTGTCGATGCCTGGCGGGAACGGCTCCGGGGTGAGGCGCACGGCAATGGCGTGTCCATGTTCGAGCACGCGCAACTGTTCCAGCGATTCGGCCTGCTCGAGCGGGGTGCGCGGCAATTGCGTGTAGCGCGCGAGGAATCCCGCGCGGTAGGCATAGATGCCGACATGGCGCAGGAATTCCACACCGTGCGGCAGCGCCTGCCGGTCAGCGGCAAACGCATCGCGCGCCCAGGGCAGCGGTGCGCGGCTGAAATACAGCGCATGCCCATCCAGGCCACGCACCAGCTTGACCACGTTGGGGTTGAACAGCTCTTCCGTGTCGACGATCGGCGCGGCCAGGGTAGCCATGGGGGCGCGGTCCTCGGCCAGGGCCTGGGCCACGGCGCGGATACCGCTGGCCGGTGCGAAGGGTTCGTCGCCCTGCAGGTTGACCACCACGGTAGCGGCGGGCCAGGCGTAGTGCGAGGCGCATTCTGCCAGGCGATCGGAACCCGAGGCGTGTGCCGGGCTGGTCATGCACACGTCCACACCCTGGCCATCGAGCGCCCGCGCCACCCGTTCGTCGTCGACCGCCACCACCACCTGGGCGGCACCGGCCTGCCGGGCCCGCTCGGCCACGCGCAGGATCAACGGCTGGCCGCCCAACTGGCGCAAGGGCTTGCCGGGCAGGCGCGTCGACGCGTAGCGCGCCGGAATGGCCACCACGAACGGCAACGGCTCGCCACTCACGACGAGCCTGCCCGCAAGCACAATGCATGTGAGGCAATCACACAGGTCATGGCAGCACCCTCAGCTGGCCACGCGCAGGGCGAAACCGCAATCGCTGGCGATTTCACGGAAGCCCGGGAACGAAGTGGCCACCGGGGCGCAATCGGCGACACGCACCGGCGCGCGCGCCACCTGTCCGGCCACCACCATGCTCATCGCGATGCGATGGTCCAGGTGGCTGGAAACCACGCCGCCGCCCAGGCGGCCGCCGTGGATGATCGCCCCGTCCGGCGTCTCCTCGATCACCACCCCGAGCGTACGCAGGCCGCTGGCCATGGAGGCGATGCGGTCCGATTCCTTCACGCGCAGCTCGGCGGCGCCGGAAATGACCGTGCGCCCTTCCGCCACGCTGGCGGCGACGAAGAACACCGGCAGTTCGTCGATCATGTCCGGCACCAGGGCCGCCGGCAGTTCGATGCCGCGCAGGGGCGCATGGCGCACCACGATGTCGCCGATGGGCTCGCCCGAGGTCTGGCGCTCGTTCTCGATGCGGATGTCCGCCCCCATCTGGCGCAAGGCTGCCAACAGGCCGGTGCGGCGCGGGTTGAGTCCGACCGCGGGCAACTGCAGCTCCGAACCCTCGACGATGCTGGCCGCAACCATGAAGAACGCCGCCGAGGAGAAATCCGCCGGGATCTCCACGTCAGTGGCGTGCAGCACGTAGCCACCGGCCAGCCGCGCCCGGCCAGGCGTGAAATCCACCGGCCAGCCGAATGCACGCAGCATGCGCTCGGTATAGTCGCGGGTCGGCTGCGGCTCGACCACCTCGGTGTCACCCTCGGCGTACAGCCCCGCCAGCAGCAGCGCCGACTTCACCTGGGCGCTGGCCATCGGGCTGATGTGGCGCATGCCATGCATGGCATGGCCGCCATGGATATGCAGCGGCGGCAAGCCATTATGGCTGTCAATCCGCGCGCCCATGCGCGCCAGCGGATCGATCACCCGGTTCATCGGGCGCGCCGACAGTGAGGCGTCGCCAGTCAGCACGCTGTCGAAGGCCTGGCCTGCCAGCAGGCCGGTCAGCAGGCGCATGCCGGTGCCGGCATTGCCGCAATCCAGCGACCCGGAGGCTGCGCGCAGACCGTGCATGCCGACCCCGTGCACGATGCGCTCGCCTGGCCCGGGAGCGTCGATCGCGACCCCGAAACGCGAAAGGCTGGTGGCCGTGGCGCGGGTATCCTCGCCCTCCAGGAAACCGCCGATCCGGCACTCGCCATCAGCCAGCGCCGCCAGCATGAGGGCGCGATGCGACATGGACTTGTCGCCCGGCACCCGCACGCTGCCATGCAGCGGCTGGTGCGGTTTGCTTGTCACCCAATCGAGATGGTTCAAGCGTGACACCCTTCAGAGCAAGGCCTGGCACGCATCACGGCAGCGCCACCGGATAGGAACCGAGCACCCGCACCGCGCCGGCCGAGGCGTCAATCTCCTGGATTGCCGCCTGCAACACCTCGTCATCCACGTGCCCGGAAACGTCGATGAAGAAGGCGTATTGCCATTTGCCGGTATGTGCAGGCCGCGACTCGATACGGTTCATGCTGATGTTGCGTCGGGCGAACGGACTGAGCACGTGGTATAGCGCGCCGGGACGGTCCTTCACCGTGACCAGCAGGGAAGTGCGGTCGTTTCCTGAGGCCGGAAAGCGGTTGCGCCCGATGACCAGGAAGCGGGTGGTGTTGTCGGCACGATCCTCCACGCCCTGGGCGATGATGTTCAAGCCGTAGATCTTGCCGGCCGACTCGCTGGCGATCGCCGCAGCATCGTCGGCATGCCGCGCCAGGCGGGCCGCCTCGGCGTTGCTGCTGGTCGGCACATATCCCACATCCGGCAGGTTCACGCGCAACCAGGTTTTGCATTGCTGGAACGACTGCGGGTGGGCATACACGCGACGGATGTCCTCGGCCTGATCCGCCCGCGACAGCAGGCATTGGTGGACATGCAGGTCAATCTCGCCGCAGATGACGGCGTCGGACGTGAGGAACATGTCCAGCGTCACCTGGATCATGCCCTGGCCGGAGTTCTCCACGGGTACCACGCCAAAGTCCGCACTCCCGGAGGCCACCTCCTGGAACACCTCCTCGATGCTGCCCAGCGGCAGGCCATAGGCGGCGTGGCCGAAATGCTTGAACACGGCCTGCTCGCTGAATGTGCCCTGCGGGCCCAGATAGCCGACCTTGAGCGGGTCCTCCTGGGCGAGGCAGGAGGACATGATCTCGCGGAACAGGCGCACCATTTCGGTATCCGGCAGCGGCCCGTCATTGCGGTCGACGACCATGCGCAGCACATGGGCCTCGCGTTCCGGACGGTAATAGTCGATCGCCGCCAGGCCCTCGCCCTTGACCGTGGCCACCTCGCGCGCGCGTTGTGCGCGCTCGGAAATCAATTGCTGGATCTGCCGATCGATGCTGTCGATCCGCTCGCGCATGTCGCTCAAGGAAACAGGTGCTTCACTCATGGGCCAATCGCCTGTGGACGGGGTGCCGCTACAACCGGCATGGAAAAATCAATCGCGCCCACGATGAGTGTGCGCTTGGGTTGCGCCACGCACCGGAACCTGCGGGGTGCGAAACAACTGCGTTTTATACAGCGAGCGGCAGGCGCCACCAAGTACCTGCGGTCAAAACCGCACCAGGAACAGCAAGGCGATCCCCAGCGCCAGGACTGCGGCAGTCACGATCAGCCACGCCGTTCCCGCATGCGACGGTGCCGTTGCCGGAGGGGCCGGCGGCGGTGGCATGACCGGCTCCGGCTCCGGCTTGATCCCGGGAGCAGCCACCACGAATCGATGCATGCCGATCCCGATCTGGTCCCCCGATTGCAGCACCACATCTGTCACAAGGTTGCCATTGACGCGCAAGCCATGTCGGGCGGATGGCTCCAGCACGGCAAGGGTCAGGCGGCCGTCGCGCCAACCAATGCGCAGCGTGGCACTCTCGCCCCGCGGGAGCTCCAGCGGATAACGTCCCCGCGGACCCAGCTCCAGGTACTCATGCACCGCCACGACCTTGCCCGACATGGGCCCGGCCACGGCTCTGAGCGCGACCGTGCAATGCGCCTGGTCGGCTACGGCCTGCGGCAGGCGCCGCCGGTCCGGCGCCTCGTCGGCACACAACAACAAGCGGCAGTCCCCCAGGCTGACCACGTCGCCGGGACGCAGCAAGGCCAGTTCGCGCACCGGCCGGGCGTTGACATAGACATGCGGCGCACCTGGCACCACCCACAACACCCAGCCGCGGGCATCGGACTCAAACAACAGGTGCCGCGGCGCCGCTTGCCCGACCGCCAGGACCAGATCGTTGTCCGCCGCGCTACCGATGCGCAGCCGCGCCTGGGTCCACGACAGGCTGTCGCGGCAGGGCGAGATGAATTCAATGCGCATCGATCAATTGACCAAGCCAATACCCTGGAAAACCCGCGCCGGCAGTGCAGGCGCGGAACCCGCACATGGCCGGCGGTATCGCGCCCGGACCCACGCAGGGACGCCGCCGCTCGCGCATCGGCCCAAGCCTTGTATGCTGGCATACAACCCCGGTACCTGCACTGAAGACCTGCATGGCCACGATCGACATCGAACGCACGCACCACCTGGACATTGCCGGCGTCCGCACCCTGATCGACGACCTGGCCGCCGGCCTGCACCGGCAATACGGTCTGGACCGGCACTGGCAGGGCGACGTGCTGCAGCTCTCCGGCAACGGTGTCAGCGGAGCAATCAGCATCGACGCGCGCAGCGTCCGGGTCACCGCGGAGCTGGGATTCCTGCTGCGCCCGTGGCGGAGAAAGATCGAGCAGGATATCCGCACCCGGCTGGAGCGGCACCTGACGTAACGATCCGCAAGCCAGTCCCTTGCTGCCGGCACCATGTGATCCATGTCATACTTGCACGCTTCCGCGGCCGGTCCGGCCGTGCGCGACTATCCGGAACACATGGCCAAAGACGACGTCATTGAAATGGAAGGCACGGTGCAGGAGACCCTGCCCAATACCATGTTCCGCGTGCAGCTGGAAAATGGGCACGTGATCATTGCCCACATCTCCGGCCGCATGCGCAAGCACTACATACGCATCCTCACCGGCGACAAGGTGAAGATTGAAATGACGCCGTATGACCTGAGCAAGGGCCGCATCACCTACCGCATGAAGTAGCCCACGAAGCAGCCCGTCGCGTGGCGGCCAGTGGCACCGTGGCGGATGTCCGCATCCCGGCACGCACCATGGCGTGCCGGGAACCACCCTACTCCACGACGGCGGGCAGCTTTTCCATGCCCTCGGTGCTCACCTGCAGTTCGCCGTCGACCACGCTCAGGCGCACGGTGCCACCCCCGGCCAGCTTGCCAAACAACAGCTCGTCGGCCAGCGCGCGCTTGACCTTGTCCTGGATCACCCGGGCCATCGGCCGGGCCCCCATGTGCGGGTCAAAGCCGTGCTCGGCCAGCCAGCGGCGGGCGTCGGCATCCACGTCCAGGCTCACCCGCTTCTCGGTCAGCTGGCTTTCCAGCTCGATCAGGAACTTGTCCACCACCCGCAGCACGTGCTCGAAGCCCAGGGGATTGAACTGGATGATCGCATCCAGGCGGTTGCGGAACTCCGGCGTGAACAGGCGGCGTATCACCTCCATCGCATCGGATTCGTGCTTCTGCTCGACGAAGCCGATGCCGCGCCGCGCGGCCAGCTGCGCCCCGGCGTTGGTGGTCATCACCACGATCACGTTCTTGAAATTGGCCTCGCGCCCGTTGGTGTCGGTGAGCGCACCGTGATCCATGACCTGCAGCAGGGTGTTGAACACGTCCGGGTGGGCCTTCTCGATCTCGTCCAGCAACAGCACCGCATGCGGATGCTTGACCACCGCCTCGGTCAACAGCCCACCCTGGTCGAAGCCGACATAGCCCGGCGGCGCGCCAATCAGGCGGGACACCGAATGCCCCTCCATGTACTCGGACATGTCGAAGCGGATGAGCTCGATGCCAAGCTGCAGCGCCAACTGCTTGGTGACCTCGGTCTTGCCCACGCCGGTGGGGCCGGCGAGCAGGAAGCAGCCGATCGGCCGCGACGGGTCGGCCAGGCCGGAACGCGCCATCTTGATCGATGCCGCCAGGGCCTCGATCGCCGAATCCTGGCCAAACACCACCATCTTCAGGTTGCGCTCCAGGCTGCGCAGCACATCGCGATCCGATGCCGACACCTGCTTGGCCGGAATACGTGCCATCTTCGCAACGATGTATTCCACCTCGGCGACGTCGATCTTGCCGGTGCGCTGGTCTTCCGGCAGCAGGCGCTGGCGCGCGCCGGCTTCATCGATTACGTCGATCGCCTTGTCCGGCAGCAGACGGTCGGGGATGTGCTTCACCGACAGGTCGACCGCCGCCTTCAGGGCCTCGTTCGTATAGGTGACCTGATGATGCGCCTCGAAGCGTGAGCGCAGGCCCTTGAGGATCTCGATGCTGTCGGCCACCGTCGGCTCGACGACGTCGATCTTCTGGAAACGGCGGGCCAGCGCCCGGTCCTTCTCGAACACGCCACGGTATTCCTGAAACGTGGTCGAGCCAATGCAGCGCAGCTCGCCAGACGCCAGCATCGGCTTGATCAGGTTGCTCGCATCCATGGTGCCGCCGGATGCCGAACCGGCGCCGATGATGGTGTGGATTTCATCGATGAAGAGGATGGAGCCTGGCTGTTGCTTGAGCTGGGCAATCACTCCCTTCAGGCGCTTCTCGAAGTCGCCGCGATATTTCGTGCCGGCCACGAGTGCGCCCAGGTCCAGCGCCCAGATCGTCGCGTCCTCCAGGACCTGCGGCACGTCGCCATCGACGATGCGCTTGGCCAGGCCCTCGGCCAGCGCGGTCTTGCCCACGCCGGCGTCGCCGACGTAGAGCGGGTTGTTCTTGCGCCGACGGCACAACACCTGGATCGTGCGCTCGATCTCGTCCTGGCGCCCGATCAGTGGATCGATCTTGCCCTGCAGGGCCAGCTCGTTGAGATTGTTGGCGAACTCCTGCAGCGGGTTGTTCTTGCTCTCGCCGCCCTCCTCGCCCTCGCGCTCGCCGGCGCTGGCGCTGCCAGCCGTCGGCTCGTCGCCGATCTTGGCAATGCCGTGCGACATGTAGTTGACCACGTCCAGCCGGGTGATCTCCTGCTGGTGCATGAAGTACACCGCGTGCGAATCCTTCTCGCCGAAGATCGCGACCAGCACGTTGGCACCGGTCACTTCCTTGCGGCCCGAGGACTGCACGTGATAGACCGCGCGCTGCAACACGCGCTGGAACCCGAGTGTGGGCTGCGTGTCACGTTCGTCGCCCCGCGGCAGTACCGGCACGGTCTCGGCAATGATGCGCTCCAGGTCGGCAACCAGGCGCGGCAGGTCGGCGCCACAGGCGCGCAAAGCGCTCAGCGCGGACTGGTTTCCGGTCAGGGCGAGCAACAAATGCTCGACGGTCATGAACTCGTAATGCTGCTCGCGAGCCTGCTTGTAGCATTGGCCGATGGTGACTTCCAGATCCTTGCTGAACATTCGGATCGTCTCCGCTAGGTGATGACGGACTTACTGCACCGCCTTATGCACAAAATGGGGTCGCTCACAACTTTTCCATAGTGCACAACAACGGGTGCTGGTGCGCGCGCGAGAACTCATTCACGTGCACAACCTTGGTTTCAGCAACTTCGCGGGTAAATACACCACAGACGCCGCGACCTCGCGTGTGCACGTGCAGCATGATCTGTACCGCCTGCTCCTGGTTGAGGTCGAAAAACACACGCAACACCTCTACCACAAAATCCATCGGCGTGAAGTCGTCATTCAGCAGCAACACTTGGAACAACGGTGGCCGGGCCACCTCGGGCTTGGCGGGTGCCACCGCCAAGCCGCGGTCGTTGCCATGTTCCGGTTCGTATTCTTGGCTCATGGGAATGGGAGTGATGCACCTGGCTCGA
>JAFKMZ010000068.1 GCA_017305055.1 Lysobacterales bacterium
ACCTGGCGGCAGCTCGACTTCGACCGCCCAACCAGCTCGACGATCTCCCGCTTGTACTCAGGGCTGTAACGCTTGCGCTTCGACATGGACACTCCTTTGGCCCAGTATGGGGCTTAGTGAAAGTGTCCGCAGAATCGGGGTAGAACCCTGGGGCGGTGCCTTCTTTGCCAGATGCTCCATCATTTCGCTCGTTTGCGGCATGTGCCTTGCCGCTTGTTCGGCTTGTTGCGACAACGTGGCACCAATTTTTGCCACAAGAGCGTCGGATGCAGCGTAGAGCAGCCAGATGGAACGGACGGTTGCCTCAAACTGCGCCCGGTGTACGACTGCGGCGGAAGGGAGCAGGCCGCTGCGCAAGAGAACCCGCACGGACAGCCAATGCTCAAGTGCGAGCGAACACGCAACATCGCTTGTTGTGATGCGCGGCGAGTCGTCAAACGCCGGGACCGCGACGACCGCGAGCAACTTTGCTGCAAGCTCATCTGTGGCGTCATAGATGCTGGATGATGCCATCGACTCCCCTGTGACGGCTAACGCTTGAGTTGACCGGCTGCGGCCTGCAACGCTCGACTGTTGCGAGATCCTGTATCCGCAGTCCGGTCGAACGAGCAGTTCGGGATCAAGAGTGGCGGACTGCCCATGGGTTGTTTGGGCAACGGCCTTCCTGATAGCGGACCGCAGCGACGATGCTGTGCGTCCGAAAGCAGCAAAGCGCCTGTGGCGGTCGGATCGACGTAGTTATCCGACCGCCACAGGCGCTTTGCTGAGTGTGCGTGGCCGCGCAGCTTCGTCAATCCGGGTGCTCCGATATCGTACGCAGGGACTTTCCCCTCAAGCGCGTCCGCCGCTCTTGATGTCGAACGCCTAGTAGGCACCAAAGCGGAGCCTATGCCTGCATGCTCGCCGCTGGCCGCGCCAGCGTCAAGGATGGAAAACTGACACACCGTCAAGCATTTGGCCGGGTGCGATGGCCGCATGTGATCTCGCATGCTGGCGTGCATATGGGCTCAAATGAGGTGTGTATGTCTTATCACCCCGAAAGTGCGGATATGCACGCGGCGGCGGCAGGGGCGGCGGCGAAGCGGCCGCGATTGTTGGATGAGGTGCGGCGGGTGTTGCGGGTGAAGCATTACAGCCTGCGCATGGAGCACATTTATGCGGGCTGGATTCGCCGCTTCATCCTCAGCAACGGCAAGCGTCATCCGCGCGACATGGGGCCGGCCGAGGTGGAACGGTTCCTGTCGCGATTGGCCGTGGAGGGTGGAGTGGCTGCCAGCACGCAGAACCAGGCGCTCTCGGCCTTGCTGTTCCTCTACCGTGAGGTACTGCGGATCGAGCTGCCGTGGCTGGCCGGGGTCACGCGGGCCAAGCGCCCCGTGCGGGTGCCGACGGTGCTCTCGCGCGATGAGGTGACACGGGTGCTCTCGCGGATGGATGGACGGCCGTGGCTGCTGGCAAGCCTGCTGTATGGCGCAGGGTTGCGCCTGATGGAGGCGTTGCGGCTGCGGGTGAAGGATGTCGACTTCGAACGCGGCGAGATCACCGTGCGCGATGGCAAGGGTGGCAAGGATCGGCACACCGTGTTGCCGCGGTCGCTGGTCGCACCATTGCGGCGGGAGGTGGAGCGCGCGCGTCTGCTGCATCGGGCGGATCTGCTGGCAGGATTCGGGGGAGGCCTGGCTGCCGTTCGCGCTGGCGCGCAAGTACCCGTCGGCGGCGCGCGAGCTTGGCTGGCAGTACGTGTTCCCGGCGCCGCGGCGCTCGCACGATCCCCGCGACGGCCACGAGCGGCGGCACCATTTCGACGAAGCGCTGCTGTCGCGCACCCTGAAGCGCGCCTGCCGCGAGGCCGGGGTGGTCAAGCCGGTCAGCGCGCATACGCTGCGCCACAGTTTCGCGACGCACCTGCTGGAGTCGGGCAGCGACATCCGCACGGTACAGGAGCTGCTTGGCCACAAGGATGTCAGAACCACGCAGATCTATACGCACGTCCTGAATCGCGGTGGGCACGGTGTGCTGAGCCCGCTGGACCGCTGAGCAGCGTGCCGCACGGCAAGCCACGTCACGGCATGACGCAGCGGCCACGCTAAAATGCGCGCATGCCAACTCCTCCCCGCAAACGCCCGCCACGCCAGCGCGCGCCCGACCAGGTGCCGCCGGGCGGAGATGCCGAGGCGCCCGCTGGGCCCAAGCCGCCGGCGAGGCGCCGGGCTCCGGCCAAGCCAGGGGACCCGGCCAGGCCCAAAGGCGCAGCGGAATCCCGGGCCACCGCCAAGCCCAAGGCACCGGCAAAGCCCAAAACACCGGCCAAGCCCAAAGCGCCGGCGAAGCCGAAGACCCAGGCAAAGCCCAAGGCCACTGATGACGACGCCGCGAAACGCGCCGCCGGTCGCGGGGCAGCGCGCAGCACGGCACCGCGCCCGGCCGACGCCTCCACGCGCGCGACGCGGGTGCTGTCGTGGCTGTTGCGCAACGTGCCGGCGCGGCATCGCGAGAAGGCGCTGGATTACCTGGTGCTCACGCGCATGGATCGGCCGATCGGCGCGTTGCTGCTGCTGTGGCCGACGTGGTGGGCACTGTGGCTGGCGGCCGGCGACTTCCCGCCGTGGAAGCTGCTGGCGATCTTCACCGTCGGCGTGTTCTCGATGCGCGCCGCCGGTTGCGCCATCAACGACTACGCAGACCGCAAGCTCGACCCGCAGGTCAAGCGGACGGCTGGACGTCCCATTGCCAGCGGCCGGGTGACGCCGCGCGAGGCACTGGCGGTGTTTGCCGTGCTGCTGGCGATTTCCTTCGTGCTGGTGCTGTTCACCAACGCCCTCACCATCAAGCTGGCGTTCGCCGGCGCGGCGCTGGCGGCGCTGTACCCCTTCAGCAAGCGCTATACCGACATGCCGCAGGTGGTGCTGGGCGCGGCATTCGGCTGGTCGATCCCGATGGCGTTCGCCGCCGTGCTGGGCACGGTGCCGGCGCTGGGCTGGCTGCTGTTCATCGGCAACATCCTGTGGTCGGTGGTGTACGACACCGAATACGCCATGGTGGACCGCGACGACGACCGCAAGGCCGGCACGCGCTCCACCGCCCTGCTGTTCGGCGATGCCGACGTGCCGATCATCGCCGTGCTGATGGTGACCCTGATCCTGACCCTGGCCCTGGTCGGCCAGCGCGCCGCACTGGGCTGGCCTTATTGGCTGGCCCTGCTGGTGGCCCTGGGGCTCTTCGGCCACCAGCTGCGCCTGATCTGCCACCGCGAGCGCGACGCCTGCCTCGAGGCCTTCCGCCACAACAACTGGTTCGGCTTGACGGTGTGGGTCGGCATCGCCCTGGCGCTGGCCGTCAAATAGCGCCTATGTGCCGGGCAGTGGCGCCCGTGCCAGCGCCCAGACGTCCACCCGTGCCACGCCATATTGCCTGCGCACGCGTGCGCACTCGGCCAAGGTCGCGCCGGTCGTCATCACGTCGTCGACCACCGCGACATGGCCTGGCAAGTGCGTGCCGGGCGCGACGGCAAACGCATGGCGCACGTTGCGCCGGCGGCTGGCCGCATCCAGGTCGCTTTGTGCCTGGGTGGCGCGCACGCGACAAAGGGCCTGCGCATGGAGCGGCAGTCCAAACGCGCGTGCCAGGGGCCTGGCCAGTTCCAGCGCCTGGTTGAAGCCACGCCGACGCAGCCGCCCGCGGTGCAGCGGCACCGGCAACAGCACCTGCGGCAAGGCGGACGACGGCAAGACAGGCTCACGCTCCCAGAGCGTGGCCAGCACCCGGCCGGCGGCCAGGTCACCGGCAAACTTGTAGCGGGTTTCCAGCCGATCCAGCGGCCAGCCGTAGCGGAACGGCGCCCATGCGGCATCCCATGTCGGCGGGTGCCGCAGGCAGTGTCCGCAGGAGGCGGCCGCAGCAGGCAGCGGCAAGGCGCAATGCCCACAGCACGATAGATTGCGTGGCATGTCCGCGGCGCAATCGGCGCACAGGTCCAGGCCAGGCATACCGTGCGCGCCGCACAGGAGGCAGTGCCACGGCAGCAGGAAGTCGTGCACGCCGCGACAGCCGGTAAGCAGGGCGCGCCGGCAGACCGGATTCACGTCCGCGCATTCCATGCCGGGCGCGAGAATATCGGCAACGCCAGCACGGCAGCCCCAACCGGCAACCCAGATGCTGCAACGCCAGCGGCATATTGGCGCATGCGGGGCATCACCATCACCTCGAATTTGCCACGCCGGTCGAGCGTACCCCGCCGTCGCACCGCGTTCTGCCGCCGTCGGCGCGCGCCTCCAAGGTCAGGCCAGCGGCCGACACCGAAATCGGACGCCACTCGCACGGCCGCACACGCCCGCCGCAGAGACGTACACTTGCCGAGCCATCCACCCCGCACCTGTCACTACGCCAGACCGCCTGCGATCTGCCCGACGAGGCTTGTCCATGACCGACACCGACCACGACAAATCCAACACTTCCACCTGGCCCGGGATTGCCGGTACCGCGCTGCGTGTCGCCTTTGGCGCGATCTGGGCCGTCAGTGCGGCGCTGACCTGGACCGAGGACTTCGCCAGCCACTACGTCGGCTACCTGCACAACGCCGCCACCGGGCAGCCGGCGTGGTCGGCATGGTGGTTCGACATGTGGATCGCCGTGGTCACGCCCAACGTGGGCTTTTTCGTCTGGGCCACGCGGATCGCCGAAACCCTGCTCGCGCTGGCCCTGCTGCTGGGCTTCGCGCGCAAGATCACCTACATCGTCGGCATCCTGTTCAGCCTGCTGATCTGGAGCACCGCCGAGGGTTTTGGTGGCCCCTACTCGGTGGGCGCCAACAACATCGGTGCGGCCATCAGCTACGTGTTGATCTTTGCCGCGCTGATCGTCATCAACCTGCGCTCCGGGACCAGCCCGTACAGCCTGGACTACCTGATCGAGCGCCGCTGGCCAAGCTGGCGCCGGTTCTCCGAATGGAACCAGGACGTGCCGCTGGACCAGATCCGGCGCGTCTCGTGGCGGGTGCAGGGGCCGGCGCTGGCCGGCGTGCTGCTGCTGGTGGCCCTGCTGCTGGCCGGCCTGCACAGTGCCTTGAACGTGCGCTCGGCCAGCCCGGCCGCGGCCGCGGCCGCGGTGACGCCGCTGTCGCTGGCCTCGCACGAGCCGATCAAGCAGGCCCGCGACGCCCGCCTGCCGCCACTGCAGGAAGGCGACAGCGTGGACGTGCACATCACCTCCAGCGACGACACCGTGGAAATCGCCAGCGGCGTGCAGTACCAGGCGTGGACCTTCGGCAAGACCGTGCCCGGCCCGGTGATCCATGTGCGCCAGGGGCAGACGGTCAACGTGATCCTGACCAACCGCGGCACCATGCAGCACTCGATCGACTTCCACTCGGCGATCACGCCACCGAGCCTGCACTACGTCGACATCATGCCGGGCGAGTCGATCACCTTCTCCTTCGTGGCCAAGGTGCCGGGCGCGTTCCTCTACCACTGCGGCACGCCGCCGGTGCTGCTGCACATCGGCAACGGCATGTATGGCGCCATCATCGTCGATCCCGCCACGCCGTTGCCGCCGGCAGCCGAGAGCTACGTCCTGGTGCAGGGCGAGTGGTACACGCAGCAGGTGGCCGGCACGCTGATGGCCGGCAACTACGAGAAGATGCAGGCGATCCGTCCCGATGAAGTCGTCTTCAATGGCGCGGCCTTCCAGTACGCCGCCCACCCGCTCACGGCCAAGCCGGGCGACCTGGTGCGCCTGTACGTGGTGAACGCCGGACCCAGCCTGTGGAGCGCATTCCACGTCATCGGCGCAATCTTCGACAGGGTCTACCCCGGCGGCAACCCGGCCCAGGCCATCGATGGCGTCTCCACCTACAGCGTGGGTCCCGGCGAGGGCGCAGTATTCGACCTGACCCTGGACGAGCCCGGCAACTACCCCTTCGTGGACCACTCGATGGCGCACGAGGTCCTGGGTGCGCAGGGCATCCTGCAGATCTCCGCCGCGCCCGGCTCGACGCCGGCGGCGCCGCCCATCAGCAAGGCGCCCGTGGACGAGTCCGCGGCCGCCGCGCCGCCACCGGCGGCCGCGACCGGCCCGTACAAGTTCGACCCGGCCCGCGGCGCCACGCTGTACGCCACCTACTGTTCGGCCTGCCACCAGCCCACCGGCGCGGGGTTGCCCGGCGCGTTCCCGCCGCTCACGAACAACAAGGCGGTGCTCGACGCCGATCCGGCCAAGCAGCTCAGCGTGATCCTGCACGGCCTGCAGGGCGAGGCCATCGACGGGGTCAGCTACCCGAGCGCCATGCCGCCGTTTGCCGCGAGCCTCAACGATGCCGACATCGCCGACATCGCGAATCACGAGCGCGTTTCGTGGGGCCACCAGGCCAAGCAGGTCACCGCCGACCAGGTGAAGGCGGCACGCGCGGCGGCTCCGGAGAAATAGACTCCGGCATGCACCAGCCGGGCCTGACGCACGACAGGGCCCGGCTGGACCCGCTTGGTATAATTGGCAGTCCAGTGTTGCCGTCATCACAGGAGCCCCTCGTGGGCGATGCCCTTGCGTCCCAATTGAATCCAGGCGAAAGCATCGCCCGCCGGCCAGGGGCTCCCTACGGTCCCCGGCGTGCTCCGACCGGAGAGCGGCGGGCGACCGGCGCCGCGCGGAATCCCGCGGCATGAGCGAGTTCCTGCTCGACCTGCGCCAGGTGCGCCGGCGCGCGGGGCGCGCCGCAGCCACATTCGAGCAGCACGACGTGCTCGAGCGCGAGGTCGAGCAGCTGCTGCTCGACCGCCTCGGCTTCTACCTGCAGACGCCGCAGCGCGTGGTCGATGTCGGCGCCGGCACCGGCCGCGGCACGGCGGCGCTGAAGAAGCGCTATCCGAAGGCGGAAGTCATCGCCATCGACACCGCGGTGCCCATGCTCCAAGCGGCGCGCCATCACAGCGGCTGGCTGCGGCCTTTCCTGCGCGTGGCGGCCGAGGCGACCACGCTGCCGCTGGCCGACGACAGCGTCGACATCCTGCATGCGAACCTGTGCTTCCAGTGGGTCAACGACCTGGCGGCACTGTTTGCCGAGTGCACCCGGGTGCTCAAGCCCGGCGGCTTCCTGGTGTTCTCCACCCTGGGCCCGGATACGCTCAAGGAGCTGCGCGCGGCCTGGGCCGAGGTGGACGAGGCCTCGCACGTCAGCCGCTTCCTGGACATGCATGACGTCGGCGACGCGGTGCTCGCCGCCGGCCTGCGCGATCCGGTACTGGACGTGCAGTACATCACCCTGACCTACAGCCAGCCGCGCAAGCTGCTGGAGGAATTGCGCGGGCTGGGCGCCACCCACGCCGACCAGGCCCGCCGGCGCACGCTCACCGGCAAGGACCGCTACCGCGCCATGCTGGCGGCCTACGCGGGCGCATGCACGGACGGCCATACCCCCGCCACCTGCGAGGTGGTCACCGCCCACGCCTGGGGTCCGCCGCCGGGCCAGGCGCGCCGCAGCGCCGGGGTGGAGATCGCCAGCTTCTCGGTCGACAGTTTGCGCGGCTCGCGCCGGAAGCGGTAACGTTTGCGCGCGCGGTGACATTCAGGCCCACCCGTGACTTGTGGGGCATGAGTTGGGGATGCCGATCGCGCACACTGGACCATGTCCGACCGCTGTGGTGCCGTGGCCGGCCTTCCACCGTCTTCCACGAGTCAAGGGGATTCCATGAACTCCAAGCGCATTCGCGTCACCCTGGGCGTCATGTTGCTGTGCGGGGCCTCCGCACTGATGACCGTGCCCGCAGCCGCGCAGTCCAGCAGCCCGGCAGCCAAAACCGGCGACTCCTCCGCTGCCAACGCAAACGAACTGGTGCAGCAATTGCTGAAACCGCTGACCTCGACCACACGCGGCACAGTCAGCGTCGAGGGCAAGTCGGTCAGCTACGCGGCCGTCGCCGGCACGCTGGTGGTGAACGGCACCGGCAACGACGAGGCGACGCCGCAGGTGGCGATGGGCTATTTCGCCTACTTCAAGGAAGGCGCAGACCGCGCCAAGCGTCCCATCACCTTCATCTACAACGGTGGCCCGGGTTCGTCCACGATGTGGCTGCACATGGGCGCCTGGGGCCCGAAACGCGTGGTCACCAACGACCACACGCATACCCCGGCGGCGCCCTACCAGCTGGTCAACAACGACTACAGCCTGCTCGACGCGAGTGACCTGGTGTTCATCGACATGCCCGGCACCGGCTTCGGCCGCCTGCTGGCGCAAGGCAAGGACGCGCAGGAGCGGGCCAAGAACCACAAGGAACTGGCCGGCAAGATCTGGGGCGTGGACGGCGACGGCAAGGTCTTCGCCCGCTTCATCACCCAGTTCCTGTCCAAGTACAACCGCTGGAACTCGCCCAAGTACCTGTTTGGCGAAAGCTACGGCACCACGCGCTCGGCGGTGCTGGCGGCCGACCTGGAAACGCGCAACAACGTCGACCTCAACGGCGTCATCCTGCTCTCGCAGATCCTGAACTTCGGCACCAGCGTCGATGGCGCCGACATGAGCCCGGGCAACGACCTGCCCTACGTCCTGGCCTTGCCGACCTACGCCGCCACGGCCTGGTTCCACCACAAGCTGCCGAAGTACGACAAGGGCGGCCTGCGCCCCCTGCTCGAGGCCGTGAACAAGTTCGGTACCGAGGAGTATCAGCCGGCGCTGTACGCCGGTGCCACGCTGAGCGACGCCAAGCGCCAGGAGATTGCCGGCAAGCTGCATGATTTCATCGGGCTGCCGGTGGACTACCTGCTGAAGGCCGACCTGCGCGTGACCGGCGGCATGTTCGAGCAGCAGCTGCAGATCGCCGGCGACCTCGCCACCGGACGCCTGGACACGCGATTCTCCGGTCCGGCGATGGATCCGCTGGCCAAGTCGACCTCCTACGATCCGCAGTCCGCCGCGATCAGCTCGGCCTACGTGGCGGCATTCAACGACTATGTGCGCACCGAGCTCAAACTCGGCGATGGCCTGACCTACCGGCCGTCGGCCTACGGCGCCACCGACTTCAACTGGGACATGAAGCACAACGCGCCTGGTTCACGCTACCCCTCGGAAGGGGCGCTCAACGTGATACCCGACCTCGCCGCCGCGATGAAGTACAACCCGAACCTGAAGGTGATGATGCTGGGTGGCTTCTACGACCTGGCCACGCCGTACTACGCGGCGGTGTACGAGCTGGAGCACATGCCGATCCCGGCGTTCCTGCGCAAGAACATCAGCTACGCGTTCTACCCCTCGGGGCACATGGTGTACGCGCACCTGCCCTCGCTCAAGGCCATGCACGACCACGTGGTCAAGTTCATCGAGGCCACGGACAACCAGAAGCGCTGAGGCCGGAGACCTCCCTAGCTTGTCCAGGGCCGGTACCGACCAGCTTCGGTACCGGCCCTTTTGTTTCGTGCATCAGGGCAGCACGGAACCTGCACGCGCCGGACCTGCCCCCTTCAGGTAATCCATCTTTGTCGTGTGACCGACCTGCATGTGGTCGGCGCCGTTGCACTTGCTCATGATCTGGTTGTAGTACACCCCATAGCGACGGTTGGCCTCGACCTGGTCGTCATGCGGCAGGTCCTCGAACATGCGGCCGGAAATGCTCGCATCCACGGTGTCGGTCTGGTTGGCCTGGGCCGCGCGGTAGGCGGCCCGATCCTGCTCCAGGTTCGTGCGCTGCGCGGCGCTCACCCCGGTACCCGAGGCCAGGCGTTCGTCGATCACGTCGGCCCACATCCTGGCGTGGTAGCCCTTGAGCGGGGCCATGCAGTCGGTCACCGTGTCCATGTAGTCGAGGCAACCTGCGCCAAGGGCGCCACAGTTCTTGTGCCTGGCACCCGCCTGCCCCTGCTGCCCCTGTTGTCCGTCCTGTCCCAGCAGCTCCTGCTTGGCCGCCTGGGCCGACTTGACTGTCTGGGTTGCCTGCTGGATTTCCTGCGTGGCGTTCTTGAGCCTGTCCAGCAGCGATTGTGCCGATGCCGGTGCGGAAAGGACCGCCGTGGCCGCGAGCACGAGCAACAGGCTGGTGATGGCGAAGGTCGAACGGGTTTTGCTCATGACGGAATTCCTCTGCATGGATGACTGGACGAGCCAGCTGGGTGTTGTCGGCAACGCCCCGCACAGGCACTCGATTACTGTTTTTTCATCTTTCCCCACGGTGTGTCGAGGGAGCCGTCGGCGTTGCGCGTCAGCACCAGATTGCCCTCGGGCGACTGCAGCACGACCTTGTTGCCGTCGGTGCTGTAATTCAGCTCCCGCGTCGCATTCAGCAGGGTTGCGTACGCCTTGCCCGACTCGAACTTGATCGTGCCCATGTCGCCTGCGTAGGTGCCGCTGATGCTGCTGCCGCACGCTGCCAGCAGCAGTGCGACAAGCACGGCGGCGCAATATCTGGCGTGAATGCCCATAGGTCCCTCCTCGCGATGCCCAGGTAGGTACCGGGGCCAGCGCCCCGGTGAACGATCAGCCGCCGATCAGGCCGCGCTTGAGGCCGAGCGCGGCCAGCACCAGCGCCGTCGCCAATGAGAGGTAGAAGCCGAAGCCGAGGCTGAACATGTCGGACATGCCACTCACCATGCCGCCACCCAACGAGTCGAGCGTATGCATCACCGAGTAGGCCGCCCACAGCACCGCCAGCAAGGGCACCAGCAGCGCGAACCAGGCGACCTGGGTGCGCCAGAAGAACGGCACCGCAATGCTGGCGTAGCCGAGCAGCAGCAACACCTTGATCATGCCGCCGCCACCGGCGCCGACCTGGGCCATCAGGCTGGCAATGTCGAACAGCGACTTGCCCATGCTGGCGCCCATCATCGACACCGACACCGCGTCGAACGCCAGCGTGCCGAGCAAGAACAGCACCCAGGCGCCGAGCATCGGCTTGCCGAAGAAGCCCACGATCGAGCCGTCCGCCACGCCGCCGCTTCCGCCCGCAGCGTTTGCCACGCCGTCCGGTGCCGGGCCACCCGAAGCCGATGCCGCAGCCGCGGCCGTGCCGGCGGCGGCCGGTATCGACGCGCGCAGCTTGGTCAACGACGCGCCGAACTTGCCGCCCAATTCCGCGGCCTTCTCCTTGAGCAGCACGTCTTCGCCCACGGCCGTGACCGAGGCAATCGCGTCTCCCTCGAACACGAGCTCCACGGTCCGGTTGACGCCCGGCGCGCTGTCCCCCCGCCAGTCGGCCAGGGCAAACCGGTATTGCCTGCCGTCGGCCACGATCGTGCCACTGCCATCGGCGCCGTTGTACTGGATGATCTTGCCTCGCATGGTCGTATCTCCTGTTGCTGACTGTGGTGGATGAAGGCCCTCAGCGCGGCGGCGCGTGCACCCGCACGCTGGCTGGCTGCTGGTATGGGAAGCCCATGTCGGCGAGCACGGCCCACTGCCGCACCGGATCGGGCACGGCGGCGTAACCGCTGCCGGCGGTCGGATCCTGGTCGAGGTAGATGTCCGTGTGGCCACGGCTGTGGATGGCCACGGTGACCGCGCCGGAATAGAGGTTCACGCTCACGATCGCGTTCTCCTCGGGTCCCTGATGCGGGGCGTTGCCGCGCAGCACGAGGCTGCAGCCGATCAGGTCGATCGGACCGGCGACGTCCAGGTTGCGTTCGAGGTGCTGGCGCAACGCCGTGGGCAGTTGCTGCAGGCGTGCGGCGACGGCCGGCGCGGCCAGGAGATTCTTGTCGCCGACGTAGTTGCCGGCGTACGCCTGCATGGCGGCGAGCTTGCCGGTGCACGCCGCCGCGGCCGCAAGGGGCCACGCCATCGACGCCAGCAGCACGGCCCATACCGGGTTGCGGCAGACGCTGCGGATGGCATGGACGATGTGGTGCACAGGTTCTCCTTCTCCCCGGCCGGGTGGCGTACGGGTCAGTAGCGGTGGCATCTGGCGAGTGCGGCCTGGGTTGCGGCGGTGGAGTTGTCCAGCGAAATCTCGCCCTGCATGGCACCGTTGATGCGCAGGTAGGACAGCTCCGCGAGCCGTGCCAGTTCGCTCGTGGTGGGGGTGCTGCCGCGGTGCGCCAGCCATGCGGGCAAATCCGAACCGGACAGGTCGGCGAGCCACATCGTCGCGTCGCGGTTGCCCTGCTGCATCGGTACGTTCACGGTCCAGCCGCGGAAGACGAAGGTCAGCGTCACCGGGCCTGCGGGCTGGCGCATTTTCGTCACCATCGCCAGCAGCGGCTTGCCTGCGTTGCAGAACACGCTGACGGTCTTGATCACCGAGTCGATCGGTGCGGCCAGCGCCACCACGCGTTCCCCCGCCTGGCGGGTCTGCCACGCAGGCGCGCCGCCACCTGGCTGGTCGGCCTTGTCGATGTCGTAGTCCTTGCCGTTCCACTTCCAGACCGGGCTGTCACCGCCGTATTGCAGGTCGTGCATGCCGTGGTGCATGGTGGGGAGCACGTCGATCTCGCCATAGAAGTTCGGCAACCCGATTCCCGTGTCGGCATAGCCATGCGGAGTCGCCATCACGATCAACCCGCTGCACCCCGCGGAACCGCAAAAGGAGATGTCGCTGTACTGGACGACCAGGTCGGGGCGCCCGTCGCCATCGAGGTCGGCCAGCGCCACGTCGTAGCCACCCTGCTCAGGGTGGATGAACTCCTTGATGTCACTGGCTGCCGCGTGCCTGATCGCAGCGGTCTGCGCCGGCGTCGGCTTGATCGCGTCCCTGCCGACATTGATCTTCTGCGTGGTCGCGACCGTCTGCGTGCCGTCGCCGGGTGACGCGGGCGTCGCCGACGACACGGCAACCATTGCCCACAGCGTGCACGGGGCCAGGGTCAGGGCCAGCCAGCAGACCTGCAGCCGTACGGGGGCCTTCATGGCCATGCCCTCTGCCGTTGGGTGACGCTCAATCCCAGGGCCATCCCGCCAGCAGCGCACAGGACGCCGCCAAGCCCAGCACCAGCAGGGCCACCACATAGGGCGCGATACCGGCACGCGAGGCCACGTAGTAGCGCACGAACTCGGCTTCCGACAGGCGTGCCTCGGCGATGTCCGGACGCTCGCGCCGGATCCACGCGTAGGTGGCGTGTGCCTGGCACTCGCCCACCCCGCGGTGGTGCCACACGTAGGCCCGCCAGCCTCCCGTCGCCAGAAACACGACGGCGGCCGCGCACAACAGCAGCGCCCATGCACCGATCATGTCGACCCACTCCTCGCGCCATCGCGGCTGTGGGCTGTCGCCGGCAAACCTGGCCTGCTGGCGAAAGCCTGTTCATGCGCACAGGACCTGCAACGCTTGCCCGGTTTTCATGCATGTTCCCGGTGGCCGTGGTGGCCGCTGCACTGGCCTTGGCGACATTGCGCGCCCCGGCGCGCAAAAAGTCGTCACGGCCGTCTAACGGATCACTAACGGCACCCATCCGCCCCTACCGGAGCCAGGTGCGACAGGCGCGCGCCTGGTGCACAATCGCCAGTCAAGGAGCAGGGCTGGGGGTAGGCGTGGACAGCGCGGAGCATTCCGAACGGCTGCTGTACCTGTATCGCTTCGACGACGTCGAATTCGACGAGGCACGGGCCAGGCTGCGCGTGGCCGGTGAGCGCGTGGAGCTGGAACAGCGGCCCCTGCAGGTGCTGGCACTGCTGCTGCAGCGTGCGGACGAAGTGGTGACGCGTGCGGACCTGTTCGACACGGTGTGGGCAGGCCGGCCCACCGTGGACAATGTGCTGGCCAATGCGGTGGCCAAATTGCGCAAGGCGCTCGGCGCCGCGTCGGCACGCATCGTCAATGTGCCGCGTATCGGCTATCGCCTGCGCGGACCCGTCGAGCGCATGGTGACCGGACGGCGCGCCGGCGGCACCGGCGAACTGGCGGCCGGACAGGCGGTACCGGGCAGGGAGCACTTCCACCTCGCTGAATGCCTGGACCCGTCGGGGGGCGGTTCGGTATGGCTGGCACGCCACGAGAAGACCGGCGAACCGCGCGTGTACAAGTTCGCCATCGATGGCGAACGGCTGGCCGCCCTGAAAAGGGAAGTCACGATCTACCGCGTGCTGCGCGAAAGCCTCGGCGAGCGCGATGACCGGGTGCGCCTGTTCGACTGGAACTTCGATGCACCGCCGTTCTTTCTGGAATGCGAATACGCGGGGCGTGACCTGGCGCGTTGGGCCGAGGACGATCCGGCCTTCGCCGCCGCCCCATGCGAGCGGCGGATCGTCTGGTTCATCGACATTGCCGAGGCCGTCGCCGCCGCGCACGGCGCCGGCGTGCTGCACAAGGACCTGAAGCCCGCCAACGTGCTGGTGGCGCCGCGCGGTACGGGCTGGCGCTTCCGCGTCACCGACTTCGGCAGCGGGCGCCTGCTTGAATCCGGCCGGCTGCAGGACCTGGGCATCACCGGCCTGGGCCTGACCGTCACCAGCGCGCTGACCGGCGATTCGGGTGTGACCGTGCTGTATCTTGCCCCGGAACTGTTGGCAGGCCAGGCACCCTCGGTGCGCAGCGACGTGTATGCCCTGGGCCTGATGCTGTTCCAGATGGCCGTCGGCGACCTGCGCCGCACGCTGGCGCCGGGCTGGGAACAGGACATCGACGACGAGCTGTTGCGCGAGGACATCGCCGCCGCCACCAATGGCGATCCGCAGCGCCGGCTGCAAAGCGTCGACGAGCTGGTGCAGCGCCTGCGCAGCCGCGAGGCGCGCGCGCTGGAGCGCAGGCGCCTGCGCGAATCGGATGCCCGCGCGCTCACCGCCGAGCGCCTGCTGGAGCGCAGCCGCGCGCGCCGCCCCTGGTTGCTCGCCGCGATCGTGCTGCTGGTGGCAGGCCTCGGCATGAGCCTGTGGCAGATCAAGCGCGTCAAGGCCGCGCGCACGAACGCTGAGCAGCAAGCTGCGCTTGCCTCCGCCACCAACCGCTTTCTCAACGAGGATCTGCTCGGCGCCGGCGTCGGCGGCACCTCGCCGGCGTGGTACGAACGCAACCCGACGCTGCGCGAGATCCTGGACACCGCCGCCAAGCACCTCGACGACGGCCGCTATGCCGGCGAGCCGCTGATGCTGGCCGACCTGCATCAGACCCTGGGACGTGCGTACCGCAGCACCGGCAGTTTCACCAAGGCCGGCGTGCAACTGCAGGCCGCGGCGGATTGGTTGCAGCGCACGCTCGGCGCGGACGACCAGCGCAGCGTACTGGCGCAGTACGAGCTGGCCACGGTACTGGCCCGCCTGTCGCGTTTCGCGGAGGCCGACGCCTTGCTCGACCGCACCGACGCCGCGGCCGGAGCACGGCGCCAGGCCACCTCGGAAATCGCCTTGCGCGCGCACCTCGCGCGCGGCGACGTCGCCTACCAGCAGATGCTGGTCAAGACGGCCCTGCCGGAATACCAGGCCGCGCAACGCCTGCAGGCGCTGCTGCATCCGGACGACGCGGCCATGTCGGCGCATATCCTGCTGGGGATCGCCGGCTGCGATCTGCGCATGGGCCAGCCGCAACAGGCCGAGGCGGCCGCGCGCAGGATTCTCGCCGGCGCGCCGTACACCCAGGAACGCATCGGCCTCGGCACGCTCGCCAACGCGCGTTCGCGGCTGGCCGACGCGCTGCGTGGCCAGGGCAAGTACCGGTTGGCAATCCCCGTGGCCCAGCAGTCGCTGGCCGACTTCGAAAAGGCGCAGGGCGCGGGTGGCCAGGGTACGATCAGCGCGCTCAGCACCCTGAGCTATCTGTACTCGCTGAGCGGCGACGGCGCCAAGGCGCTGACGTTGCAGCGCGATGTGTACGAACGCGCCACCGCGCGCTGGGGCGCCGACAACCAGTACACGCTGGTCGAGTTGCTGAATCTCGGTTCCGCCGAATACGAAAGTGGTGACTTGACTACCGCGTTCCCGCACCTGCAGCAGGCCGAGGCGGGGCTGGTGAGGGTCAGCGGCACCGACAGCCCGGTCACGCAGGCGGCGCGTGCGGAGCTGGCCAACGCACTGAGCGATCTCGGCCGCAACACCGAAGCCCTGGCCTTGATCGAGAAGGTCGACCCGAAGGCGTACCAGGCCACGACGTCCGATCCCGACCGGGCACTCGTGCTGCGCGCGATGAAGGCGCGCATCGAATGGCGCCTGCACCAGCCCGACGCCAAGGCGGCATTGCGCGACGCGATCACGGCCATGCAGAAGGCGAACATGGCGGACGACGAAATCGACACGTTCCGCAAGGAGCTGGCGGGCACGAACCCCCGTCCCTGACGCCGGCGACGACCGCCGGAGCGTGGCGTGGCGGCGTACAGGGGCTGCCTGGCATGAATGGCACCATCCGCGCGAGGCAGCCCCCGGCCGGAATGTAAAGTCACCGCGCCGGAGAGACTCCCAGCTTGCGCTGCAGGAAATCCACGGTCGCCGTGTCCGCCTGCAGCCACGACGCATGGCGCAGGAAGCCGTGGATCTCGTTCGGCAGCACCATCTCCTCGAACGGCACGCCGTGTTTCCGGAGGCGCGGCACCACGTCCACCATCTGGTCGAAGTGCACGTTGCGGTCGTCGTCGCCCTGGATCAGCAGCACCGGGGATTTCCAGCTCGCCATGGCCGCATCCGGGGAGGACTCCCACGCCACCTTCAGGGCCTGCTGGTATTCGCCCTGCTCATAGCGCGACAAGGCCTTCGCGGCGCCGCCGCCGATGTCGCGCGACAAGTCATGCAGGCCGTGCATGTCCACCCCGGCCTTGAAGATGTCCGAATTGCGCGCCAGCGCGAGCGCAGTCAGATAGCCACCGTACGAGCCGCCCCAGATGCCGATGCGCGTGGCGTCGACTCCCGGCACCGCCTGCAGGAACTTCGCGCCGGCCACCACATCCTGGTACTCGGAGGCGCCGGCACGTCCCGCGTGCGGCGGGTGATGGAACGCGTGGCCGTGACCGATGCCGAGGCGGTAGTTCACCGACAGCACGGTGAAGCCGTGCGTGGCGAGGTACTGGTTTACCGCGTAACTGTTGGAGTAGTAATCCATGTAGTGCCAGCCCAGCAGCATCTGCCGCGGTGGGCCGCCGTGCACGAAGATCACCCCGGGCTGCCTGGCGGCGGCGTCCTTGCTGCGGAACAGCTGGCCATGGACCTGCGTGCCGTCGGCCGCGGTGAACACCACGGCCTGCGGCACCACCAGTTGCGCGGTCGGGTAGTCGCGCGGCAGCACGTCCGCCTGCAGCATGCGCTGGTCGGCGCCGTGGCCATGCATCAGTGCGACCAGCGGCGGCCGTTGCGGACCGGCCTCGATGTAGGCAATGGCATCGGCGCCGGCCACCATCGGCGAGGTCTGGATGGCGGTGCCGGAGGTCAGCGCCACCGGCTGCGCGCGCGTCACCGGCACCTCGAACAGATGCCGGCGGTCGATGTCGTCCTTCGTCGTGCCGGTGTTGGCGCTGTAGATCAGCGAGTGCCCATCACGGGCCAGCACCACATCCTCGACCATGAACTCGCCGGGCGTCAGCAGCAACGGCTTGCCGCCCTGCGCCGGGATGGAATACAGGTGGGGCCAGCCGTCGAGGTCGGCCAGGAAGGTCAGGCGCGCATCGGCGCTGGCCCAATGCAGGTTGGCGCCACCCGCGGTCCGGGGATACGAACCGACCAGGGTGTCGGGGCTCTGCCAGACCGTCGTGGCCGCGCCGGTGTCCACGTTGGCGAACATGATCGACCACGGCTGCGGTACCAGCTCGAGCAGGGGCCGCGGCGGCCCGCCGTTGCCCTCGCGGCGGGTAAAGGCAACGCGCGTGCCGTCGGACGACCAGCGCGGCATCCCGTCGATGCCGGTCGAGGGCGCCAGATAAGTGAGCGGCGTGCTGTCATCGGTGTAGACGCCGATGAAGGCGTGGTCGTCGCGACTGGAAACGAAGGCCAGCCGCCTGCCGTCCGGGGACCATTGCAGGTCACCGTCCTTGCCGCGGTCGAAGAACAGCCGCCGGGCCTGGTCCTTGCCGCTGGCTGCGAGCGGTGCCGTCCACACCTGGTGGTCCTTGACATAGGCCAGCCGCCCGGTCGAGGAGAGCGCCGGCGCATCGCCCTCGGTGAGCGCCCGCGCCGTGCCGCCCTGCACATCCACCACCCACAGCATCACCTTGGGCTCGGCCGGAGCGGACGACGGATCGGGGACCAGCTTGTCCTCCCAGTTGGCGTCGTGGTCGCCACCGCGCACGAAGACCAGCTCGTCGCCATCCGGCGCAAAGGTGAGCTGGGTTATCTCCTGGCCGTCGTCCTGCGTGAACCGGGTGACCTGGCGCGGCTTGAAGTCGGGACCTTGCGCCACCCACACGTTGCGCACCCCGTTCAGGTCGAGGACCCAGGCGATGCGGTTGCCTGCCGTCGATGCGGACAGTCCGAGCGGAAACGGATAGGCCAGCACCTGCCCGAGCGTGAAACCGTGCGTGGCGGGCGCCCGCTCCGCCGCGTGGGCCAGTGCCGCCGAGCCACAAAACAGCAGCAGCACGATGAAAAGCGATTCCAGACGTCGTTGCATCGCACACCTCCCCCGGTGAGACCAGCCGATGTTCCACCGCCTGCGCGCAGGCGGACAGTGCCAGCAGTCACGGCCTGGTCGCGCGCTGCGACTCAGGCCGGGGCATGCCGAAAGCAGCCGACGAGGTGGTCGTCGACCATGCCCGTGGCCTGCATGAACGCATAGCAGATGGTGCTGCCCACGAAGCGCAGGCCGCGTTGGCGCAGGTCCTTGCTCATGCGGTCGGACAAAGGCGTGCTGGCCGGTACTGCATCCGGACCACGCCAATGGTTGCGCCGGGGCTGGCCATCGACGAACGACCAGAGGTGGGCGTCCAGACTGCCAAATTCGGTCGCGATGCGCAGCACGGCGCGGGCATTGTCCCGCGCGGAAAACACCTTGAGCCGGTTGCGGATGATGCCCGGGTCGAGCAGCAGCCGCTCCAGCTGGCGGTCGGTCATGCGCGCCACGGCGGCGATGTCGAACTGGTGGAACACCTCGCGGTAGCGTTCGCGCTTGGCCAGCACGGTGCGCCACGACAAGCCGGCCTGTGCACCTTCCAGCACCAGGAACTCGAACAGGCGCTGGTCGTCGTGCAACGGCGTGCCCCACTCCTGGTCGTGGTAGGCCTGCATCTGTGCGTCATCGCCGGCCCAGGCGCAGCGAGGCAGGTCGACGGGACTCGATGGCAGGGCGCGCGGCATGCACCCATGGTAACGGCACGCGCCGATGCACGCAGCTAGACTGCCTGGTTTCGCCGCCCCCCCGCTCCCATGCCATCCAAGCTGTCCCAGCAACGCGGCGCACTCATGGCGCTGGCGCTCACCATCCTGATCTGGGCCTACAGCTGGGTGGTCATGAAGCAGGCACTGGCCTACGCCGGCCCGCTGGATTTTGCCGCCCTGCGCTACCTGCTGGGTGCCGCGGTCCTGTTCGCTGCCCTGCTGGCCACCCGGCAATCGCTGCGCCCGCCGCCGCTGTTGCCGACGATCCTCATCGGCCTGCTGCAGACCGCCGCGTTCCAGGGCCTGGAGCAGTGGGCGTTGCTCGGCGGCGGTGCCGGGCACGTCGCCCTGCTGGCCTACACCATGCCGTTCTGGGCCGTGCTGCTGGCCTGGTGGCTGCTGCAGGAGCGGCCGTCCCCACGCCAATGGTGGGGACTGCTGCTGGCGGCCGGTGGCCTGCTGTGCATCATCGAGCCGTGGCGCGGCACGGGTACCGCGCTCAGCACGACGCTGGCGATCGCCGGCGGCCTGGCCTGGGCCGGCGGCACCGTGCTGACCAAGCGCCTGCTCCAGCGTCATGCGCCCAGCCTGCTCAACCTCACGGCCTGGCAGATGCTCATTGGCGGCCTGGCACTGGGCCTGGTGGCGCTGGCCGTGCCGCAACGCCAACTGGTGTGGAGCCTGCCCTTCATCGCCGCGCTGGCCTACGCCGCGGTGCTGGCCTCGAGCGTGGCCTGGTGGTTGTGGAGCGTGGTGCTGCAGCGCCTGTCGACCACGGTCGCCAGCGTCGCCAGCCTCGGGGTGCCGATCGTGAGCGTGCTGCTGGCCTGGCTGGTCCTGCACGGGCGGCCCTCGGCGACGGAGCTGGTCGGCATCGGCCTGGTCCTGCTTGCCCTGCTGGCGGTCAGCGGACTCGGCGCGCAGCGCCAGCGCTGACTCCGTTCAGCACCCCGCTTGCGGTCGGCGATATGATCGTGCGGCGGTTGCGAGATGATCGGCACCATGCTGCATATCCCTTCGTTGTGGTCCCACCTGGTCGACTGGCTGAGCAGCCACGCCGTCGTGCCGCTGCTCGGCGCGCTGCACCTCGACGGCCTCTCCGGCGACCCCAGGGACATTGCCGCCGCGCTGCTGATCGCCGCGCTGCAGGTCGGCATCATCGGCCTGGTCTTCCGCCCGCTGGAAACCTGGTTCCCCGCCGAGCGTTGGTCCGACCGCAACCTCACCCTGGTCGACCGCAACTACACACTGCTGATGCTGCTCGGCATCTTCCCGGTATTCACCTACCTCGTGCTCATGCCGTTCAGCCATCTGTTTGGCGGTGGCGGGAACGATGCCAGCAGCCCCGCCTCGCCGTTCGCGCTGGTCAGCCTGGTGCCGTGGTTCCAGGACCACCCATACGCACTGTTCGCCGCCTATTACGTGATCTACGACTTCGTGTACTACTGGATGCACCGCACCCAGCACGCGCTGCCGTGGTGGTGGGCGCTGCACAGCATGCACCACAGCCAGCGCCAGATGAGCTGCTGGACCAACGACCGCGGCAGCCTGGTCGACGGCTTCATCCAGTCGATGATCCTGGCCACGGTCGGCCTGGTGATCGGCGTGGACCCGGACGAGTTCGCCTGGCTGATGCTGCTCGGCGAGCTGGTGCAGAATTTTTCGCACACCAACGTGCGCCTCGGCTTTGGCCGGGTCCTCGACCGGGTCCTGGTCGCCCCGAAATTCCACCGCCTGCACCACATGCTGCTCGATCCGGCGCGGCCGACCCTGCACAACTGCAACTTCGGCCAGGTGTTCTCGATCTGGGACGTGCTGTTCGGCACCGCGCTGTACGGCGAACCGGCGCGCCCGACCGGCGTCTCCGATCCCATGGTCGATGCCGACAACAATTACGGCCTGATCGGCCTGCACTGGGTGGCGCTGCGCCGCTTCTGGGGCACCGTGTGGCGGCTCGACGGCTGGAAGCTGGGCGAGGTGTCGTTTGACGCGCACTACCACCCGTTCCACGTCGACCATGTGGCAGAACACGAGTCCGGGCATGCGCCCGGCACCACCACGGCTGCCCACTCAGCCCCGCTGGGCGCCCCCGCGGCCGAAACGACGGCGGGCTGAGGTCCTACCAGGGCAGCGCATCCAGGTCGACGTTGCCGCCGCTGAGCACCACGCCGACGTGGTGGCCGGCAAACAGCTCCGGGGACTTGCGTATGGCTGCCAGCACGGTCGCGCTGGACACCTCCACCACCAGTTTCAGTTCCTCCCAGAGCAGGCGCATGGCGGCCACTGTCTCGGCGTCGCTGACGGTAATGACGGTGACGTGGTGCTCGCGCAGAGCGTCGAGGTTGCGCTCGCCGACCAGGGTGCGCAAGCCGTCGCACACGGTATCCGGCACCATCCCGGCGACGCGTGCGCCACCGGCCAGCGAGGCCGCCGTATCCGCCGCCCCCGCGGGCTCGGCCGCGAACAGCCGTATGGACGGCTCCAGCGCATGGGTGGCGATGGCGACGCCACTGGCCAGGCCGCCGCCGCCGACCGGCGTGATCAGCGTGTCCAGCCCGGGCACCTGCCCGAGCAGTTCCAGTGCCACCGTGCCCTGGCCGGCCATGACCCGGGTGTCGGCATACGGATGCACCAGCACCGCCCCGGTCTCGCGCTGCAGCTGGATGCACAGCGCCTCGCGTGCGGCCTGGGTCGGCGCGCAGCGATGCAACACGGCACCAGCACGCTGGATCGCGCGCACTTTCGCCTGCACCGCGCCTTCGGGCACCACGATGTGTGCGGTGATGCCGCGGGTGGCGGCGGCCAGCGCCAGCGCGTTGCCGTGGTTGCCTGAGGAATGCGTGACCACGCCGCGGGCAGCCTGCTCGTCATCCAGCGCCCACACTGCGTTGCAGGCACCGCGAAACTTGAACGCGCCGCCGCGCTGCAGGTTCTCGCACTTGAACTCCAGCCGTGCCCCGCACAGCGCATCGAGGGCGTCGTTACGCAACACGGGAGTCACCACGGCGTGCGGGGCGATGCGCGCCGCCGCCGCCTGGATCTGCGCGAAATCGGGCAACGCGTCGTTTGTCGTGTTCATGCCGGCAGCACCTCCACCCCACAACGGAATTCGCGTTCCATGCCAGGCTCCAGGCGGATCGCGTCCGCGCATTCGGGCCGGTTGAAGGCATCGGCCATGCATTCCATCGGCTCGATGGCCAGCGCGCGGCGCTGGCCGCGCGCCACGGTGTCGGCGGTGAACGCGTGCACCACACCGCGCTCCTGCCACAGGGCCAGTGCCCAGCCACTCGCCGGATCACGCAGGCGGGTGTGGATACGGCCATCGGCATCGGCTTCCACGTCGGTGTAGCCCTGGTCGATGATGCTCGGGCCGATGCGGCGCGGCTCGCGAAAATCCAGCGCCGGCGCATCGTCCAATGCCACATACGCCTGCGCTCCGGCCAGTGCGATCAGGTCCGGGCCGGTGCGGATCAGCGATTGCGCCGGAATCTGCAGCTCCCAGTCGTCGACCGGCCCGTCGCCGATGGCGAAATACGGATGCCAGCCGAAAAAGCACGGCGCAGCCCCGGCGCCGACGTTGCGCATGCACGCCTCCAGGGTGAGTCCGCCCGCATCCAGGGTGAACGCCACACGCAGGTCGATCGCATGTGGATAGCCGGGCCGCGGCCGGATGGCCGAGGTGCCCAGCACGACCTGGGCGCGATGCTCATCCGCATCCAGCGCAAGGACATCGAACAGCGCATCGCGCACGAAACCGTGGCGGATACCGCGGCTGGCGCCGGTCACGCCAGGCTGGAGATCCTCCTCGCGGCCGGCAAAGCGGTAGCGCGCATCATCGATGCGGCCGGCAAACGGCGCCATGACCGCAAACCGCGAACCGGGGTGGCTGGCGATCTCGCCCTCGTCGCGGAAGCCGGCTGCAATGTCGCGCCACACACCGCCGGCGCCGCGCACCCGGTAGTTCAGCAGGGCCGCGCCACGGCGCGCGATGCGGATTTCGCGCCCCGCCTGCGCATCTTGCAGAACCACCACCGGTTGCGCGCCGATGTGTCCGTGGGTGGCGCCGTATCGCGACATGCAGCCTCTCCATTGCGGTTAGGAGTGTGGGCGGTAGAAACGTTCGAGGCGAAAAGACCTATGCGCGTGGACCGTTTTTCGACGCTGCGCCGGCCCATAGTGGTTCTATGGGTCAAGCAGCGGCGGAAAACGGGACCGCGCAGAGGGCTTTGCAGCCCGGACGGCTTCTACCGCCCACGCTCCTAAGGCCGAACACCCCATGTTAGCCTGTGCCCTCTTTGTCCGGCGAAATGCGAAGCAAGGCCCATGAACACAGCAACCCGCGATCCCGTCCCACCGACACGCCTGGCGGACTATCGGGCCCCGGCCTGGAGCGTGGACGAGGTGGCGCTGGAGTTCGACCTGGACTTCGAGCACAGCGAAGTCGCCGCGCGCCTGCTCCTGCATGGCACCGACCCCACGCAGCCACTCGAGCTCGACGGTGAGGACCTGGAGCTTTTGGCCGTCACCCTGGACGGGCAAGCGCTCAGCTCCGACGCCTATCAGGTCGATGCGCGGCGACTCACGATCCACGGCGTGCGCAACGGCAGCGTGCTGGAAACCCGTGTGCGCATACGCCCGGCCGCAAACACCGCGCTGGAGGGTTTGTACCTTTCGGGCAGCCGTGAGACCGGCTTCCTGCTGACCCAGTGCGAGCCCCAGGGGTTCCGCCACATCACCTACTTTCCCGACCGCCCCGACGTGCAGTCGCGCTACACCGTGACACTGCGCGCCAATCGCGAACGCTTCCCCGTGCTGCTGGCCGGCGGCAACCCCGATGGCGCCGGCGAGCTGCCCGATGGCCGCCACTGGGCACGCTTCGTCGACCCGCACCGCAAGTCGAGCTATCTCTTCGCACTGGTCGCGGGGCAGCTGGAGCATCTCGACCGCGCCTACGTCACGGCCGAGGGGCGGCAGGTGCAGATCCGCATGTGGGCGCAGGCCGATGCCATCGACCGCTGCCACTACGCGCTGGATGCGCTCGAGCGCGCCATGCGCTGGGACGAGCAGACCTATGGCCGCAACTACGATCTGGACGTGTTCCACGTGGTCGCCACCCATGACTTCAACATGGGCGCGATGGAGAACAAGGGCCTCAACATCTTCAATTCCAAGTGCCTGCTGGCGGATTTCGAAAGCACCACGGACGACGAATACCGGCGGGTCGAGTCGGTCATCGCCCACGAGTATTTCCACAACTGGAGCGGCAACCGCGTGACTTGCCGCGACTGGTTCCAGCTCTCGCTCAAGGAAGGCCTCACGGTGTTCCGCGAGCAGAGTTTCGCCGCCGACATGAACTCGGCCCCGCTCAAGCGCATCGAGGACATCTCCTTGCTGCGCCGCGCCCAGTTCCCCGAGGACGCAGGTCCACTCGCCCATCCAGTGCGCCCGGCGCAGTACAGCGAAATCAACAACTTCTACACTGCCACCATCTATGAGAAAGGCGCCGAGCTGGTGCGCATGCTGGCCGGGCGCCTGGGGCCCGCAGCCTTTCGCCGCGGCATGGACCTGTACTTCGAGCGCAACGACGGCAGCGCCGCCACGCTGGAGGACTTCCTGGCCGCCCTGGGCGAGGCCAACGGCATCGACCTCGGTCCCAGCCTGGCGTGGTACGACCATGCCGGCACGCCCCGGCTACGCGCGCAAGGGGACTACGACGCAACCACTCGCCGCTACGCCTTGACGCTCAGCCAGCACGCGCCCACGGTCCGCGCCGACCAACCGCAGGTGAATCTGCCGATCCCGGTGAAACTGGCCTTGTTCTCGGCTGCCGGCGACATGCTCCCGCTGCACCGGCAGGGACAAGCCGCCGCCGGCCTCGACGAAGAAGTGCTGCTGCTCGACTCGGCGCAGCAGACCTTCGTCTTCGAAAACCTGGACGGCGCACCCATTCCGTCCCTGCTGCGCGGCTTCTCCGCCCCGGTGATCCTGGAATACACGGCCACCCCAGCGGAGCTTGCGGTGCTGCTGGAGCATGACCGCGACGGCTTCAACCGCTGGAACGCCAGCCAGCAGCTCGCCGTGCACGCGTACCGCAACCTGCGCGACGGCGGGCCCACGCAGGCATTGGACGCATGGTCCGATGCGCTCGCCCGTCTGTTCGACGCCACCATGGTGGATGACGCCCTGCTGGCCGAGCTGTTGAGCCCACCTGGCGAAACCGAGCTGGCGGCACACGAAACCCCGGTGGACCCCGGGCAGATCCACCAGCTGCGCCAGGAACTGCGCCGGCAATTGGCTGCCCGCCTGGGCGCGACGGTGCTCGAGCAACGCTACCAGGCACTGCACGCAGGATCGGGCAGCGCGCTGGATGCGGCGAGCCAGGGCCAGCGGCGGCTGAAGCACCGGCTGCTGGGCCTGCTCGCCTTGTATGACCGGGATCGTGCGTGGCCGCTGGCAGCCGCGCAATTTGCCGGCGCTGCCGGCATGACCGATCGCCTGGCCGCGCTGAGTGTGCTGGCGCACAGTGACATCGAGGCGGCCGCTCCGATGCTCGCGCAGTTTCGCGCGCGGCATGCGCACGATCCGCTGGCGCTGGACAAATGGTTCACCGTGCAGGCGCAGGTACCCGGGCCGAGCGCATTGGAGCGCGTGGCGGCGCTCGAGCACGACCCGGATTTCACCTGGCACAACCCAAACCGGATCAACGCCCTGTTTGGTGCGTTTGCGCGCAGCAATCCCAGCGGATTCCACCGGGCCGATGGCGCGGGCTACCGCCTGCTCACCGCACGACTGGCCATGCTGGATCGGGCCAATCCCCAGATCGCGGCACGCCTGGCCACCGCCTTCAACGACTGGCAGGGCCTGGAGCCGGTACGCCGCGAGGCGGCGCGGGCGGCAATCGGGAAGCTCGCCGCAGGCGGGCAACTGTCACCCAATCTGACCGACCTGTTGCAGCGCATGCTGCGGCATTGATGCAGCCCGGTCGGGCTGCTGGTATGGCACGCTCCCAGGCCCGGTCCAGGCACGGACCGGGCCCACCCCCTCAGGCGTGCAGGTGGCCGAGCTGCTGGCGCAGGCGCGTCAGCCGCGACTCCAGGAT
>JAFKMZ010000069.1 GCA_017305055.1 Lysobacterales bacterium
TTCATCAGCGACATCATCGATCAGGTAGGCCGGCGTTCCCTGGCGCTGCGCAAGCTCGCACAGGCGGTTCGAGTTGGAGCTGTTGACCGAGCCGATGATCAACATGAGGTCCACCTCGGCGGCGAGGCGGCGCACCGCGTCCTGGCGGTTCTGCGTGGCATAGCAGATGTCATCCTTGCGCGGGCCCTCGATGTTCGGAAAGCGTTCGCGCAGCGCGGCGATGATGGCCCTGGTGTCATCGACGGACAAGGTGGTCTGCGTGACGTAGGCCAGGCGCTGCGGCTGGCTTGGCGCCAGGCGCGCGACGTCGGCCAGCGACTGGACGAGAAGAATCTCCCCGCCGTGGTCGGGCTTCCACTGGCCGAGCGTACCCTCGACCTCCGGATGCCGGGCATGGCCGATCAGCACCACGCTGTAACCGTCGCGCCCCAGCCTCGACACTTCCATATGCACCTTGGTCACCAGCGGGCAGGTCGCATCCAGCACGCGCAGGCTGCGCCGCTCGGCTTCCGCACGCACCTGCTGCGACACGCCGTGGGCGCTGAACACCACCAGTGCACCGTCCGGCACGTCGTGCAGCTCGTCGACAAACACCGCACCGGCGGCGCGCAGCCGCTCGACCACGTGCCGGTTGTGCACCACTTCGTGGCGGACGTAGACGGGAGAGCCGTAGGCCTCCAGCGCGCGGTCGACGATGGCGACGGCGCGGTCCACTCCGGCACAAAAACCGCGTGGATTGGCGAGCAGAATGTCCAGACGGCTACCTCACAAGTCGACTTGGCATGCGATGCCGCGCAGTATCGGGGGCGGCCAACATGCCGGCGATGTGGCGAATTATCGCACGGGCCCGTCTTGCCTGCCGGCAAACAGGCCAAAGGCAATGAGCAGCACCGCGCCCACGCTGATGGCGCTGTCAGCCAGGTTGAACACCGGATAGTTCCATTGCCGGAAATAGACGTGGATGAAATCGGTGACCTGCGCCGCGTGCAGACGGTCGATCACGTTGCCCAGCGCGCCACCGATGATCAGGGCCAGGGGCAGCGCCGTGCGCCAGTCGCGTCGTGGCGTACGGGCGAGCCACACCGCCATCGCGGCACAGATCACCACCGCCAACGCCACGAACAGCCAGCGCTGCCAGCCGTCGCTGCCGGCCAGGAAACTGAAGGCCGCGCCGCGGTTGAAGGCCAGCGTCCAGTTGAGCAGGCCGGGGATCACCGGATGTGGCACGCCGGCCGGTTGCAGGCTGCTCAGCGCCCACCATTTGCTCAGCTGGTCGAGCACGATGACCAGGGCGGAAAGCAGCAACCAGGGCAGCGCGTTGGATTTGGCGGTCATGCAGAAACTCCCGAGCGTTGCCACCCATCAGAACCAGCGGCGGTCCTCGCCCGGGCCCTCGACGTTGCCCACGCAACGCCCGCACAGCTCGGGATGCCCGGGATGGGTGCCGACATCGTCGCGTCGATGCCAGCAACGGATGCACTTGGCCGCCGTGCTGACGCTCGCCACCAGCCACGCTTCGGCGCCATCAAGCTCCACGCGCACCGCATCGGCGGGCCGCGCAGACAGCGGCGCCAGATCGAATCCGGAGACAATGAAGAAGAAACGCAGCTCCTCCGCCATGTCGGCATAGCGTGCCAGCAGGGCGTCGTCGGCGTACACCACCAGGTTGGCTTCCAGCGCGGCGCCCAGCAGCCCGGCATTGCGCATGCCCTCGAGCACACGGGCGGCGGCCTCGCGCATGCGCAGCAGGTCCGCCCAGTAGCGCCGCTGCTCAGGTCCGGCCTGGGTGGCCTGCAGGCCCTGGTACCAGGTCTCGAACAACACGCTGTCGCCGCGTTTCTCCGACGCGCTGGTATCCGGCATGGCGTGCCAGATCTCCTCGGCGGTGAAGGCCAGGATCGGCGCCAGCCAGCGCACCAGGGCCTCGGTGATGCGGAACATGGCACTCTGCGCACTGCGCCGGCCGCGGCTGTCGGTCGGCATCGTGTAGAGCCGGTCCTTGGTGATGTCCAGGTACAGCGCGCCGAGCTCGTTGGCGCAGAAGTTCTGGATACGGGCGACGATCTCGGCGAAATCGTAGCGTTCGTAGGCGGCCAGCACGGCCGTCTGCACGTCATGCGCCTGCTGCACTGCCCATTGGTCCAGCAGCAGGGTATCCGCCACCGGCAACAGATGCCTGGCCGGATCGAAGCCATCCAGATTGCCAAGCAGGAACTTGGCCGTGTTGCGCAGGCGCCGATAGACGTCCGAAATCCGCTTCAGGATCTCGTCGGAAACCGTCATCTCGTTGCGGTAGTCGGCCGCCGCCACCCACAGCCGCAGCACGTCGGCACCCAGCACATCCATCACCTTCTGCGGGGCCACCACGTTGCCCAGCGACTTGGACATCTTGCGGCCGTTCGCGTCGACCGCGAAGCCATGCGTGAGCACGTTCTGGTAGGGCGCGCGGCCAGACATCGCCGACGAGGTCAACAACGAGGACTGGAACCAGCCGCGATGCTGGTCCGAACCCTCCAGGTACATCACCTCGTAGTGCGCGGCCGCGCCCTGCTGCAGCTCCGGGCGTCGCCCGAGCACGGCAAAATGGGTGACCCCGGAATCGAACCAGACGTCCAGCACGTCGGTGACCTTTTCGTAGGCCGCAGCCTCCTCGCCCAGCAGTTCGGCAGGATCGAGCGCAAACCAGGCGTCGATGCCGCCCTGCTCGACCTTCTGCGCCACCTGCTCCAGCAAGGCCACCGAGTCGGGGTGCGGCTCCTGGGTCTGCCGGTGCACGAACAGCGCGATCGGCACACCCCAGGTGCGCTGCCGCGAGATGCACCAGTCCGGACGGCTGGCCACCATGCCGGCGATGCGCTCCTCGCCCCAAGTCGGCACCCAGCGCACAGCCTTGATTGCGGTCAACGCGGTCGCGCGCAGGTCCTGCTGCTCCATGGAGATGAACCACTGCGGCGTGGTGCGGTAGATCACCGGGGTCTTGTGCCGCCAGCAGCAGGGATAGCTGTGCTCGATCCTGGCGTGGGCAAGCAGCACGCCACGACGGCGCAGCAACTCGACGATGGCGTCATTGGCCTTCCAGATGTGCTGGCCGGCGAGCTGCAGGTCGTCCGCATCCGGCACGTCGGCGTGATAGGCACCATGTGCGCCGATGTAGTTCAGCAGGCCAATGCCGTAGTTGCGCGCGGCGACGAAATCCTCGACGCCATGGTCGGGCGAGGTGTGCACCGCGCCGGTGCCGTCCTCGGCGCTGACATGGTCACCGAGGATCACCGGCACCTGGCGCGGATAGAACGGGTGCCGCAGCAGCACGCCTTCCAGCGCCCTGCCGGTGGCGTGCCCCAGCACCCTGCTCCCCTCCCCCTCCGGGAGAGGGGTTGGGGGTGAGGGTTCGGCGGAGTCAAGCAGTCGCGCTTCGGCCGCACCCTCTCCTGCCCTGCGGGCACCCTCTCTCCCGCAAGGGGACTCCTTATCAGTCGCCGGAGGGAGAGGGGAAGCAGGCTCTGTCGGCACGGCGGACGCGGCCTGGGCGTAACGCGCCAACACCTGATCCACCAGCGCGCTGGCCACCACCAGCAGCAGGCGCCGACCATCGCGTGCCGGCCCTTCGACCAGCGCGTACTCCAATTCCGGCCCCAGGGCGACGGCCTGGCTTTCCGGCAGGGTCCACGGCGTCGTGGTCCAGATCGGAATGGCCACCACGGCATCTCCGGCGTCGACCCCGAAGCGTGCCGCCAGGTTCCGGGCGTCGATGGCGTCATAGGCCACGTCCACCGCCGGCGAGGACTTGTCCGCATATTCGATTTCAGCCTCGGCCAGCGCCGAGGCGCAATCGAAGCACCAATACACCGGCTTGGCGCCGCGCAGGACATGGCCGTTGGCGACGATCCGCGCCAGGGCACGCAGCATGTCCGCCTCGTAGTGGGCATCCATCGTGCGGTACGGATGCGCCCAGTCGCCAAGCACGCCGAGACGCTTGAAGCCATCGCGCTGGGTGTCGATCTGCTCGGCCGCGTACTCGCGGCATTTCTGCCGGAAGGCCGCGGCATCGAGCCTGTCACCGGCCTTGCCGTACTTCTTCTCCACCGCAATCTCGATCGGCAGGCCGTGGCAGTCCCAGCCAGGGACATAGGGCGAGCGGTATCCCGCCAGCAGCTTGGACTTGACCACGATGTCCTTGAGCACCTTGTTGACCGCATGGCCGATATGGATCGGCCCATTGGCGTAGGGCGGCCCGTCGTGCAGGACGAAGACCTTGTCGCGCCCCGAGGCATGGCGCTGGATCTGACCATACAGGTCCTCACGCTCCCATTGCGCGCGCCACAACGGCTCGCGGCGTGGCAGGTCGGCACGCATGGGGAACGCGGTCTGCGGCAGGTTGATGGTGCTCTTGTAGTCCTTGCTCATTGCCTGATTGCCATCGCTGTGATTCGTTGCTTCCCCATGGTGCGCACACCCGGGTGATATCGGGCCGCCAACGCGGCCGTGCACCTCATGCCCCAGCCAAGCTTGGGTTCATGCCCAGCACTTCGCGCGCCATCCGGGCGTCCAGCGCCATTTGTTCGCGCATGGGCTCGACGCCATCGAACCTGATCTCGTCGCGCAGCTTGGCGACAAACTCCACGCACATGCGCCGGCCGTACAGATCGCCGTCGAAATCGAACAAGTGCACCTCCAGCAGCGGTTCGCTCAGCGCATTGACGGTGGGGCGCAGGCCCAGGCTGGCGACGCCAGGCCAAAGGCAGTCATTCTCATCCAAGCCCACGCGCACAGCAAAGATGCCCTGCACCGGGCTGACCCGTCCGTGGAGTGGGATGTTTGCCGTGGGATAGCCCAGCTCGCGCCCAAGGCGACGCCCACGGCCCACGCGGCCCTCGATGCTGAAGGGATGGCCAAGCAAAGGTTCCACGCCGGCGAACTCACCAGCAGCAAGCAAGGCGCGCACCCGGCTGGCCGACACCCGCGTGCCGCCGACCAGCACCGTCGGCATGACCCAGGTGGCAAACGCCAAAGATGGACCCATGCGCTCGAGCAGCGCCACATCGCCCTGGCGCTTGTGCCCGTAGCGGAAGTCGCTGCCCACCCAGATCTCGCGCGCGCCCACCCGCTCATGCAGCACGCGCTGCACGAAATCCTGCGCCGGCATGTGCGAGAGCTCGGCATTGAAGCGCAACAGCAGCACTTGTGCCATGCGCGCTGCCGCAAAGCCCCGCAGCTTCTCGCGCACGCTGGACAAACGGGGCATTGGCGTCGGGGAAAAAAACGCGCGCGGCAAGGGTTCGAAGCTGACCACCAGTGGGGTGCAGCCCAGCGCCTCGGCACGCAGACCGACCTGGGCCAGCAGCGCCTGGTGGCCGCGGTGCAGGCCGTCGAATGCCCCCACCGCCACCACGCTGCCGCGCGGGGCCAGGCAAGGGCCCGCGACATCCCTGGATAGCTTCATCATCGCGGCAGTATAACGATCATGTGCACCGCCTTACGGTGCTTTCGACAGGCTTGGCGCCGGCAATGGGCGCAGGTCGCGTGGACGCATGCCCAGCGCCAGCAACACGCCGACGTATACCCCGCCGCCAGCCGCCACCAGGATCGCCAGATGCCACAACCGGGTGAGCACGGGTACACCGTGGGTCCACAACGGCCACCACCAGCGCCCGAGCAGCAGCACCGCCGCCATGGCCAGGCAGGCCAGGCCCAGGCGGGCCAGGTGCCGAGCCCATCCAGCCTGGAGCTGGTACACGCCGGCCTGCCGCAGCCAGCGCCACAGCAGCCACAGGTTGACGTAGGCCGCCACTGCGCTGGCCATGCCCAGGGCCATGTGCAGACCCGGCAGGCGGCTGATCGCGTCGAACCAACCCAGGTTGCGCAGCGCCGGCGGCGCCCACAGCTCGAACAGCAACGCCACGAAGGCCACGTTCAGGACCATGTTGGTGAGCAGCGAGGCCACCGCCGCACGCACCGGCGTGCGCGTGTCCTGCCGCGCATAGAACGCCGGCAGCAGCACCTTGACCAGGGCGAATGCCGGCAGGCCGAAGCTCAGCGCGGTGATCGACAAGGTGGCCATGTCGGTGTCGTGCGCCAGCCAGCGCCCGTGCTGGAAGATCGTGGCCACCAGCGGCTTGGCCAGCAGCATCAGGCCGAACATCGCCGGCAACGCAATCAGGGTGGCCAGGCGCAGGCCCCAGTCCAGCGCGCGGGAAAACCCGTCGGTATCAGTGGCCACGAAATGCCGCGACAGCGAGGGCAGGATGACCGTGCCCAGGGCCACGCCAAACACGCCCAGCGGCAACTCCAGGAAACGGTCGGCCTGCGACAGCCAGGTCTGCGAACCAAGCACCAGGTACGATGCGATGACGGTGTCGAACAGCAGGTTGATCTGCGCCACCGAGGAGCCGAACAGGGTAGGCACCATCAAGTGCATGATCCGCCGCACGTGCGGGTGGTTCCAGCCCCAGCGCGGCAGGGTCAGCAGGTTCAATCCGCGCAGCGCCGGCAGCAGGAACAGCAGCTGCAGGATGCCGGCCAGCAGGATCGCCCAGCCCATGGCCATGATCGGCGGCTGCATGTGCCGCGAGAGCACCAGTGCACCGCCGATCATGCACAGGTTCAGGATCACCGGGGTCAGCGCCGGCAGACCGAAGCGGTGGAAGCTGTTCAGCGCGCCGCCGGACAGCGCCGTCAGCGACACGAACAGCAGGAACGGAAAGGTCAGGCGCAGCAGATCGACGGTGAGTGCGAACTTCTCCGGCTCGGCCAGAGCGCCCGGCGAGAACAGCATGGTCACCTGCGGCGCGAAGAAGATGCCGAGCGCGGTGACCACCAGCAGCACGCCGCCCAGCGTGCCCGAGACCTGCGCCATCAACTGCTTGAGCTCGGCGTGGCTGCGTGTCTCCTTGACCTGGGTGAACACCGGCACGAAGGCGGTGGAGAACGAACCCTCGGCAAACAGGCGACGCATGAAATTGGGAATGCGGAATGCGACCCAGAACGCGTCGGTCGCACCGCTGGCACCAAACGCGGCGTTGATCGACATGTCGCGAACCAGGCCGAGCACGCGCGACACCAACGTCATCGCGCTGAACGACAACAACCCGCGGAACATGCTCGGAGACTTCATGCGCGTGTGTGTGACCTTGCGGCGTTGGGTGCAGGTGGCGCCGAGGCTCCGGCGGCCGGCTGCGCACCGCCTCGTCCACAAGCCTGCCCTGATCGGCATGACGGCACGCTTCCGGCGTCGTAGTGTGCCAGCGAATGCGGTCCGGAGCCCAGCCGTGCCGGCCAGCGGACAGGTGGCCGGCACGTCCGGCCGGGCCAGACGGCATGGCGCAGCGTTGACGCACTTGCCTGTTAGGCCGCATAATTGCGCTCTTTTCCCGGCCCAACAACGCATTCCGGAGTTCTACCTTGGCCAATATCAAGTCCGCAAAGAAGCGCGTGCGGCAGTCCGAACGCAATCGCCTGCGCAACATCAGCGCGCGCTCCATGGTCCGTAGCGCCCTGCGCAAGGTTGTCAAAGCCATCGAGGCGAAGGACAAGGCCGCAGCCGTCGCCGCCTTTGCCACCGCCCAGCCGCTGATGGACCGCTACGCCTCGCGCGGCCTGATCCACAAGAACAAGGCTGCCCGCCACAAGAGCCGCCTCAACGCGAAGATCCGCGAGCTGGCCTGACCGCCAGCCGCAATTCCACGCAACATCGAAAGCCGGCGCCAGCCGGCTTTTTCGTGGCCGTGATCCGACCGGTGCCACGCAGGCCTGACTGGCCGTCCGGCACCCGCCCACACGAGCGCTTATCATGGATGTTCTTTGCGGAGCATCCATCCATGGCCGATTCGATCCTCTCCGAACGCCGCGGCACGGTACTGTGGCTTACCCTCAATCGGCCGCAGGTGCACAACGCCTTCGACGACGGCTTGATCGCGGCATTGACCGCCGCGCTCGAGGCGGCGGATGCCGAACCACAGGTGCGCGCGGTCGTGCTGGCGGCCAACGGCAGCTGCTTCTCGGCCGGCGCGGACCTGAACTGGATGCGCTCGATGGCCGGCGCCACGGAGGAGCAGAACCGCGACGACTCGCTGCGCCTGGCCAGGCTGATGTGCACGCTGCAGTTCCTCTCCAAGCCGACCATCGCCCGGGTCCACGGCTCGGCCTACGGTGGCGGCGTGGGCCTGGTGGCGTGCTGCGACATTGCCGTCGGCGTGACCACGGCCAAGTTCGCGCTGTCCGAGGTGAAGCTCGGCCTCGTCCCGGCGGTGATCTCGCCGTACGTGATCGACGCCATTGGCGTGCGCCAGGCGCGCCGCCTGTTCCTCACCGGCGAGGTCTTCAGCGGCGAGCACGCCGCGCGCATCGGGCTGCTGCACGCGGCGGTAGCCCCGGAGGCGCTGGACGAGGAGATCGACCGCGTGCTGCACCTGGTGACCAAGGTGGCACCACAGGCCCAGCGTGAGGCCAAGCAGCTGGCGTTCCGTGTCGGCGGCATCGACCAGGCGCAGACGGAGGCCGTGGACACCGCCAACGCCGCGCTGATCGCGCGCCTGCGCGTGGCCGAGGAAGGCCAGCACGGACTGGCCGCGTTCCTGGAAAAGCGCGCGCCGCGCTGGGTGGCCGGGAATTGAGCGCAGCCGGCCTGCCGGCAGCGCCGGCGACAGCCAATCTGCTAAGTTTGAGCAACCTACCGGATGCTCCAGCCAACGAAGGCACCGCATGTTTGAGCGTGTACTGATTGCCAACCGCGGGGAAATCGCCTGCCGCGTCATCCGCACCTGTCGGCGCATGGGCATCCACACCATCGCGGTGTATTCCACGGCGGATGCGGACGCGCAGCATGTGCGCCTGGCCGACGAGGCCTGGCCAATCGGCGGCGCCCCGCCGGCGGAATCCTACCTGCGTGGTGACGCCATCCTCGATGTCGCGCGCAGGACCGGCGCGCAGGCGGTGCATCCCGGCTACGGCTTCCTGTCCGAAAACACGACATTCGCGCGTACCTGTGTGGACGCCGGCATCGTCTTCATCGGTCCGGATCCCGAGAGCATCGAGGCGATGGGCTCCAAGGCGGCGGCCAAGCACCTCATGGCGAAGCATGACGTGCCCCTGGTACCGGGCTATGACGGTGACAACCAGGACAATGCGTTCCTGGCGCGGCAGGCGCACGAGGTGGGTTACCCGCTCATCATCAAGCCCTCCGCCGGCGGTGGTGGCAAGGGCATGCAGATCGTGCGCTCCGACGACGAGTTTCCCCAGGCTCTGGAAACCGCGCAGCGCGTCGCCAAGGCGGCATTCGGCGATGCCTCGATGTTGCTGGAACGCTATGTCGAGCACCCGCGCCACATCGAGTTCCAGATCTTCGGCGACCGCCATGGCCACGTGATCCACCTGGGCGAACGCGAGTGCTCCTCGCAGCGCCGCTACCAGAAGGTCCTGGAGGAGACGCCCTCGCCGTTCCTCAACCCCGAACGCCGCGCGGCCATGGGTGCCGCCGCGGTTGCCGCCGCGCGCGCGGTGAATTATGTCGGCGCCGGCACGGTCGAGTTCATCGTGGGCCAGGAAGGCGATTTCCATTTCATGGAGATGAATACGCGGCTGCAGGTCGAACACCCGGTCACCGAACTCACCCACGACATCGACCTGGTCGAATGGCAGCTGCGCATCGCCGACGGCGAACCGCTGCCGCTGACGCAGGAGCAGGTGGTCTCCCGTGGCCATGCCATCGAAGTGCGCATCTACGCCGAGGATCCGGAGCAGAACTTCCTGCCCGGCTCGGGCAAACTGCAGACCTTGCGCCTGCCGCCGACATCCGCGCACCTGCGCCTGGACGGTGGCGTGGTCGAGGGCGACACGGTAACCATCTTCTACGATCCCATGATCGCGAAATTGATCGTGTGGGATGCGAACCGGGTGCAGGCGCTGCAACGCATGCGCAACGCGCTCGCGCAATGCGAAATCGAAGGGCCGAAATCCAACATCGCGTTCCTGGAACGCCTGGTGCGCCACCCCGCCGTCGTCGAGGCACGTATCGACAGCGGCTACCTCGACCGCCACCTGGATGAATTCGTCACCGGCACCCACGAGCCCGACGCGCGCACCTTGTTCGCCGCGGCCACGGCGGCCCTGCTCCACGACGAAACGTGCCCGCACGTGTCCGCCGCCGATCCGCACTCGCCATGGGCAGCGAGCGACGCCTGGCGCATCGGCCGCAACGGCAAGCGCGTGCTCGCGCTGGCACGCGGTGAGGCGCGATTCGAGATCGAGGCATGGGGGCATGCCGGGCACTACACCATGAGACTGGGCGACACGGACTGCGATGTCCAGGGTGCGCTGCTGGGCGAGGACGTGCTCAACGCGCGTTTTGACGGCGAGGGCGAACGCCTCACCCTGCGCGTGGACGACAAGCGGGTATTGCTGCACGATGCCGAAGGTCAGCGGTGGCGTCTCAACCGTGTCCCGGCGTATGCCTGGCACGCCGAGGACGAGACCGGCGGCAACCAGGTGCTGGCGCCGATGCCTGGCCGCATCGTGGTGGTGAAAGCCAAGCCCGGCGACATCGTTGAACGGGGTCAGGACCTGCTGGTGATGGAGGCGATGAAGATGGAACTGGCACTGAAGGCACCGCGAGCCGGCACGCTTGCCGACATCACCGCCGCCCAAGGCGACTTCGTCGAGGCCGATACGATACTGGTACGGTTCGTCGAGTAACGGGCGGGCCAGCATCCTCCAATTGCCGGTACCGGGAATGGACCTGCGTGGATCATGGTTGCCGCCGCAGCGTATCCTGCCCGCTCGGCCCGGCGCCGCTGAGTTGCCGCCAATGCTTGCATTCAAGATCCTCGGCATCATCTTGTTCATGTACATCGGCTGGGCCGCGTGGCGCGGTACGGTGTTCGCCAAATGCGGCATCGGCTGGACCTGGGTCGAACGCGGCGCGCGGCCACGCATGTTCTGGGCGGTCCTCACCTGCTACGGCTTGCTGGGCGCCGCGCTGCTCACGGTCTTTTGAAACGCCGTCATCCTGACTGGAGTTGCCATGACCTCTTCCGCCTCGTTCGTCCGCATCGTCGAAGTCGGCGCCCGCGACGGGTTGCAGAACGAGAAGACATTGCTGCCGACGGCAACCAAGATCGAGCTGATCGACCGCTTGTCCGCAACCGGCTTGAAGACGATCGAGGCGACAAGCTTCGTCAGTCCCAAGTGGATACCGCAACTGGCCGATGCGGCCGAGGTGTTTGCCGGCATCCATCAGGCGCCCGGCGTCAGCTATCCCGTGTTGGTGCCGAACCTGGAGGGCTACGCACGGGCACGCGCCGCCGGTGCAGGCGAGGTCGCCGTGTTCACCGCGGCGAGCGAGGCATTCAACCGCCGGAACATCAACGCCTCGATCGACGAGTCGATCGAGCGCTTCGCGCCGGTGGTGGCGCAGGCCAGAGCCGATGGCGTCGCCGTGCGCAGCTACGTGTCGACCGTCCTCGGCTGCCCCTACCAGGGCGAAGTGCCGGTGCGTGATGTGGTGCGCGTGGCGCGGCGGCTGCACGAGCTTGGCTGCTACGAGGTGTCGCTCGGCGACACGATCGGCATCGGCACGCCGGCAAAGGCACGCGCCATGCTGCATGCGGTCGCACAGGAGGTGCCGATGACCGCCCTGGCGGTGCATTTCCACAACACCTACGGCCAGGCGCTGGCCAATATCCTGGCCTGCCTGGAGGAAGGCGTGCGCGTGGTCGACAGCGCCGTCTCCGGCACCGGCGGCTGCCCCTACGCCAAGGGCGCCACCGGCAACGTGGCCAGCGAGGACGTGGTGTATATGCTGCAAGGCATGGGCGTGCCCACCGGGATCGACCTGGACCGCCTGGTGGCGGTCGGCGCCTGGCTGGCCGGGCAGCTGCACAAACCAACCTCCAGCCGCGTCACCCAGGCACGGATCAACATGGCGTGAGCAGCCCGGCACGTCCCCACTACATATACCCAAACCAGACATGTCCAGAGAATTTTCCATTCGGCCCATCGAGGCCAGGGACGACCAGGCCGTGGCCGCCATCATCCGCAGCGTGATGCCGGAGTTCGGCGCCGGAGGTCCCGGATTCGCAGTCCACGACCCAGAGGTTGACCACATGTACGCTGCCTACACCCAGCCGCGTAGCGCCTATTTCGTGGTCGAGCGCGATGGTGCGGTGAGCGGTGGCGGCGGCGTGGCACCGTTGGAAAACGGACCACAGGATGTCTGCGAGCTGCGCAAGATGTACTTCCTGCCCGCCGCGCGCGGAATTGGCGCCGGCAGCGCGATGATGCACCGCTGCCTTGACGCCGCGCGCGCGGCAGGCTTCCGCCGCTGCTACCTGGAGACGGTGGACCGCATGGAAGGAGCCCGGCGTCTGTACCGGCGTACCGGTTTCAGGCCCATTGATGCGCGCATGGGTGGCACGGGCCATTTCGGCTGCGACCGCTACTACATCCTCGACCTGTAGGAATGTCCAAACGATTGCCCAGAGCGCTTGTTCGGACCTTCGCCGGGAGCCCGGGTGGCTTCTGCCACCCCGGCTCCCACGCGACCCGATCCGCAGACATGCGCCCGCCATCCCCTGGACCGGCAGCAGCCGATTGCATCAATTGGACAGGACGATGTCCGTGATGATGCCGGAGGCGATGGCGATGAGGAGGAAATCGCTGTTGTCGCTGCGCACCCATCGGTAGCCGCGGGGTGGTGGACGCAGGTCGTACGCGCTCCAGTTGGTCACGTAGTAGCGGTCGGCACGATAGTGTCTGGGCAGGTGGCCACCACGCTTGTACCAACCGAGGTGCCGGCCATTGTCGTGCGCCACGTAATAGCGGCCGCGGTCATCGTGGATGCCGCGTCTGTCGCGCCGGTACTTCACCTTGCCATGGTGCCGGCCGTGCCAGCCGTTTCCCTGCTGCCCTTGCTGTCCCTGATGATCCTGACGGCCGTGATGCTGCGGTGGACTCGCCGTCACCGCGGTGGCAGCAAACAGCAGGCTGCTTGCCAAGGTAACCAGAAGTTTTTTCATGACGTGGTTCCTTGAGGGGAAGAAGCGCCGACGGCCATCCGGGTGACGGGTACCGACGCAAGCCAAAGCCTAACGATCATCCCTGAACACCAGCGGTCCACCGGCATACCAGGCTGAATCGGCATTCACCCAGCCACGTCGCGGTAGCCCGCATGAGCGCGACGTATATGCAGCCATGCTGCACCTACTTTGTCCTGGGGCGGAACGGCGTAGTCCGTGGCCGAAGCGGAGCTGCGAACACCATGGACCATGCGCCTCAGGCCGGTTGGCGGGCACCATCCCTGATGTCGGGCGACACGGCGCGCAGGAAGGTGAGCCGCGACTGCGGCTCGATGATCAGGGGACCGAGCTTCGCGTTGAACAGCTTCCCGGATGACGTAGCCAGATGTGTCTGGAAGGCCGCTTCGTCCACATATTCTTCGTACACGAAAAACGATCCAGGCTCGTCCAGCCGGTGTGAGGCCTGGAAGAGTACGTTGCCGGGCTCCCGGCGCACGCTCGCGGCGTAGGCACAAAGCAGATCGGCTACCACGGCCTCATTGCCAGACCTGGCGGTAAACGTCGCATACAGAATGACGGGCACCGCAGCGCTCATGTCCTGCTCCAGATCCAGGGGCCGCGCGTCTTGCTGCTGGTCATGCTTGCTCCTCCATCAGAAGATTCACCTCGGCCAGAGCCGGCATCGCGGCAAATGAGCCGCGCCGGGTCACTGCCAGCGCACCGGCGGCCGCGGCAAAGCGCAGGCTCTCCTCGATCTGCGCACGGTCGCCGCAGAACGCGTCCAAATCCGACCCGCAGGCGAGCCGGCAGCCGAGCTGGTACAGGAAGCCACCGACGAAGGCGTCCCCAGCGGCGGTCGAATCCTGCATCGTGACCCGAAACGCCGGCACCTCTCCCGTATCCCCCCGCGTCCGCCAACGCAGTGGACGGCCGCCGTCGGTGATCAGCAGCAGCCGGGGTCGCCCGCGCCACAGCCGCGCGAAGACCTTCACATCATCTCCGCCAGACGCCCGGCACAGCCAATCGAACTCCTCGCGCGAAACCTTGACCACATCGGCAAGCGCCAATGCCTGCCACAGGCGTGGCGCCGGATCGGAATCACGCGGCCACAGCATCGGCCGCAGGTTCATGTCGAAACTGACGATCGCGCCGGCGGCGGCAGCCCGACGCATGCCTTCAAAAGTGACCTGCGCAATCTCCTCTTCGGTCATGCTGACCGAGCACACATGAAGCATGCTGATGTCGCCGAACGTCACCCGGTCGAAATGCGGAATGCGGAACAGCATGTCGGCGCCCGGCGAGCGATAGAAGCTGAAGCTGCGCTCGCCGTACGTATCCAGCGCCACGAAGGCCAAGGCCGTGCCCGCTGCATCGGTACGCACGACACCGCCGGTGGCCACCCCGGCATCCTGCAGGCTCTGCAGCAGGAAATCACCGAACATGTCCTGGCCGAGCATGCCGATGAAATTGCTTCGACCTCCAAGCCGCGCCACTGCCACTGAAACATTCGCCGGAGCCCCGCCTGCGAACTGCCGGAAGCTGCGCGTTGCGCCTGGCCTGTGCGGTGGCTCAGCCAGCATGTCGATCAAGGCCTCACCGAAGCAGGCGATCCCTCGCTGCGTACCCATGCCGCAGCTCAGCTCATGTCTTCAAAATCTGCCGGGTCGGGGCCCAGCCGGGTCCCGGCATCGAGTCGGGCCATGTATCCCATGTCGCTGTCGTCGAGCGCGAAATCGAAGATCGCCATGTTTTCCGCAATCCGCGCTGGAGTGACCGACTTCGGAAACGCCACCAGGCCGAGTTGCATGTGCCAGCGCAGGATGACCTGGGCAACGCTCTTGCCGTGCCTGCGGCCAATCGCCTTGAGGCCGGAGTCAACCAGCAGCTCCCCTCCATGTGCCAGCGCACTCCACGACTCGGTGACGATCTGGTGCGCTGCTCCATAAGCCCTGAGCTGGGCCTGCTGCAGCAAGGGATGCAACTCGATCTGATTGACCGCGGGCAGTACCCCCGTCGCGTCGATGATGCGGTCGATGTCCTCCGCGCGGAAGTTCGACACGCCGATCGAGCGTACTTTGCCGGCGCCGCGTGCTTCGATGAGCGCCTTCCAGCTGTCGACGAAGCGGCCATGCCGCGGGCACGGCCAATGGATCAGGAAGAGGTCGATGTAATCCAGGCCGAGCCTGGCCAGGCTGGCATCGACCGCCTGAAGCGACTCGTGGAAGCCCTGGTCCGGATTGCGCAACTTGGTGGTGATGAACAGCTCGGAGCGCGGTAGGCCGGAGGCACGGATCGCGCGTCCGAGGCCTTCTTCATTGCCGTACCCCGCCGCGCCGTCGACATGGCGGTAGCCAAGGTCGAACGCGGTGCCCACGACACGGGCAGTGTCGGCATCGGGTACCTGCCAGATACCCAGTCCGAGCTGCGGGATCCGGTGACCGTCATTGAGCAGGATTGATGGAATATCAGACATTGGATCTCCGTAAGCAAAAGGGCCCATGGCGCGCCAGCACGGGCAGCGGGTTCGATCACGCCATCACTGGAGCGCGCGCGGCGCGCGCAAGGCGTATCCCAGGACCACCAGGAAGCCCACCGCCGGCACCGCCATGGCCCAGTGGATGCCGGCCAGGTCGGACACGCCGCCCATCAGTACCGGCAACAGCGCGCCGCCGATGATGGCCATCACCAGCATGGAAGAGCCCAGCTTGCGATGGTCATCATCCAGTCCGCTCAGGCCGAGCACGAAAATGGTCGGAAACATGATCGACATGAACAGGCTGACCCCGACCAGGGCATACAGCCCGACATGGCCTGGCAAGGCGATGGCTACCGCGCAAAGCAGCACATCGACCAACGCGAAGGCGGCCAGGAGGTACGCCGGAGCCACCTTGCGCAGCATCACGGTGCCGAGAAAGCGACCACACATGAACAGGACCAGCGACAAGGTGAGATAGCTGGCGGCAGTCTTCTCGGGTGTCCCGGGGATGACATCCTGGAAATAGCGGATCAGGTAGCTCCAGACCCCGACTTGCGCACCGACATAGAACAACTGGGCGATCACCGCGAAGACATAGTTCCCGTTGCGCAGCAACTCGCGGAGTTGCGCACCGGTGCCGGTTTCCTTTTGCGCCGTGCGTGGGATCACCGGGAACTTTACCGACGCGATCAGGACCGCCCACATCACCACCAGCACGCCGATGATCAGGTACGGCATCTGCACTGCCATGGACTCGGTCGCGAGATACGCGTCCCGCGCGGCCGGAGCCATGGCGGCCAGTTCCTGCTCCTTGTATTCGATACCGGAAAAAATAAAGTGTGAGCCGATCGCCACACCGGTGATGGCGCCGAGCGGGTTGAACGCCTGCGCCAGGTTGAGCCGACGCGCCGCACCCTCGGCCGGGCCAAGCATGATCACCAGCGAATTTCCGGAGGTTTCCAGAAAGGCCAGCCCGCTGGCAATCACGAACAGGGCAAGCAGGAACAGGCCGTAGGTATGAATCTCCGCAGCTGGGTAGAACAGGAACGCGCCGGCGCCGAAGAGCAGCAAGCCCAGCACCACGGCCGCCTTGTAGCTGTAGCGGTGCATGAACATCGCCGCCGGCATCGCAAACAGGAAATAGCCGAGATAGAACGCACTCTGCACCAGCCCGGCCTGCAAATCGGAAAGCTCAAACGCCTTCTTGAACTGCTTGATCAGGATGTCGTTCAGGCTCGCCGCCGCGCCCCAGAAGAAGAACAGGCTGACCACCAGCACCAGCGGCACGACCGCAGTACGCGCCAGGTTGGCGGCAGATAGCACGTCGCTGTTATTACCTTGCATGGCGCACCGCCCTTTGGGCCAAATCGGGTATCCGGAAACGATACGATCAGTAGCTCACGCTGTTGCGCATGTTGAGGCGCAGTTCGCTCACCGCACGGCGGGCCTGATCGATGGCGTCGGGTGTCGAATCGCGGGCCGCAGCATCGCAATTGGCGATGGTGACGTTGCCAAAGGGAAGACGCGCCCGTTCGTGAGGGGGTTGCTCGCCCCGGTCGAGGAATTCGTCAAAGACCGACGAGTACATATAGGAATAACCGTGTCCCCACCGGTTGAGGGTGATGCCGGCGATATCGCGATCAGCGTCGAACCCGTACGGACCAAGCATGCGCGTGAGCTGGTCGCGCAGCTTGGACTCATAGGTCGCAAAGTCGGTGGCGTACATCTCCGCGCGGGCAGCGCGGTACTGGTCCTTGACCGACAGGCCCGGCGTCTCAAAGACGCGCAGCATGGTCAGCACCGTCGGTTCGTCGGGCGAGGTCGAACGCTTGTAGCCGCCGATATCGACCGGGCATTCGAGCAGGATCTGCGAGTAATAGCCGTTGGGCGCATTGATGAAGCAGGCGCCAGCCTTCTTGAAGGCACGCCAGTTGCGCAGCCAGACGTTCACCCACAGGTTCACCGCGTGCACCTGGTAGCGCAGCGCTTCCTTCTGCCAATCAGGCAGTTCGGGGCAGATGTAGGGAATGACATGGTGCCAGCAGGCCAGCACGCAATGCCGCGCGCGGACCCGGTACAGCTTGCCGTCGCGGGAATAGATGACTTCCACCCCACCCGGCTTGTTGGCAACGTGGACCGCCGTGCTGCTCAGCCGGATCCGGTTCTGGTTGCCGGCCAGGTCCAGGCGGGCATAGTCGGCCCGCTGCAGCATCGAGTCGGCGAGCGTCTTTCCGGGCAAGGCCTCGGGAATGAGCTGGCGGACGATCAGGCGGGCGATGGTCGCGTTGCCATCGGGGAAGTGGTATTTCGGCAGGGGTTTGCGTGTTGCTGGTGACGGCTGGTTCGGGATGGTGCGCAGCGGATACTCCGGCCCCAGATCCATGCCGATGAAACCGGGCATCCCCCGCCGCATGGCGGCAATCGCCGACATGCCTGAGAGGCCGCGGGCACTACCGAACGTGCGGTCGCGCAGGTAGCTGACCACCATCGGGTCGACCTTGGCGACCTTCAGCAGATAGTCGCGGTAAGTCATCTTGCGCAGCCTCGCCACGCGCTCGGCTGGCGTCATGCCTGGCAGGAAGTCCGCCTTGGCCGTGTACAGCCGATAGACGTCCTTGCGTGCCTGCTCGTTCATTGGCGCACGGGCGAGAAAGTCAGCCCAGCGCTTGGCCTGGTCCGGCGGCACGTTCGGATCGTGCAGGGCAATGAACTCGATCCACGGCGCCGGGTCATCCATCAGCAGATCCTGACCAAACGTGGCCTGGTCGTAATAGACCCGCTGTCCCATGCCAAGGCGCTGGTAGAAATAGGTGTCCTGGTTCTCGCGATTGAGCTGGGCTATGTCCTCGATGCCGATCGACTGCATGAAGCTGCGTGCGTTCTCGCTGCCTGGAGAGATGTCGAACGTGCCCGCGTTGGATATGACGGTACGGTTGCCAAAGTCGAACTCGTTGCGCTTGGCGTGGCCGCCGAAATCATCGTGATTGTCGAGAACAAGGGTACGTGCCTTGCCACCACTGTCACGGACGTAGAACAGTGCGGCGGACAGGCCGCTGATGCCGCCCCCCACGACGATCAGGTCGTACTGCTCGCCCGTGTCCTCGATCGGCTCCTTGTCGATGTGCAGCGTATGGTCACGCATGGCGTGGCCGGCCACATAGGCCGGAAAGCTGCTGCCACGCATGCCGGTAAGGACCGGTGGATACGTGCCCTGGGTCGCCGCCGTCGCCGCGGCTCCCGCGCCCCTGGTTGCAGCTGGGGCCGACATCCCGGCAGCGGATGCCAGCACCCCCGGCGCGAGCCCGGAGGCCGCCAGCGCCACCGAGCCCTTGAGCACGCCGTTGATGAAGTCACGACGCTCGATGTTGTCGACGACGCCCAGCCGTTCGTCGTTCTTCTTGCTCATGCTGCCACCACGAAATCAGAAGTGATAATCGAGACGAACGAAATAGTAGCCACCCATGGCATTGATGGAGTCGCCGGAGTCGTACATCCAGGCATAGGTGGCCCGGTTGCTCGCGCTCATCGCCTGGGCCGGCAACTTGCTCGGCTTTTCGTTGAAGACGTTGTCCACCCCGGCGGTCAGGCCCAAGCCATTTGCAAAGTCATAACCACCGTAAAGCGATGTGATCAACTTTGGGCTGATCGAGTACTTGTAGTTGTTGGCCAGACGCTTGACCGGACCGTAATGGGTAAGATTCACGCCCACATTGAATCCACGCAACTTCCAGTCGAGGCCTGCGATCTGCGTGTAACGCGGCGACCGGTAACGCATGTTGTAGATGGTCGATTGGTTGAGCAGTGCCACATACGGCAGGTCCGCCAGCAGAGGTGAAATTCCTTCCTCGCGGGTGACCTGGGTGCGCACCGTATTGAGTGCGTAGTTCCAGGTCCAGACCCCGACGTCAGTGGAAAAGCTGCCATCCGCGGTGAACTCCACTCCGCGGGTGCGCGTGGCACCCACCGTGCGCAAGTAGCTCACGAACAGGCCCTTGCTCGGAGTGATCACGTAACCCGCAGGAGCCAGCAGCCCGTCAATGACGCCCATCTGGTGTGCATTCAGCACGTTGCCGTAGTAGTCGACAACCCGGTTCGGATCCGTGGCGTCATAGCCCACGTAGGTCGACATGCCCAACTGGTCGCGGACATCGATCTGGTAGGCGTCCACGGCGAGGTGCACGCTGTCGACCGGGGAATAGGTAAAGCCCAGACTGTAGTTCTTCGACTTCTCCGGCTTGAGGGGGACCGCACCCAATGCCGTGGCCACCGGGGACGATACGCGTGCATTGATCCAGCGCTGGGTCGGTGTATCCGAAGTGAGCTGGAAATTTTGCGCGGCCAGTGACGGGGCGTGAAAGCCGTTGCTGACGGTGCCGCGTATGCCGAAGCGCGGGGTGAAATCGAAGCGGGTGGAAAGCCGCCCAGTGGACACGTTGCCGAAGTCGGAGTGATCCTCGAAGCGCCCGGCAATATCCAGATACCAGCGCTTCGTGACATTCGTCGCCGCGCCCAGGTAGGCAGCCGTGCTGTGCCTGGTGCCGTGAACGGCGTCGGCCGCCGGATAGCCGGTGTAGGCGGTGATCCCCTTCCCGGTCCAAGACGCCAACTCACCCGCGCCACGGGTGTAGCCCTCCTGCTGGTACTCCACCCCGGCGCTCAGCCCCAATGGCTCTGCGAATGCCGGGACATCGAAGCTGCGATGCAGGTCCACGTTGCCTACGTTCTGGGTGTAGGCCAGCTTTCCCGAATACACGTCGGTCGGGCCGCCAGGATAATCGTAGGAATAGTTGGCCGAATGCTGCGTGTAGACCTTGTAATCGTCGCTGTTGCGCGTGAAGCTGACATCCCAGTCCCACTCCGCCACCGTGCCTTTCAGGCCCAGCACACCGGTGTAATCCTGCTCCTTGCCGACCGCGCGTGGCGTGAATCCGTTTGGATAAATGCTCTGGTACAGGCCCAGGTTGCTTTGCCACGTGGTATACGGCGTTCGGGTGGCTTGGCGCGTACTCATGCGGCGATCACTGAAGGTCGCAAATGAATACAGGGTCATCGCACTCGTGAGGTCATATTCGAGGTTATAGGCACCCGACTTCAAGGTGTACGCTGGCGTGCTGTACGAATAGTCCTTGACCTCGTTGCGCTTGCTTTCATCCGGATTGGCGGTTGTCCCGGGGCACAGGCTGTTGTAGGTACAAAGCTTGGTCAGGCCGCCACCGGCTGCAATGGCCGGATACACCAGGTAGGTGTCGCGATAGGGGCGGTTGCGGGACGCTTCCTGCTGGTCCGTATAGCCGAGTGTGGCGTTGAAGAACCCGCCTTCACCTAGCGGCAGGCCGAAGTTCACCCCGTATTTGCCCCGCGTGCCGCCGCCGTCAAAACTGCTGCCACCCTCGACCGAGGCAACGCCGCCGCTGGTGTTCGACTTGAGGATGATGTTGATCACGCCAGCGACCGCATCCGAGCCATAGATCGCCGAGGCACCATCACGCAGCACTTCGATATGGTCGACGGCCGCCATCGGGATCAAGGCAAGGTCGGTGTAGTTCTGTCCGGGAAAGCTGGTGTCACTGGTATAGGCGCTGACATTGCGACGCTTGCCGTTGACCAGGACCAGGGTGTACCCGGGCGACAGGTTGCGCAGCATCGCACCGCGAACCTGACCGTCCAGGCCGCTGCCATAGGTCTGCAGGCTCAGCGACGGAAGCTTGGTCAGCAACGCCTGCACCAGGTCACCCTTGCCGGTGGCCACCAGATCATCCGCGCTGACCACGTCAATCGGGGCGGGGCTGTTCTCCACCGTGCGGATGCTGCTCCGCGAGCCGGTAACCACGACCGTGTTCAGGTTCTGGGCCTGCACATCCTGCTGCGCAAAAACGTCCACCGGAACCGTCGACGCGGCCAAGGCAACGGCAATGGCGGCAAACAACGAGTGGTGGGCGCGCGTACGTGATGCCTCTTTCATTTCGGTCTCCCTCTGACCACGAATGGTGGGCGATTCGGTTTGGATCGATCCAATTCCCATTGCAAAAAAAAACCCAGCTCACCCAGCATCCACGCGCCTGATACGGTATGGACGAGGTCGCTTCCTGCGCCGAGCCTTATGTTTTGGATCGATCCAAATTCCCGTTGTCTTTTTAGCATGAGTCTTCTGCAAACCACACGCTGCGCCGCAACATCATGGCGACCCAGCGCGTCAGCCTGGTGGTGATGCGGCCATCTCGGCGGGAGCGGCCACAAGGGGCGAAGTGCTCTCGCGTTCAATCAGCTGCACGTCGACGATCACCGAGCGGCGTTCCATCTGCAACGGATCGCTGACCCGTTGCAGCAGCAGTTCCGCGGCCTGGCGGCCACGTGCACGCGGGTCGGCGTTCATGGTCGACAGCGGCGGAATGCCAACTGCCGCCTCAGGGATGTCGTCGAAACCAATCACGGCAAAATCATTGCCGGGATGACGACCCAACTGGGTCAGGCCAAGCATCAGCCCCAACGCCACGGCATCGTTGTAACAGACGGCCGCCGTCGCTGCAGGCTCGAGGGCCAGGAGCGCGTCCGCCTGCGCGCGGGCGTCGAGCCGGGTTGGCGTTGTCTCGATCAGCCACTCCGCTTTCACCTCGATGCCGGACGCACGCAGCGCATCCTGGTAGCCGGCCCGACGCTCCCGGCACGAACTGGAATCCGCGTGGCCGCCGTAGAAGGCGATGTGCCGATGGCCGATGGACAACAGGTATTCAGTCGCGGCCCGCACGCCAGCGCGATTGCCCAGGCCCAGGAAGTCATAGCTGAAGCCGGACGGCTGGGTTTCCACCAGTTGGCGATTGAACACCAGCAGCGGCGTTTCCTTGCCGATCACCAGCTCGATTTCATCGACACTGCTGGTCTCGGCGGGCGAGAGGATAATCCCAACCGGGTTGTGCTCCATCAACGACCCGAGCACCTGGCGTTGCTTCGTGCGCGATTCGTTGCTGCTGCCGAGCAAGGTAACGTAGCCCTTGGCGCCCAGAACCTCGTCCACGCCAGCCGCAAAATCGGCAAAGAACGGGTTGGACAGATCGTTGATGACCAAGGCCACTGCCGTGGACACCCGCTGGCGCAAGGTGGCTGCCGCGCGGTTGTAGACATAGCCCTGACGACGCATTTCCGCTTCGACCTGCTGACGCGTGTTGGCATGCACCAACGGACTGCCGCGGAGCACCAGGGAGACCGTCGAACGCGACACGCCGCACGCCCGGGCAATGTCGTTGAGGGTAATTCGATGCGGGCGATTCAAGTGGGTTCCCAATTGGCTTGGATCGATCCAACGCAGCTATCGTGTGATAAGACCGCAAGGACTGCAAGCTGCACCAGCGCCAGCTCCGCTAAGATGACGGGCTTCAGGCGATTCTCAAGGACAGCTGCATGCAACTCGATCAGGTCAAGGCCATCATCACCGGCGGCGCCTCCGGACTTGGCCACGCCGTGGCGCAGCACCTGGTGGCCCACGGCGGCCAGGTCGCGCTGTTCGACGTCAATGGGGAAAAGGGCGCGGCGGCCGCCAGCGCCCTGGGCGACGCCGCCCGCTTCTACCGCACCGACGTCACCTCCGAGGAGAACGTCGCCACCAACGCCGCCGCCGCGCACGCGGCCATGGGTGGCTTGAACGTGGTGATGAACTGTGCCGGCATCCTCGGCGCCGGCCGCGTCCTCGGCAAGCAGGGCGCGATGCCATTGACCACCTTCGCGGGCACCATCGGGGTCAACCTGATTGGCAGCTTCAACGTCGCCAAGGCCGGTGCCGCGCTGATGCAGGCAAACGAACCGGGCGAGGACGGCGAGCGCGGGGTCATCGTCAACACCGCCAGCGTCGCCGCCTACGAGGGCCAGATCGGCCAGGCTGCGTATTCCGCATCCAAGGGCGGCGTGGTCGGCATGACCCTGCCCATGGCGCGCGAGCTGGCCCGCTTCGGCATCCGCGTGCTGACCATCGCCCCAGGCATCTTCTGGACACCGATGGTCGACGGCATGACCCCGGAACTGCAGGCTTCCCTCGGCGCCTCCATCCCCTTCCCTTCCCGCCTCGGCAAGCCGGAGGAGTTTGCCGCCACCGTGGCCTTCATCCTCGGCAACCGCTATCTCAACGGCGAAACCATCCGCCTGGACGGCGCGGTACGCCTGCAACCGAAGTAAGTCCGTCACCGGCCGCACCTGGCCGTGTTCGCAGCCCAGCCACCTTCCCAAGACCCGAACCATGAAAGCCGCCGAGACCAAAAAAGGCCACGTCATCGAGCACGAAGGCACCGTGTACCAGGTGCACAACATCGAACGCAGCTCGCCGACCGCACGTGGCGGCAACGTCACCTTCCGCTTTACCCTGTATTCCATCCCCGGCGGGCGCAAGTTCGACCTCAGCCTGCGCGCCGATGACGACCTCAAGGAAATGGAACTGTTGCGCCGTGCCGCCGATTTCTCCTACAAGGACGGCGACGCGTTCGTGTTCATGGACAGCGAGGACTACACCCAGTACGTGCTCACTCCCGAGCTGGTGGGCGACAACGCCGGCTACATCGTCGAGGGCGTCGAAGGCTATTACGTGCAGCTGATCGACGACGCCCCGGTGGCCTTGCAGGTGCCCAGCAGCGTCCTGCTGCGTGTGGTCGAGACCGCCCCGGCGCTCAAGGGCTCCAGCGCCACCAAGCGCAACAAGCCGGCGCGGCTCGAGACCGGCATCGAAGTCGCGGTGCCCGAGTACATCGGCGTCGACGAGCAGGTGTGGGTGAGCACGCTCACTGGCGAGTTTGCCGGGCGCGCCTGAGCCCGCCGGCGACATGCCAACGCGCATCACCTGGCCACGCGCATGGCAGGCGCACCGGCCATGGTCCAGAATGGGCGATGCCAGAAAAGGCGCGCAACCTCCGGCGCGAACACCTGTCCATGAGTCATGTCTGAAGTAACAGCCGACGGCGCGAGCAAGGCCGAACCGGCCGCCACCGGCCTGTTCCTCAACCGCGAGCTCGCCGCGCTGGAATTCAACTTCCGCGTGCTGGCCATGGCCCACGACCGTGGCGTGCCGCTGCTGGAGCGGGTGCGCTACCTCAGCATCGTGGCCAGCAACCTGGATGAATTCTTCGAGGTCCGGGTGGCCATGCTGCAGTACTACCTGGCCTGCGGGCAGGCCCTGCCCGGGCCAGACGGCATTCCGCCGGCCGAGCTGGCGCGGCGTATCCGCGCCCGCGTGCTGGAGCTGATCGCCGATGCCTACGCGGTATGGCGCGACGAACTGCAGCCGGAGCTCGCGGCCAGCCAGGTGCATTTCTCCACCCGCCAGCAATGGAGTCCGGCACAGCGCCGCTGGCTGGAGGGCTACGTCGAAGACAGCGCGCTGCCCATGCTCTCGCCGCTGGAGATGGATGCGGCGCACCGCTTCCCACGGATCCTCAGCAAGACCTTGAACATCGCCATCGTCATGCGAGCTGCCGACGCGCCCGGGGATGCCACGCGCACGATGCTGCTGGGCGTACCGCGCAGCCTGCCGCGGCTGCTGCGCCTGCCCGATGAAATTGGCGGACCCGGTGACCACTTCGTGCTGCTGGCCGAGGTGCTGTGCGCCTACGCCGGGCGGCTTTGCCCGGATGCCGTGGTGCTTGGCGCCTGGCCGTTCCGGGTCACCCGCAACAGCGAACTGCTGGTCGACGAGGGCGAGGTGGAGAACCTGGCGCAGGCGCTCAAGCAGGAATTGCCGGCGCGCGGCTACGGCCATGCCGCACGACTGGAGATCGGCATCGACTGCCCTGACGACGTGGCCACGATGCTCGCCGCCAACCTGCAGCTCGACGCTGGCAACGTCTACCGCTGCGACGGACCGGTCAACCTGGTACGCATCGGCCAGATCCATGCCTGGCTGGACCGGCCGGAGCTGAAATTCGCCCCGTTCACGCCGCGCCTGCCCGAGCCGATGCGCAGCAGGAAGAGCCTGTTCGAGCAGATCGCGCAACACGACATCCTGCTGCACCATCCCTACGAAAGCTTCAACCCGGTCATCGACCTGCTGCGCCAGGCTGCGCTCGACCCCGACGTCCTGGGCATCAAGCAGACCCTGTACCGCGCCGGCGAGGAGACCCCGCTGCTCGAGCCGCTGGTGGATGCCGCGCGGCACGGCAAGGACGTCACCGTGGTGATCGAATTGCGCGCGCGCTTCGACGAGGCGGCCAACATCCATCTGGCCGCACGCCTGCACGAAAACGGCGTGCAGGTGGTGCATGGCGTGGTGGGCTTCAAGACCCACGCCAAGATGCTGCTCATCATCCGCCGCGAGCGCAGCGGGCTGCGCCGCTACGTCCATCTGTCGACCGGCAACTATCACCAGCTCAACAGCCGGATGTACACCGACATCGGCTTGATGACCGCCGATCCGGAAATCACCGAGGACGTACACAAGGTATTCCAGCAACTCTCCGGGCTGGGCCCGATCATCCGGCTGAAACGGCTGCTGCACTCGCCGTTCACCCTGTACCCGGGAGTGATCGAGCGTATCGAGCGCGAAACCGCCAACGCCCATGCGGGGCGGCCGGCGCGGATCATGGCGCGACTGAACGCCCTGAACGAGGCCTCGCAGGCCGGAGTGGAGATCGACCTGGTGGTGCGCGGGGCGTGCACCTTGCGCCCCGGCCTGCACGGCATCAGCGAGCGCATCCGGGTGCGCTCGATCGTCGGCCGCTTCCTCGAGCACAGCCGCGTGTACTGGTTCGCCAACGATGGCAACCCGGAGTTGTTTTGCGCCAGTGCGGACTGGATGGAACGCAACCTGCTGCGTCGCATCGAGATTGCCTTCCCGATCTCCGACCCTGCGCTCGCCGCGCGCACCTTCGAGGAAACCCTGGCCAATGCGCTGGCCGACAACACCCAGGCCTGGCTGCTGGACAGCCAGGGCCGCTACACCCGGGCGCAACCAGGCCAGGCTACGCCCTACAGCGCCCAACAAGGCTTGCTGCGTCGCTTTGGTGCCTAGGACGGGGCCGAAACAGGCATTGGGCATCGCAGGCGTGGCAGAATCAGGGCCTTGCCCGCCCCGGATATTGCCGTGCGTTCACTCGAGCAGAACCCCATCCGCAACGGCGAACTGATTGCAGCGGTGGACCTGGGCTCGAACAGCTTCCAGATGCTGGTGGCGCGCGTGGAACATGGGCAGCCGCGGGTCATCGACCGGCTGCGCGACAGCGTGCGCCTGGCCGCGGGCCTGCGTGCCGACGGCAGCCTGGCCGCCGCCGAGCGCAACCGCGCCACAGCCTGCCTGGCACGCTTCGGCCAGCGCCTGGCCGGGCTGCCGACGCAGCACGTGCGCGCGGTGGCCACCAATACGGTGCGCAAATTGGCGCACCCGGCGTCGTTCCTGATGGGTGCCGAGGCGGCGCTGGGCGCGCCCATCGAGATCGTCTCCGGGCGCGAGGAAGGACGCCTGATCTTTCTCGGCGCCGCGCACGACCTGCCTGCCTCGCGCGAGGCACGCCTGGTGATCGACATTGGCGGGGGCAGCACGGAGTTCATCATCGGTCGCGGCCTGGCGCCACTGCACACCGAAAGCGTGCAGGCCGGCTGCGTCGCCACCACCCTGCGTTTTTTTCCGCACGGCAAACTCACTCGCCCCTTGTGGGAACGGGCAACCACCGAGATCGGCGTGCTGCTGCAACAATTTGCCGGCGACTATCACGCCTCCGGCTGGCAGGAAGCCTATGGCTCATCGGGAACCGCCAAGTCCATCGGCGCCATCGTGCACAGGCTCGGACTGAGCGAGGAGGGCATCACCGGCGCCGCGATCGCCGCCCTGCGGGAGGAGCTGCTGCGCCAGGGCGACATTGGCAAGCTCAAGCTGCCCGGCTTGGTCAAGGAGCGCACGCCGATCCTTGCCGGCGGCGTGGTGATACTCGAGGCGGCGTTTGCCGCACTCGGCATCGAGCGCATGGAGGTGTGCGAGAGCTCCATGCGCGAAGGCCTGCTCTGGGACCTGCTCGGCCGCGCCGGTGGCAACGATCCGCGCACGGCAAGCGTCGATGCGCTGGCCAGCCGCTACGGAGTGGACCTGGCCCAGGCCAGGCGAGTGGAAGCCACCGCGCTGCAGCTGTTTGACCAGGTCGCCCCCGCCTGGCAGCTTGGCGCCGACGCCCGCGAATGGCTGTCCTGGGCCTCGCGGGTGCACGAGATCGGCCTGGCCATCGCCCACAGCCAGCACCAGCACCACGGCGCCTATATCCTGCGCAACGCGGACCTGGCCGGCTTCTCGCGCCAGGAACAGCAACTGCTTGCCGCCGTGGTCGAGGCGCACCGGCGCAAGCCGGACAAGGCCCTGGTGCGGGCGCTGCCGCAACGCCACCGGCAGCTGGCCCGCTATGTGACCGCGTTGCTGCGGCTGGCCGTACTGTTCCGCCGTGCACGCCGCGCCGAATCCCTGCCGCCGATGCAGCTGCACGCCACCCGTCATCGCCTGCAGCTCGAGCTGCCGCACGACTGGCTGGATCAACACCCGCTGACCCAGGCCGACCTGCTGCAGGAACGCCAGCCCCTGGCCGAACTGGGACTGAAGCTGGAGCTGTCCACCCGCGCGGGCGGACTGCCGTCCAGGCGCGAGCAGCGCGCATGACCACCTGACCTCCCTGTCTCCAGTGGCGAACGCCAGGCGATCAGTCAGTCGATCGCCGCTATCATGGGACGCATTCCACTGGCCCGGTCGCCATGTTCAAGATCCTGCTCGTCCTTTTCCTGCTCGGCCTGCCATACCAGCTTGCGGCCCAGGCGGCCAAGCCGGACAAGACCGCTGCCGCGGCCTTGCCGCAGGTGGTGCTCGAAACCTCCCAGGGCGCCATCACCATCGAGCTGTATCCGGAGAAGTCGCCAAAAAGCGTCGCCAACTTCCTGCAGTACGTGCGCGACGGCTTCTATGCGGGCACGGTCCTGCACCGCGTGATACCGGGCTACCTGGTGCAGGGCGGTCTGTACACCCGCGACCTGCGCCCCAAGCGCACGCGGCCAGCCATCCCCGACGAAGCTGACAACGGCTTGAGCAACCTGCGCGGCACCATCGCGGTGGCGCGCGGCACCGACCCCAACAGCGGCACCGCGCAGTTCTTCTTCAACCTGGTGGACAACCTGCGCCTGGATTTTGTCGGCAACCAGAGCAGTCTCACCTGGGGTTTCGCGGTGTTCGGCAAGATCACCAAGGGCATGGACGTACTGGACAAGATCGCCGCCCTGCCGACCAGGGCCCTGGGGCCATTCTCCGGCGACGTGCCCAACCCGCTGGTGATCATCGAGAGCGCGCACGTCGTCGGTGAAGAAGGCGATGCGCAGGAAGCCGGCGGCACGCCAGCCAAGGCGGCGACTGTCACGGCCCGACCCGCGGCGGCCAAATCCGCCGCCACGCACAGCGGCGCGGCCAAGCCCACCAGCGGCCACCAGGGACAGTGACGGCCCCGACCATGGCCAGCCTGTTCGTCGCCGACCTGCATCTGGACCTGGCGCGTCCTCACCTCGTCACGCTGTTCGAGCGCTATCTCGCCAGCGACGAGGTGCGCAGTGCGCAGGCCCTGTACATCCTTGGCGACCTGGTGGAGGCCTGGATCGGCGACGACGACGACGCGGAATTGCCTGGGCGCATCGCCGCCGCCACCCGCGCAGTGCGTGATGCCGGGGTACCGGTGTATTTCATGGTGGGCAACCGCGACTTCCTGCTCGGCGAGGAATTCGCCGAGCGCGCCGGCTTCACCCTGCTCGATGACGCCGTGGTGCACGACATCGGCGGCACGCCGACCCTGCTCATGCATGGTGACTCGTTGTGTACCGACGACCTCGCCTACCAGGCCTGGCGCAACGAGGTACGCCAGGCGTCATGGCAGGCGCAGTTCCTGGCCATACCCCTGGCAGCGCGCCGCGCGTTTGCGGCCAAGGCCCGCGATGCCAGTCGCAGCCATACCGGCAGCACCAGCGAAAGCATCATGGACGTCAACGCCGGGGCCGTGGCCGGCGCCCTGCGCGGGCACGGCGTCACCCGTCTGATCCACGGCCATACCCACCGTCCGGCGGTCCATACGCTCGATCTCGATGGACGCCAGGCGCAGCGCATCGTGCTGGGCGACTGGTACCAGCATGGGTCGGTGTTACGCGTGGACCGGGAAGGGATCGAGCTGCGCGGACTGTAGAGCCCTGCCCGGTCGTGTGCCCGCCATGGGGCGAGCCCGAAGATGGAGGCGGCCCCGCCAGCCACACCCCGGCACCCGAATCATTCGCTGCCGTTGCTTCCTTCCGGACCTGGCGGAGTTCACGAACTATCGTCGCGGGGGGACCGACGGGGCCACCGTGAACGTCATGGCGTAGCCGCCTGGATACGACACCAGCCTGTCTGCCGGCAAGACATCGGCAAACGACGGAAAGAGCGTCCGCCAGCTGGCTATTCTCTGTTGTTCGCCCTCATTCCGCAAGCCGACGGGAGGTGCGTGCGTGTCCCCGGATTGCGTGCCCCTGGCCATCCGCGCTGGCCCATGTCGAACCTTGGCGCCAGTGTGCGAACCCGCGGTCCCGCCCCCACGCCAAGCCATGTGAGGCTTTGAAGGCAAAGGCGCTCATGAGTCCCGTTCCAGGTGGCACAATGGCACCGAGCCGTGGTATCCGCGCTATCGACAAACTGCCTGGTGTGTCTATGGGCACTGTTCGACTCCTGTGGATCGACCTGTGCGGGCAATCGTCCGTTCGCGGGCTCTTGCAGTCAGTACCCGCAGCTTATGAAGTAGCACGGGTCGACCGGTTCGAAAGCGTCCCTGGAACGATTCGGCAGTTCCGCCCCCAAATCGCATGCATCGAGTTCGATTACCCGGATCAAGCCCGTTTGCGGGCGGTTCCGATGCTCATACGAACATTCCCGGCGCTTCCTGTATTGATGTTCACCGAGTACCACTCCGAGGCACTTGCCGTCTGGGCATTCCGCTCAGGTGTCTGGGATTATCGCGTCAAGCCGCTCGGTGAGCGGATACTGACCCGCAGCATCGAGTTATTGGCTGCAAGCATGCAAGCCGAACGTCAAACCCCGATTCGTGGCAAAGGCTTGCCGGCGGACCTGATCGAGCCGGCTGGCCACCTGCAAAGGCCGCCCTCGGTTGCGCGCAAAACGGGGCTTGCAGTGACCTACATCGCCGGACACTTCGACGAGGACCTCTGTCGTGACGCTCTCGCAGAGCTTTGCCATCTGAGCCCATCCGAATTCAGTCGGGCGTTCAGGCTCGAGCAGGGCTGCACCTTTGCGCATTTCCTTTTGGAATTCCGCATTGCCAAGGCCCGGGCGTTTCTTGCGGAACCGCACATGGCGATCTCGCAGGTCGCCTATTCCTCGGGTTTCAACGACACGTCGTACTTCTCGCGGGCGTTCCGACGGCTGGGTGGTGTCACTGCGTCCGAATATCAGCGACGCGTTCGACTGGCAGCGCCCCGCTCCACACCTGCCGACACGTGCTGGATTTCCGGAGATTTGTCCAACGATCAAGCAGAATTGTCCTAGTTGGTCACGTTCGTCAGGCACAAAATGCGGCTTCCGCGGCCAAAAACCTCCGATCGTTGAACCGACGTATCCATTCGCAGCCGCAAGTGCGGATTTCCCCGGCAATCCATTCCCCGACCAGCGCAACGAACGGCTCCAGGCAAGCCGTGCATGTTCAGGGGAACCGAACGCCGGATGCCGTATCGGCAATCCTGGTTGAGCCTGCGCGACTTGAATGAGGCCTGCGGGTCCGCTCATTCGGCGGCTCGAGGGTTGCTTGGTTGCATTCAGGCAGAGGGGGCAAAAGTCATGACCGATGAAAGCCAAGACCTGTTGCAGGTTGAGATGCGACCGCCGGCCGCGGCCATTGGGAAGTCCGGGGCTTTGACGTCACGCTTCTGGATCGAAATGGCCCTCGGTGTGCTGAGCGCTATCGTCCTTGTGCTGACGCTTACAACACCCGATTGGATCGAGCACGTCCTCGACCTCGCGCCGGACGGCGGCAACGGATCAACCGAGTGGGGCCTGGCCATTTCCCTTGCCTTTGCAATGCTCGCCCCGTTTCTCGATGCGGCTCGGCTTCGACTGCGGCTGCGCATGGGGCAAGCATCCGCTTCGACGAAGTGAGTGAAACCTCGACCCCGGTTCGCCGGGCGGCACTGTCCTGACGGCGTGCACTTATGACCCGCTTCCTTGCAGGGAAACGTCATGAATCCATCCGATAACGATCCGCACCACAAGCCCATGCCATCGACGCCACAGGAACCCGCAAGCGGCGACCAAGGCCCGCCCGACAGTCCGTACCGTCCGCCGATCCAGCCGACGAGCCATTGCGATTGCGACCAGATCACTTGTTTGCTCGACAGGATCGCACGGACGACGTGCGTCACCGCAAACGAAGTGCATCGAAACGGTGCCGCACTGAAATCGATTGCCGCATCTCTGGCAGGGCTCTTCGAGATGTATCGCACAGTGAACCCTGCGGCTGCGCTGGAATACGACCGCCACGCGAAGCTGCTTGCGCAGTTGGATGAATGCTGTCCGCCCGCGGAACATGACGACGACATATGCAAGTACGTCCCATGCCCGCCGGGCGGTGGAGCAAGGAGGGGGGACGGCTGGTCAGCCAAGTCGCGCGGCTACGTTCCGCTGGTGCGGACTTCGGAAAAGCACCATCCCTGGATCTTCGTCGAAAGACCCCGACACGACGAAGATGCCGGACGCGGGGGTGTCCCGTTGGGGTCGTTCACAGGACTGATCGATCCGCGCCAGCCCACGCCGAAGCCCTTGGACTTCCGCAGCGGTCCCGGGCCAACGCCGCCTGGCGCGGCGGGCCCGGTCGGCTTCCGTACGTTCACCGCGACCGAGCTCGCAAAGAATTGGCCGCCGGACATGAGTGGTGCGCGCGGCGGAGACGTTGTGGTGATGTCGGGCAACTTGTGGTTGAAGCTGTCGGTCGACGGAGGCAGGACATTCACCGACCTCGACTTCACCAAGATCTTCGCCGCAGACATCGTGTACGGTGGCTGGGCCGGTGATCAGGTCATCCACTACATTCCAGCCATCGACTGTTTTGTGCTGTACGTCCAGTCGTTCAAAGGCTCGGGCACGCAGGCCAACCGCAATGTCGTGAAGATCGCAATCGCGAGCCAGGCCGATCTCAAGAAGTTCTCCGGAGGCAAGCAGGCGTGGACGCGGCAATGGGACTTCACGCCGGATACCTTTGGGCTCGGCACGTCGTGGATGGATTTCCCCGACCTGACCTATGGCAGGGATTTTCTTCACGTCAACACCAACGTGTTCGTCGGCAGGACGGGGAAATTGTTCTACGAGCTGCCGCTTGGTGACATGGTCGCGGGGAAGGGCTTGAGCTTCCTGTTCGGGTTCATCGACGACGCAAATACCCTCACGGGCTCGCCGGCACAGAACGTGACCAACAATGAGTTCTACTGGGCACAGCACGTCGACAATTCGCATATGCGGATCTACTCGTCGGTGGGCGGCGATCCAAACTACGCCTGGCGCGAGCGTGAAGTGCTGAACTGGCCTCGACTCGGTGACGGCAACGTCGTCGCAAAAGCTCCGGACAATCCTGATTGGGTCAGCGAGGACCATCGAATCATCGGAGCCACTCGTCGCGGCAACGAGCTGTGGTTCGCCTGGACCGCGGCGGCGAGTGACGGCGGATATGGTGGGCCACGGTTTGCGTTTGCCCACGTGCAAGTCGTGCGGTTCGACATCGGTGCGGATTACAAGCGCGTCGATCAGTTCGCCATCTGGAACGGCGATCACGCGTACTGTTATCCGAGCCTCGCGACCAACTCGGACGGCGAAGTCGGCATCTCGCTGGCTTGGGGCGGTGGTACAACGTTGTTCGGCAGCCACGCCGTCGGCATCCTCGGCGACTGGGTCGTCTGGTATGGCGAGGCGAGCGACGTAACCGTGCTTCGCGAGCAGATCGGCGACGATGGGAAGGTTGTAAAGGACGCGTCGGGCAATCCCGTGATTGCGCCGACGCGCTTCGGCGACTATCTCCACGTCCGGCTCGCACAGCCGGACACGCGGTGGTTTGGTGCCTTTGGCTACGCAGTCAAGAAAGACGCGGGCGTCGCGTCCCCTGAAGCCGGAAAGTTCGTCTACTACTACGTGGAGTTCGGCCGCGAGGTTCCACTCCCCTCACCGATCAGATAGCGCAAGCGCAAGGCGGCAATGCGTTACCCGGCCGAGGCCGCCGACCGGGCCGTGTTTGGCCACGTGGAGGGGGACCGGGTAGATCCTCCGACGACTTCTGGACCTCTGCAGATTTGTCCAGCGGTAGAGCAGGATTGTCCTGGCGAGGGTGGCATTCGCCATCGACGCGTTCAATGACAGCGAAACCCTCACCGCGGCCGGGAACGGTTCCGGGAATCTGGAGTTGATCGCGTGGCGTTGCGCCCAGACCGATGCCGAGGTCACGCGCATTTGCGACAGCGACCCACAGGCCCGCACGATCGGTGAAGTCGCGCTGTCGGTGATCGGGCGCACGGTGATCACGACAGTGCACAACGGCAGCGGCAATCTCCGCATGATCGTGTGGGATGTGCCCCCGGGCCAGGCTCGATCACGCGGACCTGGAACAGCGGAACAACCGCGGGCGATGCAAGTCGCATCGGCGTGCCGCGTACGCACGAGCGGTTGGCGTTCGAAGGCGAATGCACCAGCCGCAACCGGGTGGCACGCCTGATGGCCGTTGCCGACCTGTATGGGGCACCACAGCGGCGTTGCTGGCAACGCAAGCGAACGGGTGTACGACAGTTGATTGGCTCGGGCAATAAAAGCCCTGCAAAAGCAGGGATTTTTATCAAGTAATGGCGGAGAGGGCGGGATTCGAACCCGCGATACGGGGATAAGCCGTATACACACTTTCCAGGCGTGCTCCTTCAACCACTCGGACACCTCTCCACACGCACAAAACCTTTATCGCAACTTGCAGCACCGGGCGGGATTGTTCGGCCCCTCCTGGGCCTCACCCCTCGCTGTCGCTCGGGGCCAACCTGCGGTTGTCCGAATTCGTTCCCGACGAATTCGTCGAACCCGCGATACGGGGATAAGCCGTATACACAACTCCAGTGGTGCCCATACTTCAACCACTCGGACACCTCTCCACACGCACAAAACCTTTATCGCAACTTGCAGCACCGGACCAGACCACAGCACGGCCGCTGGAAACGCTGGCTGCCCGATCGAGCGAATGGGCCGACGCGAACCGGGAAGGATAGCGGGAGGCCGAAGTACGGGCAAGCGAAACCGGGCCGCTTCAACCGGCATCCGCGCGCGGTGGAGCAGGAGCCGGCAAGGTGATCTGCTGCCCAGCGAGTGCTACCCGATAGCCCCGCTCGGCCATCGCGGCTCCAGCCCCGGCGTTCGCGTAGTGGTACAGCAGCAGGCGCGAGCGCAGCTCCGGCGGGTACTCGCGCACCAGGTCGTCCACACCCGTATGCGACGGGTTCGCCAGCAAGCCGCAATCATGCGCCACCAGCTCGCCATGCGCCGCGCGCAGCCTGAGTATCTCCGGAATCGGCCGCGTGTCCCCGGTATAGGCCAGACAACCCTGCAGCGCCAACCCGTATGAGGTGCCGGGCACGTGGTGGCGGGTGGCAAACAAGTCGAACCAGTATCCGTCCAGCCAGAAGCCGCGGGTGCACGGCACGAGCTGGAACGCCTCCCAGAAGTTCACCCCGCCCTCGGCGACAGCACCCGGGTAGTCCGCAACCCGCGCATGCAGCCAGGACAACACGCCGGCATGCACGAACACCTTGAGGCCTGCGTGCGGTTTGTCGGCAAACCACAAGCGCGAAAACAGCTGCTCCATGTCGCCGACATGGTCGAGATGGGTGTGGGTGATGAACAACGCCTGCGGCAGGACATCGTAGGCGGCCAGATAGCGTGCCACGGTGCCCGGCCCGCAATCGATCAGCAGGATCGGCTGCGCATCCCGCTCCAGCACG
>JAFKMZ010000070.1 GCA_017305055.1 Lysobacterales bacterium
CAGCCCGACCCGGTGCTGCAGCAGATCGAGGACTTCGCCGACGGCACGGTGTCGGTCAACGACTGCTTCCGCCCCGTCTCGCGTTACTTCGACCGCATCACCCGCCCCGAGCAGATCATGGACGCCCTGCCCAGGGCCATGGCGGTGATGCACGACCCGGCCAGCTGCGGTCCGGCCACGCTGGGCTTTTGCCAGGACGTGCAGGCCGAGGCGTTCGATTATCCCGAGACCTTCTTCGCGCGGCGCCTGTGGCGGGTGCGCCGGCCAGGCGCGGACGCGGACGAGCAGGACGCGCTGGTCGCCGCGCTCAAGACGGCCAGACATCCACTGCTGATCGCTGGCGGCGGCGTCCTGTACAGCGGTGCCGAAGGCGTGCTGGACGCGCTGACCCGCGCCACCGGGCTGGCCGTGGCCGAGACCCAGGCCGGCAAGGGCGCCCTGGCCTGGAACCATCCGTGCAACCTTGGCGCCATCGGCGTCACCGGCTCGAGCGCGGCCAATGCGGCGGCCGCGCGGGCCGACCTGGTGGTAGGCGTGGGCACGCGGCTGGCCGATTTCACCACCGGCTCGCGCAGCCTGTTTCCCACCGCGCGCAAGTTCCAGGTCAACATCCTGCCCTTCGACGCCTGCAAGCACGGCGCCTTGCCGGTCACCGGCGACGCCCGCACCGTGCTCGAAGCCCTAGGCACGGCGTTGGCCGGCTGGCGGGCGCCGGCGATCAATGCCAACGAGGTGGCCGTCTGGACTGCCGCTGTGGACGCGGCGACCGCCGCACCCACGGCACCGACCCGGCCCAGCGATGCGCAGGTGATCGGCGCGGTGCAGCGCAGCGTGGGCGAGGATGCCATCGTGGTGTGCGCCGCCGGCGGTCTGCCGGGTGAATTGCACAAGCTGTGGCGCACCGCGCGCTCCGGTGGCTACCACGTCGAATACGGCTATTCGTGCATGGGCTACGAGATCGCCGGCGGGGTCGGCGTGAAGATGGCCGCGCCCGACCGCGAGATCGTGGTCATGGTCGGCGACGGCAGCTACCTGATGCTGAACTCCGAGCTGGCCACTTCGGTGCTGCTGGGCCAGAAGCTCATCGTGGTGGTGCTGGACAACGGCGGCTTCGGCTGCATCCACCGCCTGCAGCACGCTACGGGCGGCGCCGCGTTCAACAACCTGCTGGCCGATGCCCGGCACGTGACCTTGCCGGCCATCGACTTTGCCGCCCACGCGGCCAGCCTGGGCGCACTGTCCGAGCACGTGGCCGACATCGCCGGACTTGAAGCCGCACTGGCCCGCGCGCGCGCCGCGCCGCGCAGCTATGTGGTGGTCATCGACACCGATCCGCGCCAGACCACCGACGCCGGCGGCTGGTGGTGGAACGTGGCCGTACCTGAAGTTTCCGCCCGCCCCGAGGTCGACGCCGCGCGCCGCGCCTACGAACGGGGCATCCAGCACAAGAAGAATCTGTCATGAGTATCCGTTTTGGAGTCAGCCCGATTGCCTGGGCCAACGACGACATGCCTGAGCTCGGCGGTGACACGCCGCTGGAGAGCATCCTCACCGACATCCAGCAACTGGGCTTTGCGGGCGTCGAGCTGGGCGGCAAGTTTCCACGCGACGCGGCCACGCTCAAGCCCCTGCTCGCGCAGCATCACCTGGACCTGATCGGCGGTTGGTACAGCGGTTCGCTGCTGGCGCAATCCGCGAAAGCCGAAATTGCCGCGCTGCAGCCGCACCTGGCCCTGCTCAAGGCCATGGGCAGCACGGTGTTCGTGTTCGCCGAAACCAGCAACGCCATCCACGGCCGACGCGATACCAGCCTGGCGCACTCGCCGCGCCTTGCGCCCGACGAATGGACGCGCTTCGGTCAACGCATGACCGAGGTCGCCGACTACATCCAGGGCCAGGGCATCCGCTTCGCCTACCACCACCACCTGGGGACGGTGGTCGAGCGCCCGCAGGATCTGGAGGCGTTCATCGCCCACACCGGCGCGGCGGTCGGCCTGACCCTGGATACCGGGCATGCCGCGCTCGGCGGCATCGACCCGGCCGAGGTCATCGCCGCCCACCCGGAACGCATCGCCCACGTGCACTGCAAGGACGTGCGTCAGGACGTCTTTGCCAGGGTGCGTGAAAGCGGTTCGAGCTTCCTCGATGGCGTGCTGGCCGGCATGTTCACCGTGCCCGGCGACGGCGAGCTGGATTACCCGGCGATCATGGCGGCGCTGGCGAAGATCCACTACAGCGGCTGGATCGTGATCGAGGCCGAGCAGGATCCCGCCCTGGCCGATCCGCGCACCTACGCCGAGCTCGGGCTGAACACGCTGCGCCGCTGCGCTGCCGACGCAGGGCTGCACTGATGACCAGTCTGCGCGTCCGCCCGCACGCGCCGGCTGCCGACGGCACGGTACTCGAAGTGACGCCGGCCAGCGCGGGCTGGAAGCACGTCGGCTTCCGCGTGGTGAAGCTGGCCGCCGGCCAGCGCCATGCAGGCGGCGAAGCGGGACGTGAAGTGTGCCTGGTGCTGATTTCCGGCCTGGCCGACATCGACGCCGCCGGGCAGCACTACGCGCACATCGGCGGCCGCAGCAGCGCCTTCGACGACCGCTCGCCAGGCGCCGTCTATGTGCCGGCCGGCGCGTCCTACACGGTCACCGCCAGCGGGCCGGTGGAATTGGCCGTGTGCAGCGCACCGGGTGCGGCGCATGGTCAGCCGCGCCCGATTGCCGAATCGGCCATGAGCCGCGAGGTGCGCGGTATCGGCACCAATACCCGCTACGTGCGCAACATCCTGCCGCAGACCGAGGCCGCCGACAGCCTGCTCGTGGTCGAGGTGATCACCCCGGGCGGGAACTGGTCGAGCTACCCACCGCACAAGCACGACACCGCCACCTCGGGCACGGAAACCGCGCTGGAGGAAACCTATTACCACCGGCTCAACCCGGCGCAGGGCTTCGCCTTCCAGCGCGTGTACACCGACGACCGCACGCTCGACGAGACCCTGTGCGTGGAAGACGGCGACGTGGTGCTGGTGCCGCGCGGCTACCACCCGGTCGGCGCCGCGCACGGCTACGACCTGTACTACCTCAACGTCATGGCCGGCCCGCGCCGGCAATGGCTGTTCCACAACGACCCGGCGCACGACTGGATCGCTCGACAAGCCAACACATCCAAGGAGTGAGCCATGCGCAACATCGAACACTTCATCAACGGCAAGCTCGTCACCGGCAGTTCGGGTCGGCACGGCGACGTCTTCGACCCGAATACCGGCAAGGTGCAGGCCCGCGTGGCGCTGGCCAACGCCGCCGAGCTGGACCTGGCGGTACAGAGCGCTGCCGCCGCGCAACCGGCCTGGGCGGCGGTCAACCCGCAGCGCCGCGCGCGGGTGATGATGGAGTTCGTGCGTCTGCTCGAGGCCCACAAGGAGGAGCTCTCGGCGCTGCTCGCCAGCGAGCACGGCAAGGTGCTCTCCGACGCGCACGGCGACGTGCAACGCGGCCTGGAGGTGATCGAGTTTGTGTGCGGCATCCCGCAATTGCAGAAGGGCGAATATACCCAGGGCGCGGGACCGCACATCGACGTCTATACGGCTTACCAACCCCTGGGCGTGGTGGCCGGGGTCACCCCGTTCAACTTCCCGGCGATGATCCCGATGTGGATGTTCGGCCCGGCCATCGCCACCGGCAACGCCTTCATCCTGAAGCCTTCCGACCGCGACCCGTCGACTTCGCTCCGGCTCGCCGAACTGATGCTGGAAGCCGGCCTGCCACCTGGCATCCTCAACGTGGTGAACGGCGACAAGGAGGTGGTCGACGCCATCGTCGCGCACCCGCAGATCAAGGCCGTGAGCTTCGTCGGCTCGTCGGATGTGGCGCAGGCGGTGTATGCCGCCGGCGCCAGCCACGGCAAGCGCATGCAGTGCATGGGCGGGGCCAAGAACCACGGCATCGTCATGCCGGATGCCGACCTGGACCAAGTCGTCGCCGATCTCATGGGCGCGGCCTATGGCTCGGCCGGCGAGCGCTGCATGGCGCTGCCGGTGGTGGTGCCGGTGGGCGAGGCCACCGCGAACGCCCTGCGCGCCAAGCTGCTGCCGGCGATCAAGGCGCTCAAGGTCGGCCTGTCCGGCGATCCCGGGGCGCATTACGGCCCGTTGGTCACCGCCGCGCACAAGGCGCGCATCGAGGGTTATATCCAGCTGGGCGTGGACGAAGGCGCGGAGCTGGTGATCGACGGTCGCGGGCTGAAGATTCCCGGCCACGAAGCCGGCTTCTTCCTGGCGCCCACGCTGTTCGACCACGTCACCGCGAAGATGAAGACCTATCGGGAGGAAATCTTCGGCCCGGTGCTGCAGATCGTGCGCGCCGAAAGTTTCGAGGAGGCGCTGGCCCTGCCCTCGCGGCACCAGTACGGCAACGGCGTCAGCATCTTCACCCGCAACGGCGACGCCGCACGCGAGTTTGCCGACCGCGTCGAGGTGGGCATGGTCGGCATCAACGTGCCGATTCCGGTGCCGGTGTCCTACCACGGTTTCGGCGGCTGGAAGCGCTCGGGTTTCGCCGATCTCAACCAGTACGGCATGGACAGCGTGCGCTTCTTCACCCGCACCAAGATCATCACCCAGCGTTGGCCGCGCGACGGCGAAGAGGTCCAGTCGAGCTTCGTCATCCCGACCATGTGAATGCGTGGTTCCGCCATCCCTGTGGCGCGCGACGCGCGACAGGCTGGCCGCAAGCAGCCGGCGGCAAGCCACCGGCCCATCGAGGAACACCAACATGGCGGGTAGCTGGCTGACATTCTTTGCCACCGGGCCGGATTTGCCGGCGATCTCCGACCAGGGCGAGGTCGATCGCCTGTACCGCAAGCACCGCCTGCGCGTGATGCTGGCGATCACCCTCGGCTACGGCTTCATCTACACCTGCCGCCTGGCCCTGGGGGTGGTCAAGAAACCGCTGCTGGATGCCGGCATCTTCACCCCCAGCGAGCTCGGCACCATCGGCTCGGCGCTGTTCTTCACCTACGCGCTGGGCAAGCTCACCAACGGCTTCCTGGCCGACCACGCCAACATGAAGCGCTTTCTGGCCGTGGCCTTCCTGACCACCGCCATCTGCAACCTGGCCATGGGCTTCGTCACCACGCTGTGGCTGGCGGTGATCATCTGGGGCCTGAACGGCTGGTTCCAGAGTTTCGGCGCCCCCGGCGGGGTGGTGGCGATGACGGCGTGGTATTCGAACCGCGAGCGTGGGCGCACCTACGGCATCTGGAGCACCGCGCATTCCATCGGCGAAGGCCTGACCTTCGTCGGCATCGGCGCGGTGGTGGCGACCTTCGGCTGGCGCGCCGGCTACTGGGCTCCCGGCGTGCTGGGCGTCATCACCGCCATCGGCGCCTACCTGCTGCTGCAGGACCGGCCGCAAACCCTGGGCCTGCCGGCGGTCAACGACTGGAAGCACGACAGTTTCGGCGAGGCCGGACACACCGACATCAAGTCGCTGTGGGCTTTGCAGCTGTCGATCCTGAAGATGCCCTCGATCTGGGTGCTGTGCCTGGCCTCGGCGACCACCTATGTGGCGCGCTACGCGATCGACTCCTGGGGCATCCTGTACCTGCAGGTGGATCGCGGCTACTCACTGCAAATGGCCGGCACCCTGCTCATGATCAGCACGCTCGCCGGCATCGTCGGCGCGGTGGGGTTCGGCTTCATCTCCGATGCGTGGTTTGGGGCCCGCCGGCCGCCGGTGAACCTGATCTTCGCCTTGCTGGAACTGGCCGGCCTGGGCCTGCTGTTCTTCGGCCCCACCGACCTGCCGATGCTCATCCTGGGCATGCTGCTCTACGGCATGGGCCTGACCGGTCTGGTGACTTCGCTGGGCGGCCTGTTCGCCGTGGACATCGCGCCCAAGCGCGTAGCCGGCGCGGCCATGGGCGTGATCGGCATTTTCAGCTACCTCGGCGCCGGTATCGAGGAGCAGGTGTCCGGACGGCTGCTCCAGCACGGCACCACCGTGGTCGACGGCGTGACCCACTACGATTTCGGCCCGGCCATCAGCTTCTGGATCGGCGCCTCGGTGGTTTCCATGCTGCTGGCGTTGAGCCTGTGGCGGGTACGGCGGAGGGATTGATTGCATGCATCAGGTTTCCAGTGAACTCCAGGCCATGCTTGAGGCCGCCGAAGCGGCGGGCCACGGCCTGCTCAAACGTTTTGGCGAGATCGGCCAGCTGCAGGTACGCACCAAGTCCGGACCAGCCGACCTGGTCTCGATCGCCGACGAGGAAGCCGAGCGCACGATCCGCGGCATCCTGGCCAAGGCGCGGCCCGCCTACGGCTTCGTCGGCGAGGAAGGCGGCAGCAGCGCCGGCACCGACCGCGCCGACAACTGGGTCATCGATCCGCTCGACGGCACCACCAACTTCCTGTTCGGCACGCCGCTGTGGGGCGTCAACGTGGCCCTGGTGCGTGACGGCGAAGTGGTCGCGGGCGTGAGCTGGTTGCCGGCGCTCGGGGAAATGTATGCCGCCGAACAAGGTGGCGGCGCCTGGTTGAACGGCGAACGCATCCACGTCTCCACGCGGCACCGGCTGGTGGACAGCGTCCTGGCCTGCGGCATTCCCTTCGCCGGCAAGCCCGACCACCCGGTGTTCGCCCGCGAGATGGCGCTGCTGACCACCCTGACCTCCGGCACCCGCCGCACCGGCGCCTGCTGCGTGGACATGGCCTACGTCGCCGCCGGCCGCTGGGATGCGTACTGGGAACGCGCGCTCAACGCCTGGGACATGGCACCGGGCGTGATCCTGGTCCGCGAAGCCGGCGGCGTGGCGACTTCGGTGACCGGCGGTCATCTGGACGTCTACGGCAACAATATCTGCGTCAGCAACGGCGCCATCCAGGATGCGCTGATGGCCCACCTCAACCAGGCCCTGGCGGACGCTCCCCCCGCCCAGTGAGCCCCGACCCCCAGCCCCCAATTTGTAGGAGCCCGCGAGCGGGCTCCTACCATCAATAAGGGGAAACGCGCCGCGCGGCTCTCTGACCTGGCGCTGACCGCCGGTGGCGAATTTCATTGAGCGCTGCACCATGCTTTGGGTAAGCTCGCAAGGCTGTATCGCCTGTTGTCTGTTCGGGAACCCCGTTGAGCGCTAGCGCCACCCCATCTGCCAGCCGTTACGCGCTGCTCAGCGCGCTCGTGCTGGCGCTGCTCGTCGCCACGCTCAACATGGGCCTGTGGTGGTGGAGCAACCTGCCGCACGGGCCGGCGGATTGGCATGGCCCGATCAGCGGCTTCGCGTTCTCGCCGTTCCGGCGCTACCAGAGCCCGTTGACCGGCGACTTCCCCAGCGACGCGCAGATCGAAGCCGACCTGAAACTGGTCAGCCGCTACTCGCCGAACATCCGCACCTACTCGATGCTGCAGAACCCGCAGGTTCCGCGCCTGGCGGAACGCTATGGGCTGAAGGTGATGGCCGGCGCCTGGATCGATCGGCGACTGGACAACAACGAGCAGGAAGTTGCCGCGCTGATCGGCCAGGCCAGGCGCTACCCTGGCACGATCACCCGGGCAATCGTCGGCAACGAGGTGCTGCTGCGCGAGGACGTCACCCCGCAGCAGCTGATGATCTATCTCGACCGCGTGCGCGCGGCGCTGCACCAGCCGGTGTCCACCGCCGAGCCGTGGCACATCTGGGAAAAATATCCCGAGCTGGTGGAGCACGTGGATTTCATCACCGTGCACCTGTTCCCGTACTGGAACGGCATTGCGCGCAAGGACGCCATCAGCGACGCGATGGCGCGCTACAACCACCTGAAGCAGCTGTACCCGCACAAGCCGATCGTGGTCGGCGAGATCGGCTGGCCGTCCAATGGCGACCGCTTCCACTTTGCCACGCCGTCGGTTTCCAACGAGGCGATCTTCCTGCGCCAATGGTTCAACGTCGCCAAGGGCAACCACATCGATTACTACGTGATGGAGGCGTTCGACCAGCCGTGGAAGGAAAGCCTGGGCGAAGGCCGCACCGGTGCCTACTGGGGCATGTGGAACGCCGACCGGCAGCTGAAATTCCCCTTCACCGGCCCGGTCACCGAGGACACCGCCTGGCCGTGGAAGGCGTTGGCGGCGAGCCTGCTGGCGCTGTTGCCGATGATCCTGTTCGCCCGCCGCTTCGTGCGCTTCAAGCTCATGGGCCGGGTGTTCTTTGCCGTGCTGATCCAGCTGGCCTGCGCGCTGATCGTGTGGGCGGCGACGCTGCCCTTCGCGTTCTACCTGAGCTGGATCGACTGGACCATGCTCACGCTGCTGTTCCCGGCCACGATCGCGATCATCGCCATTTTGCTGATCAACGGCTTCGAGTTCACCGAGGTGCTGTGGCGGCGGCAATGGATGCGCCAGGCCAACCTGCTGCCGCCGGACGAGCCGGCCCATCAGCCGTTCGTGTCGATCCACCTGGCCTGCTACAACGAGCCGCCGGAGATGGTGAACATCACCCTCGATTCGCTGGCGGCGCTGGAGTACGCCAACTACGAAGTGCTGGTGATCGACAACAACACCAAGAATCCGGAGGTCTGGAAGCCGGTGCAGGCGCACTGCGAAAAGCTCGGCAAGCGCTTCCGCTTCTTCCACCTGGAACCGTGGCCCGGCTACAAGGCCGGCGCGCTCAATTTCGGCCTGAAGGAAACCGAGCCCAGCGCCGACGTGGTCGCCGTGATCGACGCCGACTACGTGGTGCGCAAGGACTGGCTGGCCAGCCTCACCGGTTACTTCCACGACCCGAAGGTGGCCGTGGTGCAGTGCCCGCAGGCGCACCGCGAGTTCGCCAACAACCCATTCCGGCGCATGACCGCGTGGGAATACGACGGCTTCTTCCGCATCGGCATGCATCACCGCAACGAGCGCAACGCCATCATCCAGCACGGCACCATGACCATGGTTCGGCGCAGCGCGCTGGAAGGCACCGGCGGCTGGTCGGAGTGGACCATCTGCGAGGATGCCGAGCTCGGCCTGCGCCTGATGCACGCCGGCTACGAGCTGGTCTACGTCGACGAGCTGATGGGCAAGGGCCTGACCCCGGCCGATTTCAAGGCCTACAAGAGCCAGCGCTACCGCTGGGCCTTCGGGGCCATGCAGATCCTCAAGGGCCGCTGGAGCTGGATGACCCAGAAGGGGCCGTTGACCACCGGCCAGCGCTTCCACTTCCTCACCGGCTGGTTCAGCTGGTTCGCCGACGCGCTGCTGCTCATCTTCACCTTGATGGCGCTGTACTGGACCGCCGGCATGATCGCCTTCCCGGCGGTGTTCAGCCTGCCCATGCAGCTGTTCCTGATCCCGGTGATCGGCTTCTTCTTCGCCAAGATGATCTTCGGCATCGTGCTCTACCGCGCCCGCGTGCCGTGCAACTGGCGCGACACGCTGCTGGCCTCGGTGGCCAGCATGAGCCTGTCGCATGCCATCGCGCGCGGCATCCTGCACGGGCTGACGCGCAAGAAGACCGCGTTCGTGGTCACCGCCAAGAGCCGGCGCCTGGGCCAATCCAGCCTGGCCGCGTTTGCCCCGGCGCGCGAGGAACTGCTGATGGCCGTGGCGCTCATCCTCGCCATCATCGGCATGGCCGTAAGCTACGGCACGCGCTTCATCGAAGGCACGCTGTGGATGTTCATCCTCGCCGCGCAGTCGCTGCCGTACCTGTCCGCCGTGGCGGTCGCCTGGATCGCCCACCGCTCGGGCGACAAGGCCGGCTGAAGGAAAAGCGGGGTCAGCCACGCCGTCATATGCCATTGACGGGCAAGCCGATAGACTGGAGCCTGTGTCACCACAGCCCTTGCCGAGGCCAGAACCTGCGCATGCACTGCATCCCCCGTCGCCGGAGCCTGCTGCTGGTGCCACTGCTCCTGCTGACGGGCCTGGCCCATGCCAGCGTGCAGCTCGTGGTGGACGGAATCGACGATCCGTTGCGCGCAGCCGCCATCGACGGCCTGAGCCTGTCCGCCTACCGCACGCGCACGGTGAGTGCGGCACAGGTGCGGCGTCTCTACGAGCGCGCCCCGGACGAGGTGCGCGCGGCATTGCGGCCCTACGGCTATTACGACGCGCAGACCACCGGTGACGTGCAGCAGACCGGCGACGACTGGCGCGTCACCTTGCATGTGCAGCCGGGCAAGCCGGTGCTGGTCACCACGGTGGATGTGACCCTGGATGGTGACGCGGAAAAGATCCCGGCGATCCGGCGCGCGCGCCGCGCCATCGAGCAGATGCGCGACAAGCCCCTGAACGACGGCACCTACGATGATGCCCGCGACACCCTGGGCGCCCAGCTCACGGCCTATGGCTACCTCGACGCGCGGTTGACCACGCATCGGGTGGAAGTGACGCGCGGGACACACAGCGCGGCGATCCACCTGGCCTGGAAGGTGGGCCAGCGCTATCGCTTCGGCCAGGTGCACTTCACGGGCTCGCAGTTCAACGACGGCTTCCTCGACCGCTACGTGCCGTTCAAGCCGGGCGACTACTTCACCCAGGACCAGCTCCTGCAATTGCAGCAGGCGCTGAACGGCGCGGACTATTTCTCGGTGGTCAACGTGCTGCCCGACGTGGACCAGGCCAAGGACGGCAGCGTCGACGTCAACGTGCAGCTGGCGCCAGCCAAGCGCACGATCTACACCGGCGGCCCGTTCATCGGCACCGACACAGGCGTCGGCGTGCGCGGCAGCATGGAGCGGCGCTGGGTGAACCGGCGCGGCCACAAGTGGAAGAACGAGCTGGTGCTGGCGCAGAAGCTGAAGACGCTGTCCACCCTGTATTCGATCCCGATGCCCGGCGACGACCAGCGCAGCTACAACTTCGGCGCCAACTTCCGCGACGCCAACACCGCCACCTCGCAGTCGCGCACGCTGGAGCTGGTCGGCAACGAGACCCGCCTGTGGCATGGCTGGACCCGCACCCTCGGCGTACATGCGCTGTCCGGCACCTTTACCGTGGGCAAGAAGGGCGGCGAACCCGACAACACGTTCGGCATCGAGCGCGGCAATAGCACCGAGGTGTTTGCCGAAGCCTCGCTGTCGCGCAAGCAGGGCGACAACCCCACCTTCGTGCGCCGCGGCTGGTCGGTGAATCTTGCCGCGCGCAGCACCGCCGGCACCCTGCTCTCCGACGCCAGCTTCAGCCAGGTGCTGGGCGACGTGAAATGGATTCGTTCCTTCGCCGGACGCAACCGGCTGATCGTGCGCGGCAGCGCCGCCACCACCTGGACCGACGATTTTGCCGCGCTGCCGCCGCAGCTGCGCTTCTTCGCCGGCGGCGACCGTTCGGTGCGCGGCTACGGCTACCAGTCGATCGGCCCGCGCAACCGCTATGACCGCGTCATCGGCGGCCGCAACCTGCTGGTGGGCAGCACCGAGGTCGAGCACTACTTCACGCGCAACTGGGGCATGGCCGCCTTCGTCGACGCCGGCAATGCCTTCAATGGCACCGACTACCGGCCAAAGATCGGCGCCGGCCTCGGCGTGCGCTGGCTCTCGCCGGTGGGCATGATCCGCGTGGATCTGGGCACGCCGATCCGCAACAAGGATGAGCACGGCGTGCAGCTGCACATCGTGATCGGTCCGGATTTCTGAACGATGAACGCCACCGACGCCAAATCCACCAAGGCCCCCCGACCCCGCCACCGCTGGTGGCGCTGGGTGGGCGGCGGCCTGCTGGTCCTGCTGGTGCTGCTGGCCGGCAGCACGTGGTGGCTGCTCGGTACAGGTGCCGGACTGCGCTTTGCGCTGACGCGCGCTGCCGCCTTCACGGATGGCGCTCTCAGCGTGCAACAGGCCCAGGGCCGGCTGATCGGCCCGCTGGACCTGGCCGGCGTGCGCTACGCCGATGGCAAGGGCCTGGACGTGCGCGCAGGAAGCTTGCACCTGGACCTGCGCGTCTGGCCGCTGCTGGCCGGGCGCGTGCACTTGCTCGCCCTGCAGGCGGACGACGTGCACGTGGCCCTGCCCGCCGCCAGCGAGGATACGACGCCCAGTGGCGGCGGCTTTTCGCTGGCCGCGCCGGTCGACCTGCGCCTGGACCGTGGGCAGGTCGGCAAGCTCGAGATCGTGCAAGGCGGCAAACCGCTGTTCGTCTCCGACAGCCTCGCCGTGGCCGGCAGCTGGACCGCGGACGGCATCGTGCTGGAGCGGCTCGCTCTGCGCGCACCGGACGGTCATGCCGACCTCGATGGTCGCCTGGTACTCGGCACGCACAGCCAGGGCGCCGGTGCCATCGACTTCGGCTGGAAACTTGACGGCACCGAGTACGCCGGCAAGCTCACCGCCCGCAGCGACGGCCGGCAGAGCCGCGCCGAACTGGCGCTCAAGCTGCCGATGGTCGCCCAGCTGCAACTGGACCTGACCCAGCAGGCGCCGTATCCATGGAAGGCCAGACTGCTGGCGCCGAAGTTCGACCCCAGGCCGCTGCTCGGCGACAGCACGCTGACGGCGCTCGGTGCCGACCTGCAAGGCAGCGGCGACCGCCACGGCGGCAGCCTGCAGGGCCGGCTCGACCTCAACGGCTACGAACTGCTGCTGCAGCCGCTGCGCGCGCACTTCAGCGACGACTTCGGCACGCTGCACCTGGACGAACTCGCGCTGGGCTCGTCGCAGGTCAAGGGCCAGGTGCAGGCCAGCGGCACGCTGCAGCTCGACGCCAAACCGGTCAGCGGCGACCTGGCGGTCCGCTGGAAGGATCTGCTGCTGCCACCCGAGCTTGTGGGCCAGGCACTGGCCAGCCAGGGCAGCCTGCAGGCCAAGGGCAGCGCCGAGCGGTTCCATGCCGAGGGCGACGTCGACGTCGGGCCGCCGGGAAATCTGGCCAAGCTCACGCTGAACCTGGACGGCACCCAGCAGGTGATCACCTTGCACACGCTGGCGCTGAAGCAGCCACAGGGTGGACTGGAGGCGAAGGGCACGCTGGCCCTGCAGCCGGTGCTGGGTTGGCAGCTCGAAGCCAGCGCGGACCGGCTCGATCCGGGGCAGCTGTTCGCCGGCTGGAATGGCGCGCTCGACGCCGATATCGCCAGCCGCGGCACGCTGCCGCAAGGCCAGCCTGATGCCAGCCTGGAGATCCGCAAGCTCAGTGGCAGCCTGCGCGGTCGCGCGCTGCGCGGCAGCGGTCAGCTGCATCTGGCGCCGAACCAGGTACTCGACGGCAAGCTTGAGCTCGCCTCCGGCGGCAGCACGATCCACCTCACTGGCAAACCAGGCAGCCGCAACGACCTCGACCTCGAGCTGGCGATCGCCTCGCTCGGCGACTGGCTGCCGGATGCCGGCGGGCAGCTGGACGGCCGGTTCAGGCTGCTCGGCCTGATGCCGAAGCTCAGCCTCGACGGTGACCTGCGAGGCCGGGCGCTGGCCTATCAGGGCAACACCGTCGACAGCCTGCAACTCGGCGCACAGCTGCCGGACGTCAGCCGACCCGGCGGCAAGCTCGCCCTCGCGGCCGGTGGCGTGCATGCCGGCGGCCTGGCGTTCCAGCACATCCGCCTCGACGGCGACGGCACCGAGGCCAGGCACAGCCTGCGGCTGGATGCACGCGGCACCCAGCTCTCCGCCGAAGTCGCGCTCGATGGCAGCCTCAAGGGCCAGGTGTGGCACGGCACGCTGTCCACGTTGGACCTCGAGCCGCAGGGGCTGCCACGCTGGCGCCTGCAGCAGCCGGTGCAACTGGCCTACGACGGCGGCGCGCTGTCGCTGTCCGAGCTGTGCCTGAGCGCGGGCGAGCCGCTGCTGTGCGTCGCCGCGAACCGGGATCGGACCGGCAACCTGGACGCCAGCTATCGCCTGCAAGCCATGCCGCTGGCCCTGCTGCTCAATGCCAGTGGCAATGCCGATCTGCCGATACGCGCCGACGGCAGCCTCGAAGGCAGTGGCAAGATCAGGCGCACCGCGGCCGGCGCGCTCAGCGGCACGGCCTCGATCACCTCCAGCCGCGGCACCATCACCTATGTCGACCGCGCCGACCACCCCCTGCTTGGCTGGCGCGACTTCGCCGCGAACGCTGCGCTGGACCCGCAACGGCAGGTGGTGGGCGTCCGCGCCAGCCTGGACGACGGTGGCCGTCTGGATGGCCAGGTCAGCGTCAGCGGCGCGCAGCGCGAACTGGCCGGACAGCTTGCACTGCACTTGAACAGCCTCGCTCCGCTGGAGCTGTTGACCGCCGAACTGGCGAACGTGCACGGTGACCTCGACGGCAACTTCCACTTCGCCGGCACCCTGGCCCAGCCGGCCATCACCGGCCAGGCCAGGGTCGAGGGCTTCGCCGCCGAGGTGCCTTCGGCCGGCCTCAAGCTGACCCAGGGCCGGCTGGCAATTGGCACCAGCGACGCCCGGGAGTTCCGCATCGACGGCAGTGTGCAGTCGGGCAAGGGCGTGCTCACCGTTGCCGGCAGCGCCGGGCTCGGCACCGGTGCGCAGACTGCGATCACGCTCAAGGGCAGCGCCTTCACCGCAGCCGACATTCCGGCCGCGAACGTGGTGATCTCGCCCGACCTCGTCATCCGCCAGGACGCCAAGGGCATCGACATCAGCGGCACGCTGGCGCTGGACCGTGCCGACGTGAACCTGGAGAAGCTGCCGGGCGCCGGTTCCACCAAGGCCTCGCCCGACGTGGTGGTGGTCGACGAGAAGCAGCGCGAGCAGGCGACCAGCAGGCTGCCGATCAGCGCGCAGGTCAAGATCGAGCTCGGCAGCCGCACGCACCTGATCGGCATGGGCCTGGACGGGAGCCTGAGCGGTGTGCTGACGGTAAGCGAGCGGCCCGGCCGCGAGACCACCGGCCAGGGCCAGATCGGGGTGGACGGCACGTACAAGGCGTACGGCCAAAACCTGCACATCCAGCGTGGCCAGCTGCTGTTCGCCAGCACACCGGTGGACAATCCCGGCCTGAACATCCGCGCGGTGCGCAAGCTCAACCCGAACGCAACCATCGACGAGGGCCAGGAAGTCGGCCTGCTGGTCTCCGGCACTGCGCAGCGCCCGATCCTCACCGTGTTCTCCAATCCGGTGATGGAACAGTCTGACGCCCTGTCCTACCTGGTCACCGGCAAGCCGCTGTCGCAGGTGAAGGGCGGCGAAGGCAACATGGTCGGCGCCGCCGCGCAGGCACTCGGCTCGGCCGCCGGCGACCTGCTGGCCAAGAGCGTGGGCTCCAAGCTAGGCGTGGACGACATCGGCGTATCCAGCAACGAGGCGCTCGGTGGCAGCTCCGCCTTCACCGTCGGCAAGTACCTGTCGCCACGACTGTACCTCAGCTACGGCGTCGGCCTGTTCGAACCCGGCCAGGTGATCACCCTGCGCTATCGGCTCAGCCACCGCTGGAACTTCGAGGCGCAGCAGGCCACCGAGTTCAGCCGCGCCAGCCTGAACTACCGCATCGAGAAGTAATTCCCGCGGCCAGGTGGCTCGTCGCGCCCGGTCCGCTGGCAAGAGCCACCTGTCACCCTGCGGCAATACGCCACACCATATCCGGCGCAGCACCGGCGCGTGCGCCGGTGCCATCGAAGGCACGCCATTACCACGCGCGTTGCCTGCCGCGGCACGCCCACCTGCCACCGGCGAGCAGGGGCGCGCCCGCACATCATCCACGCAGCAAAGCGGCTCCCTGACGCGGTTTGCGCGCCCAGGCCGCCACGCCCCGGGCCTGGCGCCACGGCAACCGATACTTGCAGGAACGGCCGTCCAGACTGCTGTATGCATGGTCGTTCCAGCCCCGTATTATGTCTATACACAAGTGCTGCATCGCATCTTTCATCGCACACACCCATCGTGTACAAACGCATGGAACGATCGAGGGGACAGTGGTCTGGTTTGAATTTCTTTTCTTGTACGCCGCGTGGCTTGGCTTCCGGCTCCGGCACAAGCGCCGCGATTTCTTCCAGCGACCAGACATGATCGTCGGTCCCGCGTGCGGGGCCGGCGAAGGCGACAGCGACCATCCACAAGGCAGCGGGCGACGCCCGAAGGGGATTCGAGGCAAGGGGCTGGCAAGCTGCCCCGCCGCATGAGCAGAGAACCCGTCACTCCACATTTCCAAGCCATCCTCACATAGGGGCAAGCACATGAAACACGACATGAAGCGTCTTTCCCTGGCCGTGCGCCTAGCGTTGTCCGCCGGGGCACTGGGCATGATGGGTGCCGCCCTGGCAGCAGGGGAGCCGGCGGCGCAGGATGCCGCACAGGCGACACCGGCACCGACAGAAGCCCGCAACCTGCAGGGTGTGGTCGTCACCGGCTCGCTGATCCGGCGCGTCGACATCGAAACGGCAAGCCCGGTGATCACCCTGGACCGCTCGACCATCACCGCCAGCGGCAAGCCCACCCTGGGCGACGTGCTGCAGGCCCTGCCCAGCATTTCCGGCAAGGCCACCAACCCGCAGAACAACAGCAACGGCGGCGGCGCGGCGGGTCCGAACGACGAAGCCGGCAACGGCGCCTCGCGCGTCTCGCTGCGCGGCCTGGGCGTGGAGCGTACCCTGGTGCTGGTCAACGGCCAGCGCATGGCGAACCCCGACCTCAACATGATTCCGCAGAACATGATCGAGCGCACCGACGTGCTGGCCGAAGGTGCCTCGACCGTGTACGGCTCGGATGCCATCGGCGGCGTGGTGAACTTCATCCTGCGCAAGGACTTCACCGGTGTGCAGGCGACCGCCGAAAGCGGCATCTCCAGCCACGGCGATTCGCAGCGCCATGGCCTGTCCTTGACCGCCGGCAGGTCCGGGGACAAGTACAACATCGTCGGCGGCGTGGAATACAACAAATACCTGCCGTCGATGAACAGCCGTCGTCCGTACACCGACTCGGTGCTCTACCTCTCGGGCGGCAAGGTCGTGCAGTCGGGGTCCAGCAGCATCCCCAACGGCCGCATCCAGCTGCCGGCGTCGGTCGCCGCGCGCTACGGCTGCAGGATCAACTCGACCGGCACCACCTACGTCACGCGCTTCCAGGGTGATGGCCAGAGCCTCGATGACTACCGCTGCTACCAGGGCGCCGCGGACAACTTCAACTATCAGCCGCAGGGTTACCTGCAGACGGCACAGCAGCGCACCAATGGCTTCATCCTCGGCCACTACAACATCACCGACAACGTCAGCGCCTTTGTCGATGCGTTCTACAACCACACCCAGTCGGCGGGCCAGGACGCCTCGGTGCCGCTTGGCACCAGCGCCAATTTCAGCATCCTGGCCAGCAACCCGATCAATCCGTTCGGAGTCACCTTCAGCCTGAACCCGATCCCGGGTGATCCGAACAGCGGCTACCGCTTCCAGACCCGCCTCACCGGCATCGGCCCGCGCACCCACAAGTTCACCACCGACAACGAGCAGATCAACACCGGCCTGCGCGGCAACTTCGGCGACAGCAGCTGGATCTGGGACGCGACGCTCAACTACAGCCACACCAACCGCACCATGACCGAACCCGGGAACCTGGTGGCGCGCGAGATCCAGGCGGCGGTCGTCAACGGCGCCAACATCTTCAACCAGGGCGACCCGGCGGTGAGCAAGCTGCTCGACGGCACCAAGAAGACGCCGCGCTACGTGCTGACCCGCGCCACCAAGCAGGCCCAGTTCGAGACCAGCGGCAATCTGTGGGAGCTGCCGGCCGGCACCATGCAGCTCTCGGCGGGCATGCTGTACCGCAAGGAGCTGATGAACTACACGGTCAGCGCCGGCTCGATCCTGGATCCGGTCACCCTGACCTGCGCGGTCGGCGGCTGCCAGTCACCCGGGCGCGGCAGTTCCAATGTCAAGGAAATCTACGCCGAGACACTGATCCCATTGCTGGCGGACAAGCCCTTCGCCAAGTCACTGAACCTCGACCTCGGCATCCGCACCTCGGACTACAACCTGAGCGGCACCACCACCAACAAGAAGGTGGCCATCGAATGGAAGCCGGTCACCGACCTGCTGGTCCGCGGCACCATTTCCGAGGTATTCCGCGCCCCCAACCTCAACATGCTGTACGACGGCCTGGCCACCAGCAGCCCAAGCGCGAACGACCCCTGCGCGCATCTTTCCGCGGCGGAACTTGCCCAGCACAGTGCCGCCTGCCAGTTCGTGCCGCCGAACTGGGCGGGCAACGCCATCTTCCAGTTGAACACCCGTACCTCGGGCGCCATCGCCGCCGGCTCGAGCCTGAAGCCGGAGCACGGCAAGTCGGTGGACTTCGGCCTGGTCTACGACCCCGAGTGGATCCCGGGGCTGTCCACCACCGTGGACTTCTGGCACATCTACCTCTTCGACACCCTGACCACGATCCAATCCAGCACCGTGCTGCAGTCGTGCTACAACAACAACGCCAGCCCGTACTGCCCGTTCATCCACCGCTACGACACCACGACGCGGCAGCCTGGGCAGGTCTTCTACATCGCCACACCGGCGGTGAACCTGGGCAGCCTGAGCACGAGCGGCATCGACTACAGCGTGCGCTATGCCCTGCCGCACTTCAACCTGGGCAGCTTCGATCCAGGCAACTTCCGCGTCGGCATCAATTCCAGCTACACCTCGACCTACCGCAGCAGCCCCACCCCAGGCCTGCCGGGCGCGGTCTCCACGGATTATGCCGGCACCTACACCCAGCAGTTCGGCAACATCGCCCGCTGGCGCGGCACGCTGACCCTGAACTGGACGCGGGGCAACTGGAACGCGCAGACCCAGAGCCGCTATATCCATCGCGTGACCGAAAAGAATGCCGATGCGGTGCTCCCGGGCGTCAACATCACCATGGCCTCGGTGCTGTACCACTCGATCCAGCTCGGCTATGCCATCCCGTCCATCGCCACGCGCTTCGACATCGGTATCGACAATCTCGCCGACAAGGCGCCACCGCTGACCTACCAGAACAACATGCTGAGCACCACCAACACCGACACCAACACCTACGACATGCTCGGGCGCTACTACTGGGCGCGGGCGACGGTCAAGTTCTGACACCGGAGGCAACGGACACAGCAACACTGACAAGCCGCCATGCGGCGGGGAGCACGGGCATTCGAGGCCCAAGGCGTGACTTGACCAGTGCGGGTTGCCGGCATCCTGCCGGCGGGCCGCCCTGGCCCTCCCCGGCCGCATGGCAAGGTCGCGGAATTCAACTCACGAGAGGCGGACATGAAGGCACTCATTGCCCTGTGCATCACCCTTGGTCTGGCAACCTGCATCCAGGCCCAACCGACACCCAAGTCGTCGCGCGCAAGCCAGGCCAGCAGCGTCACCAGCCTGGATGCGACGTTCCGTCCCGTGGTCTGGCGCAGCATCGGCCCGTTCCGTGGTGGCCGCTCGGTCACCGCCACCGGCGTCGTCGGTGACCCGCTGACCTACTACATGGGCACCACCGGCGGCGGCGTGTGGAAGACCACCGACGCCGGCGTGAACTGGCACAACATTTCGGACGGCTATTTCAAGACCGGCTCCGTGGGTGCGGTCGCGGTGGCGCCAAGCGACCCCAACGTCGTCTACGTGGGCATGGGCGAACATCCGGTGCGCGGGGTCAGTACTTCCTACGGTGACGGCGTCTACAAGTCGACCGATGCCGGCAAGACCTGGAAGCACCTGGGTCTCGACCTCACCCGGCACATCGCCGACATCCGCATCCATCCGCAGAACCCCGACATCGTGTATGTCGCGGCGCAAGGCGCCGTGCATGGGGCTTCCGCCGAGCGCGGGGTGTACAAGTCCAGCGACGGCGGCGCCACCTGGAAGAAGGTGCTGTACGTCGACGAGAACACCGGCGCGGTCGATCTCAACATGGACATGAGCAACCCGCGCATCCTGTATGCCGCCATGTGGGACCACCGCCGCCTGCCCTGGCAGGTGCGCAGCGGCGGCAAGGGCAGCGGCCTGTACAAATCCACCGACAGTGGCGAAACCTGGCAGCCGATCCAGGACGGCCTGCCCAAGGAACTCGGCAAGATCGGCGTGTCCGTCAGCCGGAGCAATCCGCAGAAGGTCTATGCCCTGGTCGAAAGCGATACGCAAAAGGAACAGGGCGGCCTGTTCGCCTCCAGCAACGGCGGGCAGAACTGGACCCGGGTGAGCAAGGATCACCGCCTGACCCAGCGCGCCTGGTACTACATCGAGGTGTTTGCCGACCCGCAGGACGAGAACATCGTCTACGTGCTGAACTCGCCCGGGCTGATGTCCATCGACGGCGGCAAGACCTGGAGCACCCTCTCGGGGACGCATGGCGACTACCACGACCTGTGGATCAACCCCGACAACCACCGGAACATGATCATCGCCAACGACGGCGGCGCGGCCATCACCGTCAACCAGGGTGCCTCCTGGTCGCCGCAGGACCGCATGCCGACCGGGCAGTTCTATCGGGTCAACACCGACAACCTCTTCCCCTACCACGTCTACGGTGGCCAGCAGGACAACTCCACCGTGCGCATCCAGAGCCGCAACGTGGACGGCGCAGGCCTCGACGAGCACAACTGGCAGCCGATGGCGGGCGGCGAAAGCGCGTTCCTGGACTTCGACCCGGACAACCCGCGTTTCGTGATGGGTGGCAGCTACCAGGGCACGATCGAGGTGCTGGACACGCAGACGGGTGAGAGCAGCAAGGTCATGGCCGCGCCGGTCCAGTTCCAGGCGATGCAGCCCAAGGACATGAAGTACCGCTTCAAGTGGAACGCACCGGTGGTCTGGTCCAGGCATGACCACGCCTTCTACCACGGTGCCAACCACCTGCTGAAGACCACGGACATGGGCCGGACCTGGGAAGAGGTGTCACCCGACCTGACCCGGCACAACCCGGCCACGCTCGGCATGAGCGGCGTGCCGTATACCAACGAAGGCGCCGGCGGCGAGAACTACGGCACGCTCGCCTACGTGAAGATCCACCCGAACGAACCTGGCGTGATCTGGACCGGCAGCGACGACGGCCTGGTGTACCTCACCCGCGATGGCGGCAAGAGCTGGAACAATGTCACCCCGGCCGGCCTCAAGGAAACCCTGATCGACAGCATCGAGGTTTCGCCCCACGACAATGCCACGGCGTACATTGCCACCACCCGCTACAAGTTCAACGACTTCACGCCGGCAATCTACAAGACGACGAACTACGGCAAGACCTGGACCAATATCTCCAGCGGCATACCCTACGGCGCCGCGACGCGGGTCGTGCGCGAAGACGACGTACGCAGGGATCTGCTCTATGCCGGCACGGAAACGGGCTTCTACATTTCCTATAACGGCGGACAAAGCTGGAGCCAACTGCAGTTGAACCTGCCGATCGTCACGATCACCGACCTGATGCTCCGCCAAGGCGATCTGGTGGCCTCGACCCAGGGCCGCGGCTTCTGGATCCTCGACGATCTCGAAGTGCTGCGCCAATACGATCCGGCCGCCACGGGCCTGCGGCTGTTCAAGCCCGACGATGCGGTGCGCGTCTCCGGGCGCAGCAGCTTCGATGCCGTGCTGGACGCAGAGGGCACCAAACAGACGTCCCCGTTCGGGACCAATGCGCCAACCGGCGTGGTGTTCTATTACAGCCTCCCAGCCGACCTCGCCGAGGGCGAGACACTGACCCTGCAGATCACCGATGCGGCCAACAACGTGGTGCGGAGCTACTCGTCTGCGGCAGACGCAGGTTTCGTTGCCTACCCTGGCGGTCCCAAGGCAGACCCCATCCTGCCCAAGACCAAGGGCATGCACCGGTTTGTCTGGGACATGCGCTATCCCACCGTACTTGGCGCGCCCAAGGTCTTCATCGAGGGCAGCTACGCCGGACACAAGGCCGCACCGGGTGCCTACCACGCTGCACTGAAGCTCGGCACGCAGGAGAAGGCCGTCGCCTTCAAGGTCCTCCCGCATCCAGGCCTCAAGGCGACCGACGCCGAGTACCAGGAGCAGCACGTCGTCATGTCGGCAATAGAGGCACGTCTCAATGAAATCCACGCTGCGGTCAACAGGCTGGCATCTGCACGCGAGCAGCTCGACGGCCTGGTCGCCATCCTGGCGGAGAAGTCGGCCGCCCCGGATGTCGCCAACGCGGGCAAGGCCCTGGCCAAGCAGCTCCTGGACTGGGACAGCCAGCTCGTGCAACGCAAAGCCGAAAGCAATGACGACATCATCAACTACGTGAACATGTTGAGCGCCGACTACATCTTCCTGAAAGGCGAGATGGACACGAACGCGCCCAACGTGACTGCGGGCATGAAGACCCAGCTGGCGGCGCTGGATGCGCGCTGGGCCCCGTTGCAGGCCCAGTACCAGGCCTTTGTCACCAGCGGGATACCTGCGTTCAACACCATGTGCCAGGAGGCAAACCTTGGCAAGGTCACGCTGCCCTGAGGGGCGGCGGGGTGCCCCGCGGGCCACTCAGGCGCGCGGGGCGCCCTTCACCACATAGACGGGTTCGGACGGCCGGACGTCCGGCAAGAATACGGCAAACAGCCCGAGCAGGGGCAGGAACGCGCACACCTGGTAGACGAACTCGATGCTGTAGGCGTCCGCCACCATGCCGAGCACCGCCGCGCCAATGCCACCCAGGCCGAACGACAGGCCGTAGAACATGCCCGAGACCATGCCGATGCGGTGCGGGATCATGTCCTGCGCGTAGACGATGATGGCGGGAAACGCGGAGGCCAGGACCACGCCAATGACCACGGTCAGGCCCACGGTCCAGGCCAGATCCACATGCGGCAGCAGCAGCGTGAACGGGGCGATGCCAAGAATGGATACCCAGATCACCTGCCGGCGCCCGATGCGGTCGCCTATCGGGCCGCCGATCAGCGTGCCGGCGGCCACGGCCACCAGGAACACCGACAGCAGGTTCGTGGCCGTGGTCATCGACAGGCCGAAATGGTGGATCAGGTAAAACTCGTAGTAGCTGCTGATGCTGGCCAGGTAGAAGAACTTGGAGAACATCAGCACCATCAGCACGCCGAGCGTGCGGTGCACCACCGGCTTCGGGAACAACGGCTGGTCATCCGGCAGGCGTTTGCGCACGCGCTCGTTGATGTGGCGGCTGTACCAGCCGCTGACCTGCAGCAGGATGACGATCGCCAGCAGCGCGGCCAGGCCGAACCAGCCGACATGGCCGCGCCCGAACTTGAGCACGATGCCGGCGGCAAGCAGGGGGCCCAGCGCCTGGCCGACGTTGCCGCCGATCTGGAACACCGACTGCGCCAGGCCATACTTGCCGCCCGAGGCCATGCGCGCCACGCGCGAGGACTCGGGATGGAACACCGACGAGCCGCAACCGATCAAGCCGACCGACAGCAGCAGGATCGGATAGGTCGGCGCCACCGACAGCAGCAGCAGGCCGGCGAGGGTGAAGAACATGCCCACCGGCAACGAATACGGCAGCTGCTTCTTGTCGGTGACGGCACCGACCACGGGTTGCAACAGCGATGCGGTGAGCTGGAAGGTCAGGGTGATGGCGCCAATCTGGAAGAAGCTCAGCTCGAACTCGCCCTTGAGCAGCGGGTAGATCGCGATGATCACCGACTGCATCATGTCGTTCAGCACATGCACGAAGCTGACCGCGCCGAGCACGCCATAGCGCGTGGGCGAGCGCTGCGCGGGAACCGGCGGGGCGGCATCCAGCGCTGGCGCCAGGTTGGGTTCGATCATCGCGGGTCGTGCTTCAGATGTCATGTCGTCCATGCCAGTTGCCAGGTTGCCGAGTACCGCGCAGGACGCCCATCGCCGCGGCATTGGCGCGCCGCGCGGGCGCCGCGTGCACAGCCACGGTGGCCAGCGCAGACAGGTCGCAACGGTCGTCCGCCGCCGTCACGCCAGGACAACACCGGCGGCCGGATGCGGCGTGCGAAGCGTCACGGGCGCACAGGATACGCTGCCACCGGCGCGCATGCTTGAACCTGGGATGGCTGCCATACCGCTACCCCAAACCAACCGATGGTCGCCGTTCTCGCGCACTGCCCAGGCCGGGGATGTCTGCCAGCAGATCGCCATTGAAACCGGCGAGACTGGCGAAAGCCCGCCCGCGCTCTGCATAGTTGCGGAATTGGTCGAAGCTCGGCGCGCCGGGCGAGAGCAGGATCACGCCGCCGGGCGGCGTGGCCGCCCTGGCGGCCGCCACGGCGCCGGCCAGGTCCGCCGCCCCGCTCACCGGACAGGCGGCCTGCGCCGCCTGCAAGGCTGCCGCGATGCGCGCGCCGTTGGCGCCCATGCACACGATGGCCGTCGGCGGCGTGTCGCACACCCGCGCCACGAACGGTGTCCAGTCCAGGCCGCGGTCGTAGCCGCCCACCAGCACGGTCACCGCACGCTCACGCAGGCTCTCCAGCGCCGCGAGCGTCGCCAGCGGCGTGGTGCTGATCGAATCGTCGACCCAGGCGCGGCCATCCTGCTCGCCCAGCAGGTGCAGGCGGTGCGGCAGGGGCCGGAAGCTCGCCAGCGCAGGCGCAGCGGCCAGCGCATCGAAGCCGGCCAGCTCCAGCGCCGCGAGTGCCGCGCAGGCGTTGCCCGCATTGTGCGCACCGGGCAGCGGCAACCGCGCCAGGGCGAACACGCGCTGCCCACCACGACAGATGAAACCGTCCCGCACCTGCCAGACCGAGCCCGGACCAAACGTGCTGCGCGCGCGATGGTCCGCCGTGCGCTCCAGCAGCCACTCCTGCCCGCCGTTGACCAGCAGGCGCCGCGACACCGCGGCCAGCTTCAGCTTGTCGGCGACATAGCGCTCCAGCGTGCCGTGCCAATCCAGGTGTTCCTCGTACAGGCTGGTCACGATCCCCAGCTCCAGGGGGCCGGCCTCACCGGTCTGGAAACTGGACAATTCCACCACCCACAAGTCCGCCTGCTGCCCGAGCAGTTGCAGCAGCGGCAGGCCGATGTTCCCGGCCAGTGCGGTGCGCACACCCAGCGCGCGGGCCAGATGGGCAATCAGCGCGCTGGTGGTGCTCTTGCCCTTGGTACCGGTGACGCCAATCACGCGCGCCTGCGGATTCTCCGCAAACCACAGCGCGGTGCCGGAGGTGAATTGCGTGCCACGCGCCTGTGCTTCGAGCAGCGCCGGCTTGTACGCCGAGATGCCGGGGGATTTCACCACCACGTCGAACGCCCCGAGCGTGGCGGCATCGGGCTCCCCGACCAGCAGCCCGAGCGCGGGATCGAACGCGTGGGCCGCCTCGGCCTCGGCC
>JAFKMZ010000071.1 GCA_017305055.1 Lysobacterales bacterium
GTTCTACCGCAACCGCCCCGCCGCCAGCACCACCACGCGCGGCCCGATGACGCTGTCGCTGGCCAGCGGCAACGGCCTGCTGCCGGAGCAGGCGTTCATGCCCCAAGGCAAGAGGCCGCTGCCATGGTGGGCGCGCAACGCCGAGAAGTTCCCGGTCGACAAGGAACTGCTGGCCAAGCTGCCCAAGGCGGCGCCGCCGCCTCCGGGCTTCGCGCTGGGGCCAAACGGCGAACCCAAGACACCGGCACCCAGCATGGGCTTCGGCGGCTCCTATGATCCGCCGCCGCACTGGGAAGGCAACCTCGGTGGCTGCGAGTCGGGCTTCACCATTCCCGACCCGACCGACTCGGACATCGTCTGGGCCTCCTGCTACGGCGGCAAGCTCAGCGTGTACGACGCCAGCCAGGGCACGCCGCACTCGGTCGAGCCACAGCGCATCACGCTCGATTCGCCGCCGGACGAGGTCAAGTACCGTTGCCACTGGTCGACCCCGATCGCGATCGACCCGTTCGACGGCAACAACGTCTACTACGGCTGCCAGCTCGTGCTGAAGACCTCGGACAAGGGGCATTCCTGGATGGAATTCAGCCCGGACCTCTCAACCCAGGATCCGTCACGCATCGTCAGCAACGGCGGCCAGGTCGGTGACAACCTGCAGCAGTACGACGGCGAAGTCATCTGGTCGATGGCGTTCTCGCCCATCCAGCGCGGCCTGCTGTGGGCGGGTACCAACGACGGCAAGATCTGGTACACGAAGGATGCGCAATCCGCGACGCAGCCCCACTGGGTGGACGTCACTGCCAACCTGCATCTGCCGCCATGGGGCCAGATCAACCAGATCTCCCCGTCCAACTTCGACCCAGGAACGGTCTACATCGCAGTGGACTTCCGCATGGCCGGCGGGAACGACTACAAGCCGTACATCCTGAAGACCAGCGACTACGGCGCCACCTGGAAGAGAATCACCGGAGACCTGCCCACCGACAACCCGCTGGGCTACACGTTGAGTGTCGCGGAGAACCCGAACAAGCAAGGCATGCTGTTTGCCGGCACCGGCCATGCGTTCTACTACAGCATGGACGACGGCGCGCACTGGGTCCATTTCAACGCCGGCCTGCCGCCCGCCCCGGTGTCGTGGATCACGGTCGAGCCGCGCTTCCACGAGGTGGTCATATCCACCTATGGGCGCGGGCTCTTCATCCTGCCGAACATCACCACGCTGGAACAGACCGGCAGCGCGACGGTTGCAACCACCGCGGAAACCGACGGCAAGACCCGCCTGTTCAAGCCTGACAAGGTCTTCCGGCTGGCCCGCGGCGAGTTTCCGACGCCGCTCGACATCACCCGGCCGCAGTTCCAGTTCACGCTCGCAACGGCACCCAAGACGCCGGTCAAGATGGAGATCTTCGATTCTGCCGGCAAGAAGATCCGCACGCAGATGCTCGATGCACACAAGGGCCTCAACGGCGCCTATTGGGACCTGAAATACGACGACCCGCTGAAGGTCGAGCTGCGCACGACGCCGACGGACAACCCGTTCATCTGGGAAGAACCGCGCTTCAAGGCCACCAACATCCGCGGCATCACGCATTGGGGCATCACCCCGGGCACCGGCATCCCGCTGGCCGCACCTGGCGACTACTCGGTGCAGTTCACGCTGGATGGCAAGACCTACCGGGAGCCGTTCACGGTGGTGAAGGATCCGCGCATCAAGGCGACGGATGAGATCCTGCAGGCATCGACCGCGCTGCAGGTGCGGGTGAGCAAGCTGCTTGCCGAGACCTCGGGCCTGGTCAACCAGATGGAGATCTGGCGCAAGCAGATCCAGGACCGGATCGCCGCCAACCGCTTCTCCGCCGACGCCGCCCAGTTGCAGAAGCTCGACGCGGAAATCCTGAAGGTCGAGCACCAGCTGGTCTCGCGCGAATCCATGATGAGCGATGACAAGCAGTTCCCCACCGCCTACAAGGTCTACATGAACCTGGTATGGCTCAGCGGCGGCGTCGGCCAGGGCGCCAGCGATGAAGCCGGTGGTGTGGATTACGCTCCGACGGCCACGCAGATCCGCGTCACCGATGAAATCCAGGCCGAGCTGGACAAGGCCAAGGCCGGCTTCGAGCACCTGAAGACGACCGTGCTGCCTGCGTTCAACAACAGCTCGACGGGTGAGAAGCAGCCGATCAAGGACACCCTGCAATAGCCGCCCGCACAACTTCGGGCGCACCCGCTTCGCGGCCATGCCGGCAATCCGGCGTGGCCGCAGGCAAGCGCAAGCCACCATCACGACCCGATGGATGCGGCCTCGGGAAAATCCTGGCTGCTGAAAAGTACGTACCGGTCGCGTCCCTGCCGCTTGGCGGCATACAGCGCCCGGTCGGCGCATGCGCGCAGTTCTTCGAGATTCGGGGCGTGAGGCCGCAGCGAACAGATGCCGATGCTGAGAGTGACCTGGAAGCCGAAATCGAGTGCGCCGGCTGCCGCGCGTATGCGCTCGGCTACGGCGGCCGCCCGGTCGAGATCGGTTTCCGCGCACAGTATGAGAAATTCGTCGCCGCCGACGCGCGCAACGATGTCGATGTCGCGCACGGTGGTCCGGAATACGTCCCCAAGGCGCCGCAGCACGTCGTCTCCGGCCAGGTGGCCATGGTTGTCGTTGATCGCCTTGAAATGGTCGACGTCGAGCGCAAGCAGTGCAATGTCGTGCGCGTAGCGAACTGTACGACTGAGTTCGATCGCAGCCGCTGACGCAAACGACTGGTGGTTGCCCAAGCCAGTCAGACTGTCGGACGTCGCCAAACGCAGGAGCTGGTGGCGCAGTCCTTCCAGCACGCGCTCACGCTCTTCACGCGCACGCACGCCGAGCAACACCATCAGCAACGCCGCGACGAGGACCACCATCTGCAGGACGAACACCGCGTAGCTCGCGCCACCCGGCGCGTACGCCGCCGTCGCCACATACAGGGCGATTCCGATCGATCCACACACGAGCACGTCGCGACTGGTATAGCCGATCAGAAGATAGATGATCGGCAAGACCCACATCATCGCGAACGGGCTTGAAAGGCCACCATCGAGTACCGAAACGGCCGCGATCAAGGCATACGTCGTGAAGTTCCAGCCAATGAAGAACATCCGGCGTACAGACGTCACCGTAAGCAGTTCGCGGATCAGCCAAACCGTGATGGCCAGGACTATCGCGAGAACCGAGAGGAGGGCAATCCATCCACGATGGGGCCCGGTCGACCAGGTATGAATGACGTAATACAGGCCGCCAGCACCTCCAAGCAGCGAAGCCACCAAGCCGGCGTACACCTGGCGCAGCCACAGCGTATGGATGCTGCGTTCGGCAAGGACGTGTGCGTCCACATCCGCCGCCCGCGTCGCTGCCGCGGCTCGCGCGTCGTGTGCACCCACCCCGGCGCTGTCGGATGCGATGACCATGGCAGAGGGAATTAACGCGGACGTACCAGGCAATGGACGACGTGACGCAGGTGCGCCTGCGCCGTCATGAGGTCAGCTGTCCCGAGCGTCATGCCAGCATGCGCAGCAACGGTAGATGCCTGCGTCGCCGCGGCGGCACCCGTATCCATTGCCTGCACCACCGCTAGGGGCAACACGGGCAGAAGCAGTGCTGCGAGCAGGCAGCGGGTCAATCCCTTCGTCACGGCGCATCCCCGAGCGACGCGGCGATTGCCGCACCCGGGGGCAATATAGCAGGCGATGCAGCGCAATCCAGCCCGTGTCCTGGTTGCGCCTCGCCGTGACTTCAACCGCCTGCCGCGGCTGTCGACTGCACGGATCGCGATCGTCAGCGCGGCTCGTCACTCGCTGGCGATCAATCCGGCTCGGCTGCGGGAGGCCGCTCCATCTGGCGCACTTCGCACTCGATGTCCCAGCCATCGCCGTGGACCTCGAGAAACCGCCGCGTGGCCGTCAGCGCCTCCGCCATCGACGGCGCCTCGAGTATGGCGTAGCCGCCGATCACTTCCCGGGCTTCGGTGAACGGCCCATCGACCTGGGTGATCCCGCCATTCCGCAGGCGGAGCCGCTTGCCCTCTGCCGTGGGCCTGAGGCCTGCCGTGTCCAGGAGGAGCCCTGCATCACTCATCTCCTGCATCAGCTTGCCCATCTCGTTCATCAGCCGCTCGTCGGGCCGCTTGCCGCCGTTTTCGTTGATTCTGACCATCGATAAGAACTGCATCCGGGATCTCCTGGTGTATATGGGTCGAAAAAGACTGGGGACACGATGCTTCCGCTCTGCCCGCCTGTGCATGCGACGAACGGAACCTGGCCGGATCGACATGCCGCCGGATTTTTCCGCGGCCAAGAGATGCACGAGTCGATCGCACGGCGTTTCATTCGTCGCATGCCGGCAATGCCGAATCCGGTACGAGTTCCGAAACGCCACCGAAGGGGCCATCATGACCGCTGCCGAACATGCCACCGCCGCACACGACCTGATCCTCTATGCACACCCCTTTTCCTCGTATTGCCAGAAGGTCCTGATTGCGCTGTATGAAAACGACATCCCGTTTGCGTGGCGACAGCTGGACCCCGACCACCCCCAGGCGCTGGAGGCATGGGCCGTACTATGGCCAATGCAGCGCATGCCGGTGCTGGTGGACGCCGGCTGCACCGTGGTGGAATCCAGCATCATCATCGAACACCTGGACCTGTGCCACCCGGGCCCGGTACGGCTGCTCCCTGTCGACGCCCGCGCCGCGCTCGAGGTGCGCAGCATGGATCGCTTCTTCGACAACTACATCTCGACCCCGCAGCAAAAAATCGTGTTCGACAGCCTGCGCCAACCCGCAGAACGCGACGCCCATGGCGTCGCCGACGCGCGCAGGATGCTGGACACGGCCTACGCATGGCTGGACCGGGTGATGGCCGACCGCGAATGGGCGGCGGGCGAAGGCTTCAGCCTCGCCGACTGCGCGGCGGCGCCGTTCCTTTTCTACGCCGATTGGTCGCACCGCATCGACCCCTCGTTCGCGCACGTCATCGCCTACCGCCGGCGCCTGCTCGCCCGGCCGTCCTTCGCCCGGGCCGTCGACGAAGCGCGCCCGTACCGCGGCCTGTTCCCGCTCGGTGCACCCGACCGTGATTGAAGCCCTGCCGTCGCCACAGTCCGTTCAGGCCTTCAGCCGGTAGCCGCTGCGGAAAATCCACCACACCACGGCCAGGCAGATCAGCAGGAAGACCAGGGTCATGCCCAGGCTGATGGTCATGCTGACGTCGGACACGCCGTAGAAGCTCCAGCGAAAGCCGCTGATCAGGTACACCACGGGGTTGAACAAGGTGACCTTTTGCCAGAATGGCGAGAGCATGTGGATCGAGTAGAAGCTGCCGCCGAGAAAGGTCAGCGGGGTCACGATCAACAAGGGCACGAGCTGCAGCTTCTCGAAATTGTCCGCCCAGATGCCGATGATGAAGCCGAACAGGCTGAAGGTCACCGCGGTCAGCACGAGGAACGCCAGCATCCACAGCGGATGCTCGATGTGGAACGCCACGAACAGGCGCGCCGTGACCAGGATGATCAGGCCGAGCGCCACGGACTTGGTCGCTGCCGCGCCCACGTAGCCGGCCACGATCTCAAATGCGGACACCGGCGCCGACAGGATCTCGTAGATCGTGCCCACGAACTTCGGGAAATAGATGCCGAACGAGGCGTTCGATATGCTCTGCGTCAGCAGCGACAGCATGATCAGGCCAGGCACGATGAAGGCGCCGTAACTGACCCCGTCGATGCCGTTCATATGTGAGCCGATGGCCGCGCCAAACACCACGAAATACAGCGAGGTGGAGATGACCGGCGAGACGATGCTCTGCAGCAGCGTGCGGAACGTGCGCGACATTTCGAAGCGATAGATCGACCGGATGGCGTAGATGTTCATGCACGCTCCCGGACGAGGCTGACGAAGATGTCTTCCAGCGAACTCTGGCTGGTCTTGAGATCCTTGAAGTCGATGCCCGCCTCGGCGAGTCGGCGCAGCAGCACGTCGATACCAGTGCTCTCGCCCTGCGCGTCGTAGGTGTACACGAGCTGCAGCCCATCGGCCGACAGCTCCAGCGGATACCCGGACATGGCCTCGGGAATGCGGACCAGCGGTGCCTGCAGCTGCAGGGTCAGCTGCCGCCGGCCCAGTTTTTCCATCAGCGCGGTCTTGCCCTCGACCAGGATCAGCTCGCCCTTGTTGATCACGCCGATGCGGTCGGCCATTTCCTCGGCCTCGTCGATGTAGTGCGTGGTCAGGATGACGGTGACGCCGGTCGCGCGCAGCGCGCGCACCATGACCCACATGTCGCGGCGCAAATCCACGTCGACACCGGCGGTGGGTTCGTCCAGGAACAGGATGCGCGGCTCATGCGACAGCGCCTTGGCAATCATCACGCGCCGCTTCATGCCCCCGGACAGGGTGATGATCTTGTTGTCCTTCTTGTTCCACAGCGCCAGGTCACGCAGGACCTTTTCGACGTGCGCCGGATTGGCGCTCTTGCCGAACAGCCCGCGGCTGAAGCTCACGGTGTTCCACACCGTCTCGAAGGCGTCGGTGGTCAGCTCCTGCGGCACCAGGCCGATCTTCTCGCGCGCTGCACGGTACTCGCGCACGACATCGTGCCCGTCGGCCAGCACGCTGCCGCTGCTGGGATTGACGATGCCGCAGATGATGCTGATCAGGGTGGTCTTGCCGGCGCCATTCGGCCCCAGCAGGGCGAAGATCTCACCGCGGTTGATCGTGAGGTCGATGGGCTTGAGCGCCTGGAACCCGGAGGCATAGGTCTTGCTGAGCTGACGGATGGAAATGATCGGCTGCACGCGCACTCCTTCGAGCATGGGAAAGGCCGTACGCTTGCGCACGGAGCGTCGATGGTACGTGGCAGCGCCGACAACCACCAGCACCTCGGCCACTCCCTCCGGCGCAGGAGCAGCCGGCATCGCACGCACGCTGTGCCGCCGCCATGACCAACAAGTCGGAAACATGGGCAACAGAGGGGTGTCTGAAAAGCGCTCTTTTTATGCCTTCGTCTCGATGCGCCCGTCCTTGGCTCGCGAGCACACAGACCTTGCGCCTGCCATCAGTCGTCGGCTGAAGTCGAAATCCTCAGGGGCGAGCAGGAGCTTTTCGGCTCCGTGCCTCCAGCGTCGCACGAGCCTGTTGCCTGCGCCAACCCCGGCCGATCCAAAGCAACGCCAAGCCAAACAGCATGGTGCCAAGCGGGCCCGGTTCCGGCACCTCTTCGGCGCCGCCCCCGCCGGAATTGTCGAACAGCATCAACTGGATGCCTCTGCCGCCGTCGACCATGCCGAGGCCGCAGTCCAACCCCGACATCAGCCCCAGACACCTGAAGTTCACCGCATCGAAATTGGCAAACGTCTGCGCACTGAAGAAGTCGAAGGTATCGCCGCCGTTTTGGCTCGTATTTCCGCCAAGATAGAAACTGAACCAGGTGGAGCCGTCGGGACTGAAGGTCACTGCGCCGTTGCCGGACAGGCCACCGACGCTGACCGAATCGAAGTACGCCAGGCCGTTCAGGTCGATGTCCAGCGAACCAAACAAATCGAGGGGTGCATTGAAGTCCAGTGCGCCAACGTCGCCCAGTCCGTCACCCGGCGCCAGTATCGCCGCTGCGGCGATGGTGACGACACCGGGTGAGGCGATCCGGCCATCCCCAATCAGCTGGCCGCCGTTGATGGTGATCTCGCCTTGCGAAAGCCCTGGATACGCGCCGTCGACAACCACCGTACTTCCAGCCGTCTGGATGTAGGTTCCGGAACCCACGACCGTCCCCGTGACCGCCCCCGTGACCAGCGTACCGGCATTGTTGATAACGCCATCGTTGTGCAGCCTGCCCGCGTTGTTGAAATGCGCACCCGCTTCGTTGTTGAGCGTGCCCGTATTGGCCACCCCGGCACCCACGGCATTGGTCATGCTGCCGCGGTTGGTGAACGTCCCGGATTTCCCGTTCGTCAGCGTGCCCTGGTTGGCGAGCACCCCGTCTGGGCCGTTCGACACTGCGCCTTGATTCGTCAACTCCCCGAGCGGGGAGTTGGTCAACGTGCCTGCGTTCTCCAGGGTAGCTCCCAACGCGTTCGAGAACCGGCCATGGTTCACCAACGTACCGCCCTCCTCGTTCCGCAGGGTGCGCTGGTTGGAAAGCGTCGCATAGTTGGTCAAGGTGCCCAGGGCTTGATTGACCAGCCGCCCCTGATTGGACAGCGTCCCGAAGTTCCCAAATGTGCCATTGAGCCCATTCCTGAGCGTGACGAGGTTCGCCAGATCACCGATGTTGACCACCGCGCCAAGTTGGTTCTCGAACGTGCCCAGATTGCGCAGATCGCCGGCGTTGTGGATGTTTCCTCCAAGGTTGGTCAGCGTGCCACTGTTCACGAGGGAGTCGTTGTTGAAAAGCTGCGCCCCGGAGACGTTCATGATCGTGCCGACATTGGAGATCACGTCGCTGCTCACCAGCTGGCTGCCGGGCCCATTCATCAGCGACCCGAGGTTCATGAGCGGCGCCTGGCTCTGGAACGTGCCGCCCTGGTTGATGAACGACCCGGAATTTGTGAAGCCGGCGGTGTTGAGGACGGTACCGTAATTGCCGAAACTTCCGCTGTTGACGCCTTGCCGATAGGCGTCCACGCGCCCGAGATTGTCCACGTGACCGTTGTTGACGAAACTGCCGTACAGCAGAATTGATCCGCCCACGGCATTGGTGATCCGTCCGCCAGCGTTGTTGTCCAGACCCAGGTAATTCGTCAGCGCACCGGCATTCGACAGCGTACCGGTCGAGTGGACGGTCAACCGGAGCGTGTAGCAGTCGGTGCCGGCGGCTACGTACCTCGCATCGGTGACATCGATATCGCCGTAGGTCGGATTGCAGGACAGTGGTTCGGTGGCCTGCCCCGGCAGGGCGTACAGCGCGGTCGCGCAGGCAGCGATGGCGATGAGCAATCGGAAGCAGCGGGCGGGTTCGCGGCCGTGGGCAGCCCCACCCGCGGTTTGATTCTTCTGGATATCCATGCGGTCCCCTCGCGGTTGCATGCGTCGTTCAAACGCGAACCAGCGCACCGTACGACGAACCGCATGGATGCCCCGCTACCGATATTCCGGACACCCCAACAACCCGCCCCATCTATGCGTGAATCGATAGGCACAAATCACGCCATACGCCCGTAATCATGCATTATCAATGTGTTGGGACTGCCGACCAACCCAAACTTGCGCAAAGTGTAAGGTTTTCCGACTGCATGATTGGGGGCTCGTAACGTGGAGTCGAGGTCGGGACCTGAAGTTTCCCCGCGAATTCACGCCAACGCTGCCGGCCGACGCAGCACATCCGCGGCCAGTGCATGGCCGCTGCAACCAAGGTCAGTTGCTCATGCACCGGTGACGCTCGGTGAGATGCTCTTCGCAGGACCGGAAAGCATCGCCTGCCCACGAGGGATTTCCTTCGGTCACAAGCGGGCTCCCACGACAGCTACCAACCACCGGGTCTCCGGACCGCCGGCAGCGCACGGTATTCTCTGCCGGAGCTGATCACCCGAAGCAGCAACGAAGCGTCACCGTGGAGTCCGTATGAGCGCCATCGAAATCGCCCTGGCTATGCTGCTTGCCGTAGTCGGCAGTGGTTACCTGGTGCGCATGCTGCCGTTCTCGCTGCCGCTGCCACTGGTGCAGATCGCATTGGGCGCGGTGATCGCTGGCGTGTTCAAGCATGGAGTTACGCTCGACCCGGACGTCTTCTTCCTGCTGTTCCTGCCGCCGCTGCTGTTCCTGGATGGCTGGCGCATCCCCAAGGACGGGTTGATGCGCGACCGCGGCGTGATCCTGGCGCTGGCGCTGGGACTGGTGGTGTTCACCGTGCTCGGCGCGGGCTTCCTGATCCACTGGCTGATCCCGGCGATGCCGCTGGCGGTGGCGTTCGCGCTGGCTGCGATCGTGTCGCCGACGGACCCGGTGGCGGTGTCGTCGATCACCTCGCGCGTACCGATCCCGAAGCGGCTGATGCACATCCTCGAAGGCGAATCGCTGCTCAACGACGCCACCGGCCTGGTCTGCTTCCGCTTCGCGGTGGCGGCGGCGGTGACCGGCAGCTTCTCGCTGCTGTCGGCATCGCTGAGCTTCCTGTGGGTGGCGCTGGTCGGGCTCGGCGTGGGCGTGGTGTTCACCCTGGCGGTGAGCTTCGCGCAGCGCTGGCTGTCGCGACACTTCGGCCAGGAGGCCGGCTCGCCGATCCTGATCAGCCTGCTGATCCCGTTCGGCGCCTACCTGCTGGCCGAGCAGCTGCATGCCTCCGGCATCCTCGCCGCGGTCGCCGCCGGCATCACCATGAGCTACGTCGAACTCAGCGGCCGCGTGCTGGCGACCACGCGGGTGCAGCGCACCGCGGTGTGGAACACCGTGCAGTTCGCGCTGAACGGCATCATGTTCGTGCTGCTGGGCGAACAGCTGCCGGCCAGCCTGCAGGGTGCGATGGAGTCGGTGGCGCAAAGCGGCCACCGCAATCCCTGGTGGCTGCTGGTGTACGCGCTGGCGATCAACGTCGGCCTGGCGCTGCTGCGGCTGGCCTGGGTCTGGATTTCGATGCGGGTAAACCTGCTCAAGGCGCACCACCACGGCACGGCGACGAAACGGCCGCACTGGCGATTGCTGCTGGCCACCTCGCTGGCCGGCGTGCGCGGCGCGATCACCCTGGCTGGCGTGATGACGCTGCCGCTGCTGCTGCCCGATGGCACGCCCTTCCCCGCCCGCGAGCTGGCGATCTTCCTCGCCACGGCGGTGATCCTGCTCTCGCTGCTGGCGGCCAGCATCGGCCTGCCGCCGCTGTTGAAGGGCCTGGAACTGCCGCCGGAGCCGGCCATCAGACAGGAAGAGAGCCTGGTGCGCAGGACTGCCGCCACCGCGGCGATCGCCGCCGTCGAGAAGGCCCAGCACGAACTGCTGGAGAAGGCCCCGGCCGGCGATGTCGACACCTACACCAGCGCTGCCACCCGGGTAATCGCGCTGTACCAGCACTGGTTGGACGAGAACGCTTCCAGCGAGGACGAGGCGCGGCAACTGCGCAAAGCCGACGTGGCCGAACGCGAACTGCGTTTGGCCGCGCTGCAGGGTCAGCGTGAGGCGATCTTCGAAATGACGCGCCACCATCACGTCTCCGACGAAGTCTCGCGCCGCCTGGTGCGCGAGATCGACCTGCAGGAAGCGCGCTACCGCTGACTACTCCCGGCAGCCGCGATCAGCCCTGCAAGGTATCCATCGCCTTCTTGGCGTCGGCGTGTGCGGCGTCCACCGTCTCGGCCTTGAGGCCCGCCTCGGCCTGCGTCAATGCCGTATGCAGCTTGGCCTCGGTGGCGGCGTCGCCCTTGGCATCGACAATGGCACCGTTGCCCTGACCCTTGCACGGATTGCCGGCCTTGGCGTCGAACCCGGCGCCCGCGGAACCTTGCAGGCAATTCACCACGTGATGCAAATGCGTGCGCACCATCTTGAGGTCCGCCGCGCCCATCGCCATGCCGGCATGGGCAGCGGCGGTCGACACCTGCTTGCTCACGGCCGCGCTGGAGTCTGCCGCCTGGGCCACCATCGGCACCGCCAGTGCCAGCAGCAGGGCCGGCAAGCAACGACTGAAGTTCTTCACCATGGCACGACTCCCGAGTAAGGCGGCAGGTGCCGCAATATTGCGGAATATAGACCCGTGCGGGTGAGGAAAGCGCGAACGGTACTGCCGGGCGCCCACCGGGCCACGCTCACTCCATGGCCCACACCACGTTGAGGCCCACCGTGCGCTCAGGCGCGAATGCGGACAGCTCGTCGGCAGTGGCGTAATAGAGCTTGTTGAACAGGTTGCGCACGTAGAGCTTCAGCTTGACCTCGGGTGTCAACCGGTACCGCAACTCGGCGTCGACGAGGTCCACCGCATCGCGCCGCAGCTCCTCGAACCCGGGCCTGGTCATGGCCCAGCGGTGGGTATATTGCCCGGCCACGGTGAAGTCACCAAACGCGTAGGCGACGTCGAGCCCCGCACGCAGTGGCGGGATACCATAGACTGGTTGCCCACTGTCACGATCCTCCCCGCGCACCACAGCCGCATTGGCGTGCAGCGACCAGCCGCTGTCCAGGGGAGTCCAGCCGACCACGGCCTCGGCCCCATACAGTTTGGCCTTGCCGACGTTCACATAGCCTTCCACGTCCGGCGACAGCGTCACCTTTTGGATCAGGTCGCGCACGTTGGTGCGCCACACATGTGCCTGGGTACTCCAGTCACCATGCCACCAGGCGTGGCCCAGATCGACGCCCAGCGAATGCTCCGATCCCAGGTCCGGGTTGCCGACGATCTCGCCACGCCCGGTCACCCCGCTGAAGAAGCGCTCCTCCAGCGAGGCGAAGCGGTAGCCGGAGGCCAGGTTGAGGCTCCAGCGCGAGGACTCGTCCGGGGTCCACACAGCCGCCGCGGTCACCGCCGCATCGGAATCGCGCGATGTCGCCCCGGACTGGTGCTGGGCGATCCAGGTGGTCCGGGCGCCAAGCTCGAGGCTGAACGCGCCAGCCAGCCGCCAGTCGGTGATCCCGAACAGCGACCACGAGTCCTCGCTGGCGCCGTCCAGGCTGTAGGTGCGGTCGCCGGGGGTGCCGCTGGCGTCGTAGCCGGTCACGTCGCGGCGCCCGAAATACTCGACGCCGACGTTGTTCTTGAACGCGCCGCGGCGCCAGCTCTGCTGCACGGTACCGCCGCCATCGGTGCTGGCGATGGAGGCATAGGCATTGGCCTTGCGCGGGGTGCGCTTGAAGGTGGTGAGCTCCTGGTCGTGGGCATACACGCTGGCCTCGAACCCACGGTCATGCTGCAGGCGCAGACGGCCGATGGTGTGGTCGTCCCTCGGGTAGTCGGTGACTTGACTGTCCGGGTAGCGCGAATTGGATTTGCCGATGCCCCGGGTGCGTGAGGGCATCAGCAGGGCGTCAACATTCATTGCCCCAAAGCGGTGCTGGAGCTGCAGCGTGGCGCTGTCGCGGGCGTAGCTGGTGTTGAGCGGGGTGCCGTTCGGCGCCTTGCTGTCGCCGGCACGATGGCGGGCTGCGGCCAGCGAGAAGCCCTCGCCGCCGGTGCCGGTGGCGAGCAGGAACTCGTCGCCGCCGCTGGCATAGCCGGCGGTGACGAACGGCGCCTTGAACCAGCGTGGCTCCATGGACACCGCCCCGCCGAGCGCGCCGGGACCGAAATGCACCACCGACGGCCCGCGCGTGACACTCACGTCGCCGAGCAGCACCGGCTCGACGAAGGACACCGGCACACCGGCACGACGCTGTGCCGCCACCGGCACGCCGGCGGTCAGGATCAGGATGCCGTTGCCGCCACTGCCGCGGATGGAAAAGGTCTCGAACAGGCCGCTCTGCCCGGTGGCGCCGACGCCGGGAAGCCGGGTGATCCAGTCCTGGAAGTCGGCCGGCTCGGCAATCGCCAGGTCGTAATTCATGGTGTCGATGGCCAGGGCCTCCGGCCAGTCGGCCACGGTGCCGCGCGCGGTGACCTTGACCGGCTCGCCGTGCCAGACCTCCACGTCCCCGGCCGCAGCCTCGCCGCGGCGGTCACCGCCGCGGCGTTCGGCACCTGCCGCATCCTGGGTGATGCGCAGCTCCGTGGTCTCGGTGACCGCCGTGGCGAGGCCAGGTACGGCCCCGAACGACAGCGCAGCCACCACCGTACCGAAAGCCCTGCGTGCAACTTGGCCAGGCATCACTGCTCCTCAGTAGGACGCGGAAAGCGTCGGGCTGGAAATGGTTAACGGGAATCGTTTTCGTTTGTACGGCGATATTCTGACATGGTTTCAAATGTCGGGCTCGCGGCCCTCCGGTTCAACGCCAGAGTGGGCACAGGGGATCGCACCGCAACCGGCGCGGGTTGCCCCCGGCTGCGGGACGCTACTGGGCCAGCGGCAACGGCGGCACGGAAAGATCCCGTTCGGGATCGCCGGTGGCGCCGGTCAATAGGTTGGCCGGCATGAAGCCGTCGTCGCCGACGGTGATGACCTTGAAGCGGCCATCGGGCTCGACCAGGACCTGCGTGAGGCTGGCATTGCGCACCGACATCTCCAGCCAGGCCATGGTGTCGACGCCGAGCGCGCGGGTGACCAGGTAGCGGATCACGTCGCCGTGGCACACCAGCAGGGCGGCATGGCCCGCACCGGGCTGCGGGTGGAAATAGCGCTCGAACAGGCGGTCGAAGGCCGCCTTGCATGAGGCCAGCTCACTTGGCTTCAAGTCCCTGGTGACCTCCGTGCGCCGCGTGGGCGGAACGCATTCGCGCAGGTCCTCGTCCACGGTAAACGCGCTGCCGGGCAGGTCCTGGGCGATGACCGCCGCGGTATCCCGCGCACGCTGCATCGGGCTCACGCGGTAGGTGTCGAAGTGCAACCCGAGCGCGGCAATGCGTGCACCGGCCAGATGCGCCTGGGCCACCCCGATCGGATTCAACGGCGGCCCCAGCTTCGGATCGGCTGCCGGGTCGGCATCGTAGTTGCCGTGCCGCACCAGCACGATCACACGCCCGGCAGCTGACGCCGCCGGCGCTGGTGCAGGACTGGCCACACTGCCGCCTGCGACAACCAGGGCAACAAGCACGAGCGAGGCAAGGATGGGGAATCTGCGCATGGTCAAGGCTCCAGGAGACAGGTGCAGCTTAGCAAGCGCGCCGTGGGGGAAACCGGTCCTGGCCGGGCGCACGCCGTCAACCGGCGCGCGCCCGGACGGAAGTCACCGCTTCCCGGCCGCAGTGGATTGCACGCCGCCCATGACCACCGACAGCAGGAATACATGCTTGGCGGTACGCTGCATCTGTCCCACGTCGGCCCATTCGCCGGGCTCGCCGCGCTCACCGCCGCGCTCGCCACCCAGGCCGATCGCCGGTGTGCCGCCGGCAATCGGGATATTCATGTTCGACGAGCCGAGGTTGCTGAGCTTGGAATCCAGGCCGAGGTGACGCGCGATCGCGGCCGAATCCTGCACCAGGTCGCTGTCCTTCAGGCCAGGGATCTGCCCTCCCGGAGTCTCCGACACCGCTTCCATGTCGAAGGTGATGTGGGTCTGCGCAGACACCTCCTTCAATACGGCGCGCACGTCCTGCTCCATGACCTCCACCACCTTGGCGTCGCTGGAGCGGACGTCCAGCGAGAACCAACCCGTATCCGGCTTGTGGTTGAACACCGCGCCGCTCTGCACGATCGCCACGTTGAGCACGTTGCGCTCGCCTGCGTAGTGCTTGTCGTACGGCAGCGGCAGCAGCCGGTCGATGGCCCGCCCCATGCCCTGGTTGACGTTCGGCAGGCCGCCGTTGAGCGTATGCCCGCCCGGACCGTGGGCCACCACCTTCCACCAGTGGATGGTGATCGCCCCATACATGATGCTGCGCCCGTCGCCGAGCACATCGACGAAGGCCGTGGCGCGATCCCGGTAGCGCTGGTACAGCGCGCGCATGCCGGCCATGCCGGTCTCTTCCTGGGACACGGCGGCAAACACCAGGGTGCGCTCGGGCTTGAAGCCGGCAGCCAGGAAGGCCTGGGCCGCCTGCAGCATGGAGACCGTGGTGGTCGAGGTGTTCGAGCCGGGACCGACCACGCGGTCGCCCTCGGCACGCAACGGCCGTCCGGCCGCCTGCTGGTTTTCGGCCACGGTCTTGAGGTCATCCAGGGTGGAGACGAATACGATGCTGCCCTCGCCGCTCCCCGGAATGATGCCGACGACGTTGTGCACGGCGTCGGTCTCGACCTGCTGCAAGCCCACCGCACGCATCTGCCTGGCCACCTCCGCGGCCCGCTCCTGCTCCTGCCCGGAAGGCGAGACGATGCTGCCAATCCTGATCAGCCGCTCGACCGCAGCCGGCTGCTGCTGGTCGATGCTGCGCAGAGCCGCCTGGACGGCCGGCTTGGCCAGACTGGCGTTGAGCGACAGCTTCTGCGACTGGGCGTGTGCCGTGGGCTGCTGCGCGAACGTCAGCAGCAGGGCGCACACGCCGCCGGCCAGCGCGTGCCGCAGGCTGCCGCCCAGACCAGGCGGCACCCCGCGACCAGGCATCAAGGACGCACCGCGGTGACTTCGATCTCGATCAGCATGCCCGGCGTCGCCAGGCCGGCAATCTTGAGCGCCGTGCGGGCCGGCAACTTGGTCTGCGCACCGGGGCCGAAGAACTTCGTGTAGCCACGCATGAAGCCGTCGAAATCCAGGGCGTCGCCCTGCTCCGGGTTGCCTACCAGGTAGGCACGCATCTGCACCACGTCACCCAGGTCCAGGTGCAGGGCCTGCAGTTGTTCCTGGATGCGCTTGAGCACGCCGATGGTTTGCGTCTCCATGTCGCCATACACCGCCACGCTGCCCTTCGGCGCGGAAGGATTGGCAACTGGCGGCGTCTTGCCACTCAGCAGCACCAGGGTGTGCCCTGGCGGCACCTCGACCGCGGCGGCGATCGGGAAGTTGCTGTTTGGAATCGCATGGCGCTGGACCTGCTGGGCGTGGGCCAGCGGCAGCAGGGCGGCGACGCAAAAGGCCAGCAGCGCTGGCAGTACTCGGGTCATGATGGATCCTCATGGCAGGAGACGGGAAGGTTGCTGGAAAGCCACACCGTGCATGGCTTCGGCAACAAGCTTAGCAAGCCTTCGCGGATAAAGTCAGCGACAACCAGCCACCCGGCCGCAGGCCGCTGGAACCCAGGCGGATTGGACCCTGCTGCTACACTGCGGGCTGCCTATCGCGCGCCAACCGGTCGCCCCACATGTACCGCCTGAGCCTCGCTGAACCTCTCGTGATGCTGGCGACGGTCGTGCAGTGGCTGTTGTTGGCGATGTTCGCCGGCGCTCTGGTCGGGGTCGGCTGCAGCATCTTCCTGCACCTCCTGTTTGCCGCAACCGGGCACGCCGGCTCCACGCCGCTTTGGCTGCAGATGGCGCTGTTGCCGCTGGCCGGCCTGGTCAACGGGCTGTTGCTGTATTTCGGCTACAGACACTCACGCAGCGGACTCACCGACTCGGTGATCATCGCGGTCAACGAGCAGGACGGCCGCATGCCACTGAAGACGATGTGGATCAAGCCGCTGGCTGCCCTGGTGACACTGGGTGCCGGGGGTTCGGCCGGCAAGGAAGGCCCCTGTTCGCATCTCGGCGCCAGCATCGCCGCAGGCATCGGTGAGGCCCTGCACCTGAATGCGGAACTGCGCCGTCGCCTGGTGGCGTGTGGGGTCAGCGCGGGCTTCGCCAGTGTGTTCGGCACGCCGGTTGCCGGGGCGATCTACGGCGTGGAAATGCTGGCCATCGGGCGCATCCGCTACAACTTTCTGTTTCCGGCCATCGTTGCCGGCGTCACGGCGTTCGAGACCAGTCGTTTCCTGGGCGTGCCCTACCCGCAATACCACATCGCCTTCGTCAGCGACTTCACCGAGCTGCTGTTCCTCAAGACCGTGGTGATCGGGATCCTATGCGGCCTGGTGGCGTTGATCTTCGTCGAGCTGCTGCAATTGATGACACGCTGGTTTGCCTGGCTGCGAAAACGCCTGGACCTTTGGCCACCACTGCTGCCGGCGCTTGGCGGCTGCGTGCTGGCCCTGCTCATCCTGGTCATTCCGACCGATTACCTGGGGCTCAGCCTGCCGTTGCTCGATCGCGCGCTGCACGGCGAGCCCATGCCCTGGCTGGGCTTCCTGTGGAAGGCACTGCTGGTGGCCGTCACCCTGGGCTCGGGGTTCTACGGCGGCCTGGTCACCGAGCAGTTCGTCATGGGCGCGGTCGCCGGGGGCGCCTTTGCCCATCTGCTCGGTCTGCAGGCCGCACTGGGCGCGGCCGTCGGCCTGACCGCGGTGGTGGCGGCAGCCTCGAACACACCCATCGCCGCCATCCTCATGGGCGTGGAACTGTTCGGCAGCGACAGCACTCTGTACGTGGCCGGGGCGGCGATTGCCGCCTACCTCATGGTCGGTCACCGCAGCGTCTACCCCGAACAACAGTCCGAGGCCGCCAAGTCGTCCTGGATGACCGTGCGCCCCGACATTCCGGTCGGCGCCCAGAAGGCGCGTCTCTCCCGCGACCTGCTGCGCTGGTGGAGCGGGCGCGGCCACCCGGTTCCACGCGTGGCGCGCAAGCCTCCGGACGACAAGCTCTGAACACGCCAGGGTGTGCCACGCAACCGCCCCGCAGCCATCTGGGCGCCCAATCAGCCAGAACGTGAACCGACGCCAGCAACGCAGGCTGGAGCACACCACATGCCACGCGCGGCCTATTTCCGCGCAGTGGCAATCTCGCCAATGTAGTCCGGAGTGCCGTCGACTCTCGCCAGGTGCGGGTAACGCAGGCCGCCGTGATAATCGACCTGCAACGTGCTGAAGGTGCCCACGTAGCTGACCGCGAGCGTGATTGGCGTAGTGCTGCCCTGGGCGCTGGCGACTGCCCGCTCGAGCACGTCGGCGGAAAAACCGCTGCCATCCACGGCAACGACCTTCATCCCCGGCACCAGGCCGGCAGCGTAGGCCGGGCCATCCCACTGCACGTCACGCACCTCGCCGTCTGTGCCCAGCGTGGCACCCAGCGAATACGCCAGATCGACGCTGTGGTGCGCGTGGGCCACGGCCTGTGCGTAGTCGGAGGGCTGTGCGGTGTACACCAGCTTCCAGCCGCCGCGCGCCACGCCGTGTTCCGGCAGCTTGTCGCCGGTGTAGTCCAGCCGGCTGCGCAGGAAGCCCGCCCAGTCGTATGCCTGCACGCCGTTGAGCGCGGCGACCAGCTCGTCGAAGGTATAGGTGCGGGTGACATGGCTGCCGTCGTCCATGGCATAGAACGCCTTGGCGAAATCATCCAGCGAGCGACGGTCGTGGCTGAGTTCGCGGATCCTGGTGTCGACGTCCAGCCACAGCAGCTCGCCTTCCGGATAGAAGTCCGTGGCCCGGCGGTAGTTGCTCCAGTGGTTGCCGTTGAAGTACAGCAATTGCGCGCTGTCGGCGACGTCCTGCAGCGAGCGCCAGCGGCGCCCCGTGCGATGCGCCATGGCTGCCGTCGTCGCCGCCAGCGCGTCGCGGTACTGCGCGGCGCTCAACAGGCCGGAACGCACCGCCAGCACGCCCGACCAGTACTCGGTCAAGCCCTCGTAGGCCCAGACCATGTCGGCGGGCTGGATCTCGTTGAAGGTCGGGGTCCACATGTCGGCCGGGCGCCGGAACTTGCCGTTCCACGAGTGCGTGAACTCATGCGGCAGCAGCGTGGCGTCGGCCACGAACGCATCGGTGTCGGTGAGGAAGTCCGCACTGGCCATGTCCAGGCTGGACTGGTGATGCTCGAGCCCGGTGCCGTCGACGTGGTCGGACACGGTCAGCAGCAGGTCGTAATGATCGTAGTGATGCGAGCGGAACAAGGCATGCAATTGGGTCACCAGGTTGCGGAACCCGGTTACCTGCGCGTCGCTGATGGCCACACTCGCCGCGCTGTCGCCGACGATGTCCAGGTGCACCGGGACTTTGGCACCAGGCGCGAGATCGATGCGCTGGAAGTACTCGCCGGCGATCAAGGGCGAGTCGATGAAGTCGCTGAAGTCCAGCGGCTTGAAACGCAGCACATCACCGGACCGGCCCGCGAGCTCCAGCGCGGTGGCGTACCGCCAGCCGCTGGGCAGGGTGAAGCTGGGCTCGATCTGGATGCGCCGCGTGTAATAGCCGGCCGGATAGAACGCCACCTGGGTCGGGTCCAGGTCGACCAGGTGCGGCGTCGACCAGACCTCGTAGCCGTACCACACGCCCGCACCGGGCGACAGGTACTGGAACGCGAGCTCGATATGGTCGACGCCGGCCGGGACCTCAAGATGCAGGGTGAACATGTCGCCCAGATCGCGCCGCCATGGCAATTGCCGTCCGTTCGCGGTGATGACCAGGCCGGCGACGTTGGCGATCGCCCCGTCCGGTGCGTGGTCCGGCAAGGGCCATTTCGGGTAGAACAGGGTGAGCGGGCCGGCCTGCACCGGGATGGTCTCGTGCATGCGGTAGATGCGCCGCGGTGCATCGCGCAGGTCGACATCCAGCTTCAGCATGCCGGGGTATGGCACGTCTTTCGGAGTCGGCGTCGGTGCCAACGCCGTCGACGCCACGGAGGGCACGGTCCAGCAGGCCATGGCCACGCAAAGGCCGACAAGCACCAGCGCCCGCAGGCCGCCGCGCATCTTCGCAGACATCATCGCAAGCCCCCCTCGACATGGTGGATGACCCAGCGCGTGAGGCCACGCGCATGACGTACAACCCGTCGAGTATCTACGCCGTCGCAGCGGCAGCGTCAACCACCGCCTCAGCCGCGGGGGTGATGCTGGGCATGCAGGCGCTTCAGGCCCTCGCGCGCGACCAGGGTGTAGATCTGGGTCGTGCTGAGCGAACTGTGTCCCAGCAGCATCTGCAGCGCACGCAGGTCGGCGCCGTGGTTGAGCAGGTGCGTGGCAAAAGAATGCCGCAGCACATGCGGCGAGATGCGTGCCGCCGGAATGCCGGCCACCACGGCATGGCGCTTGACCAGGGTCCAGAACATCTGCCGGGTCATCGCCGCTCCGCGCTGGCTGAGGAACAAGGCCGGCGGCTGGCGACCACGTGCCAGCTGCGGGCGGACCTCGCGCAGGTAGCGGTCGATCCAATCCAGTGCCACCTCACCCACCGGCACCAGCCGGTCCTTGCCGCCCTTGCCGCTGATGCGCAACACGCCCTGGCGTGGATTCAGTGCCGTCAACGGCACACCGACCAGCTCGGACACGCGCAGGCCGCTGGCATACATCAGCTCGAGCATGGCGCGGTCGCGCAAACCCAGCGCGGTGCCGGCATCGGGCGCCGCGAGCAGGCGCTCGACCTCACGTTCGGACAGGGCCTTGGGCAAGCTGTGTGGAAGCTTCGGCCGCTCGATGCGCAGCGTCGGATCGACGAAGCCGGGCCGGTCCCGCACCACGAAGGCGTAGTAGCGGCGGAAGGCCGATTGCCGGCGCGCCATCGAGCGCACGGCTCCGCCATGCGCGGCGTGGTATGCCGAGACATCCTCGCGCCGCGCATCGTGCAGGTGGCGTCCGCTTCCACCCAGCCAGCGCGCAAGCCCTTCCAGGTCGCGGCGATACGCCTCCAGCGTACGGTCGGCCAGGCCGTCCTCGGACCAGGCACGTTCCAGGAACGCGTCGATGCTGCGCTGGTCGACATCGGCGATACTGCGCGCTGCGGTTTCCCTTTCCATGCCCACGATGCTGCGCATTGTGCGCACGCGACGCAAGCGATCCATGAGCCACCATCCCACCGAACACCGACCAGCATGCCCGCTCTGGCGACGCCTGGCCGCCCTGGCCTACGACCTGCTGGCGACGCTGGCGATCGTGATGGTGGTCGGCCTGGTGGCCCAGCTGGCCACGGACGGCCAGTTGATCACCACCGGTGCGCAGGTGGTGATTCCAGCCTGGTATCGCCCGTTGCAGGCCCTGGTGCTCGGCGGGTATTTCGCCGCCTCCTGGCGCTATGGCGGGCAGACGTTGGGCATGCGCCCTTGGCGCGTACAGTTGCGTTCACGCGCGGGCGACGCGGCTTCCTGGCGGCAAGTGCTGGTGCGGCTGCTGGTGGCGGCCAGTCCGCTGGGCCTGTTGTGGCTGACCCCGAGCCTCGGGCTGCGGCCGACGCTGTGGACCATGCTGCTGGTCTGGGCCCTCTGGTTCGCGCCGGCACTCTTCGAGCCGCGACGCCGCAGCGTACCCGACCTGCTCGCCGGGACGCAGCTGCAACTGCTGCCCCGCTGAACCCCGCTGCATACGGCCGCCGGGCTCCCGGCCCAGGCGCTTCCCTGGCGCGTGGACGCGGATCGGTGGTGCGGCCCGGCGCACCAGCCACGGACGCCACTCCAGCCGGGCAGATCGCTGCCGATACCTGCGTGTACACGTCCTGCATGGCAAGCCGGCTATCATGGACGTTTTTTTACCAACCCAGGCGCAGCGCATGCTCTATCAAATCTACGAATGGCAGCGGGCTTTCCTCGGGCCGATGAGCTACTTCGCCCAGGCCGGGGCGCGATTGCTCAGCGATCGCCACGCACCGTTCGCCCAGCTGCCCGGAGCACCGCGCCTGGCCGCCACCTACGAGATGCTGTATCGGCTTGGCAAGGAGTACGAGAAGCCGGAGTTCGGCATCCACACCGCGATCGCGCACGACCGGGAAATCGCGGTCATCGAGCGTGTGGACCTGGACCTGCCATTTTGCCAGCTGAAGCGCTTCAAGCGCTTCAGCGACGACCCGGTGACCATGCAGCAAACCAAGGATGACCCCGTCGTGCTGCTGGTGGCGCCACTCTCCGGCCACCATGCCACGCTGCTGCGCGACACCGTGCGCACCATGCTGCGCGAACACAAGGTGTACATCACCGACTGGGTCGACGCGCGCATGGTGCCCGCCGCCGCGGGCACGTTCGGGCTGGACGACTACGTCGCCTACACGCAGCAGTTCATACGCCACATCGGTGCAAAGCGCCTGCACGTGGTCTCGGTGTGCCAACCCACCGTGCCGGTGCTGGCCGCAGTGTCGCTGATGGCCTCGCGCGGCGAAGCCACGCCGCTCAGCCTGACCATGATGGGCGGTCCGATCGACCCACGCCGCAGCCCGACCAGCGTGGACAACCTCGCCACCAACCGCCCGCTGTCCTGGTTCCAGGGCAATGTGATCCAGACTGTGCCGCCGAACTATCCCGGCCACGGGCGCGAGGTGTATCCAGGCTTCCTGCAGTACGCGGGCTTCGTGGCAATGAACCCGAACCGGCACCTGCAGTCGCACTGGGATTTCTACCAGCACCTGCTGCGCGGCGACCAGGAAGACGCCGAATCGCATCGGCGCTTCTACGATGAATACAACGCCGTGCTCGACCTGCCGGCGCGCTTCTACCTCGACACCATCGAGACCGTGTTCCAGAAATTCCTGTTGCCACGCGGCTTGTGGGACGTGGCCGGCGAACGGGTGAAGCCGCAGGACATCACCGGCAGCGCACTGTGCGCCATCGAGGGCGAGCTCGACGATATTTCCGGACTTGGCCAGACCATGGCCGCGCTCGACCTGTGCAGCGGCATTCCGGACAGCCGCAAGACCGGCAAGGTGATCGAGGGCGCCGGCCACTATGGGATCTTCAGCGGCCACCGCTGGCGCGAGGTCGTCTATCCGCAGCTGCGCGACTTCATCCGCCAGTTCAATGGGGTGCACCATGCTGCCGGCAAGTCTCCGGCAGCACGCAAGCGGCGGGGTCGCCAGCCAGTCCGGGCGCACACCTAGCCACCCGGACAGCTAGGTGCCCGGCGCGAAGAAGCTGGAGAAGGCCTCGACCACGCGGGCGATGCCGGCGTCGTCGACATCCAGGTGGGTGACCAGGCGCAACACCGGATCATGGCCGGCACCGGTGCACACGCCGGCGGCCTGCAGGTGTGCGTCCAGCGCGCCGAGCCGGGTCTGCGGCACGTCCACGTACACCATGTTGGTGTGCTGGCCGAGCACGCGCAGGCCGTCCATCTCGCGCAGGTAGCCGGCCAGGGCCGCGGCACGCCGGTGATCCTCGGCCAACCGCGCCACGTGGTGGTCAAGCGCGTACAGGCCAGCTGCCGCCAGCATGCCGGCCTGGCGCCAGCCACCGCCGACCACCTTGCGCCAGCGTCGGGCCTTGTCGATCAAGACATGTGGGCCCAGCAACACCGAGCCCACCGGCGTGCCGAGGCCCTTGGACAAGGCGCGCGGGTTGACGTGGCCGGCCACGGCGGCGTTGTACAGCCGCGCGCCGTCGAGATGCATGCCCAGCCCGTGCCGGCGCGCCAGGCTGCCCGCGGCTGCGAGGTATTCCAGCGGCAGGGCGCGACCATGCCAGGTGTCTTCCAGCGCCAGCACCCGGGTGCGGGCAAAGTGCGGATCGATCGGCTTGATCGCGGCCTCGATGTGCTCCAGCGGCAACGTCCCGTCCTCGGCCTGCGGGATCGGCTGGGGCTGGATCGAGCCCAGCACGGCGGCGCCGCCGCCCTCGTACTTGAAGGTGTGCGCGTCGGCGCCCACCAGGTACTCGTCGCCGCGTTCGCAATGCGCAAACATCGCCAGCAGGTTGGATTGCGTGCCGCTGGAGACAAACAGGCCAGCCTCGAAGCCGAGGTCGTCGGCCAGGCGCTGCTGCAGGGCGTTGACAGTCGGGTCCTCGCCATATACGTCATCGCCGACCTCAGCAGCCAGCATCGCCGCACGCATGGCCGCGGTCGGCCTGGTAACGGTGTCGCTGCGCAGATCAATCATGTCCATCATCGCTCCTCAGGAGCATGGACGGCTTCTACCGTCCACGCTCCTTGCATTGGGCCGGCCCGCCATGGGCCGGCGTAGTCATCCTGTGCGGCGCCGAAAATACGCCACCGCGAGCACCACCAGCAGCACCGCCGGCAACAGGCTGGCCCACATCGCCGACAAGCCGTACACGGTGCCGGCGTTTACCAGCGCCGGCTGTACGAAATACCAGGCAATGGCCAGCAGCATGCCGACGAAGATGCGTTTGCCCAGGCCGCCCGAGCGCAGCGCACCAAACGCGAACGGCATGCTGCACAAGACCAGCACCAGCACGTTGAACGGATACATGACCCGGGTCCAGAACGCCAGGGCGTAGCTGCCAGGCTGCTCGCCGTTGTTGCGCAGGTAGCCGATGTTGCGCCTGAGGTCGCGCATGGAAAGATACTGCGGCTGCACCAGCGACTGCGCCAGCACCCGCGCGTCGATGCGCACCGGCCAGGGCTGGGTCGCCGCCGTGCTGCTGTGCACGCCCTGTGCGTCGAGCGTCGTGGTGCGCACGCCATGCAGCACCCATTGCGTGCCGTCGGACTCCGCCGTCTGGCCCTGGGTGAAGCGCTGCAGCCGGCCATCGTCGGCGAAGCTGAATTGGCGCACGTCAGCCAATTGCACCCTGCTCACCCCGTCCCGCTGCAGCAGCAGCGCGCCGCGGGCATTGATGAAATTGTCGGCGTCCCGGGTCCACAACCCACTGCGCGTTCCGATACCCAACGTCCCGGAGCGCATGCGCAACTGCATCGACTGGGCCACCTGGTCACCCCAGGGCGCAGCCGTCTCGCCCAGCAGCACCACCGCCGCGATCAACACGGCGATGACGCCCGTCGCAGATCCGGCAATGCGCAGGCGGGACATGCCGGCGGCGCGCAGTGCAGTGAGCTCGCCGCTGCCGGCCAGGCTGCCCAGGGCCAGCAAGGCGCCGATCAGGGCCGCGTAGCCGAACATCTCGTAGCCGCGCCGCGGAAACGTGACCAGCACGTACATCAACGCATCGCGCATGGCGTAGCCATGCTTGCCGACGTTGCCGATCTGGCGCAGCAGCTGCAGCACCGCGTCCATGCCGGTGAGGACCAGCCACACGGTCAGCACCGAGCCCAACACGCTGGCGCCAATCAGCCGGTCGACGCGCTTGACCGTCAACGCGCTCATCGCGCGCCCTCCACGCGTTGTCGGCGCGGCGCGTACTGGCGCCACAGCAACCACAGCGCGAACGCCAGCACCAGCGCATGCACGAGCCACAACGGTCCCTGACCATGCCAATGGTTCTTGGCGATCTGCGCCCGGCCCAGCGCCAGCAACGAGTAATAGAGGTAAAAGCCGACCACGGCGAGCAGCAGGCGGCCATAGCGCGGCTCGCGCGGGCTCTGCCGCGCCAGCGGCAAGGCCAGCAGCAGGAACACCAGGGTCAGCGCCGGGGCGTTCGTGCGCCAGGCCAGCTCGGCCCGTCCCTGGGGATCGTCGCCACGCAGCAGCGCCAGGCTCGACGTCGCGCTGACCGGATCGCCGGCCTCGTCGTCGGCGACCGCCGACAAGGCCAGGTCATTGCGCGCGTAATGCATCTGTGTCCAGTCGTCGGCGCCGAGCGGCAGGTCATATTGCCAGCCGTCGGCAAAGGCGATGAAGCGCCCGCTGCCCATGCCCTCCTGGTACAGATGGCCACTGGCGGCATTGACCAGCCTGAGGTGTATCTGGCCACCCGCGCCGACGCGCTGCGTGGCAATGAAGCTGCGGCCCAGACGCGTGCCGTCACGGCTCAGGCGATCGACGAAGATGATGCCGCCGTCGTTCGGCAGCTCGGTGAAGCGGCCGGCTTCCAGCCCGGCGGCCACCACCGAGCGGTTCGCTTCCGCCACCAGGTCCCCACTGGTGCGGATGGCCCACGGGCCCAGCCACAACGCCACCACCGCCGTGATGGCCACCAGCACCACGCCCAGCAGCAGCACCGGCCGCAGCAGGCCGGCTGGGCCCATGCCGGAGGCGGCCAGCACATGCATCTCGCTCTCGCGATACATGCGCCCGAGGGCCATCAACACGCCAATGAAGCTGGCCAACGGCAAGAGGTTGGTCAGGCCGCCAAGCGTCTGCAAGCCGAGCACCTGCAGCATGACGCCAGGCGGAAAACTGCCGTTCGCGACCTGCTGCAGCACCTTGGCAAACGCGCTGCCGGCGACAATCACCAGCAGCACCACCACGGTTGCCGCCACGGTCTGGGCCAGCTCGCGCAGGAAATAGCGGTCGAGAATACTGAGCATGCGTCCCGGCAATCCAGGGGTACGATGTGGCTGCGGCGTCGGCGCGGTAGGTCCGGCATCCCGACGACCGCCAGCTGCAGGTGCTGGCGGCGCGTGGCAGTTTACCGTGCGCACGGTCGGCATACCGATCAGCGTGCGACAGGGCACGGCGGCGCGACGCCAGAGACATCTATGGCGTAACCTTCGTGGGCCCGACCACCGTTTCCGGACAGCCCACGATTTCCACCATGCCGCAAGCCGATTTCTACCTGATCGACAAGCCGCGCTTTCGCGAACAACCACTGTTGCTGGTCTGCGAGCTGGCCCGGAAAGCATTCGTCGCCCAGCAACCGACCTTGATCCTGGCCCGCGATGCCGACCAGGCCGAGGCGCTGGACGAGCTGCTGTGGGCGTTCGACGAGGAGGCGTTCATCCCGCACCAGCTGGCCGGCGACGAGGACGATGCGCATACCGCCGTACTCATCGTGCCGCCCGGCGTCGATACCCCGGACCGGTCCCTCGTGGTCAACCTGCGCGCTGCCTGCGCGCCAGGCCGATACGAGCGGGTGCTGGAAGTGGTGGCCGCGGAACCGAGCGAGCGCGAAGGCTCGCGCGGACGCTGGCGCGAATACCATCAGCGCGGCTTCCAGCTGCGCAAGCTCGACATCTGAGGCGAGCGCGGACGGGTCTGCGCCAGGCTAGGTGCCGGACCCTGGCGCTGGATGGCCGTGCCGCATATGCGACGCCATGACCCGGTACAGCGCACGCAGCCACAGCTCGCCATTGAGCGGCTTGCACACCAGCCCATTCATGCCCGCGCCGCGCACGCGCGCCGCGTCGGCTTCGTCGATCGGTCCGACAATGGCCACGATCGCCGGAGCTGACGGCTTGGGCCGCGCCTCCCGCATCAGCCGCGCCACGCGAAAGCCATCGAGGCCGCGCAGCTCGGTTTCCAGCAGCACCAGGTCGAAGCTTCCGTGCGCCAGCTCGGACAAGGCCTCCAGGCCGTTGCCGACCCGACGCACTGAATGGCCCCGCGCCTCGAGCCTGGTACTCACCTCGCGCGCCACCTGGGCATCTTGCTCCACCAGCAACACCGCCCAGCGGGGTGCCGGCCGCGCGTCGTCGCGACCTGGAGCCATGGGCGCCCTCACGGCCGGCAGGGGCAACAGCACGCGGAACGCCGTACCACCACCGGCCACCGCCGGTTCCGCGCGGATGCTGCCACCCATCAGGCCGACCAGTTCACGGCAAATCGCCAGGCCAAGTCCGCTGCCGGCCGCACGATGCGGACCGGGCAACTGCTCAAAGCGCTCGAACAGACGGGAGCGATTGGCCGCCGAAATACCCGGCCCGGTATCACTGACGCTGAAGCGCAACCCGGCCGTGCCGGCCTCGACCGCCATCTGCACGGTTCCCTGGTCGGTGAATTTCAAGGCGTTGCCGACCAGGTTCAGCAGCACCTGCTTGACGCGCAGCGCGTCACCCACGACCTGGTCGGGCAGCCCGTCGGCCACATGGCACTCAAGGCGTATGCCCTTGAGCTCGGCCAAGCCGCCTTCCAGCTGCTGTACCTCCCGCAGCAGCTCGCGTGGATCGAATGGCCCGGGCTCGAGTTCCAGCCGTCCCGCCTCGATGCGCGCCAGGTCCAGCGCATCATTGAGCAGGCGCATCAACATGCTGCCAGAGCGCTGCATGGCACGCACATAGTCGTGCTGCGCCGATGGCAGGCCGCTGCCCAGCAGCAACTCGGTCATGCCCATGATGCCGGTCATTGGTGTGCGGATCTCATGGCTCAGCATGGTCAGGAAGGAAGTCTTGGCCTCGCTGGCCTGCTCCGCCATGCGGCGCCGTTCCTCCAGCATGTGCAGACGCTCGATCCCCAGGCGGGAGCGCCGCTGCACCAGCGACCACAGCGCCAGCAGCAGGGTCGCACACGCCAGATACAAGGCCCAGGCCTGCCAAGCCACCCACGGGGGCGAGCGCACGGTCATGTGCAAGGGGGTGGCCAGCTCGTTCCACCAGCCATCCACACCCGCAGCCGCCACTTCAAGGGTGTAGTTGCCGGCTGCGAGCACCGGGAACTCACGCTCCGCACGGTTGCCGGTATCCACCCAGTCCTCATCCAAACCATGCAAGCGGAAGCGATAATGGTTCGCCTTGGGATCGACATACGAGGCCAGACGGGCCGCTATGCGTGGCCCACCGTCATTCCAGCCCAGCTGCAACACGCCCGGCGAAGTCGACAGGTTCAACGCCTGGCCACGATGCCCCACCGTGATCGAGGCCAAACTCAGATGCGGATGGCCAAACTGCGCCAGCGCGCGGTCAGGCCAAAAGCCGGTCACACCGTCGGGCCCGGCGAAATAGATC
>JAFKMZ010000072.1 GCA_017305055.1 Lysobacterales bacterium
GATATGCGCCAGCTCCCGCGGCTGAAGTTGGCGCTGATGCTGGTGCTGCCGCTGGGCCTGGCGCTGATGACGCATGCACGGTCCGGGCTGTGGGGCGACCCGCAGGCGCAATCCATGCTGTGGGCGCAGATCAACCCGCAATCGCCGCGCGCGCAGGCCAACGCAGCGCAGATCGAGATCGCGGCCGGCCAGCCGCAAGCGGCGCTGCGCCGCCTGCAGCCGCTGCTGGCGGCCGACCCGGCGCAGGCGCAACTGGCGTTCAACTGGATCGACGCGCGCTGCGCGCTGGGCGGGGTCAGCCCCACCGACATCGCCGCGACGCGTGAGGCCATGCGCACCACGGCCAACCCGGGCACGCTGCTGACGACCTGGTTTGCGCGCAAGCTGCCCGAGGTGGCCGCTGGGCACTGCCGCGGCCTGAGCCTGGCCGATATGGGCGGCTGGATCGACGCCGGCATGGACAACCCGCGGCTCGCCGGCGCCGGGCGGCGCCAGGATCTCTGGTATGCGCGCGGGCAGCTGGCCCTGCTGCAGCGCCAGCCCGATGCTGCCCTGGCCGATTTCAGCCGTGCGCTGGACCTCAACGTACGGGCCGCGATGGCGCTGCAGGGCGCGGCCACGCTTGGCGCCGCGGGCTATCCGGCGCAGGGCCTGCAACTGCTCGACCACTATGCGCAGGCGCACAAGGCGGCGCCCAAGCCCGGCTTCGGCATGCCGCGGCTGCACGCCTGGGTGCTGGCACGGCAGAATTATTGGCCGCACGAGGTCGCGCACCTGCGCCGCCAGCTCGAACTCGACGCGGCCAGCGTCAAGTCCAATACTGCGCGTTAGGTGTTAGGCCCTGTTTGATCGGAGGCAGCTCGTGCCAACCGTGCTACGGATCGGCAGTTACCGTTTCTTCTTCTACGCGAACGAGCATGGCGAGCCTTGTCATATCCATGTACAGCGAGAGCGCATGCTGGCCAAGTTCTGGTTGGAACCTGTGGCCTTGGCACGCAGCAGCGGCTTCGCGGCCAGTGAACTGAAGAAGCTGGTAGGCTTGGTTTCAGCGCATCAAGCAACGTTCGTGGAGGCCTGGAATGAGTTCTTTGGCGTATAGGGTCGTCCCCCACGCAATAGACGTTCGCTGCACAAACGATGAGCTCGTGGTCTCACTCAATGATGGGCGCGTTCTGTCGGTTCCACTGGCTTGGTTTCCGCGCCTTGCCAGCGCCACGCCCGAACAACTTGCCACGTTCGAGCTGCTCGGTGAAGGCGAGGGCATTCATTGGCCAGCCGTCGACGAGGATGTTTCAGTGGTGGGCGTTCTGGAAGGTAGAGCCTCTGTCGAGTATCGGGGTGTACGGGCCTGACAGTTCGCCGCGGCCGACCGTCATCCCGCCACGCGGGCTGCCAACGGCTGAGTTCCGGCCTTTGATCCCTGACGCAAACACGGTCCCCTGATGCGCCCATTTTCCCTGCGTTCGTTGTGGCCGCTATGTGTGTTGTTGGCGGCGTTTGCCGTCACGACCGCGGTGTACTGGCCGGGCCTCTACGGCGGCTTCCTGTTCGACGACTACCCCAACATCGTGGACAACCACGGCCTGCAGATCCGCGACGCCAGCGTGCCGTCGCTGACCCGCGCGGCCCTGTCCTCGCCCTCGAGCGAGTTCAAGCGTGCGCTGGCCTCGCTGAGCTTTGCCGCGAATTACCGGGCCACCGGCCTCGAGCCCTACTGGATGAAGCTGACCAACCTGCTCATCCACCTGCTCAATGGCCTGCTGGTGTTCTTCCTCACCCGGCTGCTGTTGCGCAGCGCTGACCCCCGTTCTTTCGCCGGAGCCGGGGGGACCGATGGGTGGGCGCCGCCGACGACAGCGGACGATGCGCGGCGCATCGGCATCGTCGCGGCGCTGGTGACCGGAGCGTGGATGCTGCTGCCGATCAACCTTACCGGCGTGCTGTACGTGGTGCAGCGCATGGAGAGCATGGCCAACGCCTTCGTGCTGCTGGGCCTGATCGGCTATGTCGCCAGCCGGCGCCACATGCTGGCGCCAATGCCTACGCGCGATGGCGCTGCGGATCCGCCGTCGCCGGACGCGAGTGGCGAACCTGCAGCCGGGCTGGAGCATCACCCGCCCGCAAGGGATTCCCTGTCGTCACAAGCAGGTTCCCACAGAAGCCGCAACGGCTTCATTGGATGCGTCGTGAGCATCATCCTGCCTGCAGGCTTTGGGGTGCTGGCCAAGGAAACGGCGGTGATGCTGCCCCTGTACGCCGTGCTGATCGAGTGGGCGCTGTTCCGCTTCACCAGCGTTCGCCGTTGCGACACCCCCCGCCTGCCTGCCGGGACGGCGCCACGCCAGGACACTGCCGCCGGAAGTCCCGCGCCGGCACGCGCCGATCGCCGGCTCATCGCCTTGTTCTGCCTGGTGCTGGTGCTGCCGATCATCGCCGGCCTGGCCTGGCTGCTGCCCAGCCTGCTGCGCGCCAGCGCCTGGGCCACGCGCGACTTCACCCTGGGCACGCGCCTGCTGAGCGAGGCGCGCATCGTGGTCGACTACATCGGGTGGACGCTGTTGCCGACGCCGCACGCGCTTTCCTTCTATCACGACGACTTCAATGTCTCGACCGGAGTCCTCTCACCCTGGACCACGCTCGCGTGCATGCTCGTGCTCGCGGCGCTGGTGGCGTTTGCCGTGTGGGTGCGCAAGCGCCGGCCGTTGGTGGCGCTGGGCATTGCGCTGTTCCTGGGCTGCCAGCTGCTCACCGGCACCATCCTGCCGCTGGAGCTGATCTACGAGCACCGCAACTATTTCGCCAGCTACGGACTGCTGCTGGCCATCGTGCCGCTGCTGGCCGCGCCGCCACCGCGCGGCTGGTCGTTGTCCGCGCTGGTCAGGAGCGATGGCGATACGCCGACCGCCGGTACATCCGACGACGATGCGCACGCCCTGCCCATGGCGCTGCCGCGCTACGTGCTGCTGGGCGGGCTGTTGCTGTTCTGGACCGCGCTCACCGGGGTGACCGCCTATGCCTGGGGCGACCCGCTGCGTCTGGCCGAGGACCTGGCCCAGCGCGCACCGGACTCGCCGCGCGCACAGTACGAGCTTGGCCGCACCTACATCATCTATTCGCACTACGACCCGGCCTCGCCGTTCACGCGCCTGGCCTATGCGCCGCTGGAACGCTCCGCCGCGCTGCCCGATTCCTCGATCCTGCCCGAGCAGGCGCTGATCTTCATGAACGCGCGCATGCACCTGCCGCTCAAGGATGCCTGGTGGGACAGCATGATCGCCAAGCTCAAGGCGCATCCACCGGGCGTGCAGGACGAAAGCTCGCTCGGCGCGCTCACCCAGTGCGCCCGCAGCGGCGGCTGCGACCTGCCCAAGGCGCGCATGATGGAAGCCTTCATGGCCGCGCTCGCGCATCCCCACCCCGGCCCGCGGCTGCTGGCGACGTACGGCGACTACGCCTGGAACGTCCTGGAAGACCACGCGCTCGGCCTGCGCATGACCGAGGAGGCAGTCAAGACCAGCCCCAACGAACCGGCCTACCAGATCACCCTGATCCGCATGCTGGTGGTGCAGGGGCGCACGGCCGACGCGCGCGCCGCGTTGCAGCGCCTGGCCACGCTGAATATCGGCGGCCGGCTGGATGGCAGCCTGGACGAACTCCGCAAGCTGATCGAACAGCGTTGATCGACGCAGGCGGTAACTGGACAATTGCCGCCATCCCAGCGAAAGCAGGGTTCCAGCGATGTCAAATTGCTGAAGCCCCGGGGACACTGAATCCCCGCTCCCGCGGAAAATAACGACCAAGGGGACGTTCAGACGTCGCGCGGGAGTGAAGGTCAGGCAGATGGCTCTCGAATCCGCACGGGCGGATCGTCTCTCAGCCGGCACCTCACCATCGACCTGGCCGCAACCCACGCGGCAACATGGACAGTGCACGGGCAACGGTTGAGTTAAAATGCCCGTTCGCATGACAACCTGGACCTTGATGGTTGCATGGCAGAGGAGCGCCGGGATGAAGCTCCCAGGTCGGCTGTAGGCGCGTGGCGGACTACAACGTGCCTAGCCCGGCCAAACCCAATGGCAGTGAGGTGACTACCGACGGCGCCACGCCTTCCACCAATCCGTTCGACGCTATCGCCCTGAAAGAGCCATCCGCAAGCACAGCAACGGCGTGCCGGTGACGGCAACCCGAACTGTCCGCCGCATTGAATCAGAAAGGCCTGCCATAGCCACCTCGGTCATTCCCCATCCAGGCCTGCAAGGAGACGGCCGTAGGCCAAGCGACAGTACGGGCACAGCAGGATACCCGCGCACCACCGGAACTCCATCCCAAGCCTTCCTCCGTAAAGGGGGGTTCAAGAGAGACACGCCATGAGCAAGATGTCGTCATCGACCAACGCCCCTGCGGCAAGCCCTCCACCGTGAGCGCCGCCAGGCCGGTTTCCGGCCGGTGCCGTCTTGGCTTCAAGGGAAGCCTGATCCCGCCGTCAGGCCCGGAGGAGAGTTCGATGCCGCCGCGATGCTGACTACCGAGCCGGCGCCTGCAGTTCGGCGGGGGCCACGCCAAGTCGCCGTGCTGGGGCTGCACATTGCCACCAGCCTCTCCGCGCCATCCTGCACCTCACGGGAATCAAGGACACTGCGACGTCGAGTTCCAAGGCAGGAGATTTCGCGTCGGAGCGAGACTTCTTCACAAGCCATCCGATGCCCTGCCAGGTGCATCGATCGAGACCCGCTTCTAGCCCCCGAGATATCATGACCAAGTGCTTCAAAGCGTACGACATCCGCGGTCGAATACCCGATGAACTGAATGCCGGATTGGCGGCCAAGATCGGGGCCGCAATGGCGACACAAATACAAGCGGGTCCGGTAGTCTTGGGCCACGATGTACGCCTCACCAGCCCCAGCCTCCAGGCAGCACTGGCGAACGGCCTCCATTACGCCGATCGCGAAGTTATCGACATCGGCCTCTGCGGGACGGAAGAGGTCTATTTCCAGACATCGCATCTAGGCGCCGCCGGTGGCGTCATGGTGACGGCAAGCCATAATCCCATTGACTACAATGGGATGAAACTTGTACGCGACGGATCACGCCCCATCAGCGGCGATACCGGGTTGTCGGCGATACGCGACATCGCATTGAATACATCAACAGAGATCCCGGCAAGCCAGGGCAAGTCCCGTCGTGAGTACGACAAGTCAGCATACATCGCGCATTTGCTGGGCTACGTCGACACCAAGAACCTCAAGCCGCTCAAGATAGTGGTGAACGCGGGCAACGGCGGCGCGGGCCTGGTGGTAGACGAGCTGGCACGCTGGACCCCTCTTGACTTTGTGCGCTTGCAACATCAGCCCGACGGTCACTTCCCGAATGGAATACCCAATCCCCTATTGCCGGATCATCGCGCCACAACCGCAAACGCGGTGCGAAGCGCAAATGCCGACTTCGGCGTTGCGTGGGATGGTGATTTTGACCGCTGTTTTTTTTATGACGCGGACGGGCGTTTCATCGAGGGGTACTATGTTGTAGGCCTGCTCGCGAAAGCACTTCTTGCGTCCAAGCCGGGCAGCAAGATCATCCATGATCCGCGACTCGTGTGGAATACGATCGACGTGGTTCAAAGCGCGGGTGGCATCCCGATAATGAGCAAGACCGGGCATGCGTTCATAAAGGAGCGAATGCGCGCCGAAGATGCGCTGTACGGTGGAGAAATGAGCGCGCACCATTATTTTCGCAGCTTCAACTATTGTGACTCTGGAATGATCCCGTGGTTGCTTGTCGCCCACCTGCTCTCCAATACAGATCAATCATTGGCCGAAATGGTCGATGACCGGATAACGGCCTTTCCATGTAGTGGAGAAATCAATTTTACCGTTGACGAGCCACAGGATGCGGTCCGCCGCGTCATGGGCCACTTCGCACGGTATCGCCCCGAAATCGACCATACTGACGGTGTCAGCGCCGACTTCGGCGAATGGCGCTTCAACTTGCGCCAATCAAATACCGAGCCACTGCTGAGACTCAATGTGGAGGCGCGGAACAACTCGCCGCTGGTGGCTGAAAAGGTCGAAGAGATCCGCTCATGCCTGCACACCTGACAACTTCATCCCACTACGCCACGACACGGAGATGCAGCCCAGGAACTTGCGTGCTGTGCTGGACGTCCAGCAACCAGGTCCGTCATACCAGACTTGCGTCCATCATGTCGTTGCACACTCGAACTGCCGGGCCAGTATGGTGGCCCGGAACTGGTAAACCACCATGCACGGCCGACTGGAGACCCCCCACATGTATGCAAAAATCGCCTTCGCCATAGCCATCGGCAGTATGACCCTGACTGCATGTTCGGGCTCGAATAACCAGCCACCGTCACCGACGACATCTTCCAGCCCAACCGCTACCAACCCCGGCGTCATGGCCATGATCAGCTCGAAGGCGTTTGCTGGCACGTTTAACGGGGAAATCCCCTGTGGTGACTGTGCGGGCATCAAAACGGATCTGACACTCGACGCGGACGGGGGCTACAAGCTAAACGAGGTCTTCCTGGGGCGCACAACGAACAACGTGCTGGAGAGCCGTGGAACATGGAGGATCGAAGACAACCGCCATTTCGTGCTCATCCCCAGTGACCCGGGCTGGGAGCAAAGGCCATTCGTGGTGCTCAGCCACAACGAGGTGAGTCAACTGAACAAGGATGGCAAGCCTTATTCCAATGACGCCGCGTATCACCTGAAGCGAACCGCTCCCACCGGTGCAAATTGAAGACTGCATCACGCGGGATCAAACGTCGTTGCCGCAGTCGCCGGTAAACGCTATGCGGCACTGCGAGTGCTCGGCACATGAAGGTGCTGCGCGGAGGGGGCCCGCGCAGCATGGCGGCGCGCGCAGTATTGCCGATCGACACGAAATGCAACAGTAGGCCCGCAGCTCTCGCACATGTGGTCGCACTGGATCGTCAGGGCCAGACTGCCACTACCAGAAGCAAACAAAGAAGCGACTATCAGCGAAAGACCATGCCCAATCCGTCGAACCCCTTGCTATATCTCTTTCGCAGCATGGCAAAGCACCGCCACCTCATCGCCGCAATGGCCAAGCGCGAGGTCACTTCACGTTACCGCAGCTCATTCCTGGGTTTCACCTGGGCGGTGTTGCAGCCTGTCTTCATGCTGGCCGTATATACCTTCGCCTTCAGTGAAGTCCTAAAGGGCCGTTGGCCAGGAGGGACGGGCTCGAAGGCCGAATTCGCATTGGTATTGTTTGCGGGCCTTCTGGTGTTTAATGTATTTTCGGAAGTATTTAATCGATCTCCCGAATTGATACTGGCCAATACCAACTATGTGAAACGGGTCATATTTCCACTTGAAATCCTGTCGGTGGTGAGCGTGATTTCAGCCACATTCAACCTCCTGATCAACCTGGTTGTGTGGCTCATCTTCTATACCGTCGCGATTGGCAATCCGCACCTCACGGTCCTGCTGTTTCCCATCGCCATACTGCCCATGCTTATCTTTCTTGTGGGCATATCGTGGATCTTCGCGGCGATCGGCACCTACATCAGGGACCTCGCGCATGTCACTCCAATCATTACCACCGCCTTCATGTTCCTGAGCCCCATCTTCTTCCCGATTGAGGCAATTCCGGAGCGGTTCCGACCAATCCTTGGCTTGAACCCGCTGGCTGCCATCATCAAGCAGGTTCGCGATGTCCTGCTTTGGGGACGGGGGATAGAGCTGTGGCCGTATGTCTGGAGTTTGCTTACGGCCTTGCTCGTGTTGGTGCTTGGATTCCTCTTCTTCCAGCGAGTTCGCAAGGGTTTTGCCGATGTCCTGTGATAACGCCATTCGAGTGGACCACCTTGGAAAGTGCTATCACATTTACGATAAACCGGCGCACAGGTTGTGGCGCATGCTTTGGCCGAGCACAGCCCCCCGTGGTCGCGACTACTGGGCCGTCAAGGATGTCAGCTTCGAAGTCGCACGCGGCGAGACCGTCGGCATCGTTGGCCGGAACGGGGCAGGCAAGTCAACGCTGCTGCAGATGATCTGCGGCACCGTCGACCCGACCTGCGGCACTGTGGGCGTCAACGGAAAGGTAGCGGCATTACTTGAACTGGGCGCCGGATTCAACCCCGAGTTCACGGGGCGTGAAAACATCTATTTGGCCGCATCCCTATACCACCTGACTCCTGGTGAAATCAACAACCGATTCGACGACATCGCCAGCTTTGCCGGTATCGGTGATTTTATCGAGCAACCAATAAAAATTTATTCGAGCGGGATGTTCGTCCGTCTCGCCTTCGCGATTATCGCCCACGTTGATGCCGATATTCTCGTTGTCGATGAGGCACTGAGCGTGGGTGATGCATACTTCCAGCAAAAGTGCATGCGCTTTCTCGGCGAATTCCAGCGGAAGGGCGGTACCCTCCTGTTCGTCAGTCACGACATGGGCGCCGTCACCGCACTGTGTTCACGCGCCATCTTGCTGCGTCGTCGCGACGATATGTATCTATGCGACAGTGGCTCCGCCAAGGATATCGCAGCCGTCTATCTGCGTGAGCTTTATGCCGATAGGCCCGATACGCACCTCGCCGGGCTGGCTTCCGAGCATTCTCCAGGTGTCGATGACGGGCGGGTAGAAACGCCTGCTGTTGATACGACTGTCTACAGGTCAGGCGAGATTGGCCCCGCCACCTATCGGGTTTCCCAATTCAGCCCAAGAGCCGGGGGTTTCGGCATCGGGCAAGGGCAAATCATCAACGCGTGGTTCCAAGACGACGCCGGCAGCCACGTAACCGAGTTTGACTCGCACGAAGACGTGACCCTCGTCGTCCTTGCCACCGCAGCACGCCCGCTCTCGTATCCCGCAATCGGCATCATGATAAAGAACCGGAGAGGCGAATACGTCATGACGGAAAGTACGGACAGCTACCTGCGGGACCAGGGTATCGCAACGCAATCCAGCTCGGAGATTCGGGCCGAGTTCCGCATGCAAATGCCCAATCTTGTAAGGGGGGAGTACACCATGGACATCGCATTCGCAGAAGGACCTGGCTTGGAGCATGTCCAACATCATTGGCTACATGACGCCATTGTCCTCACGGTAACGAACAACAACATAGTTCACGGTTTGGCCGGTGCACCCAAAATAGCGGTTGACCTGATGATTCGTCGCACAGGTGCATAAGGGGTCAAGCCGCGTCGAAACGGCTCCGTTCACGCGATCACGCCACGCTCCTGAGGGGCTTGATAAGGCGCATGCAATAGATCACCGGGACGGTGATTAACAGGATCAGCACGGCATTGACGGGGATCATGATCCAAGCGTTTTCGGGACCGCCAATGATGCCGAAGGCAGCACGCAAGCGATCCAGGGTTAGAATGTGTAGGCAGTACACGCCAAGCGAACACTCGGACAATACCATTAACACGAGATGCAATGGTTTGGGGCCGCGCTTGCAGTTGGCGATCGCGAGAAAGATGCCGACAGATGCCAACACCACCGCCGGTGACGTGTAGTAATAATAGAAGTCACTGGCATGTCCAGTCTTGGCGGTAAGCCAGCTGGTCAAGATAACCGTCATACCCCCGCCGAAGGCAAACAACCCTCCACCCAGGAGAATTGCCCTAGATCGACTGATCTTCAGGTCGGCCAATGCAGCCCCAAGCAGGAAATATCCACTATAGTTGATGACATTCGTGACGCCCGCCTGGTCACTGCCATAAACATGGTGCCCTGGGTCGATCACCGGAAGCAACGAGCAGAAGAAAAACCAGACCAGGATAACTGACCACACCTCTCTCGGCTCACTGTTGACATAGAACTTGACGAAAACCGGCATCCCCAAGGACATGCTCAGCAGCAGGTAGAAGTACCACATATGAAAAATCACCGGGCCCTTGATAATTGCCAAGGCCCAGTTCGACGGTGCGTTGCCACTTTGCGACAACCACGCCAGCCAGAACACCGACCAGAAAACCAACGGCAGGGCGATACGGATCAACCGCTTGCCATAGTAGTACTTCAGCGGTTCTTCCCGTTTCAGGAATAGCGCCCCGGTAAGCATCAGGAACATCGGAACACAGACGCGCGAGAACGATCCAAAGAAATTGGATGCGTCCCAGTTTTCCGAGGGAGTCATGAAGTACGCACCGGACAAGTGGGTAACCACGACCAGTGCCGCGGCCAACGCCCGGATATAAGCAAGGCCGATAATGATTGATTTATCCGCTGCCGTGATATCAGGCGCCTTTTGCGTGACAATCAAATTACTAGTCACCTTGTCCGTCACGCTATCGTCCTCGATTCATGGCTTCCCGCTCAACCGCCATCCAGCGCCCCCCAAGTGCGATCGAGTATGACTGGTGCGGAAACCTGCCGAGCGGCGCCACAACCACTTGGATGTCAACCACCCTGGGCGGCAACGATCACTCTGGGGGTCTTCGGCTTGTATCCAAGTGCGATTTTTTCCACAAAATGCCACGAGAGCCACGCCATGACGAACGTCGCCGGTACCACGATGACGAAATGTTCATAGATGCTCAACATGGGTGTGAGCCAAATGACAAGCTGCTGGATTGGAAACGCATAGATATAAACGCCGTAGGACATATCTCCAAACCTGCCAAACTGCCGGAGAACAGGATACGACGCAGTACCAAACGCTATGACAAGATAGGGTGTGAGCAAGAATGCAGCGATCAGCTCGTGTCCGGTGATATACGCAATTGCAGCCAAGGCCACCGCGGCCGTCGATCCCACCAGTTTTCCCCGCCTCGACAGGCATTCTTTCCGGAACAGGTACAGGCAAACCCCGGAGAAGAAAAAGGTTGCGTACTCAACCTCGAACAGGTGGGTGTGCGTGGCATCAAATACCGCCTCGGCATCATGTATTCCGTAATACCACACCGACAGCGCGACAAGGCAAGCCAGCAGCACCCATCGACGGGTCACGATTCCAAGTAGTCCAAGGACTGCCAGGTAGATATAACAGCGGAGCTCGATTGGAATCGTCCAAAGTACCCCGTTCGGAATATACGCGACGGGGCTGTATGGAAAGACTCCTGGAAGGAATGGGCTGACGACAAATAGCCCCGTGCCGAAAAACTTCAAGGTGACGACGCTACCAAAATACTCCCGGAGCGGCACCTCCGTTACCAGCGGGCCCAGTATCAATCCGCACAACAGCACCGTGCAGAGCAGGCCAGGCCAGATACGCAGCAATCGTCGTAATGCGAACCTGCGAAGGTTGGGATCCGATACCCAGCTGCCAGCAATCAGATATCCGCTGATCGAAAAGAATATCATCACCGCATAACCGCCGAGGGTCTGATAACCGAATATGATCGGTTCGCTGGCGTCGTGAAGCGCAAACTGATGACTCACCAAGACGGATGCAGCAGCAATAAGTCTTATGCAATCGAAATTGTTGCCACGATGTAATTGGCTGCCAGATGACATGTCGTGCGTAAGTCCCCAGTTAGACCAGCGATATCCGGAGGTTGGAAAGGTTTCTAAACAAAGGTCGTTACGCAGCTGCAATACTATATTCGTACGGGATAGTTGACGTGGACGTGTTTTGGTTCAGTCGCAAACGCGCCTCCCAGGCTATCCGCATGCAAACCACGGTCAAAAACGTTGATGATCGTCGGATCCCGTTCAAAATATTTCCTGATGCTTCCGCCCGCATCGGACGGGTCGAACGGGATGTCGATCCGGAAGCCGCGAAAGGACACCTGCGCCCTGTTGCTGTAACCATCCGGCGAAAGACATACGCGCACGTTCTTTTCCTCGCGGTCCAACGCCCTCGCGATCCAACCGACATCCAGGATATATCCGTACTGCTGCACGGCATCACGCATGACACAGGACAGCGCATCCGCGTGTGCGCGTGCGAGGATGCCAGAATAAATAAAGGCGTCGACTTGTTGCCTGAACTGAGGGTAGCGTAGGTCGATGATCGCCTCGTTGGCCGGAACCGTCGTCGCATTCATCGAAACCAGCCCTGCCTCCAGGTTCGACCCGCGCCCCTGATGGAACACAAACGTCCCGGGGGCCAGGCAAACACGGTACCCGGCGACCAGGCTACGCAGGCTCCAATCGGTTTCCTCGCAATATCCGCGTCCGAAGCACGGATCCATGATTCCGACGTCCTGCACCACTTTTGTTGGAATCATGATGCAAAACGAAATACCCGCTGGAATATCCATCGCCGCGTTTCCAAAGAATCCGTTCAGGCTTGCGTGCAGCCAATCGACCACTTCCTGGTTCTTCAGGTACTTGTTCGGATCGATATTCGGGAGCGAGTAAATGGAGACGTTGTTTGACCACGCGGTAACCGAACCGACACCCGGCTGCGCTGCCACTTCCAGCATCGCCGACATCAATTTGGACGGGTAAAGCACGTCCGAGTTGCTGATGACGACGTAATCGTAGGAGTGGCGGGTCGCCGCCAGCATCCCAAGGCTTACATTCCTGGGAATGCCCAAGTTCCGTGGCGAACGATAGTACTTGGCGCCCTGGGTCCGGCAGAACACTGCCAACTCCTCGCTCCATCCTGGTTCGGGACTGGCGTCATCCAATACCAGGACATCGATGTCCGCATCAGAACGGTCGAGGCGCAGCGCGCTATTTATCGCCGCAGGCACGAAATCACGTCCGTTGTAGACCGTAATGCAGTGGAGTATGCGTGGCTTTGCCATCAGGCGAGGATCCTGCGCAATTTGACACTGAAAAGCTTCGCGACACGAATAACGCGGGAGCTTCGCAACTGGCTGATCAGGTCCCGCAGCTGCGCCAACTCGGCGGCATCGCCGATGTTGAGCGCGCGGAACGCCGCGGTGGCTACCGGCGCCCCTCCTTTCAGCTTGATGGTGGCAAGCTCGGTTTTCGCCTGCAGAAGCTCTTTGCTTAGTGTCGTGAGGCGAGCTGTCAAATCAACCACCCTGGCGTTCGCCACCTCAAAATCGAGGAGCGCCTGTTCCAGGGAAACGGCATCCAGATCAAGTGTATTCATAGCCTTTCCAGTAGGTCTCGTATAAGCCGGCTAAAATCATCAGTTTCTCGGTGCGAACGACAGCACCCTGCGATACGTCTCCACAAGCTTCGTCGCTGTCGCCGCCCAGGTAAGCTGCTCCCCGGACCGCAAAATGCGGGCGATGTTTTCTTTAGCCGCTGCGGGATCGGTCAGCAACTTCTCGGTGTAGTTCGCGAGCGCGTCCACACTCCAATGTCCCGGTGCGCCGGGGTCGTCTATCAGCTCTTGAAGCGGGCCAAACCGCACATGTGCCGTCGGAGTCCCCATGGCCGCCGCCTCGAACGGGACCAAGCCGAACCCTTCGGCAGATGTCGGATACAGGACTACTGATGCGTGCCTCAACAACCACGTCCGGACACTGCTGCTCACGTCCGGTAAACACAATGCCATATCTTCGGCTCCGACAGTGGCGCGGTAGGCAATTGCCTCCTCCACACGGGACGATCCCTTCGGTACGTTGGCTCCAGCCATTATCAGTGCAACATTGTGCCCGCGGTCACGTATTTGTTTCCAAACACGTATCGCCAGGTCGCGGTTCTTGTGTGCATACGTCGCCCCCAGCACCAACAAGAATCGGGAAGCAATCATCCCTCTCTCGATGAGCGGCAATGGAGCTGTCTCGATGTCATCGGCGTCGAGATGGTCGCTGCCGTTCATGACGGTGTAGATCTGGTCTGCACTGATGTCCATACGTTCTTCGCAGACCGAATATCGGGTGTCCTCAGATATCACGACGACGGCGTCAGCATAGGAGCACGCATCGGCAATATTGTGCCGGTAGCGTAACCACGCCTCCCCCGTGGCGTGGTAGGCCCCAATCCGATAGGCAATGAGATCCTGCAGCGTGACCACCGTCCTCTTCGCGAGGCTACGCCATCTCCCCCAAGGTATCTGGCAGTCCGGCTGGAACGGGCGATGCAATATGTCGACCATCTCGGCACCGTTGAACCACAAATCCTTGGCATCGAGGATGCCAACTTTTGCACTGGCGGCCAGATCTTCCGCGTAGGAAGGAAGTACCCCGTTCGGGACCGCCAGCGTCAAGCTCGCAACATCCGCTTTTGCGAGCAACGCCCGTGCGAGCTCCACCGTTTGGACCTGCGTTCCCATTTCCATTGGTCCCAGGCAAGAGGCGTCGATCAATACCCGCAAGCCCGACGCCTTGCTGCGCGCCACATCCATTGCAATCGCGGCCGCGGCGACTGCGCTTTGCTTCTGCTGGTCATACAGTGCCGGGAAGGATGACTCGATCTTGTGCAGCCTATGGCGGGCTTCGCCGTCTTCTGTCGGAGCAACGCCGGGGAATCCATCGAACCACTGGCAAAATACATAGGTGCCCGCATCGAGTCGGTGCTGAAAGCCCCGGCGCGACGCCCGTAGCGCCAGTTCGGCTATGGACTCTGCCGGATTTGCGTCCAAGGTGGGCTCGAAGCCGCCCACCGCCGTCATGACCCATCTGCTGATCAAGACAGCTGAGCCTGCCGGAAGACTTACCGGCACGGCTCCCTGGTCTGGCACGGTGGTGCGCAACAGTCCGGTCAAGCTCTCCTCGTCATGTTGCGCGATGCAATGGGAGGACGCTGTATTGCTGTACGGAAAACTGAAGGGACCGGCCGCATTGGACAAGAACGAAACCGTCGCAATACGGGGATCGCCTTGCATCCAGTCGGAAGCCCGACTTGCCACGTCCCTTGGAATGGACACTGGCGCTATAACCAATAAGACCGAGTCAAGCTCGGGCTCTTCTGCAAGCATCTCGGCAGTCGCCTTCGACAGGCTCCACTGCCTTGCAAAGCGCACCACACCGCCTCCGAGCAGCGGTTCAGCACTTACATTATCCAGCGCTGCCACCCGAATGGGCATGGAATTCCGCAGCGCCTCACGCTCTAACGACTGGATGCTGTCCACCCAGTCCCGCGGCGCGCCATTTATGACCGCCAAAATACCGGTCTTCGCGCCTTCCCCCTGCTCCCCCATCAGGCGTACCCCCGTTCGACAAGCCAGCTTGCCACGCGTCGAGCCCCCTCTTCGAACGCTACCGCTGGCCGCACGTTCAATTCCCGTGCAAGCGGCTCGACATCGGCGACCGCCCAGCGTACATCACCATCCCGGTACTTACCGGTAATTACGGGTGCAGGCGCGGCCTGCTGTCTGGCAATAATGCATGCAGCTTGGTATATGGTGGTAACCACACCATGTCCGACGTCAAGTAGCCGTCGCTCAAGGGGCGGATTCGCCATTCCAGCCGCCAAAGCAGAGGCGACGTCATCGATGAACACGAAATCCCGGCCAATACGTCCGTCCTCATAGACGTCGAGTACCTTGCCCATTCGCGCCTGTCTAATAAAGAGCGTGATAATACCGGTGTAGGCATTGAACGGCGACTGCCCGGGCCCATACACGTTCTGCAGTCGAAAGATCGACAAGGGTACCTGCATCGCCGCACACCACGCCCCCAAAATATGCTCCTGGGCAAGCTTCGTCGCACCGTAAACACTGGTAGGTGCGGGAAAAATCCTTCCACACGCGTGTGCGAGCGGGGTTGCCGAGCCGCTGCCACCCGGCGGCTGCGGATCCCACTTGCCGGCCGCCAACACCCCGTGCGACCTCGGCGCGGGATAGAACAACTTTCCCGTTTCGTCGCGCCAGGCACCCTCCCCGTAGACTGCCCGACTCGACGACAACACAATGTGTTCCGGTTTGACGCCATGTCGTGTGAACGCATCCAGCATTACAGTCGTGCCAACAACATTGACATTTGCGTGACGACTGGCTTCTGTCAGCGACTGTCCGGTGCCGGTTTCAGCAGCAAGGTGGACAACAACGGCGGGAATCCAGTCCGCCAGCACCTGGTCCCACGTCGCACCCTCGGTGACATCCCCCTTCACGAAATTGACGAAGTCAGGTAATGCCTTGGGGCGCTCGCGTTCCGGATGGATCTGTGGGTGTAGATTGTCCACCACGACGATCGGCAAATTGCGTTCGCCAAGCTCCTTGGCCAACGCGCATCCGATAAATCCGGCCCCCCCCGTAATAACAATTGCCCTATTCATTTTTTATCCCTGACTTGTGATCACATCACTACTGGCGGGAGAGCAGCAAGTTAGCCTGCCCTGAAGTACCGGTAGACTGGCAGTACTGGATGACCTCCGCATCACTCGCCAGGAACAGCATGTCCCGACCGATCAGATGGATGGAAAACCCCGTAGTGCGAAGTTCGGTAAGTACTCCAAGCGGGTCCACCCCGTTTGACTTCAAGAAACCCGGCGCGAACTCCATTACGATGCGTATGCGCGGGGAGGCCGCGATCAGTCGTTTCATGCCAGAAAGCACTGAAAGCTCGGAACCCTGAACGTCAATTTTCACCAAATCGGCCCGCGCAACTTCCACCAGGTCATCGAGGCTGATGGAAGGAGCTATCGAATTTGCAACCATGTTGTTGGTGACATGTACGCTTTTGGTGTCTCCCAGATTATGTGCAGACGTCGTCAGCGCAACTATTCCCCTGCTATCCGAAAGCGCAAGCGGCCACGTACGGATCCTGTCGGCGAGGCGCCAAGCATTCAGCCTCAATACCCGATACGTTACCGGATTGGGCTCAAAGGCATGTATCGTTGCCTTAGGGAAGGCATTAGCCAACAACAACGAAAAATAACCAATGTTGGCACCAATATCTACAAAGACCGCTCCCGGACCATCAGGCATGGCGCCAAGCAGCGCCCTTCCAACCTCAGGCTCCCAACAACCGGCGTTCCTCATATGGTCACGCATGACCTCGTCACACGTAGGTATCCACAAGTCTCCAGCCTCGGTCGCAACACATTCGACTTCAACGTGTTCCAACCCTACTGGCACGTGTTCAGGAACAACTCTATCAAGCATAGATTCAGGTCCGGGGGAAGCAGCGCCACATGTGGTCGAATTCGGCGTTGCGGGGTCTATGCGAGTGCACGACGGAGGTCTTCCTGCAAGTCCGCCAACTCCTCAACGCCTACGCTCAACCGCACCAACCCATCGCTGATTCCCAGCCGCTTGCGAATGGCGGGCGGCACCGAAGCATGGGTCATGATGGCCGGATGCTCGATCAAGCTCTCAACGCCACCGAGAGACTCGGCCAACGAAAATATCCTGCAGCGTTCCAGCATGCGTTTGGCGGCTTTCAAGCCACCCTTCAATTCAATGGTGACGATGCCGCCGAAACCGTGCATCTGACGCTTGGCCAATGCGTGTTGCGCGTGGCTCTTGAGACCGGGATAAATCGCGCGCTGTACCGCAGGGTGCTTCTCCAGCCAGCCAGCCAGCTCCAGCGCACTGGTGCAGTGTTGACGCATGCGCAGATGCAGGGTCTTCAAGCCGCGCATGCCGAGAAAGGCATCAAACGGACCTGCGATCGCGCCGACCGAGTTCTGCAGGAAGGCCATGCGCTCTGCCAGCTCGGCGGAGCTTGCCACCACTACGCCTCCGACCATGTCAGAGTGACCGTTGATGTACTTGGTGGCTGAGTGCACCACGAGGTCGGCGCCGAACTCCAGCGGGCGCTGCACAGCAGGCGAACAGAAGGTGTTGTCCACCACCAGCAGCAGGTCGTGTTTCTTGGCGAAAGCAGCGAGCTTGGCGAGGTCGACAAGCTTGAGCAGCGGATTCGTCGGCGTCTCGGCCCAGATCATCCGCGTATTGGGTTTCAGCGCGGCCTTCAGTGCCTTCGCATCGTTCAGGTCGACGAAGCTGAAATCCAGTCCAGCGCTGCGCCGACGCACGCGTTCGAACAAGCGGTAGCTGCCACCATAGAGGTCGTTCATGGCGATCACGTGGCTGCCCGAATCAAGCAGTTCCAGTGTCGTCGACGACGACGCCATGCCGGAGGCGAACGCGAAGCCGGCGACACCACCTTCCAGGCTGGCCACGCAGCGCTCGTACGCCATGCGCGTCGGGTTTTGCGTGCGCGAATACTCAAAGCCCTTGTGCTTCCCAGGACTCTCCTGTACGTAGGTCGAGGTTGCGTAGATCGGCGTCATGACAGCGCCAGTCGTGGGGTCAGGGGGCTGGCCGGCGTGGATGGCTCGCGTGCCGAATCCAAGACCGGAAGGATGCGTTTTCTTGAGCATGAGGTGTCCCTGGCGCAAGGAGGCTGCACAAACTACGAGCCCTTTAGTGTACTAGTCGTCGGGACTGCTTACTTAACGCAGCACGCACCACGAGCGACAACGGGACGGTCACCGGCCCGGTTCGGCCTGGTTGGCAACCTCACTCTGGGGCAGGCCACGTCGTACGCAGGCAAAGCCTGCCGGTGACGCATCGGCAGGCCACCATGGACTGGTGTCTTGCCACCACCTGAAGGGTGGAAGCACTGCCAAGATGGAACCTGGCCCACAAGGGCCCACCGTGCCTTTGTGCCTCCAGGCTTCAACTCGACCGCTGGGCATTTTGGCGAATCAGGTGGGTCGATATGCGAGAATGCCGACTTTGCTCGCGTACTGAGGAACCCTCACGACCATGACAACGCTGCTCGTCACCGGCGGCGCCGGCTTCATCGGCGGCAATTTCGTGCTCAAGGCCGTTGCAGACGACCTCCACGTCATCAATCTGGACAAGCTCACCTACGCAGGCAACCTCGACACCTTGGCTACACTGCGCGGCAACCCGCGACACGTGTTTGCCGAGGGCGACATTGGCAACCGTACATTGGTGGCGAAGCTCTTGGCCGAGCATCGGCCGGACGCCATCGTGAACTTTGCCGCCGAGTCACACGTGGATCGCTCGATCGACGGCCCGGCAGCGTTTGTGGAGACCAATGTCACGGGCACGCTCGGGCTCCTGGAATGTGCGCGTGACTACTGGCGCTCACTGGAAGGCGCCGCGCGCGACAGATTCCGCTTCCTGCACGTGTCGACCGACGAGGTCTACGGCTCGCTCGGTGACGATGGCAAGTTCACCGAACGTACGCCGTATGCACCCAACTCGCCCTACTCCGCGTCGAAAGCGGCCTCCGACCACCTGGTGCGTGCGTTCAACCACACCTATGGCCTGCCGACACTCACCACCAACTGCTCGAACAACTACGGGCCGTATCAGTTCCCGGAAAAGCTCGTTCCGCTGACGATCGAAAAGGCGCTTGCCGGCGAACCGCTGCCGGTATACGGCGATGGGCTGAACATCCGTGACTGGCTCTACGTGGGCGATCACTGCGCGGCGATCCGTCGCGTGCTGGAAGCCGGCCGCGTGGGCGAAACCTACAACATCGGTGGCAACTCCGAGCGCAACAACATCACCGTGGTGAAGACGATCTGCGCACTGCTCGATGCGCGCCGACCGCTGACCGATGGCCGCATGCGCGAGTCACTCATTACCTTCGTCAAGGATCGCCCCGGCCACGACCGGCGCTATGCCATCGACGCATCCAAGCTCGCACAAGAGCTGGGCTGGGAACCGACGCAAACCTTCGAAACCGGCATGGCCCAGACCGTGGACTGGTATCTCGCAAACCGGCCGTGGGTACAGCGTGTGTTGGACGGCAGCTATCGCATGGAGAGACTGGGCGCATGAGCACGAAAGGCATCATCCTCGCCGGTGGCTCGGGCACCCGGCTGCACCCGATCACCCGCGCGATCAGCAAGCAGTTGCTGCCTGTGTACGACAAGCCGATGATCTATTACCCGCTGGCCACGTTGATGCTTGCCGGCATACGCGAGGTGCTTGTCATCAATACCCCGCACGAGCAGGCGATGTTCCAGCGCCTGCTGGGCGACGGTTCGCAATGGGGCCTGGACATCCATTACGCCGTGCAACCCTCACCGGATGGCCTGGCGCAGGCCTTCACCATCGGCCGCAAGTTCATCGACGGCAAGCCAAGCTGCCTGGTGCTGGGCGACAACATCTTCTACGGCGTAGGCCTCACCGAGCGGCTGAAGCGCGCTGCCGCGCGCAAACATGGCGCAACGGTATTTGGCTATTGGGTAAAGGATCCGGAACGCTACGGCGTGGCCGAGCTCGATGGCGAGGGTCACGTAATCAGATTGGAGGAAAAGCCTGCGCAGCCAAAGTCACACTACGCCGTCACAGGCCTGTACTTCTTCGACGAGCGGGTCTGCGACTACGCCGCGCAACTCAAGCCCTCGCCCCGTGGTGAGCTGGAAATTACCGATCTCAACCGCTGCTATCTCGCAGACGGCTCGCTGCACCTGGAACAGCTGGGCCGTGGCTACGCGTGGCTGGACACCGGTACCCACGAGTCGCTGATGGAAGCCGGCAGCTACATCCAGACCATCGAGAACCGCCAAGGCCTCAAGGTGTGCTGCCCTGAGGAAATTGCCTACTTGAACGGCTGGATCGACGCCGAACAATTGCAGCGCCTCGCCGAACCGCTGGGCAAGACCGGCTACGGCCAATACCTCAAGCAACTGCCGCAAAAGAGCCTGGCGCCATGAAAGTAACGGAAACCCGACTGCCGGGCACCTTGGTGCTCGAACCCCAGGTATTCGGCGATGCCCGCGGCTTCTTCTACGAGAGCTACAACGAGGCCACGTACCGCGAGGCCGGCATCGACCGTCACTTCGTGCAAGCCAACGTCTCACGCTCGGCACAGGGCGTATTGCGCGGCCTGCACTACCAGTGGCCAAACCCGCAGGGCAAGCTGGTCAGCGTGCTGGATGGCGAGGTCTACGACGTCGCGGTCGACATCCGCCGCGGCTCACCCACGTTCGGGCAATCGGTCGGCGTGATGCTCACCGCCAGCAATCACCGTCATTTCTGGATACCGGAAGGCTTTGCCCACGGTTTCTGCGTGGTGTCGGAGTTCGCCACCTTCACCTACCAGTGCACCGCCCTGTACGACGCCAAGGCCGATGCCGGCATCCGCTGGAACGATGCCGCGCTGGGCATCGACTGGCCGATCAGCGAGCCGCTGCTGTCGGACAAGGACAGCAAGGCGCCGTTTCTGGCCGACGTGCCGCCCGATCGCTTGCCGGTCTGCGCGCCGTGAAAACGCTGCTGCTCGGTGCGAACGGCCAGCTGGGCCGCACGTTTCTTCAGGACGGCGGGCTCGCGGCCCAGGGCGCGTTGACCGCCGCCACGCGTGACGGCGTATTGATACAGGGCGGCCCAGGTGAGATTGCCGACCTCTCCATCCCGGAATCGCTGTCTCCCCTCCTCGACCGTGTACAACCGGACGTGATCGTCAACGCCGCGGCCTACACGGCGGTCGACCGCGCCGAACAGGAAGAAGCGCTGGCCAGCCGGGTCAACGACGAGGCGGTCGGCGTCCTCGGCCGATGGGCGGCGGCGCACGGCGCGCTGGTGGTCCACTACTCCACCGACTACGTCTTCGACGGTGGGCAATCACGCCCCTATACCGTGGATGCGCCAACCGCGCCGCTGGGCGCATACGGTCGCAGCAAGCTGGCCGGCGAACAGTCGCTGCAACGCAGCGGCGCCGACCACTTGATCTTCCGCACGGCCTGGGTCTATGCCGCGCATGGCCACAACTTCCTGCGCACCATGCTGCGGCTCGGCGCCGAGCGCGATGAATTGCGCGTGGTCGACGACCAGCATGGCGCGCCGACCGACACCACGCTCATCGCCCAGGGCAGCCTGGCCGCGCTCGCGCTCTGGCGGCAGGCCGATCCGGCCACGCGCCGACAGCTCGGCGGCATCCATCACCTGGTGGCCAGCGGGGCGACGACCTGGCATGGCTTCGCCAGCGCGATCTTCGCCGAGGCACAGTCCCTGGGCCTCATCGCCCGCGCGCCACGCGTGCTCCCGATCGCCAGCGCCGACTATCCCACTCCGGCGCAACGGCCGGCCTGGTCACTGCTGGACAACCGCGGCTTCCAGCGGCATTTCGCCTTCACCCTGCCTGACTGGCGGCAGCGCCTGCCCGCCGTGCTGGCCGCGGTACGCGATACCATGGACCCCCATGAGCACTGACGCAAGCTTGGCCAATCCATCCCGTCCCGCTGTCATTCCCGCGGAATACCTACTCTCGTCATTCCCGCGGTCGCGCGGCAACTCGATTGGCATGGAGGCACCATGCTGACCCCGCTGATCCTGAGTGGCGGCAGCGGCACGCGGCTGTGGCCGGTGTCGCGCAAGCACATGCCCAAGCAGTTCCTGCGGCTGGCCGGCACGACCACGTTGTTCCAGCAGACCCTGGAGCGTACCCGGCAACTGCCCGACGTGGCGCCGCCCATCGTGGTGGCCAATGAAGGCCACCGCTTCCTCGCCGCCGACCAGTTGCTCGAGGCCGGCATCGGTGGGGCCACGATCCTGCTCGAGCCAGTCGGCCGCAACACTGCGCCAGCGATCGCGCTCGGCGCGCTGGATGCGCTGGCGCGTGATCCCGAAGCCGTGCTGCTGGTCCTGCCGGCCGACCACCTGGTCGGCGACCCGCAGGCGTTTGCCGACGCCGTATTGCGCGCACTGCCGCTGGCCGCGCAAGGCTGGCTGGTGACCTTCGGCATCCGGCCCGACCGCGCCGAGACCGGCTTTGGCTACATCCGCCGCGGCGATGCCCTCCCCGCGGGGGGCTATCAGGTGGTGCGCTTCGTGGAAAAGCCCGACCCCGCCACCGCGCAAGCCTATGTCGTCGACGGCGGCTACGACTGGAACTCCGGAATGTTCCTGTTCAAGGCCGCGCGCTACCTCGAGGAACTGGCCGAACATGCCCCGGCCATGCTTGAGGCGGTGCGCCGCGCGTATGCCGGCGCGAAATCGGACCTGGACTTCGTGCGCATCGACCGCGACGCCTTTGTCCAGGTGCCCGGCGACTCGATCGACTACGCGGTGATGGAACGCACGCGGCGCGCGGCCGTAGTGCCGATGCAATGCGCATGGAGCGACATCGGCTCATGGGCCGCGCTGTGGCAGAGCGGCGACAAGGACGCGCAGGGCAACCTCATGGTCGGCGACACGCTTGCCATCGACACCGGCAACAGCCTGCTGCGCTCGCACGAGCGCCACCTGCTCGCCGTGGTCGGCATGCAGGACGTGATCGTGGTCAGCACCGCCGATGCCACCCTGGTCGCCCACCGCGATGCCGCCCAGGACGTGCGCAAGGTGGTGGAGCAGCTCAAGGCCGCCGGGCGCAGTGAATACGAGCTGCACCGGCTGGTGCACCGGCCATGGGGCACCTACGACTCGCTTGAGCAGGGCCCGCGCTTCCAGGTCAAGCGCATCGTGGTCAAGCCTGGCGCCACGCTCAGCCTGCAGAAGCATCACCATCGCGCCGAACACTGGATCGTGGTTTCCGGCACGGCCGAGGTGACCTGCGACGACAAGGTTTTCCTGCTGCAGGAAAACCAGAGCACCTACATCCCGCTGGGCAGCAAGCACCGCCTGCGCAACCCCGGCAAGCTGCCGCTGGAGCTGATCGAGGTGCAGTCCGGCAGCTACCT
>JAFKMZ010000073.1 GCA_017305055.1 Lysobacterales bacterium
GGCGCCCACCCGGCGTGTCAGGCGCCACGCCGTTCACCAGCTCGTCCCCGCTCACGCGAACCACCCGTGCAGCATCCAGCCGCCCCGCTCGCCTGGTGGCGCGAACGCCCAGGCCCGCTGCCCCTGCGAGGTCCCCAGGACGTAGTAGTCACGCCGCGCCTCGTCACCATCCCACCAGCCGCTTTCCAGGCGCTCCGGACCCGAGACGATGCGAAGGTGGAAATCGCGTAGCGGGATGGGTTTCAGCAGCAGCCACAACGGCCGCGGCGGGCGGATGGGTGCCTGGCCGATGCGCACTGCATCTCCTTCCGCACGTTGCCAGGCACGCTCCGGCCGGGGGTCGCTGGTTGGCGCAATCCGGTGAACCGCCTTGTCGCCGAGTCGGGCACGCAGGCGTTCGCGCAACTGCAGCCACGGCAGCGTTTGCTTCGCGCGCACGTCGAACAGGTCCCGCGTCGCCGGCACGAACGGTGGCAGCTCCCGCGCCAGCAGCCGCATCGCCACGACAGGCCGGTCGAGCCGCACCCGCTCCAACCGGCCGCGGGTCAGCTCGAACAACATCGCAGGCTCGCGCTCGGCCGCCAGCAGACCGACGTCCACGTCGGTGTGCGCCTCCTCGTGTTCCAGCCGCAGCACGAAGCGCTGCACCCCCCCATCGCGGATCGACAGGCAGGTGCACAGGTCGCCGATCATGCGGCGCAGCGGTCGACCTCGCACTCCAGTTCGATACGGGTGTCGAAGTGGTCGGGTGGCGCGTAGTACACCAACGGATCGTCCATGTCGCCGTACAGCCGGTCGAGGTGTTCGAGCAGCGGCAGGCCGAAGCGACGGCGCACGCTGTCGGCTGACAGCGCCCGCACGGCGCGCAGATCGCGAATGCCCATGCGCTGCAGCCGCTCGCCCGCATCGCCTGGCAGCAAGGCCCGGCGCACCGGCACGCGGTCCAGCAGGGTCTGCATCGCGGCCGGATGGTCGACCGCCAGTCCGTCGCGCAGGCCGGCCAGCACGCGCGCGGCGCGCGGCGTCGGCGCCATCGCAATGCGGTGGGTGAAGCCCAGCGCGGCGAGTTCCTCGCGCAAACGCGCCTCTATCCGTGGCCACGGCCCAAGCAGGCCGAAGCTCGCGCGCACTTCCAGCACGAGACAGCCCGGCCACTGCGCGCTGACCAGCGAGCTGTGGCGATACGCCCAGGCCGCGAGGAACCGTTGCCAGTGCGCCTCGGTCTGCGGGTCGTAGTCGACCATCGTGACATCGGGCAGCAACGCATGCGCGGCGGTCAGGCGCATGCCCGCGCGCAGGCCAGCCGCGGCGGCGGCCGGATTGACGGCGTGCAGCGTGCGCAATTGCGCAGGACCATCGACCAGCGCCAGCGGCACCCCGGGGTCAGGCAAGCGGCGAAGGACGGCGTCCAGCGCCAGCTGCGGCAGCAATAGGCAGGTCCACAACATATATGGGCCTCATCGCAGGATCGGCACGAAAGCCTGCGCCGGCACCGAACCGCCGCGGCACTTCCGGACGCGCCAGATGCCGGCGCCCTCCCCGTCGCGGTCGTACGCCAGACGCAACGCTGCAGGCGACGGATTGTCCACATGTGCACGATCACGCAGCGCAAAACCCAGACACGCGCCACTGTCGGCTGCCACCTGCAGGCGGCGCAGCGCCGAAGCGTCGGCCTGGAGCGGCCAGCCGACGACCGCCGCGCACGCACCGCTGCGCAGGCACTGCTCGAACGCCCACAGCGCGTCGCGCGGCGTGGCGACATCAATCACTTCCAGGTGCATCAGGTCCACGCCGGCGGCCTGCCATGCCGGGGCATATGGCAGGTACGGTGGCGCGACCAGGACGACCGTGGCGCCGGCCTGGGTGAAGCGCGACAGCGTGGGCAGGAGCAGCGACAGCTCGCCGATGCCGTCGGCCGGCAGCAGCAGCTCGGTGAGCGCGCGCCGCGGCCAGCCACGCTGCGGCAGCAGCGCATCAAGGCCTGCGTATCCGGTGGGCTCGCCGTCGGCGGCAATGGCCGCGGTGCGGCCAGCGTGCCAGAGGGTCTGCGCGGCCAGCAGGGATTCGAGTGCAGCGACGCTGGCCATGTTCAGTCCCGACGCACGAGGCCGCAGTAGAGACCTTCGATCGCGAAGTCCTGGCCCGGCGAGACCAGGATCGGTGCGTACGCCGGGTTGCGCGGCAGCAACCGGATGCGGCCACGTTCGCGCTGCAGCCGCTTGATGGTCATCTCGCCGTCGATGCGGGCGACGACGATCTGGCCGGTGCGGGCTTCCGGCGTGCGGTGCACGCCGACGAGATCGCCGTCGAAGATGCCATCGTCGATCATCGAGTCGCCCTGAACCCGAAGCAGGTAGTCCGGATGCCGCGTGAACAGGCGTCCATCCAGCCAGAGTTCCTGATCCTGACTGGGGTCCGGGCCAATCGGGGCGCCGGCCGCGACGCGACCCAGGATCGGCAGCGCCAACAAGTCCGGGCGTCCGGTCCGGGACAAGCGGATACCGCGCTTCTGATTCGGTACCAGCTCGATCGCCCCGGCCTCGGCCAACGCCAGCACGTGCTTCTGCGCGGCATTGCGCGAGGCGAACCCGAACGCCTCGGCGATCTCCGCCAGGCTGGGCGGCTGTCCGGCCGCAATCCTGCGCTGGATGAAGGCCAGGATCTGGCTGCGTTTGGAGGGCTCGGCGGGCATGGTGTACATTTGTACACCCATCCACCCCAATATGCGAGTGCCCCGCTTGTGGCCGCGAGGGAATGCGCCCGGCCATCTCCCGCTGTCGGCCCGATGCCGTGTCAGCCGTAGAAGCCGGCGGCACCCTTGCGTTGCTGGTTGAGGAGAATCCAGATGAAGACGGGGGCGCCGATGATCGCGGTGATGATGCCAATGGGCAGTTCGGCCGGCATGATGATCAGCCGCGCGATGATGTCGATCACTTCCATCGACAGCGCGCCGAGCAGCGCCGAAGCCGGCAGCAGGAAGGTGTAGTCGGCGGATTTCAGCATGCGCAGCACATGCGGGATCACCAGGCCGATGAAGGCGATGACGCCGACCGTGGCAGTCGCCACCGCAACCATGATGGTGTTGACCACCAGCAGCACCAGGATCAGCCGCCCCGGGTTGATGCCGAGGTAGGCGGCCTCGTCCTCGCCCAGCATCAGCGCGTTCAGCGACTTGCCGTGGCGCAGCACCCAGGCGAAGCAGATGGCGAAGACGATGCCGACCGTGGCCGCGCCGTGCCAGTCGGCGGTGGTGAACGAACCGAGCTGCCAGAAGGTGATGTCGCGCGCCTGCGGGTTGCTGGCGATCAGCGACAGGAAGCCGGTGGCGGCGTTGCAGATCGCGTTGATGGCGATGCCGCCGAGCAGCAGGGTGAACACGTTCACCTTGCCGAAGCTCGAGGAGATGCGGTACACGATCATGGTGGCGATGAACGAGAACACGAACGCCAGCAGCGGCTCGCCCAGCACGCCCAGGTGCGACACCACCGGCGCCGCCACGCCCCCGCCCAGCACGATGAAGAACGCGGCGCCGAACGCCGCGCCTGCCGAGGTGCCGACCAGGCCGGGCTCGACGATGGGGTTGCGGAAGATGCCCTGCATCAGCGCACCGGCCACACCCAGCACTGCCCCGGTCAGGCCGGCCATGGCGACGCGCGGCAGGCGCAGCAGCAGGAACACGTTGTGCTGGATCTGCTCGGCCGGCGGGGTCGCCGCCACGCCCAGGGCCTGCGCCACGTAGCGCACCATCTGGCCCAGCGAGAAGCTGTTGGCGCCGAGCCCCGCCGAGGCGACGATGGAGATGGCCAGCAGTACGCCGAGCAGCGCGTAGATCTGGCCGAAGGACAGGCGCTTCAGCATGGCCGGGTACCGGCTGCCGATGGCCGCGACCGGACTGGATCCAGCATGTCGCCACCGCATCTCACAGGCTGAACCGCCAGATGCCCTGCCCGGTTTCCGGGTCGGTGATGCGGTGGGCGCGCACGCCGTAGACCTCCTCGATCAGCTCGCGGCGGATGTCGTCGGCCGCATCGGTCTCGTGCACCAGGCGGCCGCCGCTCATCATGAAGAAGCTGTTGCCGTACTGCATGGCGATGTTGAGGTCGTGCAGGATCGCCACCACGGTGCAATGGTGGTTCTGCAGCTCGCGGGCGATGTCGAGGATGTGGATCTGGTAGTGCACGTCGAGGCCAGCGGTCGGCTCGTCGAGGAACAGCAGCTTCTCTTCCCCGCCGTCATCCTCGCTCCAGATCTGCGCGAGCACGCGGGCCAGCTGCACCTTCTGCTGCTCGCCGCCCGAGAGCGTCGAGTAGGTCTGATCGCGCTTGTGGCCCATGTCCACCAGCGCGAGCGTACGCTCGACGATCTCGCGGTCGCGCACGGACGGCGCGCGGCCGTAATGCGGATAGCGGCCCATCATCACCACCTCGCGCACCGGCATGGCGAACGCCAGCTCCACGTGCTGCGAGAGCACGGCGCGGCTGCGCGCCAGCTCGGAGGTGCGGTAGTCGCCGAGCGGCCTCCCGGCCCAGGTCACCCGCCCACCGCTCGGCTTGGCCAGGCCGGTCGCGATTTTCAGCAACGAGGATTTGCCGGCACCGTTTGGCCCCAGGATCACGTTGAAGCGGTGCGGCCGGAAGCGCACGTTGACGCCCTTGAGGATGTGCACGTCACCGACCCGGTACTCGACGTCGTGCAGCTCGGCGGTTGCGGCAGGCGTGCTTGGCGCCATCCTGGTGTTGTCGTGCGGATCAGCCATAGAAGCCTGCCGTGCCTTTGCGTTGCTGGCTTACCAGGATCCACAGGAACACCGGTGCGCCGACGATGGCGGTGATGATGCCGACGGAAATCTCCGTCGGTCTGACGAGCGTGCGTGCCACGATGTCGATGACCTCCATCGAGAATGCGCCGAGCAGGGCCGAGCCCGGCAGAAGGAAGGTGTAGTCGGCCGATTTCAGCATGCGCAGCGCGTGCGGGATCACCAGGCCGATGAAGGCGATGACGCCGACCATCGCGGTGTCGATCGCCACCATGAGGGTGTTGATGACGATCAGGGTCACGATCAGGCGCCGCGGCTGGATGCCGAGATAGGACGCCTCATCCTCGCCCAGCATCAGCGCGTTGAGCGACTTGCCGTGGCGCAGCGACCACGCGAAGCACAGCGCGAACGCCACCGCGACGACGGTGGTGCCGTGCCACTCGGCGCCGGTGAAGGTGCCGAGCTGCCACGCGGTGATGGTGCGCGCCTGCGGATCGGAGGAGTTGAACGCGAGGAAGCCGATGCCGGCGGCGCAAACCGCGTTGATCGCGATGCCGCCGAGCAGCATGGTGAACACGTTGACCTTGCCCGAGCGCACCGAGATGCGGTAGACGAACATCGTGGCGGCAAACGAGAACGCGAACGCCACCACCGGCAGGCCAAACGAGCCCAGGTGCGAGACGAGGTCGCGCGAGACGTTGCCGCCCACGACGATCATCAGCGCTGCACCCAGCGCGGCGCCGGCCGAAGTCCCGACCAGGCCGGGCTCGACGATGGGGTTGCGGAACAGGCCCTGCATCAGCGTGCCGGAAACGCCGAGCACGGCACCCGTCAGCGCGGCAAGCAGCACACGCGGCAGGCGCAGGCTCAGGAAGATGCCGCTGGACAATTCCTCGGCAGGATCGAGCCCCGACCAGCCGAAGGCATGGACGAGGTCGCGCGCCATCTGCCCCGGCGTGTACATGTTCACGCCGATCGCCGCCGAGGCGACCATCGAGGCCGCCAGCAGCACCGCAAGCAACAGGTAGATCTGCCCGAACGACAGCCGCTTCAGCATCGTTCAGCGCACCTGCGCCCGTCGCCCCAGTGTCGCGCGGCGATTGCAGCAGGTCGTGCCGACCTACCCTGCTTCGTGCTTCTCCCGCTTTCGCGGGAATGACGGGCTGACGGGCCGGTCAGCCGCGTCTCAGGGCTTGATCCTGGAAAATTCGTCATACATGGCATCCAGTTCCGGATGCGCCTTGAACACATCGGGGTGGAATATCTTCGCCAGCTGCAGGATCGCGAACGGCGTGCGCGGGCTGTAGTAGGTGGTGTTGGTGGAATTGACCTCGTAGATCGCGAGGTTCTTGCCGGCCGGCGTCAGCGCGACTCCGGGCAGCTGGGTGAAGGCCTTGGCGCTGCCGAAGCGGCTGAAGGCAAGCTGGTGCGCGAGGATGATGTCGGGCTGGGCATCGGCCATGAGCTCGGGTGTCAACTGCGCCCCCTTCCTGCCGGCAAGCACATTGTCGCCGCCGGCCCACTGGATGATCTCGTTGGACGGGCCGCCCGTGATGCCGAAGAAGATGTTCTGGGCCTGGCCGAAATGCACCAGCACCACCTTCGGCCTGGGCGCGTTGGCCCAGAGTTTCGATGCTTCCAGCGCCCGTGCCATGTCCTTGCGCCAGGTGGCAATGACGGCATCGGCCTGCTGCGTGCGGCCGAAGTACTGCCCCACTTCCTGCATCAGGTGCTCGGAGTCGGCCATGCTGTCACCGACGCGCATGACCTTGATCGGGATGCCGACCTTCTTCAGCTGCTCCATCACCGCCGGCGGGCCGACGTTGGCGTCCGTCAGGAACACGCTCGGGTTGGTCGAGATGACGCCTTCGGCGCTCAGCGCGCGGTGATAGCCCACCGATGGCTTCTTCAGGATTTCAGGCGGCGCCTCGGAGGTGCGGTCGCGCGCGACGACCTGGCTCTGCGCGCCCACCCAGTAGATGAATTCGTTGATCTGCTTGCCGACCACCACCACCCGGTCGCCGGGCGGTCCCTTGGCGGTGGTCTGCAACTCGACATCCGGACCAAAGTTCTGCGCGGCAGGCTTGTTCTGGGCAACCGCAGGGGCAACCCCGGCGACCGTGGACAACACGGCGGCGCAGACAAGGACGGACAACGGCTTGATCATGCATTTCTCCCCGGGAGTGGCTTCACATGCACGGACTTCCGGAGTCTAGCAGATGCATTCTGGCCGCATGGACGTCCCAAACCAGGTCGCTGCCTTGGGTGCACCTCCTCAATATTCGTCGTGCAGCCTCACCCAGCTCATGGGGCCCTGTTCGTTGCGGCCCTTGGGGACGAGATCGAGCCAGTTCAGCGCGCCCATCAGCAGCTCGGTGCCGCGATGGTAGGTCGAGTAGGTGTGGAAGATCTCCCCCGTCTCCCCTTTCGCGAACACGCTGACGCCGAACATGTCCGAGGCGTTGCGGATCGGGGTGAGGCCATAGTTGTAGGTCGCGCGTCCCGCGGCCCGATCCTCCGGCGTGAAGGCGACGCCGAAGTCGTAATTGAAGTCGCGGTCAGCGGACGAAACCCACGGGAACGTCCAGCCCATCCGCCGCCGGACCTCCTCGATGCGCTGGAGCGGTGCACGGGAGACCGCAGCGAAGGAAAGGTCCGCCTGCGCGAAATGCTGCCGCGCCGCGTCGACGTGGTCGACGGTGAACGAGCAGCCGGGACAGACATGCTCCGACCCCGGCACCAGCATGAAATGGTAGACGGCCAGCTGGCTGCGGTCCCCGAACAGGTCGCCAAGCGAGCATTCGCCACCGGGGCCGTCGAAAACATAATTCTTGTCGACCCTGACCCAGGGCAGTTGCCGGCGCTCGGCGCGGAGCGCGTCGAGCTGGTGGGTCATGGCACGCTCCTTGAGGAAAAGCGCCTTGCGGGCCGCGAGCCATTCTTCGCGCGAAACGATGCTGTGCTGCATGCTCAGTCTCCTTCATCTGGACGGTAAGGTCGGTGGGCGATCGCGCCACGACGGGACGCGAGCCTCAGCCATGGCGACAGGTGGAAAACGCTCATCAGCAGGTACATCCAGGCCATGCCGCCCATCGGCAACATGCCCGGCCCCGGGGAGCAGAGCATCATGGCGTCGCCTGCCGCGAACCATGCCATGCCCGCAAAGGTCGGCGCGGCGGCGAGGCCGAGCCAGCCGGCCACGTCGTATGCCTGCCATGCCGGCGTCCTGATCCTCTTTGCTGGAGCGGGAGTGGTCATCTCGGGTTTCCGTTCGATCCTGCCTGCGGTTTTATTCGAAACCGTATGCATGTATAGATCGGGAGAACCGACGAGCGGGAGTGACAAGTGTGACGGGATTGCGATGGACTCGTTGATCACCGCCGCGGCGCATGCGCTTGCTGTGGGCGATCCGCTGGCCGCGCTGAAGCGGGTGGCGCTGCGCGACGATGCGCCGGCGCTGGCGCTGCGCGGCATCGCCATGGCCCAGCTCGGCGAGTTCGCGCGCGCCAGGGAACTGCTGCGGACCGCCGCCCGCGCGTTCGGTCCGCGGGAGGCCGTGGCCCGCGCGCGATGTGCCGTCGCCGAGGCGGAGATCGCGCTCGTCTGCCGCGACCTCGGGCGCCCGGTCGACATGCTCGACATGGCGCGGACAGCGCTCGAAGCGCATGGCGACCTCGCGAACGCCGCCCACGCCGGCTATCTCGAGGCCCGGCTGTTCCTCCTGCTCGGGCGCCTGGACGAGGCCGAGCGGACGCTCGGCGGTATTGACGCCGCAACGCTGCCGCCCGCCTCGCGGGCTGGCTACTGGCTGGTGGGCGCCGGCATCGCAATGCGGCGCATCCGCACGCGGCCGGCGCGGGCCGCGCTCGATCGTGCCGCCCACGCCGCGCTTGGGACAGGCATCCCGGCGCTCATTTCGGAAGTCGAGCGTGCATCCGGCGCACTCGACGCGCCTGTCGCACGCTTGATCGTAGGGGACGGTCAACGGCTGCTCCGCCTCGACGAGGTGGAGGCGCTGATGGCCTCGGAGACGCTGGTGATCGACGCCTGCCGGAGCGTCGTGCGTGCCGGCACGACACTGGTCCCGCTCGGCAGACGGCCGGTGCTGTTCACGCTGGCCCGCGCGCTCGCGGAAGCCTGGCCAGGGGATACCTCGCGCGAGGCGCTGATCGCGCGCGCATTCCACACACGGCATGCCGACGAGTCGCATCGCGTCCGCCTGCGCGTGGAGATCGGACGGCTGCGCAAGGCGCTTGCACCGCTGGCGGAACTGGGCGCGACGAAGCACGGCTTCCTGCTGGTTCCGCACGGGTCGACTGCAGTCGCCGTGCTGGCACCGCCGGTCGAGGAGGCCCATGCCGGGGTGCTCGCCCTGCTCGCCGATGGCGAGGCCTGGTCGAGCTCGGCGCTGGCGCTGACGCTCGACGTCAGCCTGCGCACCGTGCAGCGGGCGCTCGAGGCACTTGCCACGACCGGCAAGGTCGAGTCGTTCGGCCGCGGCCGGGCCTGCCGCTGGATCGCGCCGAACGTGCCGGGATTCCCGACAAGCTTGTTACTCCCAGCGCCATTGCCAGTCGGCTAGGATCGAGTCATGAAACGCTCGCCAGCCAGGATCATCCGCGAATACGGCCCCTTTCCCGGCGCCGACAAGGTGCACGGCGTCAGCTTCGACGGGCACCAGGTCTGGTTCGCGAGCGGCGGGCGGCTCAACGCCCTCGACCCGGAGAGCGGGAAGATCTCGCGCACGCTCGACGTCGCCGCGCACGCGGGAACCGCCTTCGACGGAAAACACCTGTACCAGATCGCCGAGGCGATGATCCAGAAGATCGACCGCGAAACCGGAGAAGTGCTGGCCAGCATTCACGCGCCGGAACATGGCGGGGACTCCGGCCTCACCTGGGCCGAAGGCAGGCTCTGGGTCGGCCAGCACCTTAGCCGCGAAATCCATCAGATCGACCCGGAAACCGGCGCTGTGCTGCGCACCATCGCCTCTGACCGCTTCGTCACCGGCGTCACCTGGGTGGACGGCGAACTCTGGCACGGTACCTGGGAGAACGAGACCAGCGACATCCGGCGCGTCGATCCCGAAACGAGCGCCGTGCTGGAGTGCCTGGAGCTGCCGGCCGGCACCGGCGTCTCGGGTCTCGAGGCCGACGGCGCCGACCGCCTCTTCTGCGGCGGTGGGGGCAGCGGAAAAGTGCGCGTCGTCCGCCGTCCGCGGCGGCCGCGATGATCTGGCGACGCGACAGTCAGTCGTCCGAATTCAATTCGCTCCCGACGGATTCGTCGACCTGCCCCATCCGTCAATGGCACTGGCAGACCGGTATTGAAGCGGCTGGGAAGACCTGCAGCTTTGCACCACGAACCCATAAGGGCCCGGCTTTTTCACTGGACGGGTTGGCCGGCCTCGGGAACTTCGGTTTCTTCCACGCTCTCGGCCAGGTAGCTGACGGCCTGCCGCCGCTTCTCGTCCACCTCGAGGTGGAACACGTCGGGCCGGGCGTAATGGCCGGCCACGTCCAGGTCGTACTTGCCACGGATGATGTCGGCGAGGTCGATGTCGGCGGCAATGACCGCTTCGTTGTCGTAGACCGGGCCGGCAAGCACATCGCCAAGTGGGCCGACGATGACGCTACCGCCCCGGATGAGCACTGTGGCAGGGTCATTGCCCTGGACGCAATCATAGGTGTGCGGCGCGTCGGCCCGGGTGAGGTATTGGCAGGCACTGAGCACGAAACAACGCCCCTCGTAGGCAATGTGGCGCATGGAAGCCTGCCAGATGTCGCGTTCGTCCACCGTCGGTGCGCACCAGAGCTCGATGCCCTTGCCATACATGGCCTGGCGCAGGTTGGGCATGTAGTTTTCCCAGCAGATCGCCGCACCGATGCGGCCGACGGCGGTATCCAGCACGGGGATGGTCGAACCATCGCCCTGCCCCCACACCAGGCGCTCGCTGGCGGTCGGCATCAGCTTGCGATGCTTGTCGAGCAGCGCACCATCCGGTCCGAAGAACAGCGCCGTGCAGTACAGCGTGCCGCCGTCGCGCTCGATCACGCCGACGACGAGGCAGGCCTTCATGCGCGCGGCGAACGCGCCGATCCGCGCGGTCTCCGGCCCCGGCACATCGATGGCAGCCTGCCAGTAGCGCAGGAAATCGTCGCGGCCGGCGGCCGTGCGCGTGCCGATCCGCGCGCCAAAATCGAGACCCTTGGGATAGCCGCCGACATAGGCCTCGGGAAACACGGCAAGTTCGACGCCGTCTCCGGCAGCCGCCTCGCACAGGGCAGCCATGCGCTCGAGGGTGCGTGGCGTATCGAACAAGCTCGTCCCAGCCTGGACCACGGCGACGCGGTGTTGAGTCATGGCGGAAATCCTTCGTTTGCTTGGCGGAGAGGGTGGGATTGCTCGCATCATCCTGATGCTCACCCCTCACTTCGTTCGGGGCCAGCCTGCGGCTGTCCGAATTCGTTCCTGACGAATTCGTCGAACCGTGGGTTCTCACCCACCCAACAGACTTCGTCGTACAACAAAACTGGCGGAGAGGGTGGGATTCGAACCCACGGAAGGTTTGACCCTTCGCCGGTTTTCAAGACCGGTGCCTTAAACCACTCGGCCACCTCTCCGAATCTGTTGCGCTGTCGCCGGTTTTATTCCGGGCATCCTGCCCTCCACCCCTTCGGGGCCAGCGGCTACGCCGCTGTTCGCTTCGGCATCCTGCCTCCGCGTCAAGACTGCTGCCTTAAACCACTCGGCCACCTCTCCAAACTCGTCACACTCCTGACGGCGCGGCGGCCATCCTATCAAGATTCGGGCAATGGTCGCCCGATACGCGTGCGCGGCGAGCACACGACCGGGATCACAGCGCCCAGGGATGATCCCCGACCGGCGCACTCCATCCACGCGGCTAGACGGCGTGGCGGCGCTCGTGTTCGCGCTGGCAGGTGATGCAGCGCTTGGCGGTGGGATAGGCCAGGAGGCGCTCATAGGCAATGGCCTCCCCGCAGTCGACGCACACGCCATAGTGTCCGGACGCCAAACGGCGGCGTGCAGCGACGATGTCGCGCACATCCTCGATGTCCTGGCGGACGATGGCATAGTCAGCCGCCGTGGCGATTTCGGACAGCACCTGGTCCGCGCGATCGGCGAGCGTGCCCGTGAGCGCTTCCTGCGCGCGCTCGTCCCGCGAGCGTGCCGCAACGGCGCGGATTTCATCCAGCTCCCGCGCGAAACGCTCGTCCATCATCGTGGTGAGGTGTGCGACCTGTTCGGTACTCAAGGTGGTCATGTCATCTCCTGGCCTGCTCCGCAGGAACCGGTCACTCGCCGATTGTTGCTTGCCGCGCACCGCTGCGGGGTTTGCGCAAGACCGTGCGTCGCTGCTGCAATGCCCGTCGCACCGCGGTGCCAAGCTTGGCCAGTGCCCGGTCCATGGACAGTTGCACCGACAATTCACGGGATTCCACCATCACGCTGGGCAGCCCGCGCAGCACCACCTTGATCCGGCACTGCCAATCGATGCCACCGCGTGGCCCGTTGATGTCGGCCATGCGTACACTGACCCGCAGCACGTCCGCGCTGAACTTGTCCAACCGGCGGCCAAGCTTGCGTCGCAGATAGGCACGGTCGTCCGCACCCATGCCCGAGCCTACCGCACGGATGAACACCGGCAGCTCGGTCGGGGCATCGCCGCCACGCGTGCGCTTGTCCGTCGACGCTGCCGCAGCCGCCCGAGGCTTGCCGGCAACATTGGCCACTTTGGTCTTGGCTGCCGCGACCGGCGGGCTGCCTTTGGGTTTGCTTGCCTTCATGGACTCACCACTCCCGATTGCGTGCGTGGAAAACCGGTGGCGGCGGACGCCGCCCGGGACTGTGCACACTTCCCTGTATACCGAAGGGAATGCCGGCGGACTTGATACGCGTCAACCGTCTGGCGAAATGCCTGCGCGCCAGCACCGACCATAGTCGATTCCAGCGTCGGGTGGATGAACCACGGGCACCACGTCATCAGGCGTGTCAGGGCGGCTTGGGCGACCCACCGCGGTCCTTGTGCGCGAGGGCCACCAGGCAGCCGATCAGGATGGCGACCGGGATCAGGCCGCCGAGCAGCGGAAACAGCAGCACGGGCTCGCGCACGACCATCGGTACCAGCTGGGTGGCGCTGGCAAAAACGATGACGCCCAGACGCAGGCCACGGTGCTTGCGGGCCGGCCAGAAGCTCGCCAGCACCACGACGAGTGCCACGGCGCTCAGGTCGAAGTCGATCCTGGGCATCGGCCAGACTCCGGAAAACCCGAGGCGCATGCCGAGCACGCACAGGAGCACGGTCAACAGGAACAGGCTGGCGCCCTTCTCCACCTGGTTCCACGAGCGGGCCGGCACGGGTGCCGGCGGAACGGCCTGGATGTTCACGCCGCACACTTCCCCGCCGGCATGTGCCGTGCATGCCGCGCAGGCTGGCGCCGGGTGTACGACGCAGTCACGCGATGCGCTCCAGTCCCGCCATATACGGGCGCAAGGCAGCGGGGATGACGATGGAGCCGTCGGCGTCCTGGTAGTTCTCCATCACCGCGATCAGGGTGCGACCGACCGCCAGGCCGGAGCCGTTCAAGGTATGCACCAGCTCGGGCTTGCCGGATTCCGGGTTGCGCACGCGCGCCTGCAGGCGGCGGGCCTGGAAATCCTCGCAGTTGGAGCAGCTGGAAATCTCGCGGTAGGTCTGCTGGCTGGGCAGCCAGACCTCGAGGTCGTAGGTCTTGGCGGCACCAAAGCCCATGTCGCCAGTGCACAGCAGCACCTTGCGGTAAGGCAGCTCAAGCTTGCGCAGCACCGCCTCGGCGTGGCCGACCATTTCCTCCAGCTGCGCATAGGACTGCTCGGCGCGCGCCACCTGCACCATCTCGACCTTCTCGAACTGGTGCTGGCGGATCATGCCGCGCGTGTCGCGACCGTAGCTGCCGGCCTCGGCACGGAAGCACAGGGTGTGCGCGGTCAGGCGCAGGGGCAACGCCTCGGCCTCCTGGATGGTATCGCGCACCAGGTTGGTCAGGGCCACCTCGGCTGTGGGAATCAGGTAGCGCTTGGCCTCGTTGACCTGCGTGGAGAACAGGTCATCCTCGAACTTCGGCAACTGTCCGGTGCCCTGCATGCTCTCGGCGTTGACGATGACCGGCACGTTGCATTCGAGATAGCCGTGCTCGGCGACATGCAGGTCGAGCATGAACTGGCCCAGCGCGCGATGCAGCCGCGCCAGCTGACCGCGCAGCACGGTGAAGCGCGCACCGGAGAGCTTCGCCCCGGCCTCGCTGTCGAGCCAGCCATGCCGCTCGCCCAGCTCGACGTGGTCCTTGACCGCGAAGTCGAATACCCGTGGCGTGCCCCAACGTGCCATCTCGACGTTGTCGTGCTCATCCCTGCCCGGCGGCACCGATGCGTGCGGCAGGTTGGGAATGCCAAGCGCCAGGTCGGCAAGCTTCGCCTGCACCCCGGCGAGAGCCTGCTCGTTGGCCTTGAGCTGGTCGCCCAGGCCCGCCACCTCGGCCAGCAGCGCGGCGATGTCCCCGCCCTTGGCCTTGGCCTGGCCGATGGCCTTGGAGCGGGTGTTGCGCAGGTTCTGCAGCTCCTGGGTCTGCTTGGCCAGGCGCTTGCGCTCGGCCTCCAGCGCCTCCACCGCGGCGACGTCCAGTTCATAGCCGCGCTGCTCCCGCAGGCGCGCCGCGGTCTCGGCCAGGTGTGAGCGCAGCAGTGCGGGGTCCAGCATGATCGACTTCCAATACGGGCGTGAAGGCCCTGATTATCCGCGTTCCGCCGGGCCTGCTGCAACGCAACGCGAGGCGTACCAGGCAGCCACCGGACGCCGCAGCAAGCCTCAGTCGCCGCCGCGGGCCTTCCCGCGCGAGGCGCGCAGGGCCAGCAGCTTCTCGCGCAGCTGGCCTTCCAGCCCGCGCGTGGTCGGCTCGTAGAAAACCGTGCCGGCCAGCGCGTCCGGCAGGCATTGCTGGTCCAGGGCGACGCCGCCTTCCACGTCGTGGTCGTACTGGTAGCCCTTGCCGTAGCCCAGGCCCTTCATCAGCCTGGTCGGTGCGTTGCGCAGGTGCATCGGCACCTCCAGCGTGCCGCCGGCGCGGATGGCCGCCCGCGCCTGGTTGAACGCGCTGTACACCGCATTGCTCTTCGGCACCACGGCCAGCCATATCACCAGCTGCGCCAGGGCCAGGTCGCCCTCCGGGCTGCCCAGGCGCTCGTAGGTGTCCCAGGCATCCAGCGCCATGCGCCAGGCGCGCGGATCGGCCAGGCCGACATCCTCCACGGCCATGCGCGTCATGCGCCGCGCCAGGTAGCGCGGGTCGACGCCACCGTCGAGCATGCGGCACAGCCAGTACAGCGCGGCATCCGGATCGGACGAGCGCACGGACTTGTGCAGCGCCGAGATCTGGTCGTAGAACTGCTCGCCCTGCTTGTCGAAGCGGCGTGTGCGGTCGGCCAGGACCTGCGCCAGGGTGTCGTCGTCGATGCGGCCGTCGCTGGCCAGCTCGGCGGCGATTTCCAGCAGGGTCAGCGCGCGCCGTACGTCGCCATCGGCAGCCTGGGCAATGGTCGCCAAAGCGGCATCGGCCACCTGCAGCTGCAGCTTGCCCAGGCCGCGTTCGGTGTCGGCCAGCGCGCGCTTGAGTGCCACCACGATGTCGTCGGTGGACAGGGCATCGAGCACGTGCACGCGGCAGCGCGACAGCAGCGCGGAGTTCAGCTCGAACGAGGGGTTTTCCGTGGTGGCGCCGATGAAGATGATCACCCCGCGCTCGATGTGCGGCAGGAAGGCATCCTGCTGGGTCTTGTTGAAGCGGTGCACCTCGTCGACGAAGAGCACGGTGCGGCGGCCATGGGCAAAGTTCGCCTCGGCCTCGGCCAGCGCCTTGCGCACCTCGGGCAAGCCGGACAGCACGGCCGAGATGGCGCGGAACTCGGCATCGGCATAGCGCGCCACGAGGAGCGCCAGCGTGGTCTTGCCCGACCCGGGCGGTCCCCACAGCACCATCGAGTGGATGCTCCCCGCCTCCAGCGCACGGCGCAGCGCGCGGTCCGCACCCACCAGCCGCTGCTGGCCGACGATTTCGTCGAGGCTGCGCGGGCGCATGCGCTCGGCCAACGGCTTGAGCGCATCGGAGCCGGCGTCAGCGAACAGGTCGGAAGTGGTGGTGCGGGACATGCGCGGCATGATAACCCGCGCGCCGCGGAAGGCCCGCCAGTGCCTGAGGCATGGACGCGGGGTCAGCCCTTGACCGGCTGCACCGAAATCACCGGCGCGTCGCCGATGACGTCCACACCCTTCGGCGGCACGAAATTGAACGTCGCGGGCGGGATGGCGACATTGCGCTTCCAGTCGGAGAAGCGGATGTCGGTGGTGGCGCCGAGCTGGTCGCGGAAGGTCATGCGCGCCAGGCCACCAGCGTTGAAGCCGAGATCGGCGTGGTCGAACTGTGGATCGGCTGCACGCGACACCAGGCGCAACCACACCAGGCCATCCCGGGCGCCCTGGTCGGTCACCTTGAAGTCCTGGTCCAGCTGCGCGACGTTGGTCAGCACGGTGAGCGGGCTGTGCGCTTCCTCGGTGCTCTGGATGCGTACCGTGACCTGCTCGAGTTCCGGGTCATACATCCACACCCGACTGCCGTCGGCGACGATGGTCTGCTGGTACGGCTGCAGCGTCTCCCAGCGGAACTGCCGCGGCGCCTGCAGGGCCAGGGTGCCGCTGCTGGTCTTCTGGTCGCGGCCGTTGAGGTCGGTGACGGTCTGCTGGAAATGCCCGGTCAGCGAATGCAACCCGGAAGCAAACGCATCCAGCCGCGCCCGTGCCTCACCGGTGGGGGCCTGGGCAGCCACGTGCGACGTGAGCAACAACGCCACGAGGGACAGCACGAATGCAAGGGATTTCATCGGATTTCCGGCGGGTGGTGGCAGGGAGTGATTATGGGTACTACCGGCTTAACCAAGCTGGAGGGGCAAAACCCGGACAAGATATAGGACGCACTTCTTCTCAGGTCCGGCTCAGTGCGGTTCCGCTGCCTGCGCAACCCCCGGCTCGGGTTCCGCAAGCATGGCGACCGCCTGCGCAAAATCATCGGCGTAGCGCAGCGTCTCGCCGTCGGGAACGATGTGCATGGCCGCCAGGATGCTTGCCGGCTGCGGCTGCAGGCCAGTGAAGATCAGGGCAATGCCCTGGCGCCGGCAGCGCGCAACCAGGTTGCCGATGGCCGTGGCGCCGGAGGCATCGATCATCGGTACCTGGCGCAGGCGCAGGATGAATACGCGTGGCGGGCGCCCAAACGCCCGCAGCACGTCATCGATGCGATTGGCGACGGCAAAGAACAGTGGGCCGGAAACGCGATAGGCCTTGACATCGTCGGGCAAGGTCACACGCTGTTCCATGGCAGGCGTACGGCCAAAATCGTCCTGATCGTATTCGACCAGGCCGACATGGGATTCCAGCGCAACGATCTCGCTCATCCGGTACATGAACAGGAACGCCGCCAGCACGACGCCAACCTCGACGGCCACGGTGAGGTCGACCGTGACGGTCAGCACGAACGTCACCAGCAGCACCAGCCGGTCGCCGACCGGCGAGCGCAGCAACTGCCGGATGCGTTCGATCTCGCTCATGTTCCAGGCCACCATCAACAGCAGTGCCGCCATCACCGGCAACGGCACCTGGTTGGCCAAGGGTGCTGCCACGACCATGAAGATCAGGATGAACACCGCATGCGCCATGCCCGCCACCGGCGAGCGGGCACCGGCGCGCACATTGGTGGCGGTACGCACGATCGCACCGGTGGCCGGCAGGCCGCCGATCAGCGCCGAGGCGCCGTTGGCCACGCCTTGCGCCACCAGCTCGCAATTGGAGCGATGATGCCCGTCGATCATGCCGTCGGAGACCACGGCCGACAGCAGCGACTCCACTGCACCCAGAAACGCGATCGTGAATGCGCTCGGCAGCAGTTCGTGCAGGCGCGCGAGGTCGAACGAAGGCAGGCGCGGCAGCGGCAATTCGCGCGGGATCGGGCCGAAGTGCGAAACGATGGTTTCCACTGGCAGCTCGAGCAGCATCGTGGCCAGCGTGGCCAGCACCACCGCGATCAGGAACGCCGGCCAGTTGGGCCGGTAGCGGCGCAGCACGATCAACAAAGCGAGTGTCGCCAGCGCCAGCGCCGTCGCCGCTGGATTGATGCTGCCCGCGTGCGCCAGGTAACTCTGCCAGCGCGCGAAGAACTCGGCCGGCAAGGTGGCGATGTCCAGCCCGAACAGATCCTTCATTTGGCTGCTGAAGATGCTCACGGCAATGCCGGCGGTGAAGCCGGTGATGACCGGTTGCGGCATGTACCTGACCAGCGTGCCCATGCGCAGCAGGCCGGCCAGAATCAGCATGACGGCAGCCATCAGCGTGGCCACGATCAGTCCGTCGTAGCCGTATTTCGCGATGACCGCGAACACGACCGGGATGAACGCTGCGGTCGGCCCGCCAATCTGCACGCGCGACCCGCCCAGCAACGAGATCAGGAAGCCGGCGACGATGGCCGTGTGCAGGCCCACGGCGGGCGACGCTCCGGAGGCAATGGCCAGGGCCATCGACAGCGGCAGGGCCACGATCGAGACCGTCAGCCCGGCCATCAAGTCCCGACGCAGGTCCGCAAGGCCGTAGCCGGAGCGCAGCACGGTAACCAACTTCGGCACATACAGGTGCCAGATGGGAGCACGCTCTGGCATATGCGAGCAAACCGTATCCGGGAATGCGCGAGTATCGCAGAACTGTGGCGGAAGCCGGCTCAGTCGCGCGGCGGCGGTGGCGCCAGCACCTCGCGGTTGCCGTTATGCTGTGGGGCGCTGACCACGCCATCGCGCTCCATCTGCTCGACCAGGCGCGCGGCGCGGTTGTATCCGATGCGCCGGTGGCGCTTCACGCCGGACACCGAGGCGCGCCGGGTCTGGGTGACGATGGCCACCGCCTTGTCGTACAGCGCGGCCTCCGCGTCCCCACCCTCCTCGCCATCCATGGGCAGGCCAGCGTCGCTGATGAACTTGCCATCGCCGGTGGGCTGTACTTCCTCCAGCACCCCTTCGACATAACGCGGCGTGCCTTGGGCCCTGAGCCAGGCGACCACGTCGTGCACCTCGTGGTCGTCCACGAACGCGCCATGCACACGCTCCGGGGTCGCGGTGCCTGGCGGCAGGTAGAGCATGTCGCCGTTGCCCAGCAGGGTTTCGGCCCCTGACTGGTCGAGGATCGTGCGCGAGTCGATCTTGGAGGACACCTGGAACGCGATGCGCGTGGGGATGTTGGCCTTGATCAGGCCGGTGATCACGTCCACCGACGGGCGCTGGGTGGCGAGGATCAGGTGCACGCCGGCGGCGCGCGCCTTCTGCGCCAGGCGCGCGATCAGTTCCTCGACCTTCTTGCCGACGATCATCATCATGTCGGCGAATTCGTCGATGATGATGACGATGTTGTACAGCGGCTCCAGTGGCTCGGCGCCGAGGTTGGGCATTTCCGGGTTGGGCTGGAACAGCGGGTCGAGCAGCGGCTGGCCGGCGTTCTGCGCCTCGCGCACCTTCTTGTTGAAGCCCGACAGGTTGCGCACGCCGACCGCGGCCATGAGCTTGTAGCGCCGCTCCATCTCGGCCACGCACCAGCGCAGGGCGTTGGCCGCCTCCTTCATGTCGGTGACCACCGGCGCCAGCAGATGCGGGATGCCCTCGTACATGGACAGCTCGAGCATCTTCGGGTCGATCATCAGCATGCGCACTTCGCTGGCGCTGGCCTTGTACAGCAGCGACAGCACCATGGCGTTGACCGCCACCGACTTGCCCGAACCGGTGGTGCCGGCCACCAGCAGATGCGGCATCTTGGCCAGGTCCACCACCACCGGCCGGCCACCGATGTCCTTGCCCAGCGCCAGCGCCAGCGGCGAGCGCTGCTGGTCGTACTTGTCCGAGCGCAGGATCTCGGACAGGTACACGATCTGCTTGCGCGTGTTCGGAATCTCCAGGCCGATGACGCTCTTGCCCGGGATCACGTCGACCACGCGCACGCTGACCACGGACAGGCCGCGGGCAATGTCCTTGTCCAGGCTGGATACCTGCGAACCGCGGATGCCGGCCGCCGGTTCCAGCTCGAAGCGCGTGATCACCGGGCCGGGATACACGCCGACCACCTTGGCCTCGATGCGGAAATCGCGCAGCTTCAACTCCACCTGGCGCGACAGCACCTCGAGCGTCTCGTCCGAATAGCCGGCTTCCTGCTCCGGCGCCTCGTCGAGCAGCGACAGCGGTGGCAGCTCGCCCGGTGCTGCCGGGCCGACGAACAAGGGAATCTGCGTCTCCAGCCGCGCCCGCTCGCTCTTCTTCACCGGCGCCGGTGGTGCCTCGATGTGCACCGGCTCGCGGCCGGCCTGGCGCACCGCCTCGGTCTTCTTCACCACGTCGCGGCGGGCGCGCTCCTGGCGCGCCGCCAGCTCCTGCGGCAATTCGCGCAGCCGGCCGCGTACCCAGGCTACCAGGCGCAACACCATCTGCCCGGTCCAGTCCATGACCTTGAACCAGGACAGGCCGGTGGCAAAGGTCACCGCCACCAGGAACACCGCCAGCAGCAGCACCGGCGCGCCCTTGATGCCGAAGGTGTCCAGCAGGCCCTGACCCACCCACATGCCGACGATGCCGCCGACGCCCTGCGGCAACACCGGGCTGTCGAAGTTGAGGTACAGCAGCGCCGGCGTGGTGATGAAGAAGAACACCCAGCCGATCAGGCGCAGCGACGGCTCCCAGGGCCGTGCCGTCAGGCGCTCGCCACGCTGGCCCAGCACCTGCAGGCCAAGCAGCAGCAAAAGCAGGGGGAAGCAATAGGCGGCCAGGCCGAACACGTAGCGCAGCAGGTTGGCAATGTTGGCCCCGACCAGGCCACCGAAGTTGCGCACCTGCTGCACGCTGCCGGCGTGGCCCCAGCTCGGATCCTGGTCGTTGTAGCTGAACAGGCACAGCAGCAGGTAGGCCGCGAGCGGGATGAGCAGCAGCGCTCCGGCCTCGCGCAGGCGACGCCGGGTTTCCTCGCTCAAGCGTTCCTTGGGCTGTTGCCTGGCATTTGCGCTGTGCGCCACCTTGGAGGGCTTCCTTCGACTGCGGTCCAAGCTCAGAGCATACCTTGCAACGCCGGATGCACCAGCTTGCCGGCATCGACGTTGATGCCGGTCCGCAGCGGCGTGAAATCGCGCCAGGCCGGATCGGCCGCAAGCCGCTGCACGTAGGGCAGGATCGCGGCGGAAATCGCCAGCGAGGAGGTCTGCGGCACCGCGCCGGGCATGTTGGTCACGCAGAAGTGGGTCTGGCCATCGGTGACGTAGGTGGGTTCGTCCCAGGTGCAGGGCCGGGAGGTCTCGAAGCAGCCGCCCTGGTCGATGGCGATGTCCAGCAGCACGCCGCCAGGCGGCATGTCCGCCAGCATCGCCCGGCTGACCACGCGCGGGGCCCTGGCGCTGGGAATCAGCACCGCGCCGATGACGATGTCGGCATCGCGCAGTTCCTCGGCCACCGAGGTTTCGAACGCATACAGGGCGGTCACGTTGGGGCCGACCGCCATCATCTCGGCCAGGCGGTCCTCGCGCTTGTCGAACACCACCACGCGCGCGCCAATGGCGGCGGCCAATCTCGCCGCGTGGCCGCCAGCCGTGCCGCCGCCGAGCACCACGACCTTGCCCCGCGGTGTGGCGGCCACACCACCCAGCAACTTGCCCTTGCCGCCGTACGGGTGATGCAGCAACGTGGCGCCAATCTGGGTCGCCATGCGTCCGGCAATCACCGACATGGGCTGCAGCAGTGGCAGGCCACCGTGGTATTCCACTGACTCGAAAGCCACGGCAGTCAGGCCAATGTCCAGCAGCCGCCTGGTCAGGGCGGGCTCCGCCGCCAGGTGCAGGTAGCAGAACAGCACGTGCTGCGGCCGCAGCAGGGCCAAGTCGCCGGAGATCGGTTCCTTGACCTTGACGATCAGCTCTCCCGCCGCATAGAGCGCGGCGGCATCCGGCACGATGCGGACGCCCACCTGCACGTAGGCCTCGTCGGCAAAGCCGCTCTCGCGACCCGCACCGGCCTGGATCAGGACCTCGTGTCCCTGGCGCACCAGATCGGCAGCCGCGGCGGGCACCAGGGCGACACGCCCTTCGGCGGATTTGGTTTCGGACGGGATACCGATGCGCATGACCGAAAATCCTGATGTGGTCCAGAAATCCCGGCACGCCACGCGGCACGGGTACCTCGAAAGCTGCCTGCCGGGCTTGAATCATCCCCGGCAATTCCCCATTCTTGATGGGCTGCCCACCGAGGATACGCGTCGTCGCGGGAGATCACCGATCGCCGCGGCGCCCGCAAGCATCCAGTGGCCACCTCAACGCAAGGTATATTAACCATGTCCACGCCCACGCATAGCCGCCTGTTGATCCTTGGCTCCGGCCCGGCCGGATACACCGCCGCGGTGTACGCCGCGCGCGCCAACCTGGAGCCAACCCTGATCACCGGCCTGGCCCAGGGCGGCCAGCTCATGACCACCACCGACGTGGACAACTGGCCCGGCGACGTCGAGGGCCTGCAGGGACCAGCCCTGATGCAGCGCATGGCCGAGCACGCCGAGCGCTTCCACACCAGGATGATCTTCGACCACATCCACACCGCGGACCTGGCGCAGCGCCCGTTCCGGCTCAGTGGCGATTCCGGCGAATACACCGCCGATGCGCTGGTCATCGCCACCGGCGCCACGGCGAAATACCTGGGTATCGCCAGCGAGGAAAAATTCAAGGGCAAGGGCGTGTCCGCCTGCGCCACCTGCGACGGCTTCTTCTTCCGCGAGCAGGACGTGGCGGTGATCGGCGGCGGCAACACCGCAGTCGAAGAGGCCCTGTACCTGGCCAATATCGCGCGCAAGGTATACCTGGTGCACCGCCGCGACCAATTGCGCGCCGAGAAGATCATGCAGGACAAGCTGTTCGAGAAGGCCGCGGCCGGCAAGATCGAGCTGGTGTGGAACCACACCGTGGACGAGGTGCTGGGCGACGACAGTGGCGTCACCGGCGTGCGCGTGAAGGATGTGGCCTCCGGCGCCACCCGCGACATCGCCGTCACCGGTTTCTTCGTGGCCATCGGCCACACCCCGAACACCGGCATCTTCAAGGGCCAGCTGGAGATGCACGACGGCTACCTGGAGATCCACGGCGGCCAGGAGGGCATGGCCACGATGACCTCGGTGCCCGGCGTGTTCGCCGCCGGCGACGTGGCCGACCATGTCTACCGCCAGGCGATCACCTCGGCCGGCTTCGGCTGCATGGCGGCGCTGGATGCCGAACGCTGGCTGGACCAGCAGACCCACGCCTGAGCCTTCCCCCCTACTCCTCGACTTCACTTGGCGTCATCCCCGCGAAAGCGCGAATGACGCCAGGGTGGCGTGACGATTGTCCAATCAGTCTCCGGCGCGCAGGTCGCGGGCGACGCGGAAGCCCACGCGCGCGCTGCGCACGTCGGTGTTCACGCCCTGGCGGTAGGCCGAGTTGACCTGCTCGGGCGAGCTGCCCCATGAGCCGCCGCGCACCACGTGCGCCGCGCAGCCGGGATTGAGCCAGGCGCTGCCGTCGGTCGGCGCATGCACGTAGTTGTCGTGCCAGCAGTCGGCCACCCATTTGGACACGTTGCCATCCATGTCGTACAGGCCGAACGGGTTGGCGGCAAAGCTCATGACCGGCGCCGGCCCCCAGTAGCCGTCGCCATAGCCCTTGAACGCGTTGCTCCAGCGCCGGCCCTGGGGCGACTTGTCTTCCGAGCCGGTGAGGTTCTCGACCTTGCTTGTGGGCGCGTCGTCGCCCCACCAGTAACGCGTCGTGGTCCCCGCCCGCAACGCGTACTCGAACTCGGCCTCGCTGGGCAGGCGATAGGGCTTGCCGGTGCGCTCGCTGAGCCACTTCACATACGCCATGGCGTCGTTCCACGAGACGTTGATGACCGGCAGGTTGTCGGCTGCCTTGTTCCCGACATAGTCGCTGTCCCAGCTGGCCCGCGGATCGGCACGCAGGGCGCCGGT
>JAFKMZ010000074.1:0-23136 GCA_017305055.1 Lysobacterales bacterium
CCAGGATGGGCCGCAAGGTACCGCGGTCGCCGGAGGCGGTTTCCTCCAGACGCTCCATGGCCATCTCCACCTTGCCCACTTCGATAATGAGGTCGTGGTGTTCGTATTGACCTTCCAGATCCAGGTTCATCTCGCCCCCCGTTGGTCTTCTTGTTGGTACGGAAGGGAGTGCAACCGGCGTGCCAATCGTGACCGGTGTCACGCTTTGCACCACGAAACCGGCCGGCAACGCCTGTGATGGTGGTCACAGGCGGTATGTGACGGCGCCATGCGGGATGACGCTATGGGTCAACTCGTGCCCACTATCGACAGCGGCCACGAGTTCTGTCACGCTTTGCCCGCCGATCAACCAACTTCCGCCGGGATCACGGCAAACCGCATCCTGGTGGGATTTACCGTTACCGTTTTCTGGCGTTCGGTTATACGGTCATCCTGGATTCCCCCTGTTCTAAGAGGCCGTCGAACGCCAGTTTTCACGTGGAAAGCCTCGCGCAGCCAAGCGCGGGGCTTTTTTTTCGCGCCACAGAAAAAAAGACGGCACCCGAAGGTGCCGCCGTGCTTCCTCTCCCGGTACGCAATCAAACCCCTGTGTTTGATCTGGGTGCAGACGAGCTGCACCTGCCCGGGAAAGTGCAAGTCCGTGAATGCACGCCCCGTGCCAGCAGGACGCCCGCCCCTCAGACCAGTCGGAAACCGGGGTCAGGGTGCACCTTCGGCACCGCTACTGGGAACACACATGCAACCTCCGCCGAAAGTGCACTCTGATCCCGACTTTTGGCCGCGTTACCATACACACCCCCGCGCCAGTGCCCCGCATCCGCCACCTGCCATGCTGCATCCCTGCTCCTACGACGTCATCGTGATCGGCGGCGGCCACGCCGGCACCGAGGCGGCGCTGGCCGCCGCACGTTGCGGCGCACGCACGCTGCTGCTCACGCACAATGTGGAAACCGTCGGGGCGATGAGCTGCAACCCGGCGATCGGCGGCATCGGCAAGGGCCACCTGGTCAAGGAGATCGATGCGCTGGGCGGCATCATGGCGCACGCGGCCGACCTGGCCGGCATCCAGTGGCGCACGCTGAACGCCGCCAAGGGCCCGGCCGTGCGCGCCACGCGCTGCCAGGCCGACCGCGGCCTGTACAAGGCCGCCGTCCGCCACGCCGTCGAAACCCAGCCCAACCTGCAGCTGTTCCAGCAACCCGTCACCGACCTGCTGCTGGAAGGCGGTCGGGTTACCGGCGTGGCCACGCAGATGGGCCTGACCTTCCGCACGCGCAGCGCGGTGCTGACCGCCGGCACCTTCCTGGCCGGCAAGATCCACGTCGGCCAGGCGCAGTACGCCGGCGGCCGGGCCGGCGACCCCCCGGCCACCACGCTGGCGGCGAAACTGCGCGAACTGCCGTTTGCCACCGGCCGCCTGAAGACCGGCACCCCGCCGCGCATCGACCGGCGCAGCATCGACTTCAACGGCTTGGAAGAGCAGCTTGGCGACACCCCGCCACCGGTGTTTTCCTATCTCGGCGGCGCCGACGAGCACCCACGCCAGGTGAGCTGCTGGATCACCCACACCAACGAGCAGACCCACGCCCTCATCCGCCAGGGCCTGGACCGCTCGCCGCTGTACACCGGGCAGATCGAAGGCACCGGCCCGCGCTACTGCCCGTCCATCGAGGACAAGGTGGTGCGCTTCGCCGACAAGTCCAGCCACCAGATCTTCATCGAGCCCGAAGGCCTGGATACCTTCGAGATCTACCCCAACGGCATCTCCACCTCGCTGCCGTTCGACCTGCAGCTTGCCCTGGTGCACTCGATCAAGGGCTTTGCCAACGCCCACATCACCCGGCCGGGTTACGCCATCGAATATGACTATTTCGACCCGCGCGGCCTGAACCCGTGGCTGGAAACCAAGGCCGTGGGCGGCCTGTACTTCGCCGGCCAGATCAACGGCACCACCGGCTACGAGGAAGCCGCCGCCCAGGGCCTGGTCGCCGGGCTCAACGCCGCACTCGCGGTGCAGGGTCGCGAACCGTGGTATCCGCGCCGCGACGAAGCCTATACCGGCGTGCTCATCGACGACCTCACCGCCAACGGCACGCAGGAGCCGTACCGCATGTTCACCTCGCGCGCCGAGTACCGCCTGCACCTGCGCGAGGACAATGCCGACCTGCGCCTGAGCGAGACCGGCCACCGCCTGGGCCTGGTGCCGCAGCCGCGCTATGACGCCATGCGCCGCAAGCGCGACGCCGTCGAACGCGAGCTGGCGCGTCTGCAGGCGCTGTGGATCACCCCGCGCAATGCGCTGGGCATGGCGCTGCAGGCCACGCACGGCATGCCCATCAGCCACGATGCCAGCGCGGCCGACCTGCTGCGGCGCCCGGAACTGGGCTACGCCGCGCTCACCGCCACGTCCGGATTCGGGCCGCCGGTCCCTGCCGCGGACGTCGCCGCGCAGGTCGAGGTACAGGTGAAATACGCCGGCTACCTGGACCGCCAACGCGAGGAAATCGAGCGCCAGCGCCGCCACGAGCAAACCCGCATCCCGGCCGATTTCGACTACGACCAGGTGCGCGGCCTGTCGGCCGAGGTGGCGCTCAAGCTCAAGCGTTCGCTGCCAGTGACGCTGGGCCAGGCCGCACGCATCAGCGGCGTGACACCGGCGGCCATCTCGCTGCTGCTGGTGCACCTGCAGCGTCGCGCCGCCTGAGCCGCATCGGCACGGCATGCCTGGCGCACGGCCTTTGCGCCCCGGCGTGGCATCATGCGAACGGGCAAGCGCGTGGCACCGAGAAGAGGAAGCAGGCCATGGAAATCTGGATTGGGCGCGACGGCGAACGCCTTGGGCCATACCCGGAAGCCGACGTGCGGCAATGGTTGCGCGAAGGCAAGATGAGCGGCGCCGACCTCGGCTGGCGCGAGGGTCTCGCCGATTGGCAACCGCTGTCGGTGTTGATGCCCGACGCCATGCCGACCGCTACAGACACGGCCACGGCTGCCGTCCCGCCACCGCCACCGGCAATCACCCAGGCACCCAGCTATGCCGGGTTCTGGAAGCGGGTGCTTGCCTACCTGATCGATGCCATCGTCCTGTACATACCGAACGTGCTCATCGACCGCGCGGTGGGCGGCGCGAGGGCGCAGGCCGCGCTGGAACAGACACTCGGCAACGCGGTCGGCGACCTGCCGCAGATGCTCGCGGCCTACCAGCACTACTACGCCTTGATGTGGCCAGGCATGCTGCTCGGCGCGCTGCTGGCCTGGCTGTACTTCGCCGCCTGCGAAAGCTCGCCCTGGCAGGCGACGCTGGGCAAGCTGGCACTCGGCATCCACGTCACCGACCTGCACGGGCGGCGCATCAGCTTCCCCCGCGCCGTGGGGCGTTATGGCGCCAAGATCATCAGCTTCATGATCGTCTTCATCGGTGTGCTGATGGTGGCCTGGATGCCACGCAAGCAGGGCCTGCATGACCTCATGGCCGGCACCCTGGTGCTGAATGGCCGCGCCGGCGCAGCCAATGCCATCCCGCCGCCGGGCGACCCGCGCGATCCCCCGCGCGGTTCGCTCAGTGCCTGATCGGCGCCCGCGGTGGCGACGGCCGATGGGATACCATGGCCGTGCCGCCTGCGCAGCCGAGACGGCTGCGGGCGAGTGCACCCGCCAGAGCATTGCCGGCGCCCAGGACCCAGCGCCAACCTGACGCCAGGGACGTTGCCCTTGCATATCGCACGCAACGCCACGCACGCCATCGACACGACCAGACCTGTCAGGAGTTCCCCATGCCACGCACCCGTTACCTTGCCACTGCCGTTGCCGCCACCCTGCTCTACAGCGCCACGACCGCGGCCAGCCAGTTCAGCCAGGTGGTCGTCTTCGGCGACAGCCTGAGCGACAACGGCAACATCTCCCTGGCCAGCAACCCCGCGGTGCAGCCGCCGCTGCGCTTCACCACCAATCCTGGCACGCTTGGCATCGAGCACCTGGCCAGCAACCTCGGCTTCACGCTCACCCCGTCGCTGACCGGTGGCTCCGACTACGCCTGGGGCGGCGCTGGCGTGCTCACCAACTCGCCCGGCACGCCGGCCGCCGTGCCCACCATCAGCAGCCAGATCGCGGGCTATCTCGCCGGTGGTGCGGTGGACGGCAAGGCCTTGTATTCGGTCTGGGGCGGTGCCAACGACATCTTCTATCACGCCACCGCCGCCGGCGCAGGCGCCACCGCGCAACAGCTGATCGCGCAGACCATTGCCGCGCAGATCGCCGCCAACCACGTGCCCCCGGAACTGGTTGCGGCGTTCACCGCGCAGATCACCCCGGCCGTCACGGCCCAGGTCAATGCCGCGGTCGCCGCCGGGGCAGGGGTCGGCGCCCTGGAAAGCAGCGAGCAGGCACAGGCCGCCATTGCCGGCGCGGCCCAGCAGGAGGTGCGGCTGATCGGCCAGCTGCAGGCCGCAGGCGCGAAGAACGTCCTGGTCTTCAACCTGCCCGACATCGGCTCGACGCCGTCGGCACTGGCCCAGGGACCGGCCGGGGCCGCCGCCTTGAGCGGCCTGAGCCAGATCTTCAACAGCCAGCTCAATGCCGGACTCGGGCAGATGCACACCGGCATCATCCCGGTCAACATCCAGGGCCTGTTTGCCGAACTCATCGCCAACCCCCAGGCCTACGGCTTGAGCAACGTCACCACGCCGGCCTGCGGGGTCGGTTCCAGCTCGGTCGCCTGTGGCCCGCAGGGCTCGGGGCTGCCATACACCTATGCGCCCGGCACCGAGCAGAGCTACCTGTTTGCCGACGGCGTGCACCCGACCACCGCCACCCACGCCCTGCTCGGCCAATACCTGACGACGGAGCTGCGGGCGCCGGGGCAAATGTCCCTGATGGCCGAGGCGCCGCTCGCCGCCATCGCGGCCCAAACCCGGGCCTTGCGCAAGCAGATGCTGCTCGACAGCCAGACCGGCGAAACCCGGATGTTCTTCAACATCGACGGCGCCCGCCAACGCTTCAAGGGTGGCGATTCCTCCCCACGGGCCACCAGCAACAACGTCAACTTCACGCTGGGCGCGGACGTGCGCGCCACCGACCACCTTTCCGCGGGCATCGCGCTCGGCGTCGGACAGAACACCGCCGACATCTCCGGCGCCGGTGGCCGCTACAAGATGCAGGACATCAGCGGACTTGGCTACCTGACCTGGCACCAGGGCGGCGGCTACGTCGGCGGCTACGCGAACTTCGGGCAATCGAACTTCAAGGACATCCAGCGCAGCTTCGACATCGGTACGGCACGACGCACCGAGTCTGGCAAGGCGGACGGCTCGCATCTCGGCGGTGGCCTCACCGGCGGCTGGTGGTTCAATTTCGGTGCACTGAGCACCGGGCCGTTCGTCACGGCCGAATGGAACACGGTCAAGGTCGGCGGCTACCGCGAAAACGGCAACGACAGCACGGCCATGTGGTTCGGCCGCCAGCAGCGCGACGCACTGGTGACGACCCTGGGCTGGCACCTGCAGGGCCACTGGCAAACCGGCAACATGGTGATGTCGCCTTATGCGGCGCTGGCCTGGAACCACGACAGCAAGGCCGACCCACGCCTGGTCAGCGCCGGCCTCAACAGCATGAACGGCACGTTCGAATTGGCCGGCTTCACCCCGGACAAGAGCTGGGGCACGGCTGAACTCGGCGTATCGGCGCAACTGACACCCACCATCAACAGCTGGTTCGGCTACAGCGGCCACTTCGGCGACAACAGCCAGAAATACAACAACATCAACATGGGTTTCCGCTTCGTATTCTGACCGGACACGAACCGGGGCGCGGCCCCGGGGCACGAACCATGCCGGGACGGACGCGGGTCGTGGCAGAATTTCATCACCGATTCTTGACTGCCGTGTCGCCAACATGACGTCCCGACCTCGGCTCGCCCGGGCTGGACACGACAGCAAGTCTTTACCGGCGCTGGGTTTGGCGAGCTACACTGGTATTCCGATCCGAGGAGAACGTGCGCATGAAGACGATGCACCAACAGTTGATCCTGGCCACCCTGGTGGCCGCGGCGCTGGGCCTGAGTGCCTGCAGCAGCAACAATGAGAATCCGCCCGCAGACACTGGCGCGCCACCAGCCGCGATGTCCGCGCAACCAGCCATGCCGCCGGTGACCGAGCCACCAGCCATGGCCCCGGCATCCACCAGCATGATGCCGGCCGCGCCCGCCACCACGAGCTCGGTGCACTAACCAGGTTCCATTGCTGGCAACAGCAAAAAAGCCGTCGGCGTGGCCCCGCCGGCGGTTTTTCTGTGCGTGAAAAGCACCCGCAGCCAATCCCCGGCCCCTGCAGCAACACCAGCGAAGACACGGCGCGGCGCACCCCTGCCCTTTCGCGATGCGGCGCAAACCGCGACAATGGCCCGTCGCAAGACGCCCCTGCCTGAAACCCGCAACGCCCAGCGTTGCCGTGGGCTCCACTGCCGTGCGTCCGCGACACCCCATCCGTCTGGAGGTCAGCCGCGACCATGTCGTCCACACCCACGATCATCTACACCCTCACCGACGAGGCTCCGTTCCTCGCCACGCAGTCCCTGCTGCCGATCGTCGCCGCGTTCGCACGCACGGCAGGCATCGCCATGGAGACCCGCGACATCTCCCTGGCCGGGCGCATCATCGCCAAGTTCCCCGAATTGATCGACGCCGCGCACCAGGTGCCCGACGAGCTGGCCGCACTCGGCGCCCTGGCCCTTACGCCCGACGCCAACATCATCAAGCTGCCGAACATCAGCGCATCGATGCCGCAGCTGAAGGCGGCAATCAAGGAATTGCAGGCCCAGGGCCTTGCGCTGCCGGACTATCCGGACAACCCGGCCGACGCGGCGCAAAAGGACATCAAGGCGCGCTACGACCAGGTCAAGGGCAGCGCGGTCAACCCGGTGCTGCGCCAGGGCAATTCCGACCGCCGCGCGCCGCCCTCGGTGAAGAACTATGCGCGCAAGCACCCGCACAAGATGGGCGCGTGGAGTGCCGACTCGAAGACCCACGTGGCGCACATGGACGGCGGCGACTTCTACGGCAGCGAGCAGTCCGCCACCGTCGCCGCGCCGACCACGGTGAAGATCGAGTGGTTCGGCAAGGACGGCTCCGGCAAGGTCCTGAAGGAGAAGGTGGCGCTGCAGGCCGGCGAGATCATCGACGCCGCGGTGATGTCGCGCCGCGCGCTGGCCGCCTTCATCGACGCGCAGATTGCCGACGCGCAAAAGCAGGGCGTGCTGTTCTCGCTGCACCTCAAGGCCACCATGATGAAGGTGTCCGACCCGATCATGTTCGGCGTGGCGGTGGGCGAGTTCTACCGCGACGTGCTCACGCAACACGCCGACGCGCTGCAGCAGGCCGGCTTCAACCCGAACAACGGCATCGGCGACCTGTACGCGCGGCTGGGCAGCCTGCCGGCGGAGACTCGCACGGCGATCGAGGCCGACATCGCCGCCGAGTACACCCGGCGCCCCCAGCTTGCCATGGTGAATTCCGACAAGGGCATCACCAACCTGCACGTGCCCAGCGACGTCATCATCGACGCCTCGATGCCGGCGATGATCCGCGACTCCGGCAAGATGTGGAACGCCAAGGGCGAGCGCCAGGACACCAAGGCGGTGATCCCCGACCGCAGCTACGCCGGCGTCTACCAGGCGACGATCGAGGACTGCAAGGCACACGGCGCCTACGATCCCACCACCATGGGCAGCGTGCCCAACGTCGGCCTGATGGCGCAGGCGGCCGAGGAGTACGGCTCGCACGACAAGACCTTCCAGATCGCCGCCGATGGCACGGTCAAGGTGACCGACGAATCCGGCAAGGTGCTGCTGCAGCACGCGGTGGAAGCCGGCGACATCTGGCGCATGTGCCAGACCAAGGATGCGCCGGTGCGCGACTGGGTGAAGCTGGCGGTGTCGCGCGCGCGCCTGTCCGACACCCCGGCGGTGTTCTGGCTCGACCCGGCCCGCGCGCACGACCGCACGCTGATCGCCCTGGTCGAACGCTACCTGAAGGAGCATGACACCAGCGGCCTCGACATCCGCATCATGGATCCGGTGGCGGCGACGAAGTTCTCGCTGGAACGCATCCGCAAGGGCCAGGACACCATCTCGGTGACCGGCAACGTCCTGCGCGACTATCTCACCGACCTGTTCCCGATCATGGAGCTGGGCACCAGCGCCAAGATGCTCTCCATCGTGCCGCTGATGGCCGGTGGCGGCCTGTTCGAGACCGGGGCCGGCGGCTCGGCGCCCAAGCACGTGCAGCAGTTCCTGGAAGAAGACTACCTGCGCTGGGATTCGCTGGGTGAGTTCCTTGCCCTCGCCGCCTCGTTCGAGCAGCTTGCCGGGCATTACGGCAACAAGCGCGCCGCCGTGCTGGCGAAGACGCTGGACCAGGCCAACGGCAAGATCCTGGACCACAACAAGTCGCCAGCGCGCAAGATCGGCGAGCTGGACAACCGCGGCAGCCATTTCTACCTCGCGCTGTACTGGGCACAGGCGCTGGCGGCCCAGGATGACGATACGCAGCTCAAAACCGTGTTCGCGCCGTTGGCGCAGACCCTGGTCAACGGGGAGGCGCGGATCATCGGCGAGCTCAACGGCGCGCAGGGCAAGCGGGTGGACATCGGCGGCTATTACCGCCCCGACCTGGCGCGCGTCGGCGCGGCCATGCGCCCCAGCCCGACCTTCAACGCGGCGCTGGCCACCCTGGCCGTGCCGCACTGACGGGTATCAGTGGTATTCGACGCGCGGCCGGACTGGCGGGAACTCGGTGTCCAGGCTGGTCAGGTAGACGATCTCGTTCGGCTGCAGTTTCAGCTCCACCGCGCCCAGCAATTCTTCCAGTTGGGCCACCGAGGTCGCGCTGACGATGGGTGCGGCCACGCCCGGGCGCGCGATCAGCCAGGCCAGCGCCACCTGGGCCACGCTGGCCTGATGGGCCTCGGCCACCCGGTCCAGGGCCTCCAGCAGGTGCAGGCCACGTGCGTCGAGATAGCGCCTCACGGCCGCGCTCCGTGCGGTATGCCGGGCCAGGTCGGCCAAGCTGCGGTACTTGCCGCTCAGGAAGCCGCTGGCCAGCGCGGAATAGCAGATCACGCCAAGGTTCTCGCGCCGCGCCAATGGTTCCAGCGCATGCTCGTAACCTGCGCGATTGGCCAGGTTGTATTCCGGCTGCAGGGTTTCATAGCGCGGAAGTCCCAGCTTCCTGGCGACCGTCAACGCATCGGCGAGACGCGGCGCGGAATAGTTTGAGGCGCCGATCACGCGCACCTTGCCCTGCTCGATCAATCGCGCGAAGCCACCCAACGTATCGGCCAGCAGGACACTGGCGTCATCCTGGTGGGCCTGGTACAGGTCAATGCGATCGGTCTGCAACCGGCGCAGCGAACCTTCCGCTGCCTGGTTCAGGTTGAACGGTGCCAAGCCCTGCTGGCGCGCCCACTTGCCAACCTTGGTGGCGATCAGGACCTGGTCGCGCTTGCCGCTGGCATGCAGCCAGCGGCCAATGAGGGTCTCCGACTCGCCGCCGCGATTGCCCGGCACCCAGGCCGAATAGCTGTCCGCAGTGTCGATCATGTTGCCACCGGCGGCGACGAACGCGTCGAGCACGGCGAATGCACGCCGCTCGTCCACGGTCCAGCCAAACACGTTGCCGCCGAGGACGAATGGGAAGATCGAGAGTGGCGAATTGCCCAGCTGCCGCTTGTGCATCGAAGGTACCTCCTGGACCCAAGATACCAAGCATGCACCCTGCGGCAAATTCGCGTCACGCTCCGTGAGCGTGGAACGTGCCCTCGGGCGCGAGGGGACTCAGCGCGGCGCGGCCAATCGCGGCCAGTGGGATGTGTCCTTTCCGGCCGACTTTGGGCCGTTTCCCATGCTGCGGTCGAAGCGCCGGGTTCGGGTGCAGGCGTGCGTTGCGCGACGAGCCGGCCGGGTGCCGACTTGGTCCTGCCAGAGCAGGTCTTCCCGCCACAGCATATGCGAGTGGACGTATACCAGGTCTTTCCAAAGCGAGTTCATGGGCTCCACCTCGAGCTGTCGTTTTGCAAGGTGCTCAAGGTACATGGCCATGAAGCAGCCACATAGCGACATATTGGCAAGGTTATCTTGAATACTATTCAAGCCTGCAGGATATGCCGCTGGACCTGTTCCAGGCCAGACCGCCCCAGTCACCGGCGCCGGCCACGCGCCGAAGCGAGAGGGATGACCGTGCCCGGCGACGAATCGCGACCGTCGACCAGGCTCAAGCCCGTTGCGACCTGGTTTTGCGCGACGCAAAGCCGGGAAGCGGCGCGGCGGCTGAGCGCGCCGCCTCATCCAGCAGCCATGCGCGGAACGCCGAGAAGCCCGCGTGCTTGCGCGAGCGTTCCGGGTACACAAGGTAATGGGCACGGTCGGCCTTCACCTGTTCGGGAAACAACGCCACGAGCTGCCCTGCCTCGATCAGCGGGCGAACCATGGTGGTGCGCCCCAAGGTCACGCCCAGCCCTTCGACCGCCGCACGCTGGCGCGATTCGGCATCGCTGAACGAGGCGGCATATCGCGTGGGCCGGGTTCCCCCGTACATCGCAAACCATTCCTGCCAGGCGTCCTCCGGACCCAGCAACGGCAGCTTGCCGAACGAACCAGGGCGCAGGCGCTTGTGGCGGCCGAGCAATGCCGGGCTCGCCACGGGCGTGAGCCACTCCTCGAGCAGGAGCTCGACGGTCACGTTCGGCCACTGGCCGGCACCGTAGCGCAGTGCCGCGTCATAGCGTCCGTCGGCGAAATCCACCAGCTCGATCGCCGAGTGCAGGTTCAGCTCCACCTCTGGATGCCTGGCGACGAAAGCCGGAAGCCGCGGCAACAGCCAGCTCGTCGTCATCGACGGCGTCGCGGACAGCGAGAGCGCGTTCCCGGAGCGCGCGCACAGCGGCTTCAGCGCTTCCTCGATGGCATCGAGGTGCGGCGCGACATTCCTTAGCAGGCGCTGCCCCTCGGCAGTCAGGGCCAACCCGCGCGGGCCACGCACGAACAACACGCAGTCCACCCGCTGCTCCAACAGCCGGATCTGGTGGCTCAGGGCGCTGACGGTCAGGTGCAGGCCTTCGGCGGCGCGGGTGAGGTTTTGCGCGCGCGCGGCGGCGACGAAGATGTGCAGGGCATTGAGCGGCGCTCGTCCCATCTTGAATATTCCTCAAAGCCAGGTTGAGAATTGATCTCTGGCCATGGCGGTACTGCTGCACTATCTTCGCGCCTCCCAAAGCTCCGGCGCAAGTCGCCAGGAGGCACTTCATGTTGAGGGAATTGACAAAGCTGTCGGACGACATGGTGTCCTTGCGCAGCCACGTCGCAAAGGTCGCGGCGTTGCGCAAGCCAGGGCTGGCCACCACTCCCGTGGCGCCGACAGGCACCCGCCGCGGGTCGCACCCGCGCATCCCGACCAGGCCGGGCCGCGACTGGCGCACGCCGCTCGAGCTGGTCCTGGCGGCAGCGCTCAGCGGCAGCTCCTTCCTGTTCCTGCGCATCGCCGCACCGATGTTCGGGCCGGCGCCGGTGATCGATCTGCGGCTGGCGATCGGCGCCCTGCTGCTGACACCTTTCCTGTGGCGCTCGCGCCTGCAACTCGCCGCCGCCGGGTGGTGGAAGCTCGTCTCGATCGGCGCGCTCAACATCCTGTTCCCGCTGTTGCTGTTCGCCTGGAGCAGCGAGCGCGCGCCGGCTGGCGTCAACGCCATCGTGTTCAGCATGGCGGTGCCGTTCACCGCACTGACCGCGTTCCTGTTCTTCGGCGAACGCATGGGCAGCAGACGCGTCGCGGGCATGCTGTCGGGCCTGGTCGGCGTCGTGGTGCTGGCCGGCGGCAATCTCCTCGGTGTCGGAACCGGCGCGGCGGTCGCGGCAGGTACGCTGGCAACCCTGTTGTACGGTGCCGGCGCCAACCTGGTACGCCAGCAGTTCCGCGACATCCCGGCCACGGCACTGGTGGCCGCCCTGCTGGCGAGCAACGCGCTGCTGCTCGTCCCGCTCGCGATCTGGACCTGGCCGTCGACACCCATTTCGATCGGAGCATGGTCCAGCGTCCTCGCCCTTGGTTCGCTCGGCACGTCGGTGGTGTACGTCCTGTACTTCCGCCTGATCCAGCGCATCGGCGCACCCGGCGCCGCGACGATCGCCTACCTGGCCCCCGTATTCGGGGTGCTGTGGGCATGGCTGGCACTGGGCGAAGCGCTGACTCCCGGCATGGCCGCAGGCGGTACGTTGATTCTCGGCGGCATGTTGTACGGGCAACGTACATCCACGGCAGCCGCGGTGGAGCGCACAGTCCTGCCGCGGGAAGCGTGCGTGAACTGCAACCATTGATGCATCACCATGCCGGGCATGGCGCATACGATGCATGACCCGCCAGTGGTTCTCCCATACTCATCGGCAACCGGCTGGCGGGATCCTCCGCCTCGCCAGGTGGCCCACCCATGCGGGCATGCCCGCGTTCCGGAGCAAGCACCCATGAAACTTCACGACTATCTGCCTTCACAGAACGCCTACAAGGTGCGCCTGCTGCTGCATCATCTCGGCATCAGCTACGAAACGGTGCCGGTGGGCATCTTCGAGGGCGCAGGTCAGACCGAGGCGTTCCGCGCGAAAAATCCGACCGGCGCCGTGCCGGTACTGGAACTCGACGATGGGCGCTGTCTGCCGGAGTCGAACGCCATCCTGATGTACCTGGGCGAGGGTACGCGCTACGTTCCGGCAGACGCCTGGCAACGTGCGCAGGTGCTGCGCTGGATGTTCTTCGAGGAGGACCAGGTGCAGAACGGCATCGCCAGCCTGCGCCACTGGACCCTCACGGGCAAGCTCGCGCGGCGCAGCCGCGAAGCGATCGAAGGCAAGCGCGCCTTGGGTCGGAAGGCCCTCGCCGTGCTGGACGGCTGGCTGTCCGCACGGGAGTTCCTGGTCGACACCTATACGATTGCCGACATGTCGCTGTATGCCTATGTCGGCTTTGCCGACGAGGCCGGCTTGCCGCTGGAAAGCTACCCGCACGTCGTCGCCTGGATCGCACGCATCCGCGCGCAGCCCGGGTTCCTGGCCACCGTGTACCCGTATGCCATCGACCCGTTCTCCGGCAACGAGTTGCCTTGAGCGGTCGCGCGGCGCAGGTGGCGACTGCGACGACGACGGCGTGGCAAATTCACCAGCGCATGCCGTCGCCGGACACCCGACCAGCCGCGCTGCGCGTATCGCGCCACCGGCCGGGTACCATGGACGGACATCGTCGCGAATCCGGATCCGAGGAGAACCCCCATGAAATCACGCGCCGCCGTCGCCTGGGCCGCAGGCCAGCCGCTCAGCATCGAGGAAGTGGAGGTGGCCGGACCTAAAGCCGGTGAGGTACTGGTACGCATCGTGGCCACCGGTGTCTGCCACACCGATGCCTTCACCCTCTCCGGCGACGATCCGGAAGGCCAGTTCCCGGTGATCCTGGGCCACGAGGGCGGCGGCATCGTCGAGGAGGTCGGCGCTGGCGTGACCACGGTCAAGCCCGGCGACCATGTGATCCCGCTGTACACGCCCGAATGCGGCGAGTGCGAGTACTGCCGCTCCGGCAAGACCAACCTGTGCCAGAAGATCCGCGTGACCCAGGGCCAGGGCCTGATGCCGGATGGCACGTCGCGCTTCTCGCTGGGCGGCAAACCGCTGCTGCACTACATGGGCACCAGCACGTTCAGCGAATACACCGTGCTGCCGGAAATCGCGGTCGCCAAGATCAATCCGGCCGCGCCGCTGGACAAGGTTTGCCTGCTCGGCTGCGGCATCACCACCGGCATCGGTGCGGTGCTGAACACCGCGAAGGTCGAAGCCGGCGCCACCGTCGCGGTGTTCGGGCTGGGCGGCATCGGCCTGTCGGTGATCCAGGGCGCGGTGATGGCCAAGGCCTCGCGCATCATCGCGGTCGACCGCAACCCGGAAAAGTTCGTCATGGCGCGCGCGCTTGGCGCGACCGATTGCGTGAACAGCGCCGATTATCCCGATACGCCGATCCAGCAGGTGCTCGTCGAGCTCACCAATGGCGGCGTGGACTACTCGTTCGAGTGCGTCGGCAACGTCGAGCTCATGCGCTCGGCGCTGGAGTGCTGCCACAAGGGCTGGGGCGAGTCGACCATCATCGGCGTGGCCGGCGCCGGGCAGGAAATCCGCACGCGGCCGTTCCAGCTGGTCACCGGCCGCGTGTGGCGCGGCTCGGCGTTTGGCGGCGTGAAAGGCCGCTCGCAGTTGCCCGGCTATGTGGAGCGCTACCTGGCCGGCGAAATCAGGATCGACGAGATGGTCAGCAAGGTGCTGCCCCTGGAACGCATCAACGAGGCCTTCGAGCTGATGCACGCCGGCAAGACCATCCGCTCGGTGATCCGCTACGACCAGAGCTGAGAGGCCTCCCGCCCCCCACCGGACCGCCTCCAGCCGCTCCTGCCACGCCCCATCGCCATTCCTCACCCCATCGCCTTTGCGCTAAACAACCCTCCTCGTCATTCCCGCGAAAGCGGGAATCCAGGGCTTCACGACAGGCGGTCTACAAAGCAAGAGCATTGGATTCCCGCTTTCGCGGGAATGACGAGGGGGGGCCGGAATGACGATGTCGCGCGACGCCCGGGCCCGGCCGGCGCGATACGCAAAACGCCGCAGGCCGACAGCGGCGGCGATTCGCTACCATGCCCATACACGGCCGCCATCCTGTGGCCGCCAGCCCCCGAGGAGTGCAAGCCATGCCTAGCCAGACCAGACAGCTCGACGCTTACCCGGCAACCCACCACACCCGCCGCCCGCTACTGGCGACCAGCCTGCTGCTGGCACTCGGTATCGGCCTCACCTGGGGCGGTGCGGCCCACGCCCAAGCAGCCCCGGCTGCCGCTGCGGCGCAAGCCACCGACTCCGCAGCGTTCGACCACGCCCTGGCCGGAGACTGGCGCAGCAGCGCCAACCGTGCCCGCGACGTCTACCGCCACCCGAAGGCCACACTGGAATTCTTCGACGTGCGCCCGGACCAGACCGTAATCGAGATCACCCCAGGAGGCGGCTGGTACAGCGAGGTGCTCGCGCCCTACCTGCGCGACCGGGGACACTACATTGCCGCGGTGGCTTCGGCGCCAAAGGATCGTGAGGCGCAGCGTGATGAGAGCAGCCTGAAGCGCAAGTTTCTCTCCGATCCCACGCAGTACGCCAACGCCGCCATCCGCGAGTTCGATCCGCAAAAGCCGGTGCTCGGCCAACCCGGTACCGCCGACCGCGTGCTGACCTTCCGCAACGTGCACAACTGGATGGGGGCCGGCACGGCGCCGGCGATGTTCAAGGCGTTCTTCGACGTGCTGCGGCCAGGCGGCGTCCTCGGCGTGGTGGACCACCGCGCCGCAAAGGGCGCGACACTGGATGCGGTCAAGGGCAGCGGCTACCTGCCCACCGACTACGTCGTGAAACTGGCGACCGACGCCGGCTTCGAGCTGGCGGCCGAGAGCGAGATCAACGCCAACCCGAAGGACACCAAGGACTATGCCAAGGGCGTATGGACGCTGCCGCCCACGTACACCCTGGGCGCCACCGACCGGGCCAAATACGCGGCAATCGGCGAGTCCGACCGCATGACCCTGCGCTTCGTCAAGCCAGCCAGCGCCAAGGCCGCGCCACGCTGAGCCGGCACCCGGCGCACGACGTGGCCGCCGCGCCATGCTGATCGCGCTGAACAAGCCCTATGGCGTGCTGTGCCAGTTCACCGATGCACAGGGGCGCAGCACGCTGGCCTCATTCGTCTCCGAGCCGGGCGTCTATGCGGCCGGGCGCCTGGATCGTGACAGCGAGGGCCTGCTGCTCTTGACCGACGATGGCGCGCTCGCCCACCGCCTGACCGATCCGCGACACAAGCAGCCCAAGACCTACCTGGCCCAGGTGGAGGGCGAGCTGGATGCGAAGGCGCTGGAGGCGCTGCACCGCGGCGTCGTGTTGAACGACGGACGCACCCGGCCGGCTGCCGCCGCCCGCGTGGCAGAACCGGACTGGCTGTGGCCACGCGATCCACCAATCCGTGAGCGCCGCCACATCCCCACCAGCTGGCTGCGCCTGACCCTGCGCGAGGGTCGCAACCGCCAGGTGCGGCGCATGACCGCCGTCGTCGGCTTCCCCACGCTGCGTCTGATCCGCGTGCAGATCGGCGAGCACGCGCTGGACGGCCTGCCCCCCGGTGCCACCCGCCGACTGGCCTGACAACGACCACGCAGTCGCTAGTTGTGCGAGCCGCTCGCGGACTCCCACAGGTGTACAGGTATATGGGCGACGCAGCGACAGCCTTGGTCCCCTCTCCCCTGGCACCGCCGAGGGAGAGGGAGTAGGCAGCGCGGCCGCCTGGGTGCTCAAGAGCCCGTTCGCCCAGCCCCCAAAGCCGCTCAGGGGCCTGCTCGACAACATGGCATCTCCCACAAGAAGAGCTACGGGGAGCTTCGCGCTCAGGCGATGCCAAAAAACGCCATCGCGGCGGCCGTGCTGTTCGCCGCCGTGACCTCCGCCGGCTCGCCGCGATCGCGCGCCACCTGCGCGCACACCTCACGCAGGTACATCGGTTCGTTGCGCCGGTGCTTCGGCATGGGGCGCAGCGTGCGCGGCAGGAGATAGGGCGCATCCGTCTCCAGCATCAGCCGGTTGGCCGGAATTTCGCGCACCAGCTCGCGCAGGTGCACGCCGCGACGCTCGTCGCAGATCCAGCCGGTGATGCCGATGTGGCAATCCAGGGCCAGGTAGTCGCGCAAGGCCTCGGCGCTGTCGGTGAAGCAATGCACCACTACGTTCGGCACACGCCCGCGGTAACGCTTCAGCAAGGCCAGGAAATCCGCATGCGCCTCGCGCTGGTGCAGGAAGAGCGGCAGCCCCAAGTCCACCGCGATCTGCAGCTGGCGCTCGAACACCTGCTGCTGGACATCGCGCGGCGACAAGTCCCGGTGGTAGTCGAGGCCGGTTTCGCCCACGGCAACCACCAGCGGATCGCGCGCCAATTCACGCAGCTCCGCATCGGTCGCGTCGTCGTAATCGGCGGCATGGTGTGGATGCACGCCGGCGGTGGCAAAGAGCATTCCAGGGTGTTCGCGCGCCAAGGCCAGCGCGCCCGCACTGCCGGCGCGCGAAGCCCCGGTGACCACGATGCGCTGCACGCCCACCGCCACCGCGCGCGCCAATACCGCCGGCAGATCGCGGGCAAAATCCTCATGCGTCAAGTTGGCGCCAATATCGATCAAGCCAGTCTCCCGTCGTGCAGCCCAGATGTCGGAAGGAGTGGCACATAGTGAAGCGCGAAACCTTCCTATTCGTCATTCCCGCGAAGGCGGGAATCCAGTGACTTCGTCCCTTTATGGACCGTCAAGGTGGCTGGATCCCCGCCTTCGCGGGGATGACGGACTCAAGTAATTGTCATTCATGCCCGCAAGCTTATCCGACCGCGCGCGAGTCCCGGTGATCCGCCTCATCCCGCCGACTGGGCGGGGCGGGGGCGACAGGTCCATCACGGTGCTCAGGAGTTCGCGCACCCTGGCGCGCGTGTCCAGGTAAGGCGAGTCGGGCAGCGCGGCGCGCTTGCGGATGGTCACGCTGACGCCGCCGGACTTGGCCACGGTCATCTCCGTGAAGCCTGCGAGCAAGGCATTGAGATCGAAGCCGCGGCTGCGGTTCCAGATGACGAAACGGCCATCGCGCACGATAGATGAAGGCAGCCGGGTGCGCCGGGGAATGTTGGCGCCGAGCGCGTGCCGCGTCTCGCCGGCGAAAGCCCAGCCGCCGCACCACGGTCCGTCTGCGGGACGGACCGGGGAGCGCAGGAAGGATCTGCCGCGCGATGCCACGCACACGGCAACAGTCCGCAATGCCGCGGCAGCCTGTGCGAGCGGAACTGGCAGCTCATCCGCGAGGTGCGCCTGCGCCTGCAGGACGCGGGCGGCGCCGAGACCGCGTGCAAGTGGGCGTTGCAGTGCATGGGCCAGATGGAGCAGTGACCGGTCGCGCGCATGCTCCAGGTGCAAACGTACGGCACGCGCCGCTGTCCACTGGAGCCATTTCCGCTCAGTCCAGCAAGCGCACGCGGAAGTTCCGGCCCTTGACCTTGCCGACGCGCAGGCGATCCAGCGCCTTGCCGGCGTGCGCACGCACGATGGCGACATAGGCGCGCGCGGCAAACACGTCGATCTTGCCGACGTCCTCGGCACGCAGGCCGGCGTCGCCGGTGAGCGCACCGAGGATGTCGCCGGGACGCAGCTTGTCGCGGCGCCCGGCATCGATCACCAGCGTTTTCATGGGCGCCAGATGCAGGGTCTTGCCGCGCGCCGGCGCGAGCTTCAGCGTCCGCCAGGGTGGTGGCTGGCCAGCCAGCGCCGCGACCGCCTCCAGCCTGGGGCGCTCGCGCGGCGTGCACAGCGTGAGCGCCAGGCCGCGCAGGCCGGCGCGCCCCGTGCGGCCAATGCGGTGGGTGTGCGTTTCCGGATCGTGCGCGACGTCGTAACACACGACCAGCGGCAGCGCGACGATGTCGAGTCCGCGCGCGGCCACATCCGTTGCGACCAGCACGCTGCAACTGTGGTTCTTGAAGCGCACCAGCACTTCGTCGCGATCGCGCTGCTCCATGTCGCCATGCAAGGCCAGCGCCGAATAGCCGCGGCGATCGAGCTCCTGCGCCACGGCATCCACTTCGCGGCGCATATTGCAAAACACCAGCGCCTGCTGCGTGGCGCCGTCGGTATCGTGCGCGGCAGCCAGCAGTTGCGCCAGCGCATCGGGCTTGTGCGCGGGTTCGACTTCGTGGAAGCGCTGCTCGATTGCCGGCTGCCGGTCGGCTGGCGCGTCGACGGCCACTTCCACCGGATCGCGTTGCACGCGCGCACTGATAGCACGCATACCATCGGGATAAGTGGCGGAGAACAACAGCGTCTGATGGTGACGGGCAATGCGGCCAATGATGTCGTCGATGGCTTCGGTAAAGCCCATGTCCAGCATGCGGTCGGCTTCATCCAGCACCAGCACTTTGATGCCGCCGCCGTGCAGGCTGCCCTTTTTCAGATGTTCCTGCACGCGGCCCGGCGTGCCGACGACGATATGCGGGTCGTGCGTCAGCGACGCGAGTTGCGGGCCGAGCGGCATGCCGCCGCACAGGGTCAGCAGTTTCACGTTCGGAATGTTCGCCGCCAGCTTGCGGATCGCCTTGCCCACCTGGTCGGCCAGTTCACGCGTGGGACACAGCACCAGCGCCTGCAGCCGGATCAAGTCCACGTCGATGCTCCGCAGCAGGCTCAGGCCGAATGCCGCGGTCTTGCCGCTGCCGGTCTGCGCCCGCACGACCACGTCGCGCCCGGCCAGCATCGGCGGCAGGCTCTGCGCCTGCACCGGAGTCATGTCGGTGTAGCCGAGGGCTTCCAGGCTGGCGAGGAGCGGCAGCGGCAGGGCGAGGGTCGAAAATGCGGTCATGCGCGCATGATCGCATGCGCCCGGCTGCCCGACGCCGCGCTTGCATCCAGCCGCCCGCTCCGCGAACCTGTACCGCCTCTGTCACCACCCCTGGACGAGATGGATACCGTCTGCATCGAAGACCTGCGCGTGGATGCCACCATCGGCGCCTATGCCTGGGAGCGCGAGCTGCGCCAACCGCTGCTGATCAGCCTGCACCTGGGTTACGACAACCGCAGCGTGGCCACGCTCGCCACCACGATCGATTACGCCAGCGTGGCCCAGGCCTTGCGCGAGCATGTCGGTGGGCGCACCGATGAACTGCTGGAGACGCTCGCGGAAAGCTGCTGCACGCTGCTGGCCGAACGCTTCCACCCAAGCTCGATCGAGCTGCGCATCGACAAGCCGCTGGCCGCTGCGGCCCTAGGCTGCGCGCGCGTTGGCGTCCGCCTGCATCGCGATTATGCTTAGGACCGCCGTGCGCTGGCTGCTGTTGCTGGGTTCCAGCCGCGCCACCGACACGCTGCTGCGCGAGGCACTGCAACAGCTTGGCGAGGACGGTACGGCGCGCCTGCTGACTCCGATCCAGCGCTTTCCGGCGGACGACGGCAGCGACCTTGCGTTCTACAACGCGCTGGCGGAATGGACACCGTTGGACGACAGGCTCGATGCACAGGCCCGGATCCGGCACATCGAGGCGGCGCTCGGCCGCGATCGCAGCCGCGACGACGAGGTGGCGATCGATATCGACCTGCTCGCGCGCTTTAGCCACGGCCAGTGGCGCGCCCATGCCCACGCGTTGGACAAGCACGAGTTCGCCCGGGCACTGGTGCGCGGCTTGCTGCAGCAGGCCGGCGTGGACATCGCATACCGCACCCCGCCGCCGACCACGGACGCCGATCAAGCCGGCTCAGACGTGCAATAGCCTCCCGCCATCGACCGGCAGCACCACGCCACTGCAATAGCTGGCGTCGCGCAACAGATACAGCACGGCATCGGCGATTTCCTGCGGCGTGCCCTGGCGACCCAGTACCGTGCGCTGCTCGACCATGTCCGCGGTTTCCGCCTTGACCGCGTTCGTGGACCACAGGATGTTGCCGGGGGCGACGGCGTTGACGCGGATCTCCGGGCCCAGCTCCAGCGCCAGGCTGCGCGTCAGCATCACCAGCGCCGCCTTGCTCATGCAATACAGCGTGTGCGCCGCCAACGGGCGTTGCCCGTAGATGTCGACGATGTTGACGATCGCGCCACGCGCCACCCGCAGGGCAGGCATTGCGGCCTGGCTCAGGAAAAACGCGGCTCGGGCATTCGCGCCGAACAGCTCGTCCCATTGCGCCGGCGTGGCGCTCTCCACCGGCGTGGCGTAATAGGTCGAGGCGTTGTTCACCAGCGCGTCGAGTCGCCCGAAGCGCGCGCGCACGTCCGCCACCAGACCCGGCATGAGCGCCGTGTCGGTCAGATCCGCCTGCAGCAGCAGCGTACTGCGCGCGCGCTGCGCCTCGAGCTCGGCAGCGAGCGCCGCGGCGTCCGCACCGGAATGCCGATAGTGCAGTGCCACGTCGTAGCCGGCTGCATGCAGGCGCCGGGCGATCACCGCGCCGATCCGGTGTGCGGCGCCGGTGACCAACGCCGCCGGTGACTCGCGGTGTGTGCTCATGCCCTGAACCCTCTGCGCGAATGTCCAGCTTGCCGCAAAGCGCAAGGCACGTCACCCGCCGCAGTATCCACGGGCAACGCAATGGGCTCTCGCGACACGCCAATGCGACGGCAGCACACCGGCTCGCGTGCCGCTCAGGCCACCACGTCCGGGGTCGGCACGATGCCGGGGGCATCTTCCACGGCCATGTCGCTGGAAAACAGATCGAGCGCGGTTTCGGCAACGTGCATGGTGTCGTAATACGCATACGCGCCGACGCCGACTGCGCCGACGGCTGGCACCCAGCGCGAAAGGCCCTGCCCTACCGTGCGCCGACCGAGATGCAGGCCGATCTGGCCCGCCAGGCGGCGTGCCACGGCCTGCGACATGCGCTGGAAGATCAGGCGGTCACCGAGGCGCACCACCAGGTCGCGGAACGCCTGCGCCGCGGTATGCCGGAACAGGCACCACATCATCTGCTCGCGCCCCAGCATGGCATGCCGGCCGTGCGCCGCGGCAATGTCACTGACCAGCTGGGCCTGGATCTTCCAGATGCCGATCATCTCCGGCAACATGGTCAGCCATCCCAGAGGACCGGGTGGCAAAGCCAGTGAGCCGGCGGTCAGTGCAGCACGCCTGGCCGCGCGCTTGGCCAGACGAAGTGCTTCACCAGCAGGGTCTCCATTGCCACCGACCTTGCTGTCGGGCACCTCGCTGACGAAATCGAGGATCGCCGCGGTCACCCGGCCCGGGTCGCGCGGTGCAATCACGGCTGGCAGCTGCCGACTTTCCGACCTGGTCATGCGCAACTCCATCAGGGCCGCGGCGGCCCTGCCTCGTCCATAGCAGTCTATGGATGTCGCGTGAAGCGGAACCGAATATTGCGGTGCGCCGATTCAACGGTGTGCCGGAAGCATATGCGGGACCCACGTTTGGACCGGTCACGATTGGTTATGATATAACATAATGAAGAATGGCTTCCCTCCACCTTGGCCGGACTCCCATGAAACGTTCAGTGCTGGCTCTCAGCCTTGCCGCCGCCGTGACCGCAACCGCCGCGCACGCCGCCGACGGAAATGCCACACCGGCAGCGCACATACCGATCGCCAGTGCCGACGACCAGGCCACGGGTACGCGCAACTCGCCGCCTGAGGTGCGGGAACTGGGTGCGGTCTCGGTGTCGGCCGCGTTGGACCAGGCGCGCAATGCACTGTCCCCGGATACCGGCTCCAGCCAGTACATAATCGACCACCAGGCCATTGCGCGCCTGCCGCTGGGTGCGGCCACGCCGATCAACCAGGTGCTGCTGCAGGCCCCGGGCGTGGTGCAGGATTCGTACGGCGGCCTGCACGTGCGCGGCGACCACGGCAACCTGCAATACCGCATCAACGGCGTGATCATCCCCGAGTCTATCGGCGGCTTCGGCCAAAGCCTCGACTCGCGCATCATCCGCAACGTGAAGCTGCTGGACGGCGCGCTGCCGGCGCAATACGGGTTGCGCACAGCAGCCGTGGTGGACATCACCACCAGGAATGGCAGCGACCTCGGCAATGGCGGCAGCGTGGGCATCACCGGCGGCAGCAACGCCACGCTCAACCCGAATGCGTCGGTATGGGGCGACAGCGACCGCTGGAGCTGGTTCGTCACCGGCAACTACATGACGAACGACGCCGGCATCGAGAATCCCACGCCGAGCAGGAAGCCAATCCACGACCATACCAACCAGGCCAAAGGCTTCGGCGACATCAGTTATCTGGTCAACGACCATACCCGGCTGAGCTTCCTGTTCGGTGTGGCCAACAACCATTTCCAGATCCCGAACAATCCTGCACAGGAGCCGCAATTCGGCTATCTCGACACGGTCGATTTCAATTCAGCCGATCTCGACGGGCGCCAGCGCGAGAACACCCGTTTCGGCGTCCTCGCCCTGCAGGGTCAATTGGGTGAAACCGGGTACCAGGTGGCCATCGGCCAGCGCTACAGCAGCCTCGCCTACATGCCGGATCACGTCGGCGAACTGATGTTCAACGGCGTCGCCT
>JAFKMZ010000074.1:23146-30306 GCA_017305055.1 Lysobacterales bacterium
GCCTCGGACATTGGACGCAGCAACCGCGCCAGCACCCTGCAGGCCGACTTCTCCAGCCCGCTCGGCATCCACCACACCCTGCGCTACGGCATGTATGGCAGCTTCGAGCGCGCCGCCAGCGGCAACGATGCCTGGGTCTTCCCGGCCAACGCCGACGGCGGGCAGACCAGCACCACGCCGATCAACATCCTCGACGCCAGCCGCCTGGTGGCCAAGACCTGGTCGGCCTACGTCCAGGACGAATGGCGTATCGCCGACGCCTGGACGCTGAACTACGGCCTGCGCGGCGACCGTTACCAGCTGGTGCGCAGCGAAAGCCAGCTCAGCCCTCGCGTCGGCCTGGTCTGGCAGGCCGGCGACAGCACCACCGTGCACGCCGGCTATTCGCGCTACTTCACCCCGCCGTCGACCGAATTGATTGCCAGCGCCAACATCGCCAAGTTCGATGGCACCACCAACGCGGTGGCCGACGACGGCAACAACACGCCGCTGGCCGAGCGCTCGGACTACTTCGACGTCGGCATCTCGCAAAACTTCGGCGCGGCCTGGACTGTCGGTCTGGATGCCTACTACCGCAGGGTGCATCGCCTGCAGGATGAGGGCCAGTTTGGCGCGGCCCTGGTGTACTCCACGTTCAATTACGCGATGGGCCAGGTGAAGGGAATGGAGTTCACCGTCAACTACGACCAGGGCCCCCTGTCGGCGTACTTCAACGCCTCGCTGGGCAAGGCCATTGGCAAGCGCATCATCACCAGCCAGTACAACTTTGATCCGGACGACCTGGCCTACGTCAACGACCATTGGATCTTCCTCGACCACGACCAGAAGCTGACCTCCTCCGGCGGTGTCAGCTACGCGCTGGCCGATGGCACCCGGATCGGTGCCGACTATCTGTTCGGCAGCGGCCTGCGCAAGGACGGTAGAGTGCCCAATGGCGCCTCGCTGCCGGCGTATTTCCAGGTGAACCTCAACCTGTCGCACGACTTCACGTTCAATGCGACCGGCCCGCTGCGCGTACAGTTGGCCGTGATCAACGTGCTCGACCGGACCTACGAGCTGCGCGACGGCAGCGGCATCGGCGTCGGCGCACCGCAGTTCGCTCCGCGGCGTGGCTTGTACCTGGGCCTGCAGAAGGACTTCTGAGTCAGCCCTGCCGGGCTGGGGCCATCCGCTATGCTGGCGGCCCACGAGTCATTGCCAACGAGCCATGCAAGCCCGACTTCCCGAACCCGACGCCGACGAGCGCGCGCATTCCGATCGCCTGCTGCAACTGCTGCACGAGCTGATCGCGCGGCACGGCCCGCTGCCATTCTCGCAATACATGGAGCGCTGCCTGTATGCGCCCGGCCTCGGCTACTACAGCGCGGGCCGGATGAAATTCGGCGCGGCCGGCGATTTCGTCACGGCGCCGGAACTGGGCGACGTGTTTGCGCACTGCGTGGCCAAGGCCGTGCTGCCGACACTGGCCGCGCTCGGCGCGGAGGCGGATTTCCTCGAGCTCGGCGGCGGCAGCGGCGCCTTTGCCGCAGCGGTATTGCAGGCGTTTGCCGCGGATGGCCACGTGCCGCGGCGCTACCTCATGCTCGAACCCAGTGCCGACCTGCGCGAACGGCAACGGGCACGCATCGAGGCGCAACTGCCCGCGGAATTGGCTGCGCGCGTGCAATGGCTGGAGCGGCCGCCGGAGGAAGACTGGCATGGCGTGCTGTTCGCCAATGAAGTAATCGACGCCCTGCCGGCCACGCGCTTCGTCATGCGCGGGCACGAAGTGCACGAGGAATACGTGGCCCTGGGCGATGACGGCAGCCTGCGCCGCATCGACCGCCCGGCTGACACGCTGGTGAGCGGTGCCGTGCGCCATCTCGAGCGTTCCCTGGGCACGGCGTTCCCCGACGGCTACCGTTCGGAAGTCCTGCCGCAGCTGCCGTACTGGATGGACGCGGTGACCGGCTCGCTGCGCAGCGGCTTGTCGTTGTTCGTCGACTACGGCTACGTGCGCCGCGAGTACTACCTGCCCGAACGCAGCGACGGTACGCTGATGGCGCATTACCGCCATCACGTGCACGACGACCCGCTGTGGTTGCCGGGCATGAACGATCTCACGGCCTCGGTGGATTTCACCGCCCTGGCCGAGGCCTGCAGCCACGCAGGCGGCGAGATTGCCGGCTACTGGTCGCAGGCGCAGTTCCTGCTGGGCGCCGGCCTGCCGGAAGTGTTCGCGCGGAAGCAGGCGCAGGCCGTGGACATGCGGGCGCAGCTGCGGCTGGCCAACGAGGTCAAGCGCCTGACCCTGCCCGAGGCCATGGGTGAGCGTTTCCAGGCCATGCTGGTGGCCAAGGCGCTGCCGGAGCTGCACCTGCCCGCCGGCCTGCTCGCCGCCGACCGCCGTGATCGCCTGTGACCCCTGCGGCCCGACGCGACGAAAAGCGCTGCCGCCTCGGCCGCTAGCGCAGCACCGGCGCCTCGACCGGCATCGGCGCCGAGGCCGCCGGGCCGGGTATCGACCTGGCCGGTGCAGGCAGGGGCAGCGGTTCCACCTTGGTCGCGTCGTCAGGCCGACGCTTCATCGCGCCGCTGGCAAAAAGCTCGCTGGCCACCTGGTAATACGCCACCGCGTCGTCGACCAGCCCCTGGTTCACCGGCTGCACCGGCGTGGCGTCGCCGGTGGCGTAATCGGGCCGCAGCTGCTCCAGCCGTCGCCGCGGCTCGAGGATGGTCAGCACGTCACTCTGCAGGTAACCCAGCTTTTCATAGGTGCCGGGGAACGCATGCTCGCGTCCGGGCGGCAACTGGAACACGTCGTGGCCGAAGAAGCGTGTGCGATAGCTGAAGTTGAGCATGCCGAGCAAGGTCGGTGGAATGTCCAGCTGGCCCATCAGCCGGTCCACGCGCTCGGGCTTGAAGTGTGCCGGTGCGTAGATCCACAACGGGATGTGGTAACGGTTGATCGGCAGGCTGGTCTTGCCCGCGCTGGAGGCGCAGTGGTCGGCGGTGATCACGAACACGGTGTCGGCGAAATAGGGCTTGGCCCGCGCACGACGGATGAAGTCGCCAATCGCCCAGTCGGTATAGGCCACCGCACCGGCACGCGTGTGGTTGGCGAACTTCACGCGATCGTCGGGGAAGGTGTAGGGCCGGTGGTTGGAAGTCGTCATCACGTGCAGGAAGAACGGCTTGCCCTCGGCATGGATCTGGTCCATCTGGCCCAGCGCCAGCGTATACAGGTCCTCGTCGGCCACGCCCCACACGTTCTGGCCGTGAATCGTCGCCGTCTTCGGGATGTCCCTCCGATCCACGTCGCGGTAGCCGTTGTGGCCGAAGAAGTAATTCATGTTGTCGAACTGGCCGTAGCCACCATAGACGAAGTCCGACTGGTAGCCACGGTCATTGAATATGCTGGCCAGGGAAAACAGGTCTTCGTTGTTGTGTTCACGGACCAGCGAGTCGCCCGGAGTCGGCGGCACGGACAGCGCCAGCGCCTCCAGGCCGCGCACCGTGCGCGTGCCGTTCGCGTACAGCCTGTCGAAGAACACACTCTCGGCAACGAGTCCATCGAGGTAGGGTGTAAGCCCCTCGTGGTTGCCGAACGTGCCCAGGTAATCGCCTGACAGGCTCTCGACGCTGATCAGCACCACGTTGAGATGTCGCTCCGGCCCGGCGTGGCGGATCACCCGGGTCAGGTCGCGCGGATCGTCACTGACGAAACTGGCATCCGGCGTGGCCAGCAGCCCGCGCAGGCGTGCGTATGCCTGCTCGTCGGGCAGCGTGCGGTAGAACTTCGCATAGTCCAGGTGGCTGCTGCGGAAGGCCGCAAAGAACTGGTAGATGCCGTTGCCGGCCAGCTCGTTGACATAGTTGTTCGCGCTGCGGTCCTTCATGCCGCCATTGACCGCAAACACGGAAACCACGGTGAGCACCAGCCACAGCAGCACCAGCTTGCCGCGCTGCCACAGCCGGCTGCCGCGATCCTCGGCGCGCAGGCCGCGTCGCCCGACGAAAAACACCACCAGGGCCAGCAGTGCCAGCAGCGCCAGCCAACGTCCGACCGGGTACGACTCCTGGATATTGCCGATCACCTCGGTGGTGTAGACCAGGTAATCCACGGCGATGAAGTTGAAGCGCACGCTGAACTCGTTCCAGAACACCAGTTCGGACGCCGCCACGAAGAGCAGGCCATAGACCAGCAACAAGCCAAACCCGTACAGCACCCATTGGCCCGGTCGCGAGGTATAGGTGAACGCCGCCAGCGGCAATACGAACAGGAACGGCAGGATCGCCGGCCAGGTCACCTTGAGGTTGGCGTGATAGATCAGGTGCAGGCTGGTCACGCACAGGAAACAGGCAAGCGCCACACCGCAGGCATACAGCAGCCAGCGCAGCAGCGGGGGCATCGCCCCGGACCGCGTCGGCACCAGCCACAGGAACAGCACCAGCGGCCAGGCCAGATAGACGAAGGTCACCAGGTCATAACCCAAGCCGACCCCAAACACGTACAACAGGTTCAGCGGCGTGTGCGCCACACTGTCGCCGGACATGACCAGCAGCACGATCCGGGTGGCCAGGCAGATTGCCAGGTAGGTAAATGCCAGCCACCACAGGGGCCGGAAGCGCTCGCGCAAGGGCGATGGGGGACTGAAGAGCTTGGCCACGAACGGCTCCGTCGACAATGAGGGTGACCGATTCCCGCGATCGGCAAGACGCCCGCACTTTATACCGTGGATTGGAGCCCGGCATGGCTGGCCTTCACCGCGGCAATTGCCGCGATCCGCGCAGCGCGCATCGCCGCGCCAATCGCCGGCCCGGTCAGTCCGGCAGCAGTGAACGCGGTCGCCTCGATCCCCGCCGCTGCGGCGTGGGCCGCGCGCAGATACTCGGCCTGCGGGTAGGCATCGTCCTGGTGGCCCAGGCGGCCACGCTTGTCGGCCAGGCACGCGGCGAGGAACGGCTGCAGCCGCTGTGGCCGGCGCAGCGCATCGAGCGCGCCCAGCAGTTTCAGCACCGTGGCGGGTTTCAGTTCCAGCGCGCGATGCACGTTCAAGTGCTCACGGCACACCTGCTCGGCCAGCGCCGCGTGCTCGGTCGGCACCTTGAGTCGCGCGCACAACGCGCGCAGCGGCGCCACACCGCGCTGCTCATGACCAATGTGACGTGGCAGTTCGCCTTGCGGCGTCAGCGCCTTGCCGAGATCGTGCGTCAGCGCACAGAAGCCGACCACGTCATCGCCCGGCGCAATCTTCGCCGCGGCATCGAGCACCATCTCCACGTGCACGCCGGTATCGACCTCCGGATGGTACTCGGCACGCTGCGGCACGCCGTAGAGTGCATCCACTTCCGGCAACAGCACGTGCAACGCCGTGCATTCGCGCAGCACGCGCAGGAATGCCGAAGGCCGTTCCTCACCCAGGGCCTTGCGCAACTCGGTCCATACCCGCTCGGCCACCAGGTGCGCCACCTCCCCGGCCTCGACCATGCCACGCATCAGCGCCATGGTTTCCGGCGCCACGCTGAAGCCTTGCGCAGCCAGGCGCGCGGCAAAACGCGCCACGCGCAGCACGCGCACTGGATCTTCGGCAAACGCCGGCGACACGTGCCGCAATACCCGGTCGGCAAGGTCGCGTGCGCCGTGGTACGGATCGATCAGCCGTCCATCCGCATCCTGTGCCATGGCGTTGATGGTGAGGTCGCGTCGCGCCAGGTCCTGCTCCAGGGTCACCGTGGCGTCGGCCTGGAAGACGAAGCCATGGTAGCCATGGCCGCGCTTGCGCTCGGTGCGGGCCAGCGCATATTCCTCGCCGGTTTGCGGGTGCAGGAACACGGGAAAATCCTTGCCCACCGGCTTGTAGCCTTCAGCCAGCAGGATCTCGGGCAGCGCGCCGACCACCACGTAGTCGCGATCCACCACGGGTCGTTGCAACAGGTGGTCGCGGACCGCACCGCCGACGAGATAGATTTGCATGAAACGATTGTGCCATGCACACCCCGTTGAACGGCCGCGCGGCGACCGCGTCGGTGTACGGCAGCCATCCGCCGCGGCTGCCGGATCGTCGTCGCGGCGGATGGCTGGACTGAGCGGCGATCCACGCGGGAGGCCAGGCATGCGGGTCCATCTGGGATCACCATCGGACTGGCTGGAGCCAAAGGAGCACAGGCATGTACGCGATACAAATCATCGACATCGGCCAACCCCTGCAGGGGCGCGAGGTGCCAATGCCGGAACCAGGGCCAGGCGAGATCCGGGTCAGGGTGCAAGCTGCCGGCATCTGCCATTCCGATGCGCATTATCGCGACGGCACCGGCCACGTCGCCTTCCTGCCGATGACCCCGGGACACGAGATTGCCGGCGTGGTCGACCAGCTCGGCGCTGGCGTGGACGGCGTGCGCGTAGGCCACCCCGTGGCCTTGCACTACCTGCTGACCTGCGGGCATTGCGAGTATTGCCGCAGCGGACTGGAGCAGTTCTGCACCAGCGTGCGCATGCTCGGCAAGGATGCGCCTGGCGGCTACGCCGAATACGTGGTGGCGCAGGCGCGCAACGCGATCCCGGTGGCCGACGGCGTGAGCATGGCCGAGGCCGCGATCATGATGTGCTCCAGCGCCACGGCCTTGCATGCCCTGCACCAGGCGCGCCTGCGCCCAGGCGACAGCCTGGCGGTGTTCGGTGTCGGCGGCCTGGGCCTGTCCGCGGTGCAGCTGGCACGGGCCTGCGGCGCCGGCGCGGTGTTCGCCGTGGATGTCGATCCGGCCAAGCTCGGAGCCGCCCATGCCTACGGTGCGATCGCCATCGATCCTGCCGCCGGCGCGCCGGAAGTCCAGTTGCGCGAGGCCACGCAGGGCCGCGGGGTCGACGTGGCGCTGGAATTCGCCGGCCTGCCACAGACCCAGCAGCAGGCGGTGGCCGCGCTGGCCGTGCACGGCCGCGTCGCGCTGGCCGGCATCACGCGCACGCCGTTTGCCGTGGACAGCTACGCGCAGGTCATCAACCGCGAGGCCTGCATCGTCGGCGTCTCCGACCATCTGCGCGGCGAGCTGCTGACCCTGATGGAATTTACCCGCCGCGGCGCGCTCGACCTGGAGAGCGTGATTGCCGACCGCCTGGCGCTGGACGCCGGACCGGTCAACCGTCGCCTGGACGCGCTGGCAGCCTTCCACGGCCATACGCG
>JAFKMZ010000075.1 GCA_017305055.1 Lysobacterales bacterium
GGACGAGCGCATTTGGAGGTTGGCGATGGTCGCGCCTGAAATCAAGGTGTTGTACGATCCGAAAACCGGTGATGTGACGAAAGCGGTCGATTCGAAGGATCCATCCCAACTGTCCGCTTCTTCCAAAACGGTTTACGATATGATCAACAGCTATTTGGACGGAACGGAAATCAACAACTGGGGCATCTGGAAAACGTATTACGGAGCGGATTCCGCCATCGGCACGATCAGACAACTCGGCGCTCACGCTGCGCAGACTGACCCCCGGCGCCTGCAGCAGGTCCGCCTTTACCAGCACCTTGGCATGCCCGGCGGGTGCGCCAAGCAGCGACAGCAGGACCCCCCAACCGAGCAGAAAATGGCGTTGTGTGCTATTCATTCAACGCCATTCTGCCAAACCCACCTGAACCAGACAGGTTCAATCATGCGCAGCCGGTTCTCGGGCCACAGTGATGCGCGGGTCAATGAGTCGACAGTCCGCGTGCTGGTGGCGGACGACGACGCCACGAGCTGCCGCTTTCTGACCGATGGTCTGCAAACCGTGACTCCCGATGTGGCTGCTTGTGGCGACGGGGCCCGCGCCTTGCAGTGGGCCCGCGTCGAACGGTTCGACCTGTTGCTGGTGGATTGCCGCATGCCGGGGGGCGGCGCCTTGGCCATCGCGCACGCCCTGCGCGCCGATCCGCGCGCCGCGTCGCATGCCGCCGCCCTGGTGGCCACGAGTGCTGAATTCGCGACCGAAGATCGGCACGCCCTGTTGAGTGCCGGCTGCAACGCCATACTCGACAAGCCGTGCACCCTGGCCGAGTTGCGGCACACGATGAGCTTGATCCCCGCCATGGCCGATACCGTCCTCATCCTGGATGACGTCGCCGGATTGCGCAGCAGCGGAGACTACGCGACCTTGGCGGCCTTGCGCCAGTTGCTGGGAGAGGAACTCGAGACCATGCAGCTGCAATTCGAGACCTTGGCCACCGATCCGCTGGCGCTGATCGCCCGGTTGCATCGCCTGCGTGCCGGATGCGGATTTTGCGGAACCACGCGGCTGGCCCGGGCGGCGCAAAAGCTCAAGCTCAAGCTGGAACTCGAGCCGGGCGCCGACCACACTGCCGCCATCAACCAATTCCAGGCCGCGCTGGCCGCCACGCGGCATGCCCTGGAAGCTCATCTGCGCGCCTCAGCGCCGTGAGCCAGCCATGGCGAGCACATGCCATGAACGCAGCTCCGCGCCGCCCAGGTGGAAGCGGATGACACGGCGCATCAGCTTGCGCAATGCCGGCGCCGCTTCGGCGTCGGGCATGCTGTCGGCGGCCAGCGCCAGCAGGTCGCAGCCGCGCAGCGCCTCGGGGTCGGATGCTGCGCACCGCACCAGACCTTCGCCCAGTCCATACCGGTAGTACCCGGCTGGATCGAGCGCCCGGCCGCTTTCCACCTCGTGCTGCAGTGGCAACGCGTAGCCGATCGCCTGCAGCAAGTCCCGCTCAAAGCGCCGCAGGGTCCAGGCCATTGGCTCCCCGGTCGACAGCCGACGCACGGTGTCGGAGTACGCGCCATACAGCGCTGGCAGCGGATCGTCGCGTCCGGTCAGGCGCACCACCAGCTCGTTGAGGTACAGCCCGGCCAGCACGGCCTGGCCAGTCAGCGACGTGGATGTGGCGGTACGCTCGATCGTGGTCAGCGTGGCCAGTTCGCCCCGCCGCCACAAGCCGACCACGATGCTTTCGAACGGTTCCAGCAAGGCCCGGCGCAGGCGTGCCCGCTCACCGCGCACGCTGCGCGCCACCACGCCGAGCCGGCCATGGTCGCGGGTCAACAACTCGAGCAGCAGGGAGGTTTCGCGGTAGGGCCGCGAGTGCAGGACGAAGGCTGGCTGCTGTTCAATGCGCATGTGTGCCCGCCAGGCGGTCTGTCGATGCGCGACTGCCGCGCCCCGGGAGCCTGAACTGGCCGGTCCGGGCTGACGCAGGAGTGCGCCGTTCCGCCGGGCGGCATCCCTGTTTCAATCGGTGTAGCCAAACTGCTTCAGGCTGGCCTCGTCGTCGACCCAGCCTGCACGAGCCTTCACCCACAGCTTGAGAAACACCTTGCGCCCGAGGAGGCGCTCGATGTGCCGTCGCGCCGCGGTACCAATGGCCTTGAGCTGCTTGCCACCGGCGCCGATGACGATGGCCTTCTGCCCTTCCCGCTCCACCCAGATCACTGCATGGATCTCGGCCAGGCCATCCGGGCGATCATGGAACTGCTCGATCTGCACGGTCGTTGCATACGGCAATTCCTGGTCCAGGCGCAGCATCAGCTGCTCGCGCACCATTTCCGCGGCGAGGAAGCGCTCACTGCGATCGGTGATCTCGTCGTCTGCGAACGCCGCCGGGCGTATGGGCAGGCGCTGCAGGATGGCCTGTTCCAGAGACTCCAGGGCAAGCCGCTTGAGCGCGCTGACGTAAAGTACTTCCGTGTAGGCGTGTTTGGCCACGATGCCGGCGACGAACGGCAGCATCCGGGATTTGTCCTGGTCCAGGTCAATCTTGTTGACGACCAGCAGACGTGGTACGTCACGCTCGGCGATGATGGCGTGGATCGCCTCGTCCTCAGCGGCCCAACGGCCCGCCTCGACCACCTGTACCAGCACGTCGACATCGCTCACGGCGGTGCGCACGGCGCGGTTGAGGCTGCGGTTCATGGCCCGGCGCGCGCCCTGCTGCAGGCCTGGCGTGTCCACGTACAGGATCTGCCCGCTGCCACTGGTGGCAATGCCGAGGATGCGGTGCCGGGTGGTCTGCGGACGTGGGCTGACGATGGACAGCCGCGCCCCGACCAGGGCATTGAGCAGGGTGGACTTGCCCACGTTCGGGCGGCCCACGAGTGCCGCCAGCCCACAACGGAATCCGGCCGCGGCCGGCGCCTCGGCGTGCGTGGCGGCGTTCGGGGTCTCGCTGACGCCTGGATCGTGGGTCATGGCATGGGGTGCATGGAAACAGCGTCCAGTGTAATGCAGCCACCCGACCGCTAATGACTGTCGCGCTGACCTGCCCTGCTCCGGATGGATGCCCCACGGGACTCAGCCCGACGGCGTCCCGCGTTCGATGGCCAGCTGTTCCAGCACGCTCTCGGCGGCATCCTGCTCCGCGGCCCGGCGGCTGCCGGCACTGGCCTCGCTGCGGATTGCCACCGGTTCGTCGATGGCGCAGGCCACGTCGAAGATCCGGGCATGGGCCTCGCCGTGGCTACCGGTCAGCTCGTATCGCGGCAACGGCAGGCCGGCGGCCTGCAGCCATTCCTGCAGTCGGGTCTTGGCGTCCTTGGACGAGCGTCGCAAGGCCGCCACGCGCGGCGCAAAGAGCTGCTGCACCACATCGCGGCAAGTGTCGAAACCGCCGTCCAGGTAGATTGCGGCAATCAGGGCCTCCAGCGCGTCGGCCAGGATCGAGTCCCGCCTGAAGCCGCCACTCTTGAGCTCGCCGGGACCGAGTTGCAACTGGTCGCCGAGCTCCAGCTCCCGGGCCAGCGCGGCCAGGGCGTTGCCGCTCACCAGTTGGGCGCGCAGGCGCGAAAGCTCGCCTTCGTTGGCCTTGGGGTGCGCGGAGAACAGCATCTCCCCCACCAGCGCCCCAAGCAGGGCGTCACCGAGGAACTCCAGCCGCTCGTTGTTCGGCTGCCCGGCACTGCGGTGGGTGAAGGCCAGGACGGCGAGGCTGGGGTCGCGGAAGCGATAAATGGAGTGCAATGCCCAGCCGCCTCCAGCCTATTGTGCGACGTTGCCGACCAGGGCCACGTCCTTCTGGAAGTGCAGCAGGAAGTCGATGTTGTACATGAATGGCACCACCTTGTCGTACGCCACTTCCAGCGCGTTGCCGCTGGGCTTGCGCACGATGCGCACATCGCCCGGCTTGATCGTGGCGTCATCCACGTATTGGAAGTTCATCTTGAACATCAGGTCGCGGCGCATTTCGGTCAAGGTCTTGCCGTTGGTGCCCGACGAGGCCACCTCCTTCATGCTCTTGACCACGCCCATGTATTCCGCGTAGGCCGGCACCAGCTTCATGGCCATGTAGCCAAAGAAGCCGACCACGGCCAGGATCACGAGGAAGCCGATCAAGGTAATGCCGTTCTGCCTGGATTTCATAGTCCCCTCGCTATGCCGCCAACATGGCGTTCTCACCAGGGATCGACGCCCCGCGTGGCGACGCAGCGCCGGTCGACCCCTGTTGGCTGTGGATTCTCGCATTGTTTGCCGGCATCGCGCACGCCGCGCCGATCACGGACCGGTTCCCGTCATCGCGGTGTCTAGCGGATGATCTTGCCGATGCGCGAGAAATCGATACCTCCAGTGTGCAGGCCTTTCCAGCTCATCCAGATCAGGAAGGCCTTGCCTGCCAGGTCCTGCTCCGGCACGCAGCCCCACCAGCGGCTGTCGAGACTGTCGTTGCGGTTGTCGCCCATGACCAGGTAGCAGTTTGGCGGCACCTTGGATGGCACAAATTCGTTGGGAATGGATTTGGGCCGGGTATAGGCCGGCATGCGCGCAATGGCGTGGTCGACTTGGCCCAGATGCTCGGTCCACAGCGTCGCCCCCATGTCCAGCATGGTGCGGTCGACCGGGCGCTGCGGGTTGCCCGTGAACGCGCCGGCCTCATCGGCCCGCACCGGCACGCCGTTGATCACCAGGTCGGAGCCATGCACTTCCACCTTGTCTCCGGGCAGGCCGATGACGCGCTTGATCCAGTTTTGCCGCGGCACTGGAGTGGCGGGATTGCTGCAGGTCATGTCGCCACTGCGCACCAGGTGCCCATTCACCTCGCACAGGTAGCCCGGGAAACGGAACACCACCACGTCCCCGCGCTTGGGTTCGCCGATGCTGACGAACTTGTCGTTGAACGCCGGCAGCCGCAGGCCATAGTCGAACTTGTTGACCAGGATGAAATCGCCGATGTCCAGCGTCGGCATCATCGAGCCCGAGGGAATGCGGAACGGCTCGGCAATGAACGAGCGCAGCAGCAGCACCACCAGCACCACCGGGAACAGGGAGCGTGCCCAGTCCACCGGGATCGGATCCCGGTAATCCGCACCGGCGGCCTGCAACCGGGCCTTGCGCCGCTTGTACAGTACCAGGCGGTCGAACGCCCACACCAACCCGAACAGGACGGTAAGGGCCAGCAGGATCGCCGAAAAATCGAATTCCATGCATCGCTCCCAGCTATTTATCCATACGCAGGACGGCCATGAACGCCTCCTGCGGGATCTCGACCCGACCGACCTGCTTCATCCGCTTCTTGCCGGCCTTTTGTTTTTCCAACAACTTTTTCTTGCGGCTGACGTCACCGCCGTAGCATTTGGCCAGCACGTTCTTGCGCAAGGCCTTGACCGTCGATCGGGCGATGATCTGCGCGCCGACCGCCGCCTGGATGGCCACGTCGAACTGCTGGCGCGGGATGAGCTCCTTCATCCGCTCCACGAGCTCGCGGCCACGACGGTCGGCGTAGCTGCGGTGCATGATCAGGCTGAGTGCGTCCACCCGCTCGCCATTGATCAGCACGTCGACGCGCACGAACGGACCGGCGACGAAGCGGTCGAACTGGTAATCCATCGACGCATAGCCGCGCGACACTGACTTCAGGCGGTCGAAGAAATCCATCACCACCTCGGCCAGCGGCAGCTCGTAGCTGATCTGTACTTGTGTGGCCAGGTACTGGATCGAACGCTGGATACCCCGCTTCTCCTCGCACAGGGTAATGATCCCACCAATGTATTCGGCGGGAGTGAGGATGCTGGCAATGATCATCGGTTCGCGGATTTCCTGGACCTGCGAGCCCGCCGGCAGCTTGGCCGGATTGTCCAGCATCTCAGTGGAACCGTCGGCCTTGAGCAGCTCGTAGCTGACTGTCGGGGCGGTGCTGATCAGATTCAGGTCGTATTCGCGCTCCAGCCGCTCCTGGACGATCTCCATGTGCAGCATGCCGAGGAATCCGCAGCGGAAGCCAAAGCCCATGGCTTCGGAGGATTCCGGCTCGAAGAACAACGCCGCGTCGTTCAGGCGCAGCTTGTCCAGCGCCTCGCGCAGGGCCGGGTAGTCGTCCGAAGCGACCGGGAACAAGCCGGAAAATACGCGCGGCTGCACGGTACGGAAGCCGGGCAAGGCCTGCGCGGCAGGCTTGCCGGCCTGGGTCAGGGTGTCCCCGACGGGTGCGCCATGCACGTCCTTGATCGCCGCAGTGATCCAGCCCACCTCACCCGGGCCGAGGCGGTCCAGCCTCTTGCGCCGGGGAGTGAACACGCCGACCTCGGCCACCTCGTGGGTGCGCCCGGTGGACATCACCAGCAGCCTGTCGCCAGGACGGATCTCGCCTTGCACGATGCGCACCAGTGAAACCACGCCGAGGTAGTTGTCGAACCAGGAGTCGATGATCAACGCCTGCAGCCGGTCGGTGTCGCCAGCCTTGGGGGGCGGGATGCGCGCGACGATCGCCTCCAGGACTTCGACCACGTTCTGCCCGGTCTTGGCACTGATCGCGATCGCCTCGCTGGCGTCGACGCCGATGACCGCCTCGATCTCGGCCTTGACCTTGTCCACATCCGCGTTGGGCAGGTCGATCTTGTTCAGCACCGGCACCACCTCGAGACCCTGCTCCACCGCGGTGTAGCAATTGGCCACCGATTGCGCCTCGACCCCCTGGGCGGCGTCCACCACCAGCAGCGCGCCCTCACAGGCAGCCAGCGAGCGGCTTACCTCATAGGAAAAATCCACGTGACCCGGGGTGTCGATGAAATTCAGGTAATAGGTCTTGCCGTCGCGCGCCGCGTAAGGCAGCGACACCGCACGCGCCTTGATGGTAATGCCGCGCTCGCGTTCGATCGGGTTGTCGTCCAGCACCTGGGCAGCCATCTCGCGCAGGCTCAAGCCTCCGCAAATCTGGATGATGCGGTCCGCCAGGGTGGACTTGCCATGATCAATGTGGGCAATGATGGAGAAGTTGCGGATCGATTCCATGGAGCACGTGCAGGCTGGGACGCGGAGGTGCGGCCGGGTGTGGATACCACGGCAACGCGCCGCCTTTGCGGCGGCGCCAACTTCCCATTGTCGCACGGAACGCGCGTTTGCCACGCCTGGCAGCACATGATGGCCACCGCACCGGTGGCCGTCATGCGCTGTCCCGGGGGCGGCTATTTCTTGGCGTCCGGTACGGTCAGCCCGATGAAGCGGCTCTGGTCGCCGCGCCGCACCAGCAAAAGGACTGTGCTGCCAGCCTTGACGTCCTTGGTGGCGGCCTCGAACTCGGCGACGTTGCCGATCTTCTTCTGGTTGACCATCAACACCACATCGCCCGCCTGCAGACCACCTTCGGCGGCCACCGGGCCAGTGATGTCGCTGATCACCACACCTTCGCCGGACTTGAGTCCGAGCTGCTGCCGGGTGTCGTTGTCCAGCGCCTGCACGGTCAGGCCGAGTGCCGCCGCACCGGTGCTGCCGGTGGCACCGCTGGCGCTGCTGTTGGCCACCGCGCCCTGGTCGCGTGGCGACTCGCCCACGGTGACCTGCAACGTCTGCTTCTTGCCGTCGCGCATGATCTGCACCGGCACCTTGGTGCCTGGCTTGGTCATGCCGACCATCGGCGGCAGGTCGGCGGTCTGTTCGACCACGTGGCCGTCAAAGGACAGGATGATGTCGCCCGCCTGGATGCCGGCCTTGCTGGCAGCACTGTTCGGGGTGACCTGGGTCACCGCCGCGCCGGTACCGTTGTCGAGGCCAAGCGCCTTCACCATGTCGTCGCTGACCGGCTGCACGAGCACGCCGAGCATGCCGCGTGACACGTAGCCCTTGGTCTTGATCTGCTCGACGGCGTTCATCGCCACGTTGATCGGGATCGAGAACGACACGCCCAGGTAGTCACCGGTGTTCGAATAGATCTGCGAATTGATGCCGACCACCTTGCCCTGCAAATTGAACAACGGGCCGCCGGAATTGCCGCGGTTGATCGGCACGTCGGTCTGGATGAACGAGGTGTATTCCTGGCTGCGCTCGCCCAGGCTGCGGCCCACGGCGCTCACGATGCCTTGCGTGACCGTGTAGTCGAAACCGAATGGCGAGCCGATGGCCAGTACCCACTGCCCGGGTTTCAGGGTGCCCGAGTCGCCGATGCTCACCGTCGGCAGGCCGTTGCCGGCGTCGATCTTGAGCAGCGCGATATCGTAGGTCGGGTCGGTACCGACCACTTTCGCCGTCAGCGTGCGACGATCCTGCAGGCGTACGGTGACCTTGTCCGCGCCGGTCACTACGTGGTTGTTGGTGAGGATGTAGCCGTCCTTGGAGATGATGAAGCCCGAACCCAGCGAGGTGTGTTTCTGCTCCTCGGGCGAAGGCATCATCGGCAGGCCAAACAGCTGGCGCAGGATGTCGGCCTGGGGGCCGCTCGGCATGCCTTGGCGCGGACCCATCGGACCGTTCATGGGACGCTGGGTGGCCTGCTTTCCGCCAGTGTATTTGGCCTCCACCTGGACTACCGCCGGCGCATTGCGCTCGACGATACCGGTGAAATCAGGCAGGGCCGCGGTCGCGGCGGTGGTTGCAGCGGCGTTGGCCGGTGGTGCCTGTACGCCACAGGCAGTGGCCGATACCAGCAATGCCGCACACGCCGCATAGCGCAAGATGAGTGAGTGCATAAGACCTCCATTTGTTGTCAGTTCGTGGCGACATACCTTGAATCGGCCACGGGCGATTGCACATTCAACACAAAACCATGGTCCGCGTTGCCCGCGGCCAAGCGCAGGCAGGCACCCCTGGGCACAATGGCAAAATTGCCGGCGCCGAAACCCGACGGGTCAGTACCAGCGGGGACCAAATCTTATTGGGCAACCGCCGCGTCGTGCGGACCCGCACTACGCGCAGTGTCGATCAACAGCAGGTAGGAGCCGTTGCCATTGTCCAGCTTGCGCTGGCGGAAGAGCGGCAGCGCGTAGCCGGACGAGGACATCGCCGGCCGCGCGGAGACTTCGGTGAACGGCGCGCCCAAGGTGACCGATGCGGGCTGGCTCAACGCACCGGCAGCGCCGCCACTCAACCACGGTGGCACCGCGGACGGCATGGTGGTCACACGGCTGGCGTAGGTGTTCTCAACCGGCACGCCGGCGTCCTGGCTCGCGCTCTGGGCCGCGATCACCGGCTCGGTGTCGTTGGAAGGGTGACCGACCATCAAGGTGACCACGGCCACGCTCGCCGCGATGGCGCCACCTGCCGACCAGCGCAGCCAGTGCCGGCGGCGTACACCAGCCGGTGCTGCCTCACGCGCAATTGCCGCCTCAACCCGCTCCGCAAAGCCGGCGCTGGCCAATGCCGGCATGCGCCCACGCAGGCCTTCGCGCATCAGGTGATAGCGTGACCAGACGCGCTGCAGTTCCTCGTCATGGTCGATACGCCGCAGCAGAAAGCGCCATTCGGGCGCTGCAAGCTCGCCGTCGACCCCGGCCGACAAGGTTTCGCGTGCTTCCTGATTCACATGCACCTGGTTCATGCTTGTTCCTCACGATTCGACAGCAGGGGTCGCAATTTCTGGTCAATTGCCTCGCGTGCCCGAAAGATGCGCGAGCGCACGGTACCGATCGGGCAATCCATTGCCTGGGCTATTTCCTCATAACTGAGACCGTCCACTTCCCGCAGGGTAATGGCGGTACGCAGTTCTTCGGGCAGCTCTTGGACAGTGGAAAATACGGATTGTTCAATTTCCTGGCGCATCATTTCATGTTCGGGCGTGGCGTTGTCCTGCATGCGCTCGGCACCGACCATGAAACTGGCCTCATCGATGTCCACGTCGTCCGCCGGCGGACGACGTTTCATCGCCACCAGGTGGTTTTTGGCCGTGTTCACGGCGATCTTGTACAGCCACGTATAAAACGCGCTGTCGCCGCGGAAGGTGGCAATGGCACGCCAGGCGCGCATGAACGATTCCTGGGCAATGTCCTCGCACTCGGCGCGGTTCCTGACATAGCGTGAAATCAGCCCGATCACCTTGTGCTGGTATTTGCGCACGAGGAGGTCAAATGCCCGCCTGTCCCCCTGCTGCACACGCTCGACCAGCATCTGGTCGAGCTCGTTTTCACCCACGCGGGCCGTCTCCATCGTCAGTGCTGCCATCCTGCTTGATACTGGAATTGTCCAGGCTCCCGGCGCCAATCGTGATCCAGGCTACCGGGGTCTGGCTGCATGCTGCTTAACGCCGCTTTCATCTGCGCATTCCCTGGTCACGAAGTACGGTCATGGGGTTCCGTGTGGGCAAGCGCAAGTTGAACCGACATCTGGCGTGCAGACCGGCCATCGCTGCAGCCCGCCGCCCCGCCCGCCAGCGGAGGATTGTGACACCTCCCCGGCGATGGCCGCACCAGCCGCCCGGCAGGGTGAGCTGCGTCTCGCAATCGCCGCAGCGGGACGGTATCGTTCGGGCTTCCCCTTTCAAGATGTGCGCCTGCCATGTTTGAAGGACTGCGTTTCAATCATTGGAAGTGCGAGGTGGACGAGGAACGCATCGTCACCGTGACCATGGATCGCGCCGACCGCGGCGTCAACGCCATTTCGCACGCGGTGCTCGAGGAGCTGGCGCAAATCGTCGAGCGGCTGGCAATTGAGGAGCCGGCCGGGGTGATTGTCCGTTCGGCGAAAACCTCGGGTTTTGCGGTCGGCGCGGATATCACGGAATTTGCCACCTATGCGCGGGATGGCAGGGTGTTGGACAACGTGCGCTATGGCCAGCAGGTGTACCAGTCCCTGGCTACCCTCTCGTGCCCCACCGTGGCGGCGATCCACGGCGCCTGCATGGGCGGCGGCACCGAGTTGGCACTGGCCTGCCGCCAACGCGTGGCGGCCGACGACCCGGCGACGCGCATCGCTCTGCCCGAGGTGAACCTCGGCATCCACCCTGGCTGGGGCGGCACGGCCCGCTTGCCGCGATTGATCGGCGCCCAGGCCGCGCTGACGCTGCTGCTTACCGGCAAGGCGCTGTCGGCGCAGCAGGCGCTGGCAATCGGCCTGGTCGACCGGCTCGCACCTGCCGAACGCCTGGCCGATGCGGCGCGGCAGCTGCTGGCCCGGCCGCGGCGGCGGCCTGTCGCGGCACGGGCGCGGATCTGGCTCGGCAACACCTGGCTGGCCCGGCAAGTCCTGGGGCCGGTGGTGCGCCGCAAGACCGAGGCCAAGGTGCGCAAGGAGCACTATCCGGCGCCGTTTGCGCTGATCGACGTCTGGCAGGACGGCGGCAGCCAGGTGGCCAGACGGCTGGAACTCGAAGCCCGCTCGGTGGCCCGTCTCGCCGAGACTTCGACGGCGCACAACCTGATCCGGGTGTTTTTCCTGCGCGAGCGGCTCAAGAATCAAGGCAAGGACACCGATCCGGGCATCACCCGCATCCACGTGGTCGGCGCCGGGGTGATGGGAGGTGACATTGCCGCCTGGTGCGCGGCACGAGGCTTCGATGTCACCCTGAACGACCGGGGCATGCAATATATCCAGCCAGCACTCGAGCGCGCGCGCCAGACCTACGAGAAGACGCTGAAGGTTCCGGCCGTGGTGGAGGCGGCCATGCAGCGGCTGCGCGCCGACCCGGACGGCGCCGGGGCGAGGGATGCCGACCTGGCTCTCGAGGCCATCTATGAGGACGGCAGTGCCAAGCGCGAACTGTATGCACTGCTGGAGCCGCAGTTGCATGCGGACGGCATCCTGGCCAGCAATACCTCGAGCATCCCGCTGGACGAGCTGCGTACGGGCTTGTTGCGGCCACAGAACTTCCTCGGCCTGCACTTCTTCAACCCGGTGGCGCGCATGCCCCTGGTCGAGGTGGTGCGCCATGACCAGCTCGATGGCCACGTGCAGTTGCGCGCGCTGGCGTTGTGCAGGGCGCTCGGAAAGCTGCCGGTGGTGGTCAAGGGCAGCCCCGGCTTCCTGGTCAACCGCATCCTCATGCCCTACCTGCTCGAGGCCCTGCAAATGCACATGGAAGGAGTACCCGGCAGCGTCATCGACCGTGCCGCCGAAGCCTTTGGCATGCCGATGGGGCCGATCGAATTGGCGGACACTATCGGCCTGGACGTGTGTGCCTCGGTGGGGCGTGAACTGGCGCCCTTCCTCGGCCTGGCGCTGCCGCCCCAGCTGGACGTGACCTTCGCGCCGGGCAAGCGCGGCAAGAAGGATGGTCAGGGCCTCTACGCATGGATCGAGGGCAAGGCGCAGAAGCCCGCCATACCCAACGACTACGAGGCGCCGCCTGATCTGCAGGAGCGGCTGATCCTGCCCCTGCTCAACGAGGCCGTGGCCTGCATGGCGGAAGGAGTCGTGGCGGATGCCGACCTGCTCGACGCCGGGGTGATCTTCGGCACCGGTTTCGCCCCGTTCCATGGCGGCCCGATCAGTTACCTGCGCAGCGTGGGTGTGGCGCAAGCCCGGCAGCGGCTGCAGCGCCTGGAGCAACTGTACGGCGAGCGCTTCAAGCCGAAACCTGGCTGGGACGATCCGGCGCTGTCCGCACCAGGTCCGGACCTGGCTGTCTGACCCAACACGACCTCACCAGGTGAGGTCGTCGGGCACCCCGTCATCCACCGCCGGCGCCGCGGGGTCGACCAGCAAGGCCAGGTGACGCGCGTCGAGCGCCTGGACCTGCCGGGCGACCGCGCCGGATACCAGCAGGTAGCGGCCGCCATGCTGGACGATGCCGAGCTCGCCGAGATTGAGGGCGCGCAATTGCTCGGTATCCACATAGATACGACGAATCTTCCCGGCATACTCGAAATACCGCGGATGCTCCGCGCCGGTCTTGTTGAGTGCGCTGTCTGCCAACAAGGCCTGCATGCGCGCCTTGCGCTCACGGCGCAGCCGGGCCTCCTCGGCCGCGGCCTGCTCGCGTTGCCGGCGCTCGCGCGTTTGCTGCTCCGAGCGCAACGCATAGGCCTTGGCCAGTCCGATGTCATCCCTGTCCGCAGCCGCTTGTGGCGGCGGGGGCTTGCGCGGCCGCCGGCCCCCCGGACCCGATGGCTTGGGCATCGGTGGCTGCTTCGAGGCACGCTCGTGGAAGCCCGGCTTGACGAGGCCGCTCTTCAGTAGCTGGTCACGCAACGAATCAACCATGCCGGATCCCGATTTCGAATAGGGGCAAAGACTTGGGTTCAGTAGTGCGGCGGCGGCGGTTCGAGCCGCGGATCATCCGCCTGTGACTGGCGCAAGGCCGCCAACTCGTTGCGCGCAGCACGCAACAGGCTTTCCAGCGCCACGATGCGCCGCGACTGGTCGGCGTCGGCTTCGGCCAGGGCGCGCACCGTTTCGTCCATGAAGGTCAGCTTGATCTCAAGCTCAGTGAGGCGCAGCTCGAGCGCGTCGCTCATGCCTGGCTCCGCAGGCTGCGGCCGCGACCGATCCCGTAATAAGCCAGGCCGGCCTGCTCCACCTGGGCCGGCGCATACAGGTTGCGGCCGTCGAACACCACCGGCTCCCGCAGCAGCTCCCGCACCAAGGCGAAATCCGGGCTGCGGAATGCCTTCCACTCGGTGACCACCGCCAGCGCGTCGGCATCGCGCAGAGCCTCCTCGGCATCGGCGCAAAGCACCAGGTCGTCGCGCTCGCCGTAGATGCGCCGCGCCTCGGCGGCCGCCTGCGGGTCGAAGGCCCGCACCTTGGCGCCGGCAGCCCACAGGGCCTCCATCAGCTGCCGGCTGGGCGCCTCGCGCATGTCGTCGGTGTTTGGCTTGAATGCCAAGCCCCACAAGGCGATCGTGCGCCCACGCAGCTCGCCCTTGAAGTGCTGCGCGATGAGCTCGAACAGGCGGCCCTTCTGCCGCTGGTTGACCGCCTCCACCGCTTGCAGCAGTTGCGCCGCGTAGCCATGGCTGCGTGCCGTATATTCCAGCGCCTTGACATCCTTGGGGAAACACGAGCCTCCATAGCCGGCGCCAGGGTAGATGAAGTGGTAGCCGATGCGCGGGTCGGCACCGATCCCGCGGCGCACCAGCTCCACGTCGGCACCGACATGCTCGGCAATGTTCGCCATTTCGTTCATGAAACTGATCTTGGTCGCCAGCATGGCGTTGGCAGCGTACTTGGTCAGTTCAGCGGAGCGTTCGTCCATCACTACCAGGCGCTCATGGTTGCGGTTGAAAGGCGCGTACAACCGGCGCAGTACGGCGATTGCCCGTTCACTGGACGAGCCGATGATGATGCGGTCGGGACGCAGGCAATCGTCCACCGCGGCCCCTTCCTTGAGGAACTCGGGATTGGAGGCGACATCGATCGTCATGGCCAAGCCACGGTCCCGCAGCCGGGCAGCAATCTCGGTATGCACCCGGTCGGCAGTCCCCACCGGCACGGTGGATTTGTTGACCACCACGGCCGGCCGCTCCAGGTGCTCGCCAATCGTCCTGGCCACGGCAAGCACATAGCCAAGGTCGGCACTGCCATCCTCGTCTGGCGGGGTACCGACGGCAATAAAGATGACCTCGCCATGATTGACGGCGGCTTGCGCCTGGCCGGTGAATGCGAGCCTGCCAGCCACCCGGTTGCGCAGCACGATGGACTCCAGCCCGGGCTCGTAGATGGGCATCTCGCCACGTTCGAGCCGCGCCAGCTTGTGCTGGTCGACATCTGCGCACAACACATGGTTGCCCATCTCGGCCAGGCATGCGCCGGTTACCAGTCCCACGTAACCGATACCGAAAATGCTGACCTTCATCATCTTCCCAGGAATTCCTCGGCCTATCCGCGCATTCTAGTGGACCACGGCACGCAGTCTTGGCGCACGACTTGCGTCCGATGTCCCGGCCTGGACCTCACGCGCGACACGGTCGCGCAAACCCATGGCCGACCCGCCGGGAACAGGTTGTGAAACGCAAGGGGCGCGACCTGCGCCGCGCCCCTTGCGTCATTGCATGCTGCCCGCGCTTACTTGCCGGTGCTGCCTGAACCACCGGCCGGCGTCGGGCCGGTCTTGATCAACTGGACATCGAAGATCAGGGTCGCATTTGGCGGCATTGGCGGCTGCGGCTCGGCACCATACGCCAGCGATGCCGGGATGAACAGCTTGTAGTGGCCACCTACCTGCATGAGCTGCAGGCCCTCGCGAAAGCCGGGAATGACGTTGGCGATGGGGATCGACGCTGGGCCCGGCGGATTATGCTTCGACGAGGCATCAAACACCTGGCCGTCGACGAAGCTGCCGGTGTAGTCGATTTCCACCGTGTCGTTCGGACCTGGGCGTGCGCCGGTACCGGCCTTGATGACTTGGTACTGCAAGCCGGAGGCCGTGGTCTTCACGCCGGGCTGGGTCTTGTTCTTGGCCAGGAAGGCATCGCCCTCGGTCTTGTTCTTGGCCGCCAGCTTGGCCACCTCGGCCTTGTACTTGGTCTGCATCTTGGCCATGAACGGTTCCATGACCTGCTTGGCCTCGTCGTCGCTCATGGTCGGCTTCTGCCCCGACAGCGCCGCCTTGACCGCATTGGCGACGATGGTGGGATCGAGCTCCTCGCGCATGATCGGCTGGATCTGCGAGGCCATCTGGTAGCCCACGACGTAGCTGACCTTGGCCTTGTCGACCGTAGCTGTCCCACTGGCCGCGGTGGTCTGGGCGCAAACGCTTGCGGTCATGCCCAACGCTACGGCCAGAGCGGCCGCCTGCAACGTGGGACGCAAAAAATGTCTCATCTGAAACTTCCTCGTGTGTGGATTATTCCCGGCACTGCGGCCGGCCCGTATTGGGCATGGCCACGCATTGTGCGTTGCCGGCGTCGACTTCGCAACGGTGCGGGAGTGTGACCGCCAAGGCCGGCATAGGTTCCCCCGCCTGCGCTCGCGCCTCACTCGGGCTTGCCGCTGGTCGTATCGCCGGTCTCGGGGAGACCCGCCAGAGTGTCCCGCAGGGCAGCCTGCAGACGGGCATGGACGTGGACCAGGGTCCGCCACAGCACGATGGCAAAAACCACGCCGACCACCAGCAGGGACAGCACCACCCCGCGTGGCGGCAAAATGGCCGCCCCCAGCGCACCCACGAGCATGGCCAGCGCCAACAAGGCTGCCAGGGGAATGACATGGGCCAGGACCTGGCGGATCGGGCGCGTGTAGGCACCGGCAAAGCGCTCGCGGATGCCCAGTTCGGCGAGCAGCATGCCGAGCGCCTCGGCCTTGCGGTAGACGGCAATCAGCATGGGCAGGGACAGGAACAATGCGCCGGCCCAGATCAGCGTGTGCCGCCATTGCCGATTGATGCCGAGCATGGAAAACCATGTCCAGTTGTGCTGATTGACATAGGCGCCGAGCATAAACAAGGTCACCACCAGCAGGATGTTCACCGAGATGTGCCACAACAGCCGGCGGAACATGGCCGCAATGGCGGCGTTGTCACTGACCGGTCGCAGGTTTTCCAGCCAGCCGGTGTAGTTGGCGGCCAGCATCCGAACCGGTTGTGGCACCACGCGGCGCAGGGCGCCGATCAAGGCCCCGGACGAACGCACCAGGTACGGTGAGCTGAACATGCAGATGACCGACACCGCCACGGCAATCGGATACACGAAATCGCTGGTGGCATGCAGGGACACGCCGAGGGCGGCAATGACAAACGAAAACTCGCCGATTTGCGCCATGCTCAAGCCGGAGCGCAGTGCGGTGCGCGGGTCGTGTCCCACCAGGTAGATGCCGAGGCTGCAGATCGTCGTCTTGCCGATGATCACCACCAGCGCCACCAGCGCGGCCGGCAGCGCGTACTGCAGCAGCAGCTGCGGATCGATCTGCAAGCCGATGGCGACGAAGAACAAGGCGGCAAACATGTCGCGCAGTGGCTCGACCAGGTGCAGCACGCGGCCGACGCAATGCGAGGAGGCCACCACGGCGCCGGCCAGGAAGGCGCCCAAGGCAACGCTGAAACCCATCCACGCGGCGAACAGGCTGGCCCCGAAGCAAATGCCCAGTACGCAGATCAGCAGGGTCTCGTCGCGCCCGAATCCAGCCACGTAATCCACCAGTCGGGGCAGCAGCAGCAAGCCCAGGATCAGCCCGACCAGGATGAACAGGCCAAGGTGGCCGACCAGGGTAAGCGCCTCGCCCGGCTTCACCGACCCGCTGATGGCCACCGCGGTCAGCAGGGTCAGGATCACCACAGCGAGAATGTCCTCGGCCACCAGCAGTCCGACCACCAGGTAGGCGAAGCGCTGGTGCTGCTGGTTGCGCTCGGCCAACATACGCGTGGCGACCATGGTGGAGGACAGCGAGACGATCGCGCCGATGAACAGCGCGTCCATGCCGTCCCAGCCGAACAGGCGGCCGATGCTCATGCCCAGCCACATCATGGCCGTGACTTCGGCCATCGCCACAGCCAGCATGCCCACGCCAACCTCGCGCAACTTGCGCACGCTGAACTCGAGGCCCAGGGTGAACAACAGCAGCACCACGCCCAGGTCGGAGATGTCCTCGATGGTGCGAGGGTCGGCCACCAGCATGCTCGGCATGTGCGGACCGATCAGCACGCCGGCCAGGATGTAGCCGAGCAGCACCGGCTGCCGCAGCCGCTGGAACACGACCGTGGTGGCGCCGGCGACGATCATGACGATCGCCAGATCACGGATGAAGCTGATTTCGTTCATGCCACCATCGTCCAATCCCGAGCACCGTCCGAATCCATTGCGGCGCATGTCCTTGCCCTGTGCCTGCCCACACCCGGCCCGGCGCAGCGGGGCTGCAGCACGCGCCGGTGCGCAAGGGTCACACCGCGCCCGATGGCGGCTTGCCGACTTGGCATGGTCCGCAGCTTAATCAAGCATAGCTTGCTCGATCCAGCACGCCCGCCCCAACGGGCTGGGCGCGCAGTGGCCGGTCCTCGCCGGGGCTGTCTGGGCCTGGCTGCACGGCCGACGGAGAAAAGACTTGACGCACCTGTACCCAGGCCCCTATTCTTCGCCGTTCCCGGCGGCGGGGCCATAGCTCAGCTGGGAGAGCGCCTGCATGGCATGCAGGAGGTCGGCGGTTCGATCCCGCCTGGCTCCACCAATTACCCGTCCCCATCGTCTAGAGGCCTAGGACACCACCCTTTCACGGTGGCGACCGGGGTTCGAATCCCCGTGGGGACGCCACACCGGGCCGGCCGCCACCTCCAGCCGGCCGGGGTGGTCAACGCCGCCGTGACCTGCGCAATCCGTCCGCATTGCCAAGCGTGTCGATGCCATGCCCTTGCTCGCGCAGGTATTCGAGCCAGCGCGACAGGAAGCTGTTCATGCGCAGCCGATATTGCAGGACACTGCGTGCCGGCGGGAATGGCCCCAAGACCTGCCACAGGTGGCGGCCGGGATGGCAATGCAGCACCTCGGCCTGACGTGCATCCGTGTACACCCGCAACTGCGCCGATGGCGCACGCCGTCCGGTGTGGGCGTCGACAAAGCCGTAGGTCAACTCGAGCTCCAGCGTATACGGATGGCGTTCCTGGACGCGCACATGGACGTCCAGGCCATCGCCCACGCTGGACACGTAGCTGCCGACCTGCAGCTGTTGCGGATTGAACAGCCGGGCCAGGCGCTCGTGGTTCTCCGCATACAGTCCCATCAGGAAACCGAAGCGCCCTGGCGATGACATCAGCGGATTGGCAACGACCACATTCATCGGTATTTCATTTCTCCGTATGGCCTCGACCGGTACGGCGCCGCCACTGGGATCCGGTCACCTAGAACATTGTGCGTTCGATGCCGAACCGGTCGAAGATCTTGCTGGCGATCTCCTCGATCGAGACATGGGTGGTATTCAAGCTGGGGATGCCGGCCTTGCGCAACAGGCGATCGGCCTGCTGCAGCTCCCAGCGGCATTGCTCAAGCGTCGCGTAGCGGCTGCCTGAACGGCGCTGCTCGCGAATCTGGGCCAGCCGCTCGGGTTCGATCATCAGGCCATACAGGCGCTTGCGGTAGGGCCGCAAACCGGCCGGCAGTTCGAGTTTGTCCAGATCCTCCTCGGTGAGCGGATAGTTGGCGGCACTGACTCCGTAATGCAAGGCCATGTACAGGCAGGTGGGCGTCTTCCCCGAGCGCGAGACGCCGACCAGGATCAGGTCCGCGTCGCTATAATCGAGGTCCATGCCGTCATCGTGAGACAGCGCGTAGTTGGTGGCGTTGATGCGCGCCTCGTACTTCGCGTAGTCGACCACGCCGTGGGAGCGGTTGACCGCCCCTGACCGGCGCGTGCCCAGCTCGGCCTCCAGCCGGCCCATGAATGGCGCGAAGACGTCGATCATCAAGGCACCGCTTTGCGCGACCACGTCGCACAGGCTGGGGTCGGCCAGGGTGTTGACCACGATCGGACGCTGACCGGTCTGCGCGTACCGGGTCTTGATGCGCAACGCGGCAGCCTCGGCCTTGGCGGGGGTGTCGGTGAACGGCAGGCGGTGCGTATCGAATTGCACGCCGTCGAATTGCGCCAGGATGCTGTTGCCGATGGTTTCCGCGGTGATGCCGGTCGAGTCGGAAATATAGAAGACGGTGCGGCGCATGCGTGACGTTCACCTCGAATTGCAGAGCTGCGGTCCACGATAGTGCAATGCCCGGATATTGTCGTGTCGCCACGCGTGGTCGGCGGGCATGGGGCAGGCGCGCCTTGTGCCTTGCGCCGGGTACAGCGGACAATAGGCGTTCACCGTGGCGCCTGCCGACGCAGTCCACGGTGTCCGCTGTCCGATGGCTCGGCGCCCGGCAGCCACATTCCACTTGGTTAAGGTCCTGCAGGAGATCCCCTTGAACGATCTGGTGCTTTGGCTCGATCAGCTGCGCATGTCCGACCTTGGTCGGGTCGGCGGCAAGAACGCTTCACTGGGCGAAATGATCGGCAACCTGGCCAATCTCGGCGTGGCAGTGCCGGGAGGCTTCGCCACCACGGCCGACGCGTTCCAGCACTTCCTCGAGCAGAGCGGCCTGGCCGCACGCATCCAGCAGCGCCTCGCGACTCTCGAGGTCGACGACGTCGACCAGCTGCATGTGGCGGGTACCGAGATCCGCCAATGGATCATCGACACGCCCCTGCCCGCTCCGCTCGAATCGGCCATACGCGAGGCCTACGCCAAGTTGTGCAGCGACGCCGGCAGCGCCGACATTGCGGTCGCCGTGCGCTCGTCGGCGACGGCCGAGGACTTGCCGGATGCGTCCTTTGCCGGGCAGCAGGAAACCTTCCTCAACGTGGTCGGCATCGACGACGTGCTGCTCAAGGTCAAGGAGGTGTTTGCCTCGCTGTACAACGACCGCGCCATCGCCTATCGCGTGCATCAGGGCTACAAGCACGAGGACGTGTTCCTTTCCGCCGGGGTGCAGCTGATGGTGCGCTCGGACCTTGGCGCCGCCGGGGTCTTGTTCACCCTGGACACCGAGTCCGGCTTCCGCGACGTGGTTTTCGTCACCGGCAGCTATGGCCTGGGCGAGATGGTCGTGCAGGGCGCGGTCAACCCGGACGAGTTCTACGTGTTCAAGCCCACCTTGCGGGCTGGCAAGCCGGCGGTGCTGCGCCGCAACCTCGGCACCAAGGAACTGCGCATGGTGTATTCCAGCGCGGACGGCGAGCGGGTGCGGACTGAACCCACGCCGCCCGAACTGCGCCGCCGCTTCTGCCTGACCGATGCCGAAGTGGAGAGTCTGGCCAGGCAGGCGCTGGTGATCGAGGAGCACTATGGACGCCCCATGGACATCGAATGGGCCAAGGACGGGCACACCGACAAGCTGTATATCGTGCAGGCGCGCCCGGAGACGGTGAAGTCGCGCGATCGCGCCACCCAGCTCGAGCGCTTCCAGCTCGGCGCCAAGGGCAAGGTGCTGGCACAGGGCCGCTCCATCGGGCAGAAGATCGGCGCCGGCAAGGCGCGTGTGGTCCGCTCGCTGAAGGACATGAACAAGGTGCAGCCAGGCGACGTGCTGGTGGCCGACATGACCGACCCCGACTGGGAACCGGTCATGAAGCGTGCTTCGGCGATCGTCACCAACCGCGGCGGTCGCACCTGTCACGCGGCCATTATTGCCCGCGAACTGGGCGTACCGGCGGTGGTCGGCACTGGCGATGGCATGAGCTCCATCCCCGATGGCGTGGAAGTCACGGTGTCCTGCGCCGAAGGTGACACCGGAATCATTTACGACGGCATCCTGAAGTTCGAGCGCATCACCGCCGACCTGGGCGCGATGCCCGAGGCTCCGCTGAAGATCATGATGAACGTGGGCAACCCGGATCGCGCCTTTGATTTCGGCATGCTGCCGAACGCCGGCATCGGCCTGGCACGGCTGGAAATGATCATCGCCAGCCACATCGGCGTACATCCGAATGCGCTGTTGCAGTACGCGGCCCAGGACGCCGAGCTGCGCGCGCAGATCGACGAGCGCATCGCCGGCTACCGGGATCCGGTCAGCTTTTACGTGGACCGGTTGGCGGAAGGTATTGCCACCATTGCCGCCTCGGTCTATCCCAAGCCGGTCATCGTGCGATTGTCCGATTTCAAGTCGAACGAATACGCCAACCTGCTCGGCGGCGCGCACTACGAGCCGCACGAGGAAAACCCCATGCTGGGCTTCCGCGGTGCCAGCCGCTACGTGGACCCGGCGTTTGCCGATGCCTTTGCCCTCGAATGCCGCGCGGTCAAGCACGTGCGTGAAGCCATGGGTCTGGACAACGTCAAGGTGATGATCCCGTTCGTGCGCACCGTGGCGGAAGGCCGCAAGGTAATCGCCACGCTGGAGAAGAACGGTCTGAAGCGCGGTGAACATGGGCTGCAGGTCATCATGATGTGCGAGATCCCGTCCAATGCCCTGCTGGCCGATGAGTTCCTCGAACTGTTCGACGGCTACTCCATCGGCTCCAACGACCTCACCCAGCTCACCCTGGGCCTGGACCGTGATTCGAGCATCGTGGCTGGCGCCTTCGACGAGCGCAACGCCGCGGTCAAGAAACTGCTCGCCATGGCCATCCAGGCCGCACGGGCGAAGCGCAAGTACATCGGCATCTGTGGCCAGGGGCCGAGCGACCATCCCGACCTGGCCGAGTGGCTCATGGAGCAAGGCATTGAATCACTGTCGCTGAACCCGGATACCGTGGTCGACACCTGGCTGCGCCTGGCCAGGAAGAAAGCGGCTTGAGCGGTAGCCAGCACGCCCGGTGCAAGCCACGCAGGCTTGTCTCGCCATGGTGCGCCGCGTAGACTTGCCGGCTCGGCATGGCAGGACCACGGTTACGGAGAGGTGGCAGAGTGGTCGAATGTACCTGACTCGAAATCAGGCGTAGGTGAAAGCCTACCGTGGGTTCGAATCCCACCCTCTCCGCCAGAAAAGCAAGCGCCCCCACCGGGGGCGTTTGCTTTTGCACCCATCCACGACATCCGCCATGCCCCGTCCTTTTGCTCTAACC
>JAFKMZ010000076.1 GCA_017305055.1 Lysobacterales bacterium
GGTGTCGATGGCCGCCGCCATCGAGCCCGGGTTGGCGTTGTAGCTGTCGTCGATGAGCGCCCAGCCGCCGGATGCCGGCTGGCGCTGCAGCCGCCCGGGGACGCCCTGCACACTTTCCAGCCCGGCCACGATGGTCGGCAGCGGCACCTGCAGGGCGGTGGCCACCGCCGCGGCGGCCAGCGCGTTCATGACGTTGTGCCTTCCCGGCAGGGGCAGGCGCAGCTCCGCCTCGCCCTGCGGCGTCAGCAACACGAAACACGAACCCTCGAGGGTGGAGTGGATGTCGCGCGCGCCAATCTCCGCGGCTTGCTCCAGGCCGAAGCGCAGCACCTGCCGTCCGGCCGCCAGGCCGGTGAAGAACGCCGCGAAGCAGTCGTCGGCGTTGATCACCGCCACGCCGTCGCGCGGCAGCGCCTCGTACAGCGCGCCCTTGGTGCTGGCCACGCCCTCCACGCTGCCCATGCGCTCGAGGTGGGCCGGCGCGACCAGGGTGACCAGGGCGACCTCGGGACGTGCGATTCCGGCGAGGTAGGCGATATCGCCCGGCTTGCCTGCGCCCATCTCGAACACCGCGTATTGCGTGTCCGCCGGCATGGCCAGCACGGAGAGCGGCAGGCCCAGCTCGTTGTTGTGGTTGCCGGCGCTGACATGCGTGCGACCGTGGCGGCCAAGGATCGCGGCAACCAGGGTCTTGGTGGTGGTCTTGCCGTTCGAGCCGGTAATGCCCACCACGCGTACGTCGCGCTGGGCGCGTACCGCACTGGCCAGGTCGCCGAGCGCCAGCATGGTGTCGCTCACCAGCACCTGCGGCAGCGGGCTGTCGACGCGGCGGCTCACCAGCGCACCGCCGGCGCCGTGGGCTGCGGCAGCCGGAAGGAAATCGTGGCCGTCGACGCGTTCGCCGGCAATCGCCACAAACAGGTTGCCGGCCTGCACGGTACGGCTGTCCAGGGTGACGCCCCCCACCTCGAGGTCGTTGCCGAGCAACTGCCCACGGGTCCATAGGGCGATGGCCGAGAGCCGCATCATGCCTGCCGCTCCGGGAACCGGCGACGCAAGGCCGCGGCAGCGACCTCGAGATCGCTGAAGTGATGGCGGCCGGTGGCACCGTCCTGGTAGGTCTCGTGACCCTTGCCGGCAATCAGCACCACGTCGCCGGTGCCGGCGCGTGCCAGGGCCAGGTCGATGGCCTTGGCCCGGTCGCGTTCGACCAGGTGTGGATCCGTGGTGGGCATGCCGGAGAGGATCTGCGCGACGATGGCGTCGCCATCCTCGCCGCGCGGGTTGTCGTCGGTGACGATGGCCACGTCGGCCAGGCGCGCGGCAATACCGCCCATCAAGGGTCGCTTGCCGGCGTCGCGCCCGCCGCCGCAGCCGAACACGCACAGCAGCCGGTCGGCGCAGTGCTCGCGCAGCGCGCCAAGCGCCTGTTCGAGCGCATCGGGGGTGTGTGCGTAATCGACCACCACCAGCGGCTGCCCACCGTCGCCGCCGAGCCGGCTCATGCGCCCGGGCACCGGCTGCAGGGTGCCCAGGGCCGCGACGATGCGCTCGAAAGGCACGTCCAGCGCACCCAGGCAGGCGGCCACCAGCAGCAGGTTGTCGACATTGAAGTGGCCAAGCAGGCCGCTGCTGACCTCATGCACGCCCCAGGGCGTATGCAGGGTGAAGGCCAGGCCATTGCCGGAGGTGTCGACGGCGCTGGCGTGGATGGCCGCGCCGGTGTCGGCGTGCTGGCTCACCGTCAGCAGCTCGACGCCTGGCGCGAGCCGCTGCGCCAGTTCGGCGCCAAAGGCATCATCGATGTTGATCACCGCCGCGCGCAGTCCCGGCCAGGCGAACAATCGCGCCTTGGCCGCACCATAGGCCTGCATGCTGCCGTGGTAATCCAGGTGGTCGCGGGTCAGGTTGGTGAACACGGCCAGCTCGAAATCCACGCCGGCCACGCGTTCCTGGGCCAGCGCATGCGAGGAGACCTCCATGGCCACATGGCTGGCGCCGCGATCGCGGAAGCCGGCCAGCAGGGCCTGCACGCTGATCACGTCCGGCGTGGTGCGCGCGCTGTCGCGCAAATGCCCGGCCATGCCGGTGCCCAGCGTGCCGATGCTGGCGTTGGGCAGGCCGAGAAAGCTGAACGCCTGGCCCAGCAGCTGCACGCACGAAGTCTTGCCGTTGGTGCCGGTCACCCCGATGACGTGCATGGACTCGCTCGGCCGCCCGTAATAGCGCGCGGCAATCTCGCCCAGGTATCCGCGCAGCTGCGCGATCCACAGCACGGCCACGCCGTCCAGCGTCGCCGGCAGCTCTCCAGCCGCGCCGGCGACCGCAGCACCAGGCGCAGGAACTTCCGCCAGGATCACCGCGGCGCCGCGCTGCACTGCGCCGACGGCAAAGGCAAAGCCGTGTGTCTGCGTACCGCCCAGGGCGACAAAGGCCTCGCCGCGACCCACCTGGCGCGAGTCCAGGCTCAGTCCCGAGATCACGATGCGGTTCGCGCCAGGATTGGCGGCCAGCTCGCGGTCGGCGATGCCAAGCAGCAACTGGTCGAGATGGCCGGTGCTCATGGCGGCCCCCCGTCGACCGGCGCGTCGTCGATGGCCGCCTCGCGCGGCGGCGCGGCACCAGCCAGGCCACCGGCCGTGCCCTGCAGTGGGCCGCCGACGTACCAGCGCCCGATGTTGTCGGGCGGCACATCGAGCAGGCGCAGCGCACCGGCCATCACATGCGCGAACGCCGGCGCGGACACCATGCCGCCGTAGTAGCTGCCCTTGCTCGGGTTGCTGATGATCACCACGCCGACCAGGCGCGGGTTGCTGGCCGGCACGATGCCGGCAAACGCGGCAATGTAGTTGTTCCTGTCGTAGCCGCCGGCGCTGGCGCGGTGCGCCGTACCGGTCTTGCCGGCGACGCTGTAGTTCGGGATGCGCGCCTGGGGCGCGGTGCTGCCCGGGCCGGTCACCGTCTCCAGCATGCGCACCAGCTCGTGCGCCACCTGGGGCGAGACCACCTGCTTGCCGGGATTGTCGGCGCCGCGGATGAAGGTCGGCTCGCGCATGACGCCGTTGTCGGCCAGCGCGGCGTAGGCGCTGGCCAGCTGCAGCACGGTCACGTTCAGGCCGTAGCCGTAGGCCATGGTGGCCTTCTCCAGCGGCCGCCAGCTCTTGCCGATTTTCAGATAACCCGACGATTCACCGGGGAAACCGCTGTTGGTGCTGTTGCCGAAGCCGAAGGCGCGGAAGGTGTCGTACATCAGGCTGGTGTCGAGCTGCATGGCGATCTTCGCCGCGCCGACGTTGCTGGACTTGGTGATCACCCCGGTCGGCGTGAGCAGGCCGTAGTTGTGCGTGTCGTGGATGTCGTGGCCCTGGAAGAACCAGTGCCCGCCGGTGGTGTCGATGATCGGGCTGGTGGGGGTGAACTTGCCGCTGGACAAGGCCGCCGCCAGGGTGAACGGCTTCATGGTCGAGCCCGGCTCGATGACGTCGGTCATGGCCCGGTTGCGGCGCTGGGCCGGCTTGCTGGCAGCCACGTCGTTAGGGTTGTAGGTCGGCAGGTTGACCATGGCCAGTACCTCGCCGGTCTTCACGTCCAGCACCACGATCGAGCCCGAGTCGGCCTGGAACTTCTCCAGCGTGCTGCCCAGCTCGCTGTAGGCCAGGAACTGGATGCGGCGGTCGATGCTGAGCGTGAGGTCGCGCCCGGGTTGCGGCGCGCGCAGCTGCTCGAGGTTCTCCACCACGCGGCCGAGGCGGTCGCGGATCACCTGCTTCGATCCAGGCTGGCCGGACAGCCAGCCGTCGTAGGCCAGCTCGAGGCCTTCCTGGCCGTGGTCGTCGATGTTGGTGAAGCCAAGCACATGCGCGGTGACGTCGCCGGATGGGTAGTAGCGCTTGAACTCGCGCTGGCTGTACACGCCCGGGATGTCGAGATCCAGCACGGCTTCGGCCGCCGCCGGGCTCATCTGCCGGCGCAGGTAGACGAACTCGCGGTCGGCACGCTGTGCCAGGCGTTCCTTGAGCTCGGCCGCGTTGACGCCAAGCGCCCGCGCGAGCGCGGCCACGCGGCTGTCGTCCTCCAGCACCTCGGACGGATTGGCCCACAGCGAGGTGACCGGGGTGGACACTGCCAGCGGCTCACCATTGCGGTCGAAGATGGTGCCGCGGGACACCGGTATCGGCATCTCGCGCAGGAAGCGGGCGTCGCCCTGGCGCTGGTAGAACTGCTTGCGCACCACCTGCAGGTCGAACGCGCGCGCGACCAGGCCCAGCGAGGCCAGGCCCAGCATGCCGACCACCAGCACCATGCGCCGACGGGCGTCGGGCCCTTCGCGGCGGCGGCCCTGGCCCGGCTTGCGCGGAGGCGTATGCCCGATCATCGGTGCAGCAACCGGATGTCTTGCGGGCGCGGCTGCAGCATGCCGAGCCGGCTGCGCGCCTGCTCATCGATGCGCCGGGGCTCGGCATAGGTGGCCTGCTCCAGCTCCAGCCGTCCATATTCGATGTTCAGGCCATCACGCTCGGCCTGCAGTGCGGTCAGGCGCACGAACAGCACGCGGCTCTCGTGGCGGGTCCACACCACACCGATGGCGCTGGCCAGCACAGCCACCAGCAGGCCAAGCAGCACAATGATGCCAAGCAGCCTCATGCGGCCACCGCCGCGGGCAATTTTTCCGCGATGCGCAGCACCGCCGAGCGCGCACGCGGATTGGCTGCCAACTCGGCAGCACCCGGAAAGTGCGCCTTGCCCACTGCCATGAGCCGCGCTGCCGGCGCCACCACCGGCGGCCCGCGCCGGCGGTTCTGCACGCGACCCGACTGGGCGCGGATGAACCGCTTGACGCTGCGGTCCTCCAGCTAATGGAAGCTGATCACCGCCAGCCGGCCACCAGGGCGCAGGCGTTCGAGGGCAACCTCGAGTCCGGCCTGCAGGGCGGCCAATTCCCCATTCACCTGGATGCGCAGGGCCTGGAAGCTGCGTGTCGCCGGATGCTTGCCGGGCTCGTGCCAGCCCACCACGCGCTCGATCAGCGCAGCCAGCTGGGTGGTGCGCAGCAGCGGCCGCGCCTGCCGCTCGGCGACGATGGCCCGGGCGATGCGCCGCGCATGGCGCTCCTCGCCGTACTCCCACAGCACGTCGGCAATCTCCGCCTCGCTGGCGCGGGCCAGGAAGTCCGCCACGCCGGGTCCGGTCTCCGGATCCATGCGCATGTCCAGCGGCGCGTCGTGCAGGAAGCTGAAACCACGCGCCGCCTCGTCCAGCTGCGGCGAGGAGACGCCGAGGTCGAGCAGCACGCCATCGAGCCCGGCGGCGGTGGCCTCCCACGTGCCCAGGCTGGAGAAATTGGCCTGGCGGATGGCCACGCGCGGATCGTCGGCAAATTCGTCGCGCGCCGCGGCGATGGCCGCCGGGTCGCGGTCCATCAGCAGCAACTGGCCATGCGCGCCAAGCCGGGCCAGCACCGCACGCGCGTGTCCACCGCGACCAAATGTGCCATCAAGGTATCGTCCGTCTGCGCGCACCGACAGACCCTCCACCGCCTCATCCAACATCACCGGGACATGCCGCAATGGCTGCTCAGGGTTCGCCACGCCGCACTCCCGCTCTCGTCTGGCCTAGAGGCGCAGGCTCGCCATCTCGTCGGTGATTCCGTTCTCGCCGATGACCTGCCGAATCTTGGCCAGGTGCGCCTGCTCGCTCCACAGCTCGAATTTGTTGCCCATGCCAAGCAGCACGGCCTTCTTCTCGATGCCCGTGGTGGCGCGCTGATTGGCCGGCAGCAGGATCCGCGCCGCGCCATCCAGTTCGACCACCGCCGCCGCACCCACCAGCTTCATCTGCAGATCGCGGTGCGCCATCACCACCTTGGACAAGGCGTTGACCTGGTCACGCACCGGTTCCCACTCCGCATGCGGAAACAGCCACAGGCAACCCGGCTCGAACGGGTTGTAGGTGATCACCAGCCGGTTGCCGCACTCGCGGGCCACCAGCTCGCGATACGCGGTCGGTACCGTGAGACGACCCTTGTCGTCCACGGTAATGGCGGTTTCGCCTTGGAACACCGGCTTCATTCCACAAAAACCCACAATTTCTCACCAAAGTCCACGATAACTGTGGGCGAAGCGGGATGTCAAGGAAAATCGCTTGTGAATCAATGAGAAAGCCACACCCCCGGCCAAGGCTACAGTGCTTTCTTACAACCAATCGCAAGGTGCTTGAATGCACGAACAATTATTTTTCGGAATCCCGCGCTTCCTGGCACCCGGACGACGCGCGTGCGCCAGGACCAAGACTTCCGAGGCAATCCGTTGGGGAGCGCGCAGGCAGCGCCGCTTTCCGCATCGGCCCGGAAAGCAGCACTGCCGGCGTACCCAAAGGAGAGGTGGAGTCGGCCTGTAAGCCGGGTTCTGTACGTCTTGCGACGCGACAGTCATTCCTCTCGGCCAGGCGTCGCCACCTGGCTCCAGCGACCTACCCGGGAACAACGCGGGCCGCGTTATCGTTCCCCTATTTGGTCTTGCTCCGAGTGGGGTTTACCGTGCCGTACGGCGTTGGCCCCGTACGCGGTGCGCTCTTACCGCACCCTTTCACCCTTGCCTGTGCCCTTGCGGGCCATCGGCGGTCTGCTCTCTGTTGCACTGGCCGTCAGCTCGCGCTGCCCAGGAGTTGCCTGGCACTCTGCCCTGTGGAGCCCGGACTTTCCTCGATGCGCTCATCGCGCGACGCGACTGTCCGGCCGACTCCAATGCCAGTGTAATCGAATGCCCACGGCAAAGCCCAAAGTACGTGGCAAACCACCGCGCCGGCCCCTGCCCGGCAACGGCTATACTGCGCCGCGATGCGGTTTGCGCCTTGTCGCGCATCGGCGGCAAGGTCCCAGATCCGTTCCCCTGCGTGCGCTCCAGGCGCAAACCCCCGAGAGGTTGCATGAAGATTTCCGCTTGTTCCAAGGCCTTGTTGTGGGCTTGTGTGTTGTTGACGACGACAGCCTGCAACGGCCAGTCCGGCGCCCCCGGCCAGACCCAGCCAGGCGCAACGGCACCTGCCGCCGTCAGCACCTCGCGGCCTGCCGTACTGGCCAAGATCGAGGCACAGGGTCTGGAGATCATGGGTGACTTCGATGCCCCGTCCGGCCTGCATGGCTACGCCGGCGTGGCCGGACAGGAGCCGCTCACCGTCTACACCACAGCCGACGGCCAGCACGCCCTGGTCGGTGTGCTGGTTGACGCCAAGGGCAACGACGTCGGTGCCGGCGCGCTGCGTCGCCTGGTGACCCTGCCCCTGTCCAAGCGACAATGGGCCGCGTTGGAATCCAGTACCTGGATCGCCGACGGCGCCGCCAACGCGCCGCGCGTGGTGTATGCATTCACCGACCCGAACTGCCCGTACTGCCACCGCTTCTGGGAGGCTGCCCGGCCCTGGGTCGAATCCGGCAAGGTACAGCTGCGCCACGTCATGGTCGGCGTGATCCGGGCGGACAGCGCGAACAAGGCGGCCACGATGCTGACTGCCAAGTCGCCTTCCGACGCGCTCGTGCGCAATGAGCAGACGTTCGACAAGGGTGGGATCGAGGCTGCCGACAAGGTGCCGGAAGCCGTACGCCAGAAGCTCGACGGCAACGAGAAACTGATGCTGCAGATGGGTTTCCAGGGCACGCCGGGTATCGTCTACCTGGACGACCAGGGCGTGCTGCAGCGGCGCTCCGGGCTGCCCAGCGCCAGTCAATTGCCAGTGGTGCTCGGGCCACGCTGAGTGCGGCCGAAAGCATCCGGGCCAGTGTCACCGCTCGTGCTGGCCATCGGCATACAGCGCCTTGCGTGGCGCCCCGCTGAGCGCAGCGGCTAGCCGTGCCGCCTTCGCCGGCGGCAACTCCTCGCGCAGGACGGCAAAGATGCGCCGACCCTCGGCCAGCTGCGCATCGACGTCCTCGCCGCGACCGGACACCAGCACCACGCACTCGCCACGTTGCTGGTCGGGGTCGGCGGCAACCCGCGCCGCCAGGGTATCCAGGGGCTCGCCGAGCACGGTCTCGAACATCTTGGTCAACTCGCGCGCCAATACCGCCTCACGCACCCCACCGAAGACGTCGCGCATGTCCGCCAGGCTCTCGGCAATCCGGTGCGCCGACTCGTAGAAAATGAGCGTGCGCGGATCGCCGGCAAGCTCGCGCAGGCGGCTGCGGCGGGCGGCGGATCGCGGCGGCAGGAAGCCCTCGAAGACGAAGCGGTCGCTCGGCAGCCCCGCCACCGACAACGCGGCAATGGCAGCGCAGGCACCCGGCACGGGTATGCAGCGTACGCCAGCCATCCGCGCGGCACGGACCAGGCGAAACCCCGGATCGCTGACCAGCGGCGTGCCGGCGTCGCTGACCAGGGCCACCGACTGGCCGCCCAGCATGCGCTCCACCAGCCCCGCCACCGCCTCGCGCTCGTTGTATTCATGCAGCGCGAGCAGCGGCGTGTCGATGCCGTGGTACAGCAGCAAGGGGCGGCTGTGGCGGGTGTCCTCCGCGGCGATCACGCTGGCCGCGCGCAACACCGCCACGGCGCGCGATGACAGATCATCGCGGTTCCCGATCGGGGTGGCGACCACATGCAGGCAACCCGCAGCGACACTCGACATCCGGCAGACTCGACTCAGGCACGAGGCGTGATCCGCTATCATCGCGCATTGCGATCATGACGACCCGGAATCCTTCCATGCGCCTCCCGCGCTTTGCCCAGGCCATCGTCAGCGCACTGGTCATGTCGCTGGTGCTGGCGGCCTGCGCACCGGTAAGCACGCGGCCGTCGGCAACCGAGACTGCCGCCGCGCACGATGCCGCGGCGCTGGCCGGCGGCGGCCATTTCGACGCCGCGGCCCAGGCCTACCTGGCCCTGGCCGACGCCAACCGGGGCCGCGCCGACCACTATCGCCTGCTGGCCGCGGAAAGCTGGCGCCAGGGTGGCGAACTGGACCGCGCCGCGCCCACGCTGCAGAAGATCGACCGCAGCAGGCTCGCCGGCGACGAACCCCTGCGCCTGGACCTGTTGCGCGCCGAGCGTGCCCTGGATACGCACAACCTCCCCGAGGCGCTGCGCCTGACCATCGAGCCACAGGTGGTGGTGCCCGCCGTCCTGCGCCCCCGCCTGCTGGAGCTGCGCGCGCGCGCGCTCGCAGCCGACGGCGACCACTGGGGCAGCGCGCGCACCCGTGCCGAGATGCAGGACCAGCTGAGCGGCTTCGACCGCCAGCAGAACCAGCAGCAGATCGTCAGGCAATTGGCCATGCTCGGCGCCGGCCCGCTCAAGCAGCGCGCCGCCGCCATGCAGGCCGGAGACCGCATGCTGCCCTGGATCAACGCCGCCCTGGCCAGCCTCGGCGTCACCGTGGTGCAGCCGCCGGCCCAGCTGCAGCGCCCCGTCGGCACGCTGCTGCCTGGCGCCAACGCCAATGTGCGCGAAGGCTACAAGGTGCCGGAGCACCTGGCCTTGCTGCTGCCGCTCGACGGTTCCTACGCCGCCGTCGGCACCTCGGTCGCGGAGGGTTTCTTCGCCGCCTATTTCGATGCCGGACGCGAGCAGGCACCACGTCCCGCAGTGCGCGTCTACAGCACCCACAGCACGCCCGAGGGGGCGCTCAGCGGCTACCAGCAGGCGTTGGGCGATGGTGCGCAACTGGTGGTCGGCCCGCTGACCCGCGATGCCGTAGCTGCGCTGTTCAAGCAGTCCAGGCTGCCGGTACCCACACTGGCCCTGAACCACCCGGACAGTCGCCGGCTGCCCGCCGGCGACGCGAGCGAATTCGGCCTGATGCCGGAGACCGAGGGCGCCCAGGCTGCGGCGCACATGATCGAGCGTGGGCTGCGCCACGCCTATACCATCGTTTCCAGCGCCGACTTTTCCCAGCGTGCACTGACCGCCTTCAAGGCCGAGTACGCGGCGCGCGGCGGCACGCTGCTGGGCGCCGCCACGTTCGAGAGCGGCGGCACGGCGATTGCCGGCCTGAACCTGGCCAACGCCCCCGAAGATGCCGGCGTGTTCATCAGCATGCGTCCGGCGCAGGCGCGCGTGCTGGTGCCGCAGCTGCGCGCCGCCAAGGTCCAGTTGCCGGTGGTGGCCACCTCGCACGTCTACGATGGCTCGGACGATGCAGCCAGCAACCGCGACCTGGACGGCGTCGAATTCTGCGATGCGCCCTGGCTGTTCAACGCCCAGCCAGGCCTGCCGCCATTCGTCGATGTCGAGGCGCTGCTGCCCTCCGCGCGTGGCGCCACGGCACGCCTGTTTGCCTTCGGCATGGATGCCTGGAACCTCGTGCCCTACCTCGACTGGCTGCGCAACAATCCAGGCAGCTATCTGCCCGGCGCCACCGGCCAGCTCACCTCGGACCAGTTCGGACGTATCCGCCGCGTGCTGACGTGGGCGGTGTTTGCCAATGGCATGGCGCACCCGCTCGACGGCAGCCTGCAAATGGACAACGTGCCGTCGGCCGCACCACCTGAGCCGGGACAGATCCAGGCCCTGCCGATGCCGGCATCAAGCGTCGCGCCGCCCCCCAGCTCCAGCATCGGAGCGCCGCCGGGGCCGGTCATGGTCCCGGTGCGCCAGGACTGATGCGCGAGCCCCATGGCGCAGCGTTCGAGCAACGCGCGCGCACCGCGCTCGAGCAGGCTGGCCTGCAGCTGCTGGCACGCAATTACCTGACCCGACGCGGCGAGCTGGACATGGTCATGCGCGACGGCGACACGATCGTCTTCGTCGAGGTGCGCTATCGCCGCAGCGCGGGCCACGGCGACGCTACAGCATCGGTGACGGCACGCAAGCGCGAGCGCCTGATCCTGGCCGCGCGGCAATGGCTGGCCGCACACGCCCAGCACGCGCGGCGCCCTTGCCGCTTCGACGTGGTCAGCTACGACGGCCCCGCCGAGACAGCCCGCCAGACCTGGCTGCGCGCCGCCTTCGACGCCGGCTGAGCCCGAGCATGCGCATCGGCCCCTATCGCATCGACCCGCCCGTCGTCCTTGGCCCCATGGCTGGGGTCACCGACAAACCGTTCCGCGTGCTGTGCAAGCAGCTCGGCGCGGGTCTGGCGGTGTCCGAGATGACCACCGCCGACCCCAGCCTGTGGCATACCCGCAAATCACTGCATCGCATGGACCACGTCGGCGAGCCGGAGCCGGTCAGCGTGCAGATTGCCGGCTACGATCCGGGCATGCTGGCCGAGGCGGCGCGCTTCAACGTCGCCAACGGCGCGCAGATCATCGACATCAACATGGGCTGCCCGGCAAAGAAAGTGTGCAACGTCTGGGCCGGCTCCGCGCTGCTGCAGGACGAACCCCTGGTCGCGCGCATCGTCAAGGCCGTGGTGGAAGCGGTGGCGGTGCCGGTCACATTGAAAATCCGCACCGGCTGGGATCACGAGCACCGCAACGCGGTGCACATCGCCCATATCGCGGAGGATGCCGGCATCGCCGCGCTGGCCGTGCATGGCCGCACGCGCGCCGACCGTTACGCCGGTGAGGCCGAGTACGCCACCATCGCGGCGGTGAAGGCCGCCGTGTGCATCCCGGTGCTGGCCAACGGCGACGTGACCACGCCGCAGCAGGCGCGGCAGGTGCTGGATCTCACCGGTGCCGACGCCGTGATGATTGGCCGCGGCGCCCAGGGCCGCCCCTGGATCTTCCGCGAGATCGCGCACTTCCTGGAGCACGGCAAGCTGCTCGCGGAACCCGCGCCGGACGAAGTGGCAGCCATCCTGCTCCATCACCTCGAGCAGCTGTACGCGTTCTACGGCGAAGAGGCCGGCGTGCGCATCGCGCGCAAGCACCTGGGCTGGTACGCCAAGGACCGCCCGGAGAATGCCGCCTTCCGCCAGGTGGTGAACCGCGCCGGCTCGGCGAGCGAGCAACTGCGCCAGACCCGCGACTACTTCGCCGTGCTGGCCGACCAGGCCGCGCTCGCCGCCTGAGGCTGCACGCAACCATACGCAGCACCCACCCGCCTGTCGCTGCTTCCGGCCCGCCGCCCATTGACTCGGGCCGGCACTCGCCGTAATGTCCGCTTTTGCTCAAGACATCTTTTCATCCGCATACACCGATGAATAGGCAGGAGGGCCGTCCCGGGCCCTTGGAACCGACGCATCGTCATGGCTGCGGATGAAGGCCACGAACCGGCCCGTTCCGACGTCCCCCGCCAAGGCGGGCGCCTCGCGCCCAGCCCCAGGCGACAGCCCGACATCCTTCGACATCGTCACCCAGATCCAAGAGGAACCACTTCATGGCACAGGTCACCTTTCTCGGCTTTCCGCGCATCGGTCTCAAGCGTGAACTCAAGCGCGCGCTGGAAGCGCATTGGCGTGGCAAAACCGGCGCCTCCGAGCTACTCGAAACCGCCCGCACGCTGCGCCAGCGCCATTGGCAGCTGGCCCGTGACGCCGGTGCCGATGTCGTGGCCTGCAACGATTTCAGCCTGTACGACCAGGTGCTGGACACCGCCGTGCTGTTCGACGCCATCCCCGCGCGCTTCCGGCCGGTGTTCGAGAAGGGGCATCTGGACGGCTATTTCGCCATGGCGCGCGGCCACAAGGGTGACGGTGTCGACCTGCACGCGCTGGAAATGACCAAGTGGTTCGATACCAACTACCACTACATCGTGCCGGAGCTCGAGGCTGGTCAGGAGTTTGCCCTGCGCGGCGACAAGCCGGTCGCCGAGTTCCTGGAGGCCAAGGCCCTCGGCCACGCGGCGCGCCCGGTGGTGCTCGGTCCGCTGTCGTTCCTGCTGCTGGCCAAGACCGTCGACGGCAGCGACCCGCTGGCGCTGCTCGATGCGCTGCTTCCGGCCTATGCCGAGCTGCTGCAGAAACTCGCCGCCGCCGGCGCCGAATGGGTGCAGCTGGACGAACCCTGCCTGGTGCTCGACCAGGACGGGGCGACCGGCGAGGCCTATCGCCGCGCCTACGCCACGCTTGCAGCCGCACACGGGCCGAAACTCCTGCTGGCCACATATTTCGGGGCGCTGGGCGACAACCTCGCGCTGGCCGCCGGCCTGCCAGTGGACGGCCTGCACGTCGACCTGGTGCGCGCGCCCGCCCAGATCGATGCGGTGCTGGCCGCGCTTCCAGCCCACGCCGTGCTCAGTGCCGGTGTCGTCGACGGACGCAACGTCTGGCGCAGCCATCCGGATCGCGTGCAGGCCTTGCTGCGCAGGGCACTGGCGGCGGTCGGCAGCGGGCGGCTGTGGCTGGCACCTTCGTGTTCGCTGCTGCACACGCCCATCGACCTCACCGCGGAAAATGCCCTGGATCCGGCGCGGCGCGCCACCATGGCCTTCGCCCGGCAGAAAATCGAGGAATTGCGCGCCTACGCCGACGCCCTGGACGGCAACGCCGCAGCCACGACGGCACTCGCCGAGCAGCAGGCCCAGCTGGACGAGCAACTGCAAGCGCACGGCATCAAGAACCCGGCCGTACGCGCACGCCTGAATGCGCTGAGCCCGCAGAGCACGCTGCGCCGCTCGCCGCACGCCAGGCGCGCCCTGACCCAGGCCGAGGCGCGTCCGCTGCCGCTGCTGCCCACCACCACGATCGGCTCGTTCCCACAGACCGACGAGCTGCGCAAGGCCCGTGCCGCGCATCGCGCCGGCCGCCTCGACGACGACGCCTACGACACGCTGCTGAAGCAGGAAGTCGAGCACGTCGTGCGCTTCCAGGAGTCGATTGGCCTGGACGTGCTGGTGCACGGCGAGCCTGAGCGCAACGACATGGTCGAGTATTTCGGCGAGCAGTTGGACGGCTATCTGTTCACCAAGCTCGGCTGGGTGCAGAGTTACGGTTCGCGCTGCGTCAAGCCTCCGGTGATCTGGGGCGACATCGGCCGCCCGGCACCGATGACCGTGGCCTGGTCCAGCTATGCGCAGTCGCTCACCAGCAAGCCCATGAAGGGCATGCTGACCGGCCCGGTGACCATGCTGCAGTGGTCGTTCGTGCGCGACGACCTGCCACGGGAGACCGTGTGCCGGCAGATGGCGCTCGCACTGCGCGACGAGGTGCACGACCTGGAGGCGGCCGGCATCGGCGTGATCCAGATCGATGAGCCGGCGCTGCGCGAAGGCCTGCCGCTGCGCCGCGCCGACTGGGCCGGCTACCTGGCGTGGGCGGTCGAGTGCTTCCGCATCACCGCCGGCGGCGTGCGCGATGCCACGCAGATCCACACCCACATGTGCTACTCGGAGTTCAACGACATCATCGAGGCCGTCGCCGCCATGGACGCCGACGTGATCTCGATGGAGACCAGCCGCTCGCGCATGGAGCTGCTGGATGCGTTCGTGAAGTTCCACTACCCGAACGACATTGGCCCGGGCGTGTACGACATCCATTCGCCGCGCATTCCCGACCAGGCAGAGATCACCGACCTGCTGCGCCGTGCCCTCGCCGTGCTGAAGCCCGGGCAGCTGTGGGTGAACCCGGATTGCGGTCTGAAGACCCGCGGCTGGCCGGAGGTGGAAGCCGCCCTGCGCAACATGGTGGCCGCCACCCTGCGGCTGCGCAGCGAGCTGAAGCTCTCTGCCTGATCCCAGCGGCCGGGCCACGCTCGCATGAGCCCATCTGCGGTCGCGGGTGGGCTCATGCATTTCCGATGAGTCCCGCCAGTGCGTCGCCTGCAAGCAGGCCCCCTGGCAGCGGGCGTGCGTTCGCAAATGGAGTCACGTAATATCGCTGCCAGGGGGGTTGTCACACTTGTGCATGCGTATTCCACTGGAGAACGCGCTTCATGCATGACGTCATCGATCCGTCGGAAGTTGACGCCGAGCACTGGCCACGCATCGACGTGATGCTGCGCATCCTGGCCACGCGACTTACCCACGCTGCCGAAGGCCGCGAGCGGCCGCTCGATGAGGTCCTGGGCTACCTGCGCCAACGCCTGCGCGAACCGCAGAACGAGGAGTCCCTGCAGGCGCTGGTGCACGAGCTGACCACGGCCATGCGCTCGCTGGATGCGGACATGCAGCCGCCACCAGCCGAGGCTGCGCCGGCCGCCCAGGCCGACCAGCCCAGCCGTGCCGGGGCGACATTGCTGGATCTGATCGACCAGCTGGAACCCGACCACTCCACCTGTGCCGAGTGGGCACAGCTGCGCGCGGAAATCGCTGCCAGCCGCAATCTGGACCAGGTCCCCGCGCAGGCCGCGATGTTGGCCCGGCTGCTCAACCAGGACCAGCAGCAACGGGCGAGGCAACTGGTCGCCGTCCAGCAGCTGCTGACCCAGGTGATCGCGCAGCTGGGCGAACTGGCGCAATACCTGGAGTGCGCAGACGCCGACCGGGCCGACGGTGTCAGCGCCCGCCAGGCGCTGGACCGCAACCTGACCAGCGAGATGGATGCCCTCGGTACCCGGCTGCAGGCGGCGCCGGAACTGAATTCGCTGCAGACCGAGATCCAGCAGCGCATGCAGGCGATCTCTTCCTACCTGAAGGCCTTCCACGACCAGGAGGATGCGCGCGCCCGCCTCTGGCAGACCCGCTCGGAACAGATGGACCGCCGCATCCATGAGCTGGAACGCTCCACCCAGGACATGGAGGTCAGCCTGCGCAAGGAACACCAGCGGGCCACGACCGATCCGCTGACCGGTATCGCCAACCGCCTGGTCTTCGAGCAGCGCATGGCCGAGGTTTGCCAGCAGGCGCAGGCAGGCCGGGTCGCCTGCCTGCTGGTCCTCGACATAGACCATTTCAAGCGCATCAACGACCAGTATGGCCACGCCGCCGGCGACCGGGCCTTGTGTATCGTCGCGCGCCAGCTGGCCACGGTGCTGCGCCCGGATGACGTGCTGGCGCGATACGGCGGCGAGGAATTCACGGTGATCCTGTCTGGCGCGGATCTGCAGGCAGGCCGGCAGAAGGCGGAGTCCCTGCGCAGGCAGATCGAAGCCACGAGTTTTCGTGGCCGGCAGAAGCCGGTACGCATCACCCTGTGCTGCGGGGTCACCGGGGTGGGCGCCGGCGATACGCCGGCCACGGTGTTCGCACGCGCCGACCGGGCGCTGTACCTGGCCAAGGAGCGCGGCCGCAACCGCGTGGAAGCGCAGTGAGACCTGGCACGTCCAGGCGGCCTGGCCCGTAGCCTGGCGACCGCAAGCATTCACGCCCTGGACAATGGACGGCTGAACCGCAATCCAATCGTCGCCTGCAGCGCGCGCCCAACCGCTGTAAAGCCAGCCCTGTCGCAGTATCATGGCGCATTCGTATCTTTCCATCCGCAACGAGGGATATTCGCCCGATGTCGAACTACCTGTTCACCTCCGAATCCGTATCCGAAGGCCACCCGGACAAAGTCGCCGACCAGATCTCGGACGCGGTGCTGGACGCGGTCATCGCCAAGGACCCGGCTGCGCATGTGGCCTGCGAGACCATGGTCAAGACCGGTGTCGCCATCGTCGCCGGCGAGATCACCACCAACGCCTGGATCGACCTCGAGGCGATCACGCGCAAGGTGATCCTGGACATCGGCTACGACTCCAGCGACGTCGGCTTCGACGGCGCCACCTGTGGCGTGCTGAACCTGATCGGCAAGCAGTCGCCCGACATCAACCAGGGCGTCGCCCGCAAGCGCCCGGAAGACCAGGGCGCCGGCGACCAGGGCCTGATGTTCGGCTACGCCACCAACGAGACCAAGACCTACATGCCGGCGGCGATCCATTTCTCGCATCGTCTGGTCGAGCAGCAGGCGCAGGTGCGCAAGCAGAAGAACTCGCCGCTGCCGTGGCTGCGCCCGGATGCCAAGAGCCAGGTCACCCTGCGCTACGAGGACGGCGTGGCGGTGGCGATCGACGCCGTGGTGCTGTCGACCCAGCACGACCCGGGCATCAAGCAAAAGGACCTGATCGAGGCGGTGCGCGAGCACATCCTCAAACCCGTGCTGCCCGCCAAGTGGCTGCACAAGGGCACCCAGTTCCACATCAACCCGACCGGCAAGTTCGAGATCGGCGGCCCGGTCGGAGACTGCGGCCTGACCGGGCGCAAGATCATCGTCGACACCTACGGTGGCTGGGCCCGCCACGGCGGTGGCGCGTTCTCCGGCAAGGATCCGTCCAAGGTGGACCGCTCGGCCTCGTATGCCGCGCGCTACGTCGCCAAGAACATCGTCGCCGCCGGCATTGCCGACCGCTGCGAGGTGCAGGTGAGCTACGCCATCGGCGTGGCCAAGCCGACCTCGATCTCGGTCACCACGTTCGGCACCGGCAAGATCAGCGACGAGAAGATCGAGAAGCTGATCCGCGATCACTTCGACCTGCGCCCGTACGGCATCCTGCAGATGCTCGACCTCATCCACCCGATGTACCAGGCGAGCGCGAGCTACGGACACTTCGGGCGCCTGCCCAAGCCGAACAGCTACTACGACTACGAAGTGTTCGAGAACGGGCAGAAGGTGAAAAGGCGCGCCGGCCCCTTTACTGCGTTCTCGTGGGAGATGACTGACCGCGCCGAGGCGCTGCGCCAGGCCGCCAAGCTGAAGTAACCCTCCGCCCGCCCCCTGCAGGGATCCGCCTGCCGCCGGGAATGGTCGTATGTGGATGGGTGATGCATCCCGGTCATTGCCGCGCGCATCGCCCACGAGCGGGCCACGGCAACTGGCGTGGGTTCACCCGGGCTGCCGTTACAATGGGCGGATGTCCCTGGTCCAATTGCTTCGCGTCGACTTCAGCATCGGCGGCCCACTCCTGCTCGAACAGGTCAGCCTGTCCATCGAGGCGAACGAACGGGTGTGCGTGGTCGGGCGCAATGGCGCCGGCAAGTCGACCCTGATGCGGTTGATCACCGGCGAGCTGCACGCCGACGATGGCGAAGTGCGCGTGCAGAACGGCGTGGTGGTCGCGCGCATGGCCCAGGAGGTGCCGCACGACACCGCCGGCAGCGTGTTCAGCGTGGTCGCCGAAGGCCTCGGCGACCTCGGCCGCCTGCTGGCCCGCTATCACCAGCTGCTGGCGCACGGCGACCTCGACGCGCTGGGTGACGTGCAGGTGAAAAGCGAGGCGCAGCACGGCTGGGACCTGGATCGCCGCGTGGACCAGGTGCTGACCCAGCTCGAACTGCCGGGCGACGCCGACTTCGCCGCGCTGTCCGGCGGCATGAAACGCCGCGTGCTGCTGGCCCAGGCGCTGGTGCGCAAGCCGGACGTGCTGCTGCTGGACGAGCCGACCAACCACCTGGATATCGAGGCGATCGGCTGGCTGGAGACGTTCCTCAAGCAATTCCCGGGCAGCATCGTCTTCATCACCCACGACCGCAGTTTTCTGCGCGCCTTGGCCACGCGCATCGTGGAGATCGATCGCGGCGCGCTGACCGACTGGCCCGGCGACTACGACAACTACCTGCGCCGCCGCGAGGAACGCCGACACGCCGAGGCCCAGGCCAATGCGCTGTTCGACAGGAAACTGGCGCAGGAAGAGGTGTGGATCCGCCAGGGCATCAAGGCCCGGCGCACGCGCAACGAAGGCCGCGTGCGCGCGCTGGAGGCATTGCGCAGGGAACGCGCGCAACGCCGCGAGCACAGTGGCAATGCGCGGATGACGCTCGGCCACGCGCACGCTTCCGGCAGGAAGGTGATCGAACTCGAGCACGTGACCCATGGCTACGATGGCCGCATCCTGATCGACGACCTCAGCACCACCGTGTTGCGCGGCGACCGCATCGGCATCATCGGCCCGAACGGCGCCGGCAAGAGCACGCTGCTGAAGATCATGCTGGGCGAGCTGGTGCCGGACCATGGCACGGCCAAACTGGGCACAGGCGCCGAAATCGCCTACTTCGACCAGCACCGCCTGCAACTGGACGACAGCCTCAACGCCGTGGACAACGTCGCCGGCGGCCTGGAATTCATCGAGCTCAACGGCCAGCGCAAGCACATCATCGGCTACCTGCAGGATTTCCTGTTCTCGCCGGAACGGGCGCGCGCGCCGATCACCCGGTTGTCAGGCGGAGAACGCAACCGCCTGTTGCTGGCCAAGTTGTTTTCCCGGCCATCCAACCTGCTGGTGCTGGACGAGCCGACCAACGACCTCGACGTGGAAACGCTGGAATTGCTGGAGGAACTGCTCACCGACTACCAGGGCACCCTGCTTCTGGTATCCCACGACCGCGCCTTCCTCGACAACGTGGTGACCAGCACCCTGGTGCTGGAAGGCCACGGCCGGATCGGCGAATACGTCGGCGGCTACAGCGACTGGTTGCGGCAGCGGCCGCAGCCGGCGCAACCTGGAGGGGATTCCGCGGCACCCGACGCCCCGGCGGCGAATGCAGGCCAGGCCGCGGACTCCAGCCCGCGTCGGCAGACCGGGAAGACGCCAAGGCTCAAGCGCAGCTTCAAGCTGCAGCACGAACTCGAGCAATTGCCGCAACAGATCGAGGCCCTGGAAGCGGATATCGCCAGGCGTGCGCACACGATGAACGACCCGGGGTTCTTCCGGCAGGACCGCGCGGCGATCCTCAAGGCGAACGAGGAACTCGCCGCCGCCCAGGCTGCCCTCGACCATGCCTATGCCCGCTGGGCCGAGCTGGACGGCTGAAAAACGAGGCGTACGAGCGAAGCCGCGTCACCGTCCAGGTCCGCTTTTCATTTCCCACTCTTCGCTTCACGGCGCGGTGCAGGCCACGGGCCGGCTCGGCGTATCATGCGCGGAATACCTCAAGGACGACTGCCATGTACACGCTCTACTACGCCCCGGGTTCGGCCAACCTGGTGGTGCACCTGGCGCTGCTGGAGATTGGCGCGCCGCACGTGCTCAAGCGCCTCGACCTCGACAAGGGCGAGCAGCGCAGTCCCGGATACCTGGCGATCAACCCGAGCGGCGTGGTGCCGACCTTGCTGGTCGACGGCGTGCCGCATGGCGAAGCCGCCGCGCTGGCGATGCTGCTGACCGAGCGACATGCCGGGGCGGCATTGGCGCCTGCCCCGGGCAGCGCCGGACGCGCCGACTACCTGCAATGGATGCTGTATCTGGCCAACACGCTGCAGCCGCTGTTCCGCCAGTGGTTCTACCCGGGTGATCACCTGCCGGCTGCTGCCGACAACATCAAGGAAGCGGCACGCATCGGCATCGAGAAGGCCTGGACGCGCATCGACGCCCATCTCGCCGCGCACGGCCCATATATGCTCGGTGACACGTTCAGCCTGGTCGACCTGTACGCCTTGATGCTGATGCGCTGGTCGCGCAACATGCCGCGCCCAGCCACCACCTGGCCGCAACTGGACGCGCTGGCCACGCGGCTGAAGTCACGCCCGTCGTGGAAAGCCGTCTGCGAGGCCGAGGGCCTGGTCGAGTGGGCCTGAGCCGAACATGACACCAGCGCCCAACCGCGAGGCCTGGGCCGTCTATCTGCTCGAATGCACAGACGGCCGCGTGTATACCGGGATCGCACGCGACCCCGAGCAACGCTACGCCAAGCACCTCGCCGGCAAGGGCGCGCGCTTTACCCGCGCCAACCCGCCGCGACGCCTGCTGGGCTGGGTCTGGGTCGCCGACCACGGTGCGGCACTGCGCCTGGAAATCGCCTGGAAGAAACTCCCCCGCCGCGAACGCGTCGCCGCCCTCCATGCCCACCTCACCATCGTTTGTACCCTGAACCCGCCCGCGTCCCATGGCCCAGCCCGGATTCTTGCAGGGCGCTGACGGACGATGCCTTCCGACCTGTTCTTGATCGTGCCAGGGGTCCGAGGGATGGCTGGAGTGCCGGGGACGCGGTTACTCGATGACGTGGCGCGCGGCGTCGCCGCCGTGCACCGCGTTGGTCACCAGCCGCCGGTCGAAGGTGGCGAGGTGGCCGCCATGCTGTACGGCGAGCGCCAGCAGCCAGGTCGTCGTCCCCTCTCCGGGCCAGGACGCACGAACCTCGCGCACACCTGACCTCGCTTTGCCGCTCACCGCACCCACGACGTGTCGTCACGCAGCTCGTTGATCTCCTCGAGCGTCATCGGCCTGGCGCCCGGGCATACCGGCATCAGACGGATCCCGTTGCGGTACTCCGGCGCGGCAGCAGCAGGCGCCAGGCCGGGCGGACCAACTCGGACACGACCTCGCCCAGCGTCCGGTCCTGTTGTCCTGCCAAGGCGCGCGCGGCAGCCAGCACGTCTTCATCGAGTCTCAGGGTGGTGCGCATGGCGGAGGTTCTGGATGATTTCGTGGTGACAAGCATCACGCATCACGGGTCAAGTCGAACCGGGTCACCCGGTGTTTTGCAGACCTTGGGAGACGCCGTTGACGCAGGCGACCAGGGCGTGCAGCAAGTCGTCGTCCACGCGGCCGCTGGCGCGCCAGCGGCGCAGCAGGTCAACCTGCAATACGCTCATGGGGTCGACGTAGGGATTGCGCAGGCGGATCGACGCAGCCAGGCGCGGTTCGCCTGCGAACAGCGCATCGCTGCCGCGCAGTTGCAGCAGAGTGTCGCGGGTGCGGGTGAATTCAGCGCGGATCAGGGCGAAGAAGTCTTCGTGCAGCGCGCCGGACAGCGTCGAGAACGCCTCGGCAATGTCCAGGTCGCACTTGGCGAGCACCATCTCCACGTCGTTCAGCGCGTTGGCGAAGAACGCCCAGTCGCGCGCCATTTCACCCATGGCCTCGGCGCCGAAACGTTCCAGTCCGTGCGCCAGCGCGCTGCCCAGGCCATACCAGCCGGGAATGATCGCGCGGCACTGGGTCCAGGCGAACACCCAGGGGATGGCGCGCAGGTCCTCCACGCCGCGCATGCTGCGGCGGCTCGCCGGTCGCGAGCCGAGCGTCATGCGCTCGATCACGTCGATCGGGGTGGCGCTGCGGAAATATTCGACGAAGCCGTCGCGCTCGATCAGCGCGCGATAGGTCCGGCGGCTGCACTCCGACAGGACATCCATCTGTCCGCGCCAGCGTTCCTCGCGCGACTCGGCGGCGCGCGGACGCAGGCTGGCACGCAGGGTGGCGCCGACCGTCTGCTCCAGGTTGCGCAACGCCAGCGCGCGGATGCCGTACTTGCGGTGGATCACCTCGCCCTGCTCGGTCACGCGCAGGATGCCGTCGACCGCGCCGCGCGGCGCCGACATCAGCGCGGGCATCATGCGCGCGCCGCCGCGGCTGGCCGAGCCGCCGCGGCCATGGAAGAACGCGAGGCGGATATGCGCCGCGCCGGCCACTTCCAGAAGCCGC
>JAFKMZ010000077.1 GCA_017305055.1 Lysobacterales bacterium
CTATGCCGGGGAGCCTGCGCGCATGCCGGTGCCGATGCAGGCGTGCCTGGCGGGGCAGACGTGGCGCTGGGACGGGATTGATTTCCGCGTGCTCAGCCCGGGCCCGGCGTCTGCCGACGTGCACGGCAACGACCGTTCCTGCGTGCTGCTGGTCGAGGGGCGTGCCGGGCGCCTGCTGCTCACGGGCGACATTGGCCGCAGGCTGGAAGCGCAGCTCGACGTTCCCGCCGCGGCAGGCAAGCCCCTGGTACTGCTGGTGCCGCACCATGGCAGCAACAGCGCCTCCGGCAGCGGCTTCATCGCCGCCGTGCAGCCTGCGCTTGCCGTGGTCTCGGCCGGCTGGCGCAACCGCTTCGGGCATCCGCGGGCCGAGGTCGTGGCCCGCTATGCGGGAGCCGGGGTGCCGGTGTTGAACACGGCCGAACTCGGCGCCGTTCCCCTGGCGTTCCCGCCGGACGCCGCCCCCGCGGCCGGTGTCGGCTGGCGTCAACGGCAGGCCCGCTACTGGCGTGAATAGGCCGTGTGAAGCACGGTTGCGAGCGAGCCTGATGCGCCTTGGACAGCGCGAACGCAGGCCATGGGACTGCTATCATGCCGGCTCACCAAGTGCGCAACGAGCGGGGTCGCACGTGCTGGAACTCGTTATTGCTGGCGGCTGGGCCATGCTGCCTATCCTGCTTTGTTCGGCAGCGGCGCTGGCCATCGTACTGGAGCGCTTCTGGACCTTGCGTCGGCGTGCGGTCATGCCGCCGGGCCTCGGCGAGGATGTGCGGCGCTGGGCCAAACAGGAGCAGCCCGACCAGCGGCAGCTGCAGGACCTGGCCAGCAGTTCACCGCTGGGCGAATTGCTGGCTGCCGCGCTGGCCGTGCGCGACCGTCCGCGTGAGCTGATCAAGGAGCGCATCGAGGATACTGGCCGGCACGTGGTGCACCGCATGGAGCGCTACCTGAATTCGCTGGGCACGATCGCGCTGATCGGCCCACTGCTGGGCCTGTTCGGCACCGTGATCGGCCTGATCCGCATGTTCATGGCGGTGATGGCGGGCGGCCTCGGCGATCCGGCGAAGATGGCAGGTGGAATTGGCGACGCGCTGATCTGCACCGCATCGGGCCTGATCGTGGCCATCCCGGCCTACGTGCTGCATCGCTATTTCCGTTCGCGCGTGGCGGGTTATTGCGTGGAGATGGAAAAGCAGGCCACCGCCTTGCTCGACGAGCTGACCTTGCCGCCCGTGGGCGCGAGTGCGCCGGCCCGGCGCAGCACGGCCGGGGCTCAGGCCAGGGCCGTCTGAGGCCATGCGCATCGGCAGCGACCGCCGGGGCGATGAATTCGAGATCAACGTCGTGCCGTTGATCGACGTGTTGCTGACCCTGTTCATGTTCTTTGCCCTGACCAGCACCTTCGTGCAGCACGCCCGCATGCAGGTCACCCTGCCCAACGCCAGCAGCGAGCAGGCCGAGGGTGAGCGCCCGGCCCTGATCATCACGGTGGACAAGGATGGACGCTATTTCGTCGGCAGCGATCCGGTGCCGGGCACCAACATTGACGTGCTCAAGCAGAGCGTGGCCCGCGTGGCCGGCGATGACTTCAGCCGCACGGTGATGATCCGCGCCGATGCCGCCAGCACGCACCAGAGCGTGGTCACCGCCATGGATGCGCTGGGGCAGCTCGGCTTCACGCACTTGTCGATGGCGACCACGCCGACGGCAGCCGGCAACGGGCGATGACCCGCACCAAGCCATCGGTCTGGGGCGCACAGAGCTGGGCCGTATACAAGCGCCTGCTGGGCTATACCCGGCGGTACTGGGCGATCGGCCTGCTGGCGATCGTCGGCATGGCCGTGGATGCCGGCGGCCTGGCGCTGTTCACCGGCCTGCTGCAGCCGATGATCGACAAGCTGTTCATGCACAAGGATGCGTTCCTGATCTTCTGGATGCCGATCTGGATCATCGGCATTTTCTTCGTGCGTTCGCTGGGCACCTTCGTCAGCACCTACGGCATGGCCTACATCGGCCGGCACGTGGTGCAGGCCATGCAGCAGGACGTGTTTGCCGCGTACCTGCGCCTGCCGGCGGCGTACTTCGGCATCGAGCCGTCCGGGCAGCAGATCTCGCGCGTCACCTATACCAGCGAGCAGGTCGCCTCGGCCTCCACGGACGCGGTGAAGATCGCGATCACCGACGGCTGCACGGTGATCGCCATGTTCGGCGTGATGCTGTATTTCAGCCCGTACCTCACCCTGGCGCTGCTGGTACTGGTGCCGGCGATCGCGTTGATTGCCACGGTAGTCAGCCGCCGCTACCGGCAGATCAGCCGGCGCATCCAGGGCAGCATGGGCTCGGTCGCTGGCACGGTCGAGGAGTCGGTCGGCGCGCACCGCGAGATCCGCATCTTCGGCGGCCAGGAACACGAGGCCCAGCGCTTCGACCAGGTGGTGCGGCGCACGCGTCGGCTGAACCTGAAGATCGCCGCAACCAATGCCGCGGCGAGTTCCACGGTCCAGTTTTCCGCCGCCCTGGCACTGGCGGCGCTGGTGTTTCTTGGCACGCGCCCGCAGGTGCTGCAGCACATGTCTCCCGGCGTGTTCTTCGCCGTGCTCACCGCGATGGGCGCGATGCTGCCCTCGTTGAAACGCCTGGCGAACGTGCAGGCCAACATCCAGCGTGGCCTGTCCGCGGCAGAGGACTTGTTCGAAGTGGTCGACCTGCCGCCGGAAGTCGATGCGGGCAAGCAAGAATTGGCGCGCGCGCACGGCGACCTGCGCTTCGAGGGCGTGCGGCTGGTCTATCCGCGGCACGGGGTGGAGGCGCTGCGTGGCGTGGACCTGCATTGCGCGCCCGGCACGGTGACGGCCCTGGTCGGGCGCTCGGGGAGCGGCAAAACCTCGCTGGTGAGCCTGTTGCCGCGCTTCGTCACGCCGAACGCCGGACGCATCGTGCTGGACGGCCAGGACTACAAGAACTACACGCTGCCGTCGCTGCGCCGGCAGATTGCCTGGGTCGGGCAGGACGTGATGCTGTTCGACGACACCGTCGCCAACAACATCGCCTATGGCGAGCTGGCCGGGGCGACTGAGCTGGAGATCATCGAGGCTGCCGAGGCCGCCAACGCGCTGGACTTTATCCAGGCACTGCCGCAAGGCATACATACCCAGGTCGGCGAAAGCGGCAATACGCTGTCGGGCGGCCAGCGCCAGCGCATCGCGATTGCCCGCGCGATCCTCAAGAATGCGCCGATCCTGATCCTGGACGAAGCCACCAGCGCGCTGGACACCGAATCCGAGCGCCTGATCCAGCAGGCGCTGCAGCGGCTCATGCATGCCCGCACCACCTTGGTCATTGCACACCGTCTTTCCACCATCGAGGGCGCCGACCAGATCGCCGTGATGGATCGCGGCCACATCATCGAGCGGGGCACGCACGCCGAACTGCTGGCGCTGGATGGGCAATACGCCAGCCTGTACCGCCTGCAATTCAACGATCGCCCCGCCGCGCTCGGCGCTGCCTGAGCAGCCACCCGTGGCAGGCCACGACTCACTGCAAGCCGCCTGGTATGGGCCGCGCCGCGCGCCGTGGTGGACCTGGCCGCTGGCGTGGCTGTACCGGGCACTGGTGGGTTTGCGCCGCGGCCTGTATCGATACGGCTGGCTGCAGACGCAGCGCCTGCCCGTGCCGGTGGTGGTGATCGGCAATCTGACAGCAGGCGGTACCGGCAAGACGCCGCTCACCATCGCCGTGGTGCGGGCCTTGCGTGAGCGTGGCTGGCGACCGGGCGTGGTCAGTCGCGGCCACGGCGGCACACAGCGTGCGCCGGCGTTGCTCGGCGACGATCCCGATCCGGCCGTGGTGGGCGACGAGCCCTGCCTGATCCACGCCAACGGCATCCCCGTCGCAGTCGGTCGCGAGAGGCCGGCGGCGGCACGACTGCTGCTCGACGCCGGCTGCGACCTGGTCGTTGCCGACGACGGCTTGCAGCATTACGCCCTGGCGCGCGATGTCGAGGTCTGCGTGATTGACGGGGTACGACGTTTCGGCAATCGGCACATGCTGCCGGCGGGGCCGTTGCGTGAGCCGCTGTCGCGGCTGACGCGCGTGGACTTTCGCGTGTGCAATGGTGGCCACGCGGAACCGGGCGAATATGCCATGCATCTGTCTGGCGACGATGCTGTGGCCCTGGTCGACGGCCGCAATCAGCCACTGCGTGATTTTTCCGGCCGGCGCGTGCACGCGGTGGCGGCGATCGGCAACCCGCAGCGGTTTTTCGCCGGCCTGCGGGCCATCGGGATCGACGTGGTGGAGCACGCCTTTGCCGACCACCATCGCTACCTGCCGGCCGATCTCGATTTCGCCGATGGCGTACCGGTGTTGATGACCGACAAGGACGCGGTCAAGTGCCGCGCATTTGCCCAGCCGCACTGGTGGCGGGTGCCAGTGCAGGCCGAATTGCCGGCGGCGTTTTTCGATGTGCTGGGGCAGCGCGCCGAAGCGGTGCGCAAAACGCCGGGGTCGCGACCCTCATAGTGCCACGGATTCGCCGCCGACGATGACCTCGCGTACCAGCTGGCCGGCGATCCAGTAGCACAGCTCGGCAGGTTGGCGCGCGTGCCATACCACCAGGTCGGCGCGCTGACCGATGGCCAGGGCGCCACGGTCGTGCAAGCCGAGCGCGCGGGCGGCATTTGCCGTGACTCCGCGCAGGGCCTCTTCCGGTGTCAGCCGAAACAAGGTGCATGCCATATTTGCGGCCAGGCGCAGGGAGAGCAGGGGCGAGGTGCCGGGGTTGCAATCGGTGGCGATGGCAATGGGCACCCCGTGTTCGCGCAATGCGGCGATCGGCGGCGCTTGGGTCTCGCGCAAGGTGTAGAACGCGCCGGGCAGCAGCACGGCGACCGTGCCGGCAGCGGCCATGGCTTCGATGCCGGCGCTGCCGAGATGTTCCAGGTGGTCCGCGCTCAGACCGTTGAACTGCGCCACCAGCGCGGCGCCACCCTGGTCGGACAGCTGCTCGGCGTGCAGCTTCACCGGCAGGCCGAGTTCGCGGGCACTGGTGAATACGCGCCCGGTTTCGGCGTGGGTGAAGCCGATGGTTTCGCAGAACGCGTCCACGGCGTCGACCAGACCCTCGCCAGCCAGGGTCGGCAGCAGATCGTCACACACCAGGGACACGTACGCGTCGCGATTGTCCTTGTACTCGGCGGGCAGGGCATGCAGGCCGAGGAAACTCGTGCGCACGTTGATGCCGAGCTCGCGCCCGAGGCGACGGGCCACGCGCAGCATGCGGCGTTCGGCTTCCAGTTCCAGCCCATAACCCGACTTGATCTCCAGCGTGGTGACGCCGGCGGCGCGCAGTGCGCGGGCCCGCGGCAGGGCCTGGGCAAGCAAGGCCTCCTCGCTCGCCGCGCGCGTGGCGTTGACGCTGGAGACGATGCCGCCACCGGCGCGGGCGATGTCCTCGTAACTGGCCCCGTTCAGGCGCAGCTCGAACTCGTGCGCGCGGTCGCCGCCGAACACCAGGTGCGTATGGCAATCGACCAGGCCCGGGGTGACCAGCGCGCCGTCGACGGAATCGACTCTCGCCGCCAGCGCCTTTGGCGCATCGGGCAGCGCGCTCATCGCACCGACCCAGGCGACGTGGCCGCGATGCAGCGCGATGGCGCCGTGTTCCAGCAGACCGTAGGGCGCACCGTCGGTCATGCTGGCCACGGTGGCGTTCAGCAGCAGACGGTCCCAGGGTGGGTTGTTCATGGCTACTCCTTCAGACGGCCGGCAGCTCGTTCACCGGCGTGGTACTCCAGCGCGTCTCGTACAGGTCGAAGCGGCGGTCCTTGAGGTTTTGCACGGCGCCGGCGTTGCGGGCGCGGGCCAGGCTCTCCAGGCGCAGGTCGGCAAACAGCACGGTCTCGATGTTTGGTGTGGAATCGGCGGCGATGCCGTCGCGCGCAAACGGGAAGTCGCTTGGCGTGAGGATGCAGCTCTGGCCGTACTGGATGTCGAAGTTGTTGACCCCGGGCAGGTTGCCGACGTTGCCGGACATGGCCACGTAGCACTGGTTTTCGATGGCCCGTGCCTGTGCGCAATAGCGCACGCGCAGGTAGCCCTCGCGCACGTCGGTGCAGAACGGCACGAACAGGATCAAGGCCCCCTGGTCAACCAGGTGCCGCGCCACCTCGGGGAACTCGGCGTCGTAGCAGATCATCACGCCGATCGGCCCGCAGTCGGTCTGCACGGTGGCGGCGCTCTCGCCGCCGGTGATGTTCCATACGTTGCGCTCGCTGGGCGTGGGGTGCAGCTTCTCGCGTTCGTGCACGGAGCCGTCGCGCAGGCACACGTAGCACACGTTGTGGATGTCGCCGTTCGACTGTTCGGTGGGATGCGTGCCGCCGATGATGTTGATGTTGTAGCGGACGGCCAGATGGCTGAACAATTCCTTGACCTGGGGCGTGTACTGGCTCAACTTGCGGATCGCCTCCACTGGCGACAGCTCGGTGTTCTCGATCGACAGCAGCTGCAGCGTGAGCAGCTCCGGAAAGGTCACGAAGTCGGCGTTGTAGTCGGCTGCGATGTCGGTGAAGTATTCGACCTGGGTGGCGAACTCGTCGAACGAGGCGATGCGCCGCTGCTGGTATTGCACCGAAGCCACGCGCACCGAATCGGGCAGGCGCCGCGACGAGGTGACCGGCGGCATGTCCGGCTGCTCGAGCAGGCGCGGGTTGCGCCACACCAGGTGCACGGCATAGCCGAGCGATTCATGGTCCGACGGCACATAGCCGCGCAGCAACCCGACCATGCCAAAGTGGTTGGACAACTGGAAGCTCAGCGTCAGGTCGCGGCGCCTGCCGTCCAGCACCGCCTGCACATAGGCCTGCGCGCTGCCGTAGCGGCCGATGTTCCTTGCCAGGCCCGGAATGCGCCCGCCAAACACGATGCCGCGCAGCTTGAGGTCCGTGCACAGGCGCTTGCGGGCCTGGTACAGGCGCTGGCCGATGCGCATGCCGCGGTAGTCCGGATGCACCACCACCTCCATGCCGTACAGCCATTCCCCGTCGGGCTTGTGCCGCGAGGCCATGCCGCCACCGGTGATCTGCATCCAGGTATGTGGCGCCAGCGCCGCGACCTCGTCGATGCGGAACGTGGCGCAGTAGCCGACGATGACGTCTTCGTACTCCACGACGAACTGGCCTTCGGGGAAATGTGTCTGTTGCGAGCGCAACATCTCCGCCGAATGTCCCCATTCCGGGCTGTAGACGCGGGCAGTGAGGGCAACCAGGGCCGGCACGTCGTCGGGGGTTGCGAGACGCAGTTGCAGTTTCGGGGCGCGCTCGTTGTGCTTCTTCGCCATGGCGTCATTATGCATGGCACTGTCTGGAGTGGGCGTGAAGCAGGCGCCGTCGGGCGGCTACACTGCGCGTCACTGGCCAGGGAGCGAGACATGAGCGGTAGTCAGGTCGTAGGGCGTTGCCGGGCGGGCCACGCGTGGCAGCCGAATGGGTGGCAGGCAGATACAAGCCTGGCCATCGACGCACGTGGGCAGCTGCTGGAGGTGGCCAGCGACGTACCTGCCACCGGAAGCCTGGGTGACTGGGTGTTGCCTGGCATGCCGAACCTGCATTCGCATGCGTTCCAGCGCGCCATGGCCGGCCTGGCCGAGCGCCGTGGTGGGGTGGAGGACAGCTTCTGGAGCTGGCGCGAAACCATGTACGGCTTCGCGGCCACGATCGGACCCGAGGAACTGCAAGCCATCGCGGCGCAGCTTTACGTCGAGATGCTCAAGGCCGGTTACACCCATGTCTGCGAGTTCCACTACCTGCATCACCAGCCCGATGCCAGGCCATACGCGCCAGCCGAGGCGATGTCGCTGGCCTTGATCGAGGCGGCGCGGGAGGCCGGCATCGGGCTGACCTTGCTGCCGGTGCTGTACATGACTGGCGGTTTCGACGGCCGTGCGCTGGGTGAGCGCCAACGCCGCTTTGGCCACGCGGTGGAGGATTACCTGCGCCTGCTCGAAGCCTTGCATACCCATACCGCCGACGATCTCCGCGTTGGTATCGCCCTGCATTCGCTGCGGGCGGTGCCGGAGGTCGCGCTGCGCGAGGTGCTGGGCAGTGCCGTGGCCCAGACCGGCCCGATCCATATCCACATTGCCGAGCAGCTTGGTGAGGTGCAGGACTGCCTGGCCGTCCGCGGCGCCCGCCCGGTGGAATGGCTGTTCGATCACGCCGGGGTGGATGCGCGCTGGTGCCTGGTGCATGCGACCCACCTGACCGCGGACGAGATGCAGCAGATCGCCCGCAGCGGCGCCGTCGCTGGCCTCTGTCCGACCACGGAGGGCAATCTGGGCGACGGCCTGTTCCCGTTGCCAGCGTACCTCGACGCGGGCGGCGTGCTCGGCATCGGCTCGGACTCGCACATCTCGATCTCGCCGGTGGAGGAGCTGCGTTGGCTGGAATACGGCCAGCGCCTGCACACCCATCACCGCAACGTGGCCGCGCGCCGCCCCGGTGACAGTGTGGGTGAAACCTTGTGGCGCGAGGCGCTGCGCGGTGGCGCGCAGGCGTGCGGTGCGCCCGTCGGCAGCTTGCGCGCCGGTGCGCGCGCGGACCTGATCGTGCTGGACGAGAACTCGCCGCTGCTGGCTGCGCGCGATGCGCGTTCCATGCTGGACAGTTTCCTGTTTGCCGGCAACACGCCGCTGGTGCGCAATGTCATGGTCGGTGGGTACTGGCAGGTGCGCGACTTCCATCACCACGACGAGGAGCGCATTGGTGCGCGTTACCGCGCGGTGGTCGAGCGCCTGGCGTCGGGCCGGACCACCGCCTGACCGCGGAACACCAGGGCGAGGCAATGACGGCCAAGTCATCGCTACGGATCGGCCCGCATTCCCCGTGGTATAGCCGCGTAGTATGTTGCCGCATGCAGCGCGGCCTGGTGCCGTGGCAGGAATCGGGCATGAACGCGTCGCGTTCTTCCATGCTGGCAGCCGTCGCCTGGGGCGGACTCGTGGCCGGAACGGTCGACATCGGCGCCGCCTCGCTGATCAACGGGATCAATCCCATGATCATCCTGCGGGCGATCGCCAGCGGCCTGCTGGGGCCTGGAGCGTTCCAGGGTGGCGCTGCGGTATCGGTGCTGGGATTGGTTCTGCAGTGGGGAATGTCGTTGCTGATCGCCGCGATCTTCGTGATCGCCGCCAGGCGCATGGCCTGGATGCGCGAGCGTTGGATCGTGTCGGGACTGGCCTATGGCGTGGTGGTGTTCGTGGTGATGGAGTACGTGGTGGTGCCGCTGTCGGCAGCCAGGAAACCACACTTCACGCCGGTATCGCTGCTGGAGAACGTGCTGGCGATGTTGTTGTTCGGGCTGATTGTGGCGTACTTTGCCCAGCGTCGAGGCATCAGGCAATGACATCCGATTTCCTGGCCATGTGGCCTGCGGTCCAGGTGCCGGTGGACGGCTGCCGCACCAGCGGCGCGGTAGGTGTGTTGCTCGATTGCGTCGGCTGATCAGCCTATCCTGCAGCGTGCAGAACGCATGCAGACCCGGACGATGACCAGCAAGCTCGAGCCCGGCGCGGCAGTGGTCCCGTCTCCGGTCGCCGCGCCGACGACCTATATCCATCGTGGCACGCCGGCATTCACCCGCACCAACCTGGCGTTGTTCGCCGCCGGCTTCGCCACGTTCGGCCTGCTGTATTGCGTGCAGCCGCTGATGCCCGAGTTCAGCGCGGACTACGGCGTGAGCGCCGCGACCAGTGCGCTCTCGCTGTCGGTGACCACCGGGGTGCTGGCGTTCGCTTTGCTGGTGGCCGGTGCGCTGTCCGATGCCTGGGGCCGCAAGCCGGTGATGACGGTGTCCATCCTGCTGTCCTCGGTGCTGGTGCTGTTGACCACGCTGGCCCCGACCTGGCCGCTGCTGCTGGCACTGCGTACACTGCTGGGCGTGACCCTGAGCGGCCTGCCCGCCGTGGCGATGACGTATCTCAGCGAGGAGATGGACGTCGAATCGATCGGCCTCGGCATGGGCCTGTACATCAGTGGCAGCGCCGTCGGTGGCATGGGTGGGCGGCTGGTCACCGGCGTGCTGGCGGATTTCGTCGATTGGCGGGTCGGGGTGGGCGTGGTCGGCGTGATCGGCCTGCTCGCCGGCTGGGTGTTTGCCCGCAGTCTGCCGCCATCACGCCACTTCGTGCGTCAACCGCCCGGGCTGCGCGCGCTGCGCCGCCGGTTCTCGGGCGTGCTGCACGACCCGGGTCTGCCGTGGATGTTCTTCGAGGGTTTCTTGCTGCTGGGCGCGTTCGTCACCGTCTACAACTACCTGGGCTACCGCCTGCTGGCGCCGCCGTACGACCTGAGCCAGGCCACCGTGGGCCTGATCTTTGGCATCTACCTGGTCGGCACGTTCAGCTCGCCGTGGATGGGCCATCTGGCTGGCAAGCTCGGGCGGCGCAAGGTGCTGTGGACGGCCGCGGCCATGATCCTGGCCGGTGTGCTGCTGACCCTGGCGCGGCCACTGTGGCTCATCATGCTCGGCATCGTGGTGCTGACGTTCGGCTTTTTCGGCGGCCACTCCATCGTCAGCAGCTGGGTGGGCCGTCGCGCGGGCGCCGCCAAGGCCCAGGCCTCGGCGCTGTACCTGTGCTGCTACTACGTCGGCTCCAGCGTCGCTGGCTGGGCCGGCGGCCTGTTCTATGCGTGGCATGGCTGGAATGGCGTCGGTGCCTTCGTCGGCGTGCTGGCCCTGCTGGCCCTGCTGGTGGCGTGGCGGCTTTATCGCCTGCCACCCCTGGCTGGCCCGCCATCGCCCGGTACCGAACCGGCGCTGCCGTGACGCGGTAGTGTGGTAAGTTTCGGACAACGCGTGATTCGCGTTCGCGCACCGGCGACATGGGGTCCACCGGTGTCCATGACCATCCTGGGGAGTCGATATCCATGCGAGCATCCACCCGCTTTGCCTTGATTGCGGGACTGGCCCTTGCGGCCGGCGTCCTGTTGCCGGGAATTGCCATCGCGCAGACCGCGCCCAGCTCGGGCGAGCGTCCAGCCCGTCTGATCATCCGCAATGCCACGGTCGTGGACGGCAATGGCACGCCGGCCAAGGGGCCGTTCGATATCGTGGTCGAAGGCGACACCATCAAGCAGGTCGTGGCGATCGATCCGGTGGCCATGGGCCGTGGCCGCAGCCGGCCGCAGGCGGGTGCTGGCACGGTGGAGATCGACGCCACCGGCAAGTACGTCACCCCCGGCCTGATCAACGCGCACGCGCATCTGCAGGACGAGCGTGGCGGCAAACCGCAGCCGATCGAGTACGAGACCAAGATCTGGCTGGCCTGCGGCATCACCACAATCCGCGACGTCGGCAGCGACACCAGGAAGGCGCTGGCCTGGCGGGCGGCGAGCGCGCGCGGCGACCTGGCCGCGCCGCGCATCCTGATCTATCCCATGTATGGCGTGCGCTCCACGCCGGAGGCAGCGCGTACGTTCATCCGCACGATCAAGGCCCAGGGCGCCGACGGGGTCAAGATCACCGGCATCGACCGCGACGTGATGGAGGCGCTTGCCGATGAGGCGCACAAGCAGGGCTTGCGCATCGCGCACCACGCGGGTGTCGAGGAAACCAACGCCTGGGATGACATGAAGTTCGGCACCACCAGCATCGAGCACTGGTACGGCGTGCCGGATGCGGCGCTCGCCGATGGTGTGCAGGCGTTCCCGTCCTACTACAACTACAACAACGAGACCGACCGCTTCCGCTGGGCCGGCCATCTGTGGCGCGAGGCCGATCCGCAACTACTGGACAAGGTGCTCGATGGCATGGTCGAGCACCACGTGGCCTGGGTGCCGACGTTCGACATCTACGAGGCCTCGCGCGACCTGCAGCGGGCGCGTACCCAGCCCTGGTTTGCCGATTACCTGCACCCGACGCTGGAAGCCTATTTCCGTCCCGACCCAGCCAACCACGGCTCGTACTTCTTCGGCTGGAGTTCCACCGACGAGACCTACTGGAAGGAGAACTACCGCATCTGGATGGCGGCCGTGCGTGATTTCGCGCGCAAGGGCGGGTTGGTTGGCGCGGGCGACGATGCTGGCTTCATTTACGAGTTGTATGGCTTCGGTCTGATCCGCGAACTGGAATTGCACCAGGAGGCCGGCTTCAGCCCGATCCAGGTGATCCAGCATGCGACGTTCAACAACGCCCGCATCCTCGGCAAGGAGACCGAGCTTGGCCGCGTACGTCCCGGCTTCAAGGCGGACCTGGCGGTGCTGAACGGCAATCCGCTGGAGAACCTGAAGGTGTTCTACCCGACCGGCGTGGAAGACATCGTCGACGGCAAGCCAGTGCACACCGGCGGCGTGGAGTGGACGATCAAGGACGGCATCCCGTATCACGGGCCGACCCTGCTGCGCGAAGTGAAGGCCATGGTGGCGCAAGCTCGCGCCCAGCGTGGCGACAGTACGGATTGACCCCAAGTGCCAGCCCGCCGTGGCCGGGTACGGAGATGGCCTGGCGTTCACGTCGCGGCGTGCATCATCGGTGCATGTCCACGATGCTCAAGCTTGCCGCCATGGACTTGCTGGTTCGCGACCGGCAAGTCTGCCGGGTTGCGGCCATCGCGCTGTGTGCGCTGGCCCTCGCGTGGTGCCGACCGGCTGGGGCGCAGCAGCCAGCATTACCGGCACCAACAAGTCCACCCGCACAGCCACTGATCCTGGTGCCGCCGCCGGCGGCCATCCAGTTCCAGCAGAGCGTGCAACAGCAGCAACTGCGCGACCAGCTGCAGCAGCGTCAGCTGGAAAGTGACCTGCATCGCGGCGTCAGCGAGCAGGCCAAACGGGCGCTGGGGTCGGCGTCACCGAATCGCGCGCAGCTCGACATGGCCGGCCAGGCGCAACGGGCACGCGACCAGGCCGCGCAACAGGCCTTGGTCGACCAATACTGGGGCACCGCCAACCTGCCGCCCCCGGCGTCCGTGGTGCCGGCCAAGGCCCGCAGCGGCGGTTAGGCTGCGAACAGGTCGCCGTGCACCGTACGCCGCTCAAGCTCCAGCAGGAATTGCTTGATCGGCAGGCCGCCACCATAGCCGGTGAGTGTGCCGTTGGCGCCAATCACGCGATGGCAGGGCACGATGATCGACAGCGGATTGCGTCCGTTTGCCGCGCCGACCGCGCGTGACGCCGCCGGATTGCCGACGCGGCGTGCCAGCTCGCCGTAGTTGATCGTTGTGGCATACGGGATGCGGCGCAGCTGCATCCACACTGCGAGCTGGAACGGTGTGCCGTGCGGGTTCAACGCCAGGTCGAACGCCTGCCGTTTGCCGGCAAAGTATTCGTCGAGCTGTCGGTGCACCCGCTCCAACGGCTTGCCTGCGCGTATCCAATCGGGCTCGATTGCGGTGGGATGGCTCTCCACTTCGAAATACATGCCGCACAAGCCGCCGGCATCGGCGACCAGACGCAAGCGCCCGACTGGACTGTCGATCTCGTCGTAATAAGTCGTGGTGTCGTTGGGTCTCATGTCGTGCTCCGTTTCGCAGCGGTGGTCGGTGGGGTCTTGGCCAGCTCGCCGGATGCACGCCAGAGCTGCATCACGGCATAGGCACGCCAGGGTTGCCAGGCCGCGGCGCGCGCGAGCAGCGCCCGTTCGCTCAGCGGTGCGCCGCCGCCGGCGGCCGCGCGGCGCAGGATCAGGTCCGCGGCCGGGAATGCATCCGGCTCGCCCTGCACACGCATCGCGATGTAGTGCGCGGTCCAGGGGCCGATCCCGGGCAAGGCCGTCCAGCGCCGCACGAACTCGTCCAGCGACTGCGCCTGGTCGAACGTCACGCGGCCATCCTGCAGCGCCTGGGCGATGCCCTGGATCGTCCGCGCGCGGCTCGTGGTCACGCCGAGCCCTGCCAGGTCGGCTATGGCGAGCACGGCGGGCGCCGGGAACAGGCGTTCCAGGCCAGGCTGCGGGGACGTTGCGAGCGGCGTGCCGTAGCGCTGCACGATGCGTGCGGCCAGTGTGCGCGCGGCGGCAACGCTGACCTGCTGGCCAAGTACCGCGCGCACCGCGGTCTCGAAACCATCCCAGCTGCCGGGGACACGCAAGCCCGGGCGCCGCTTGCACAGCGGGCCGAGCAGCGGATCGCGGGCGAGTATCTCGTTGATCAAGGCCGGATTCGCGTCCAGGTCGAACATGCGGCGCAGGCGGGTGACCACGCCGAGCAGCTCCGCCGCATCCGGACAGTGCACTTGCAGGCGCAAGCTGTGGGAGCGGTCCGGCCAGGGTTCCAGCATCAGCCAGCCCGGCGCCTCGGCCGGACCGAACACCCGTGCGTAGCTGCGTGCGTCGACGCGCTCGACACCTGGCAACGCGCGCGTGCGCAGGAACTCGAGTACGGCGTCAAATGCGTACGGCGGCCGGTAGGCGAGCCGGAGCACGAGCGGTGCATCCCGCGCAGCGCGCGGCGTTCGGCGCAGTTGCCGCGGTTCGATGCGGTTCGCCTGCGCAAATGCCGCGTTGAAACGGCGCAGGCTGCGAAAACCGGATGCCAGCGCGACCTCGGTCACCGGCAACGCGGTCTCGGTCAACAGTTGTTTCGCAAACAGCAGGCGCTGCGTCGTGTACACGCTGTGTGGCGGCACGCCGACGCGTTGCACGAACAGGCGGCGGAGCTGTCTGCCGCCGACGCCGACGCGGGTGGCGAGCTGTTCCAGTGATTGTTCGGCCAGTGCACCGTCGGCGATCAGCTTCAGCGCGCTGGCGACGACGTCGTCACCGTGTTGCCAGAATTCGTTGCCCGGCGCAAGTTCCGGCCGACAGCGCAGGCATGGTCGGAATCCATCCGCCTCAGCCGCGGCAGCATTTGCGTAATAGCGCACGTTGCTGCGCCTGGCGGGCGGTGCCGGGCATACCGGCCGACAGTAAATGCCGGTGGTGCTGACTGCGGTGAAGAACAGGCCGTCGAAGCGCGCATCACGGCTCCTGCGGGCCAGATCGCAGATTCGTGGGTCGGGCAGGGCAGTTGCTGATGAGGTATGCATGCTTGCACCCTAACACCGCTGCCGGACCAGAACTCGCCGTTTTCGGACATCGCATCCACGTCCGTTTCGCAGGGGTCCGGTCCTGGCTGGGTGACTTCAATTGTCGATTATATTGGTATGTACATAATCGCTTCGGGCACGCATAAATGTATGTACCCATATTTCAATTGTATGTACGCAATAATTGGCTTGGACAAATTGCGGTACTTCGTGTTTAAATGGATCGACGTCAGGTCGGGGTCACATGTCTATTATGAGCGTGAAAGGCAAATGGCCGTCGCCGGACGGGCACATATGTGGGTGGCTGCCGGTACCCGATACCGTGTCGGCGACACGGGTGCAGGTGCGTATGCCCGGGTGCCGCCATGCGCCGGCCGACGCAACTGGACGGGCCTTCGGGCATGCAATCCGTCCGGGCGCGGAAGACGTGGCGGGCCCCAACCAATGCGCCGTGGCCACGACCAGGCTCGCGAACTCCCCGCAACTGACGCTCGGGCAGGCCGCAGCAACGGCAAGCGACGCGAAGGCCGTCACGTACATCGGTGGCGACTTGCATTCGAGCACGGCCCGACATCATCGACACCATCGCTGCTCGCCAGTCAGCCGCGCGCCTGCTGCAGCGATCCGCAAGTAGCCGCAACCCTGCGTTGGTTCGGAGTGGGGCACCGCGGGTCGCCCCAGGATTGGCTGTGCGGCCAGCGGCAGCACGGCACGTCCCGATTGGGTTTGGTGGCGCGGGGCCGTGTGTTCGGCGGCGTGGCAGGGAGCCGATTTCTGCGTTGTTGCGGTGCATTTGTATAGATGTAAAGTTTAATGTATATAGATATTCAAGTGGTTCACCGGTGCATGGTGGATGGTCGGGGAGGGCCAGGATGGCGGCACTGCTCAATGTCATGGGCGGGCCGGATCCGGGCGACAAGGGACGATGGTCGGGATCGATCTTTCATGTCGGGTGGCTTGGCACCCTGGGGAGGCTCTATGGTGATCGTGGGCGCAAGAAGCAGTTGGTTGTCGACCGTCATACCCGCGTTCGTGCTGTTGCTGGCGCTTGGCGCCACAGCGGCGGCGAAGGCGCAGGTACCAACGCCAGCATCGGTGCTCGGGCATACGCCGGGGGATGATTATTACCTGGCCGACTATGAGGACTCGGTCAAATATTTCCATGCGCTGGAAAAGGCATCCGACAAGATCAGGATGGTCTCCATTGGCAAGAGCACCCAGGGTCGGACGTACGAATACGCGATCATTTCGAATCCGGAGAATCTGGCGAAATTCGACCAGTACGTCGACGCCTCGAAGAAGCTGGCCGACTCGCGGCAGCTGACCCCGGAGCAGGCACGCGAACTGGCGCGAAACTCCAAGATCATCGTGCACATCGACGGCGGACTGCATTCCAGCGAGGTTGCCGATCACCAGCATCCGATGCTGCTGGCGTACAAGCTGCTGTCCGAGCCGGACAACCCGGAGGTCAAGGCGATCCTGGACGACGTCGTGCTGCTGCTGTGGCCGACGCTGAATCCCGACGGCATGGACATGGAGGTGCACTGGTACCGCCAGCAGCTGGCCGGGCGTGACACCAGCGGTCCGGTGCCGACCAAGGCCATGGACCAGCGCAGCCCGCGCCTGTACCAGGAATACGTCGGCCACGACAACAACCGCGACGGCTACATGCTGAACATGATCGAGAGTCAGGTGGTGACGTTCGAGGGCATGAAGAACGCGCCTGCGATCTGGTACACGCAGCACCAGAGTGCACCGTTCCCGGCACGCATCTGGATGCCGCCGTTCTACGACCCGATCTCGGCGAACATCGATTCGCTGATGCGCGTGTGGACCAGCAACATCGGCGTCAACATGATGTCGCGCTTCGAGCAGGAGGGGAAACCCGGCGCGATCCTGCAGGCCACGTTCGACAACTGGTACCCGGGCTACATCGACTACATCGCCGAGTTCCGCCACACCATGGCGTACTTCACCGAGACTGCGCACGACTCGGCGACCCCGCGCGATTACAGCGTGAGCGAGTTCCCCAAGGCGTGGCAGGAACTGAAGCCGCAGGTGTTCTATCCCTCGCCCTGGAAGGGTGGCATCTGGCGCCTGCGTGATTCCGAGGACTACATGATGACGGCGTCGATGTCGACGCTGGAGACCGCGGTCAAGTATCGCGAGGAGCTGCTGTACAACCGCTACCTCGCCGGCAGCCGGACGATGAAGCGCTACGTCGATGCCGGTCTCCATGCGTATGTGATCCCGGGTGGGCAGCCCGATCCGCAGACCGCGGCCTTGCTGGCCCAGAAGCTGATCCAGCAAGGCGTGGAGGTTTACCAGAGCAAGGCGCCGGTGACGCTTGCCGCGGCGACCTATCCGGCCGGCTCCTGGGTGATTCCAATGAACCAGCCGTTCGCGGGCCTGGTGCAGGAATTGTTCGAGCGGCAAAAGTATCCGGCCGTGTTCCTGGACAAGGATGGCCAGCCGCCCAAGCTGCCGTATGATGCCACCGGCTGGACCTTGCCGCTCCAGTTCGGGGTGGACACGGTGGCCATTGCCGAACCGCTGCCGGCCGCGGTCAATGCCTCGCTGGTCCTCGTGACCCAGGGCAGGACCGAGGGCGGCTTGCAGGGCACCGGCACCGCGTACGCGATCAGCCACGCCAGCAACGCCAGCTTCAAGGTCGCGAACGCGGTGCTGGCAAAAAAAGGGCGCGTGGCGTTCGCTGGTGGTGACGGTGCAGCGGGTTCCATCGTGCTCAGCGGCATCGATGACAAGGCCCTGGGCGCCATTCTCAACGAGTACGGAGTGACTGCGGTTCCCACCGCCGCCGACAGCTCGGCGGTCCGCGTGAGGAAGGCACGGGTCGGCAACTATCGGCCCTGGGGCCAGGATCAGGCTGGCGCCGATGCCGGCTGGACGCAGTGGGTGCTGGAACAGTTCCAGTTCGCACCGATCACCCTGCACAACGCCGACATGCGCAAGGGCAACTTGCGTTCCAAGGTCGACGTGATCGTATTGTCGGACATGGCCGGGCGCAGTCTGAAGCCGTCCCAGCGCCTGGTGGATGGCCTGTACAAGCCGGGCACGATGCCCGCCGAATACGTCGGTGGCATCGATGCGTCCGGGGTCGCCGCGCTCAAGGCGTTTGTGAACGCCGGGGGTACGCTGGTGGCGATGAACCATGCCTCGATGGCGGTGGCCGAGCTGTTCGACCTGCCGGTGGAGAACGCGCTGGAAGGCTTGAGCCAAAGCGAGTTCTTCTGTGCCGGTGCGCTGTTCGGCGTCACGCTCGGCGAAGCCTCGCCGGTGACCACCGGCCTGCGCCAAAGCCCGACGGTGATGTTCCTCAACAGCCCGGCGTTCAAGACCAAACCAGGATTCAAGGGCCAGGTGCTGGCTTCGTATCCGACCGGCGGCAGCGCGTTGCAGAGCGGATTCGCCGTGCACCCGGAACGCCTGCAGGGCCTGGCTGCCGCGCTCGAGGTCGACTACGGCAAGGGCAAGGTACTGCTGTATGGATTCGCACCCCAGTGGCGTGGGCAGCCGCAGGGCACGTTCAAGTTCCTGTTCAATTCGATGTATCTGCGGTGACCTGATGGATACGCGGGACGTGTTGGCCACGCCCTGCGTGCCCGCTCGCCCCGCTCCGTCGACACCATCCCTGACGATACGACCGGCCGACACGACCACTCGGCAACTTCAACGCTACTGAGGGTAACCCCATGAAACTGGACATGAATCGCCTCTCGATCGCGGTAAGTTCGGCGTTGACTGCCGGAGCCCTTGGGCTGGCCGGTCCGGCATTTGCCGCAGCGGCACCGCAGGCTGCCGTGGAGGCGGCGCAGTCGACACCGCCAGCCACGTCGCAGGCGCAGAACCTGAAGGGCGTCGTGGTGACCGGCTCGCTCATCCGGCGTGTCGACATCGAGACCGCAAGCCCGGTCGTGACCCTCGACCGTGCCGCCATCACGGCGAGTGGCAAACCGGTGCTTGGCGACGTGCTCCAGGCGCTGCCCTCCATTTCCGGCAATGCCACCAACCCGCAGAACAACAGCAACGGTGGCGGTGGTGCCACACCTTCCGGCGAGGCCGGTGATGGTGCCTCCCGGGTGTCCCTGCGCGGCCTTGGCGTGGAACGCACGCTGGTCCTGGTCAATGGCCAGCGCATGGCCAACTCCGACGTCAACCTGATCCCCACCGACATGATCGAGCGCACCGATGTGCTGGCCGAGGGTGCGTCCACAGTCTATGGCTCCGATGCGATCGGGGGCGTGGTCAACTTCATCCTGCGCAAGAATTTCCAGGGCGTGCAGGCGTCCTTGAACGGGGGCATCTCGGGGCACGGCGATGCAGAGCGACGGGGTTTCACCCTGACCGCCGGCAAGTCCGGCGACCGGTACAGCATCGCCGGCGGCGTGGACTACAACAAGTACGACCCGTTGCTCAACCCGGAGCGGAAATTCTCCGCGCAGGTCCTGTATCTGTCGGGCGGGACGATCACGCCATCCGGTTCGAGCAGCATTCCCAACGGCCGGATCCAGTTGCCCGCCTCGTTGGCTGGCCAATACGGTTGTGCGGTCAATTCCTCGGGCACCTTTTATGTCACGCGCGACCAGGGTGATGGTACCCACCTCGGCGATTACCGCTGCTACCGGGGCGCGGCCGACAACTACAACTACGCGGTATCCAACTATCTGCAAACCGCACAGAAGCGCACGAACGCATTTGTGCTCGGCAGCTACAACATCACCGACAACACGACGGCATTCGTGGACGCGTTTTACAACCACACCGTCTCCAGTGGCCAGGATGCTTCGACTCCGTTCGGCAGCAGTGCGCTGTTCAGCATTCCATCCACCAATCCCAACAATCCCTTTGGTGTGACGTTCAGCCAGAATCCGATTCCCGGGGATCCGAACAGTGGCTACAGGTTCCAGACACGCCTGACCGGCATTGGCCCCAGGACCCATTTTTTCACCACCGACACCGGGCAGATCAATGCCGGGCTCAGGGGAAACTTCGGCCAGGAGAGCAGCTGGATCTGGGACGCGTCCGTCAACTACAGCCACACCAAACGCGACATGGTCGAGCCCGTGGTGATGGTGTCGAGCAAGATGCAGGCGCTGGTCAATGGCGGCGCAAACATTTTCAATCAGGGTGATCCGGCGGTCAGCAAGCAATTTGAGGCGGCCAAGCAGCCAGCGAAGTACGTACTTACCCGGGCAACCAAACAGGCGCAGTTCGACGCCAGCGGAGATCTGTGGGAGTTGCCGGCTGGAACGATCCAGTTGTCAGCCGGTGCGTTGTTTCGCAAGCAGTCGATGAATTACGTCGTCAGCCCGGAAAACATCCTGGATCCAGCCACCATGACGTGCAACGGTGGCGGGTGCCAGTCTCCAGGCCGCGGCAGCTACAACGTCAAGGAGATCTTCAGTGAGGCATTGATCCCGCTGCTTTCAAACCAGCCATTCGCGCACAGCCTGAACCTCGACATTGGCATACGCAGCTCGGACTACAGCACGACCGGGACAACGACAAACAAGAAAATCGCCCTTGAATGGAAGCCCATTTCGGATTTGCTCGTGCGCGGCACGATCTCCGAGGTGTTTCGCACGCCGAACCTGAACATGTTGTACGACGGTCTTTCAACCGGCGGCGGTGGCGCGGCGTTGAATGACCCGTGTGCGCGGCGGACAGCGGCAGAGCTCGCGCAACACTCCGCGGCGTGTCAATACGTACCGCCGAACTGGGCGGGAAACTCGATACTGCAAGTTACCGGTCGGTACTCCGGCGCGGTTGCGGCTGGATCCAAGCTGAGGCCTGAGCACGGAAAGTCCGTTGATTTCGGCTTGGTGTATGACCCGGACTGGATCCCCGGCCTGTCCACGAGCGTGGATTTCTGGCACATCTACCTGTTCGATACGCTGACGACGATCCAGACCGACACCGTGGTCAACGCGTGCTACAACAACAACGCGAGCCCGTATTGCAGCTTCATCGTCCGTTATGACGACACGACGCGGCAGCCCGGTCAGATTTATTACGTCAGTACGCCGGCGGTGAACCTTGGCAGTCTGAGCACCAGCGGCATCGACTACACGCTGCGCTACAAGCTGCCGCACTTCAACCTGGGCAGTGTCGATCCTGGTGATTTCCGCTTTGGTCTCAGCAGCAGCTACATCTCGACCTACAAGAACAGCGCGACCCCCGGGCAACCCGGCGCGAAGTCGATCGACTACGCGGGGAAGTTCAGCCAGCAGTTTGGCAATATCTCACGCTGGCGTGGGACGGCGACCTTGAATTGGACAAAGGGCAACTGGAATGCCCAATGGCAGACGCGATTCATCAATCACCTGACCTTGAAAAACGGCGATGCGAGCATTCCGAACGTCGACATCCCCATGGCCTCGGTGACCTATCATTCGATCCAACTGGGCTACGCGGTGCCGCAATGGCATACCCGCTTCGACATTGGCGTGGACAACCTCAATGACCGTCAGCCGCCGCTGATCTACCAGAACAGCAACCTCAATACGAACAACACCGATGGCGCGACGTATGACCTGCTTGGGCGCTATTACTGGGCGCGGGTCAGCGTGAAGTTCTAGGTGTCGCATGGCGGGACCGCGCCGCTGGCTGGACCACGCGGCGCAGTCCCGCATCACGGCAGTACTCCCGACAGGAGCAGGGCGATGAAAAGGCAATTGGCGTATTTGTGTTTGGGAGCCGGGGTGGCGGCACTGGCGGGTTGTTCGCCCAACAACCCGCAGACCACGGATGCCGCACACGCGCCTGCGCAGGTGGCAAGCAGCGGGAGCACGGCAGGAAGCATGGAGGACACGTACACGCCCGCCGGTGAGCCCGGTACCCTGCCGGCGACGATGGACATGCTGAAACATGCCATCGCCTACCAGAGCGCGACCGGTCACGGCGACCAGACTTTCG
>JAFKMZ010000078.1 GCA_017305055.1 Lysobacterales bacterium
TGTGCGGAAATATTCGGTGTTGGCCTTCAGCGTCTCGCGCAGCCCACCTGCGCGCTCGAGCATGTCGAAGACCTTGATCGCCGCGGCGACGACGTGCGGCGGCAGCGAATTGGAGAACAGGTACGGGCGCGAGCGCTGGCGCAGCATCTCGATGACGTTTTTCGATCCGGTGGTGAATCCGCCTACGGCGCCGCCGAGCGCCTTGCCCAGGGTGCCGGTGAAGATGTCGATCTTGTCCATGACCCCGTGGACCTCGGCCGAGCCGCGGCCGGTCGCGCCGAGGAAGCCGGTGCAGTGGCATTCGTCGATGTGCACCAGCGCGTGGTATTTCTCCGCGAGTGCGGTGATCTCGTCGAGCGGCGCGATGTAGCCGTCCATCGAGAACGTGCCGTCGGTGGTGATCAGCTTGGTCCGCGCCCCGGCCGCATCGGCTGCCTTGAGCTGCACCTCCAGGTCGGCCATGTCGCGATTCGCGTAGCGGTAGCGCTGGGCCTTGCACAGGCGGATGCCGTCGATGATCGAGGCGTGGTTGAGCGCATCGGAGATCACCGCGTCCTGCTCGCCCAGCAGGGGCTCGAACAGGCCGCCGTTCGCATCGAAGCAGGCCGCGTACAGGATCGCGTCCTCGGTGCCGAAAAACGCGGAGATCCTCGCTTCCAGCTGCTTGTGCAGGTCCTGTGTGCCGCAGATGAAGCGCACCGAGGCCATGCCGAAGCCATGCGAGTCCAGCGCATCCTTGGCGGCCTGGATGACCTCGGCGTTGTCGGCCAGGCCAAGGTAGTTGTTGGCGCAGAAGTTCAGCACCCTGCGTCCGTCCTGCAAGGTGATTTCGGAAGATTGCGGCGAGGTGATGACGCGCTCGGCCTTGAACAGGCCCTGCCTGCGGATCGCATCCAGCTCGCTGGCGTAACGTTGGTTGGCGGTGTTGGTCATGGTGTGCTTCCAGTTCCAGTAGGCGAGGGGCGCGGTGCCGGAGCGCGGCAGGTGTTTGCGGCCACCATGCGCACTTGCGGCATGCCGCGAGCGCGCAGGCGCGGAGTCAATTCCAGTTGCAGACGACCTTGCCGCAGTTGCCGGTGGCCATCAGGTCGAAACCCTGCTGGAAGTCGTCGATGGCGACCTGGTGGGTGAGCACCTTGTGCAGCGGGAAGCCCGTAAGCACCATCTGCGTCATCTTGTACCAGGTCTCGTACATGCGGCGGCCGTAGATGCCCTGCAGGGTGAGGCCCTTGAAAATCACCCGGTCCCAGTCGATGCCGGCGCCGTTGGGCTGGATGCCGAGCATGGCGATCTTGCCGCCGTGGTACATGCAGCCGAGCATGTCGTTGAACGCGCGCGGATTGCCACTCATCTCCAGGCCGACGTCGAAGCCCTCCATGTGCAAATCCGTCATCACCTCGGCGACCGACTGCTTGGCCACGTTGACCACGCGCGTGGCGCCCATGTCGGCCGCCAGCTTCAGGCGGTAGTCGTTGACGTCGGTGACCACCACGTTGCGCGCGCCTATGTGCTTGCAGATGCCGGCGGCAATGATCCCGATCGGGCCGGCGCCGGTGATCAGCACGTCCTCGCCGATGACGTCGAACTCCAGCGCGCAGTGCGCGGCGTTGCCGTACGGGTCGAAGAAGGCGGCCAGTTCCGAGGAGATCTGGTCCGGAATCGGCCACAGGTTCGATGCCGGCATGTTGATGTATTCGGCAAATGCGCCGTTGCGGTTGACGCCGATGCCAATCGCGTGCGGGCACAGGTGTTGGCGCCCGGCGCGGCAATTGCGGCAATGGCCGCAGACGATGTGGCCCTCGGCGGAGACGCGGTCGCCGACCTTGTAGCCGGTGACACCGGGGCCGAGCTTGACGATGCGGCCGACAAACTCATGGCCGATGGTGAGCCCGGGCTTGATCGTGCGCTGGCTCCAGTCGTCCCACTTGTAGATGTGCAGGTCGGTGCCGCAGATGGCAGTCTTGCCGACCTTGATCAGCACTTCGTTGGGGCCGACTTCCGGCACCGGCACCTGTTCCATCCAGATGCCCGGTTCGGCCTTGCGCTTGACCAGGGCTTTCATCATTTGTGCCATAGAAGTGCTCTCCGCGGGCCAGGGAGCGGACCGCCAAACGCAAATTATAGAGCAGCGACCCGTGGCGGTTGCGGCTGTCGCAGGTGCGGCTGCCGCTTGTGGATGGCCGCCAGCGACGCCGGTCGGGCCACTACACTGGCTGCATGCCGATCGACTCGCGCCCACTTGCCGTGTTCCTCATGGGACCGACCGCCACCGGCAAGACCGAACTCGCCTGTGCCTTGCATGGTCGCTTCCCGCTGGACCTGGTCAGTGTCGATTCGGCCCTCGTCTATCGTGGCATGGACGTCGGCACGGCCAAACCGGATGCCGCCGTATTGTCGCGCTGCCCGCATGCGCTGATCGACGTGCGCGACCCGGTGCAGGCCTATTCCGCGGCGGAGTTCCGGAGCGATGCGCAGACGGTCATGCGGGAGATCAGCCGGCGTGGCCGGGTACCCTTGCTGGTGGGAGGCACCGGTCTGTATTTCCGTGCCTTGCAGCAGGGCTTGTCCGAACTGCCGGCCGCCGATGCCGCCACGCGCATGCAGTTGGTCCGTGCCGCGGAGCGGGAAGGTTGGCCGGCCCTGCACACTCGCCTGGCACGGCTCGATCCGGATGCGGCGCGGCGTATCGATCCCCATGACGCCCAGCGCATCCAGCGCGCGCTGGAGGTGATCGAGCTCACCGGGCGGCGCCTGTCGGATCTGCACCGGCGCCCGGCAGGCAGTCATTTTCCGTGGCGGGTACTGAAATTGGGTCTGATACCGACCGACCGCGACCTGCTGCACGCACGGATCGCCCGGCGTTTCGACACCATGCTGGCGGCCGGGCTGGTGGCGGAAACGGCCAGCCTGCTCGCGCAAGCGGGCGTGCACGCCGACTTGCCGGCCCTGCGCGCGGTCGGCTACCGGCAGGCGGCGGCATTCGTGCGTGGCGAAACCACTGCCGCCGAATTCCGCGAACGCGGCATTCAGGCCACCCGGCAACTGGCCAAGCGACAACTGACCTGGCTTCGCGGCGATCCGGCATTGCGCCATTTCGAGCCCTGGCAAGCGACCCTGCAGGACCGGGTGAGCGCCGCGACAGCCTTGTTCCTTGGGCCGGGTCGGACCTGAGCCTGGACGGTGGCGGCTGTCCGCCGCGAATCTGCCGTGCCGAGACCGGTTGCCGGAAGGTTCCTGTACACGCCGGAAAGCAGATACCATCTGCGTGCTTGTGCCGGCGCCCGTATTGCGTTGTTTTCGGCTGGGTTTGTTCAGGGGGAAAAGAATATGTCCAAAGGACAATCGCTGCAGGACCCATTTTTGAATGCGCTGCGACGCGAGCGCATCCCGGTGGCCATCTACCTGGTCAATGGCATCAAGTTGCAGGGCACGGTCGAATCCTTCGACCAGTTTGTCGTGCTGCTGCGCAACCAGGTCAGCCAGATGGTCTACAAGCACGCCATCTCGACCGTGGTACCAAGCCGCAATGTGCATGTGGGCAACGGCCAGGACGAGGAGGGCGGAAACGCCACCCCGGCTGCGGACGCTTGATCCGGCCCAATCCGCCCGCATGAAAGGGGCAGGTCCATGAGGTATTCCCTGTCCCGTGTTTGATCGTCAAAAGCAAGGTGAGCGCGCGCTGCTGCTCGCGCCGCATGGCCGCGGCGATGGTGACCCGGTGCGGCGCACCGCCGAATTCGCGGAGCTGGCAAAGTCGGCCGGAGCCGAGGTGGTCGGGGTGGTGACGGCTCCGGTCAAGACGCCGGACCCCCGCTACTACGTGGGCAGCGGCAAGGCTGATGAGGTGGCACAGGCCGCACGCGCCGCATCGGCCGATGTCGTGCTGGTGGATCGGCTGCTCTCGCCGGTGCAGGAGCGCAACCTGGAGCAGCTGGTCAAGGTGCGGGTGGTGGACCGCGCCAGCCTGATCCTGGACATTTTCGCGCAACGTGCGCGTTCGGCCGAAGGCAAGCTGGAGGTCGAACTGGCGCAGTTGCGCCATCTGGCGACCCGGCTGGTGCGCGGTTGGACGCACCTGGATGCGCAGCGCGGTGGTGCCATCGGCAACCGTGGCCCGGGCGAGACGCAGCTGGAGACCGACCGGCGCCTGCTTGGCGAACGGGTGAAGATGCTTGGCAAGCGCCTGCAAAAGGTGCAGACCCAACGCCGTCAGCAACGCCGCTCGCGCTTGCGCAACAGCGTGCCGCGCGTGGCCCTGATCGGCTATACGAATGCCGGCAAGTCGACCCTGTTCAATGTCTTGACCAGCGGCGGGGTGCTGGCCGCCGACCTGCTGTTCGCCACGCTCGACCCCACCGTGCGCAAGCTCGATGGTTTGTCCTGTGGACCGGCGGTACTGGCCGATACGGTGGGTTTCATCCGTGAGCTGCCCCATGACCTTGTGGCGGCGTTTCGCGCCACGCTCGCCGAAGTGCGCGATGCCGACCTGCTGCTGCATGTCATCGACGCCTCGGACGAGGACAGTGGCGAGTTGCAGCGCGTAGTGGAGCAGGTCCTGGTCGAGATCGGGGCCGACGAGCTGCCGCAGTTGCGGGTAATGAACAAGATCGACCTCGCCCAGGCCGGGCCGCGTCTGGATCGTGACATTGCGGGCCGGCCGCAGCGGGTATGGCTCTCGGCTGCCACCGGCAATGGCCTGGATTTGCTCCGCGACGCGCTGGGCGAGCTGCTTGCGGGAGAGCGCTGCCGCGCGATACTGCAGCTGCCGCTTTCGGCCGGGCGGTTGCATGCCCAACTGTGCGCCTCGGGCGCCATCGTCGGGGAGAGCGTGGACGAGCAGGGATGGCGCTTGCAGATCGACGCCCCGCGCAGCCTGATCGAGCCCCTGGCTGGCGGTGACTGTGCCGAGGCACGCTTGTTGCGCAGCCTGCTCGCCCCTGCCTCATGACGGCGCACGCCGGGTTTCGCGTCCCGCCTCTGCTAGAATCCACCCGAATGCGAAACTGCTGGTGATGGTATGCCGGGTGTGGCAGCGCCCGCACGTCGCGGCTCGATGCGGCATTCCGTTTCTCTCGCGGGCCGGTGCTGGTTGCCGGCCTTTCCGTTGCCTCCAGGAGACTGACATTGGCTTGGAATGAACCCGGAAACGGGCAACGCGACCCCTGGTCGAGGAAGCGCCCCGGGGCTGGCATTCCACCCCTGGGCAAGTTGCTCAAGGACCTGCAGGCGCGCTTCAACAAGCTGGGCCGCGGGCCGGGCAATGTGGCGGGCGTGGTTCTGCTGCTGGTGGTGATTGCCCTGCTGTTCAGCAGCTACACCATCGTCAATGCGCGGCAGGAAGGCGTGGTGCTGCGCTTCGGCCAGTACGCGCGCACTCTCGGCCCCGGCTTCCACCTGAAGCTGCCCCGGCCGATCGAGACGGTGGTCAAGGTGGACGCCACAAGGGTACGCTCGGTCACTGACAACGTGGTGCTGCTGACCAAGGACGAAAACATCCTGACGGTGGACTTCACCGTGCAGTATCAGGTCGGCGACGCGCGCAAATACCTGTTTTCGCTGAACGAGCCGGATGCCACCACGCACGATGCCGCCGAGGCCGCGGTGCGCGCGGTGATCGGCCGCAGCGACATGAACGACATCCTGTCGGGCAAGGGGTCCACACTGGTGAGCGAGGCCCAGCAGACTTTGCAGCAGACACTGAACGAGTACAACTCGGGACTGCGGGTCACCGAGGTCAGCTTCCAGAATGTCGCGCCGCCCAAGGAAGTGAAAGAGGCATTCGACGACGTCAACAACGCCCGCGAGGACAAGCAGAGTATCGAGAACAACGCCTTGGCCTATGCCAACAAGGTCATTCCGGTAGCGCGTGGTGACGCCTCGCGCATTGCGGCCGAGGCTTCCGGCTACAAGGCCGAGCGTGTCGCACTGGCCCAGGGCGATACGGACCGCTTTTTGCTGTTGCTCAAGCAGTACAAGGCGGCGCCGGAAGTCACGCGCCGCCGCCTGTGGCTGGAAACCATGGAGCAGGTCATGGCCGACAACCCGAAGGTGATCGACGGCACGGGTGGGCGCAACATCATCAATTTGCCCTTTGACCACGCCAAGGCCGGCGCGCCACCCAGCGGGGATGCCAATCGCGCCGCCACCACCAGCGCGATCGTGGCGCCAGCCAGTGGTGCCAGCAGCAATGATGGACAGCAGCCATGAACAAGACTATTGCCATCGTCGTCGCCGTGATCCTGGTACTGGTCGGCCTGAACAGCATGTTCGTGGTCAGCGAGGGGCAAAACGCCTTGCTGCTGCAGTTTGGCCGCATCGTGCGTGCGGACTACAAGCCAGGGCTGCATTTCAAGATACCTGTGGTGCAGAACGCGGTGCACTTCGACAACCGCATCCTGTCGCTAGATGCCCAGCCGGAGCGCTACTTCACTTCGGAAAAGAAGAGCGTCAACGTCGATTTCTACGTCAAATGGCGCATTGCCGACAACAGCCTGTACTACCGCGCGACGGGAGGGGACCAATTGCAGGCGGCACAGCGCCTGACCCCGATCGTCAAGGATGCGCTGCGCTTCGAGTTCAACTCGCGCACCTTGAACGAGCTGATTGCCGGCGGGCGCAATGAAGTCACCGACCGCGTACGCGAGATCACCGATGCCTCCTCACGCAGGAACCTCGGTATCAACGTCGTTGACGTGCGCATCAAGCGCATCGACCTGCCGGACGAAGTCAGCGAGTCGGTCTACAAGCGCATGCGTGCCGAACGCTCGCAGCTGGCCAACGAGCTGCGCTTCACCGGGCAGGAGGCAGCGGAGAAGATCAAGGCCGATGCCGACCGGCAAGGCCTGGTGTTGCGTGCAGACGCACGTCGCGACGCCACCAAGGTCCGCGGCGAGGGCGACGCGGAGGCTGCGGCCGTGTATGCCGCGGCGTACAACCAGGATCCGGAGTTTTTTGCCTTCTACCGCAGCCTGGCCGCCTATCGGAAATCCTTCGAGGATGGCAAGGGCGTGCTGGTGCTCAAGCCGGATTCGGAGTTCCTGAAATACTTCAACGACGCCACGCCGAAGCGTTGAGGGCCGCAGGCCAGTAACCGGCTGCACTTGGCGGACGGTGGGCGTATGGTCGGGCCCGGCGTGTCGTCGGGCCTGGCACCCCGGCCGTCGCCGCGTGCCGAGGGTGAGCCCTGCCGTGCAGGCGCCGGGCAGGGCAGTCGCGCAACAGCCATTTGTCAGCGAGTGAACAGAGCATGGGAAAGTCCGTCGTAGTTCTGGGTGCGCAGTGGGGTGACGAGGGCAAGGGCAAGATCGTCGACCTGCTGACCGAGCGCGTCTCCGCCGTGGCACGTTTCCAGGGCGGACACAACGCCGGCCACACCCTGGTCATCAAGGGCAAGAAGACGGTCCTGCACCTGATTCCCTCGGGCATCCTGCGCGACGATGCGCTGTGCCTGATCGGCAATGGCGTGGTGCTGTCGCCGGCGGCGCTGATGACCGAGATTGCGGAGCTCGAGGCCAGTGGCGTTTCGGTGCGCCCGCGGGTCAAGATCAGCCCCGCGACGCCGCTGATCATGCCGTACCACATTGCGCTGGACAAGGCGCGGGAAGCGGCTGCCGGCGGCAAGGCCATCGGCACCACCGGACGCGGCATCGGCCCGGCGTACGAGGACAAGGTGGCGCGTCGCAGCGTGCGCGTGGCCGACCTCATGTACCCGCACGAGCTGCCGGCCCTGCTGCGGACCGCGGTCGACTATCACAATTTCATCCTCACCCAATGGCTGCACGCCGATCCGGTCGACTACCAGCAGGTGCTGGATGACGCCCTGGCCTGGGGCGAGTACATCCGCCCGCTGGTCGACGACGTGGCGACGGTGTTGTATGACGTCCGTCGCGAGGGCGGCAACATCCTCTACGAGGGCGCCCAGGGCGCGCTGCTCGACATCGACCACGGCACCTATCCGTATGTGACCTCGTCCAATACCACCATTGGCGGCGCATTGGCAGGCACCGGCGTCGGGGTGAGCGACATCGACTATGTGCTGGGCATCTGCAAGGCCTACGTCACCCGCGTCGGCAGCGGGCCGTTTCCCACCGAGCTGCACGACGACATGGGGGAGCTGCTGCGCCGCCGTGGCATGGAGTTTGGCGCCAGTACCGGTCGTCCGCGCCGCTGCGGCTGGATCGACCTGGTGGCGCTCAAGCGCGCGGTGCAGATCAACGGTATCAACGGCCTGGCCATCACCAAGCTGGATGTGCTCGATGAGCTGGCCTCGATCAAGGTCTGCGTGGCCTACGAGTACCGCGGCAAGCGGCGCGAGCTGGCGCCGCTGGATGCCGATGGCTGGGCGGAGTGCCAGCCGGTGTACCTGGAGTTCCCCGGCTGGCAGGAATCCACGGCCGGCATCCGCGACTGGAACAAGCTGCCGCCTGCTGCCCGGGCCTACCTGCGCTCGGTCGAGGAACTCTCCGGCTGCCGGCTGGCCATCGTCGCCACAGGCGCGGATCGCGACGACACCATCGTGCTCGACGATCCGTTTGCCTGAACTGTTCCTTCCGTCGTCATTCCCGCGAAAGCGGGAATCCAGTGCTCTTGCGTTTCGGGCCACCCGGCGAAAAGCCCTGGATTTCCGCTTTCGCGGGAATGACGCAAGAGGGTCGATCCGCGGAAGTGACGTGACGGACTGTGGAGCGTAAAGAGCCCATGAGGCCGATGGGTCCGTGATTTCCCGTCCGTGGGATGCACGCCAGTATCAGGTTTTGGCTGGTTTGGGCGAGGCCTGGGGGCGGATACGGCGCTCGCCGATGGGCAGGGTCAGGGTTTCCTTGACCTCTTCCATCACGATGTAGCTCTTCGAGTCGCGCACATTGGGCATGGTCAGCAGGGTGCTGCCGAGCAGCGCACGGTAGGAGGCCATTTCCGGCATGCGCGCCTTGATCAGGTAATCGAAGTCGCCGGACACCAGGTGGCATTCCAGTACGTTTGGCAGGCGCAGGGCGGCGTTGCGGAACTCTTCGAAGATGTCGCCGGACTTGTAGGCCAGGCTGATCTCGACAAACACCAGCAGTCCGGCACCGACGCGCTGCGGATCGACCCGGGCGTGGTAGCCGGTGATGATGCCGTCACGCTCCAGGCGCCGCACCCGCTCGGTGCATGGCGTGGTCGACAGCCCGACGCGCTCCCCGAGCTCGGTGAAGGAGATGCGACCCTCCTCCTGCAGGATGCGCAGGATGTTCTGGTCGATCTTGTCCAGTTCGCGTGAGCGCATGGGCTGGGGATTCCCGGATTTGCCTGGCATGTCAGGAAGTTTACCTGATATGCATGTGAAATATAGGGAATAAACCCATGGAATCCTTCATATACTCGCCCATGTACGCGGCCAGATGGTCGCAGCCAGTGATGGGGGTGGCGTGATGCGTGTTGTGGTTCTGGGGAGTGGGGTCATCGGCACCTGCAGTGCCTGGTACCTCGCGCAGGCCGGCCACGAGGTGGTGGTCATCGACCGGCAGCCGGCGCCGGCGCAGGAAACCAGCTTCGCCAACGCCGGCCAGCTCTCGCCCGGTTACGCCTCACCCTGGGCAGCCCCGCACGTGCCGTTCAAGGCCTTGAAGTGGCTGTTCCAGAAGTATGCGCCGCTGTCGATCCGGCCCGGCCTGGATCCACACCAGTACCTGTGGCTGTGGCAGATGCTGCGCAATTGCACCGCGAGCCGCTATGCCGTGAACAAGGCGCGCATGATGCGCCTGTCCGAGTACAGCCGGCTGTGCATCGACCAGCTCCGTCGGGACACCGGCATCGAATACGAAGGCCGCCAGCTTGGCACCACCCAACTGTTCCGCACCCAGGCGCAACTCGACGATGCGGCCAAGGACATCGACGTGCTCAAACAGTATGGCGTGCCCTATGAGGTGCTGGATCGCGCCGGCATCGTGCGCGTCGAGCCTGCGCTGGCCGGCGTGGTCGATACCCTGGCCGGGGCGCTGCGCCTGCCGCGCGACGAAACTGGCGATTGCGAATTGTTCACCACGCGCCTGGCCGCGCGGGCGCAGGCGGCGGGGGTTGAGTTCCGCTTCGGGGCCACCGTGGAACGCCTGGAAGGCGACGGCGGTCGCATCACGGCGGTGGTCATCGACGGCAAGCCCGAGCATGCCGACCGCTACGTGCTGGCGCTGGGCAGCTATTCGACCCCGATGCTGGCGCCACTGGGCATCCGTCTGCCGGTCTACCCGCTGAAGGGCTATTCGCTCACCGTGCCGATCACCCAGCCGGAGCTGGCACCGGTTTCCACCGTGCTCGACGAGACCTACAAGGTGGCGCTGACCCGTTTCGACCAGCGTATCCGCGTGGGCGGTCTGGCCGGCGTCAGCGGTTTCGACTTGTCCCTGCGTCCGCGTGGCCGGGCCACGCTGGAGCGGGCGCTGGGCAGCCTGTTTCCGCGCGGCGGCGAGATCGCTGCGGCGACACTGTGGACCGGCTTGCGGCCGGCGACACCGGATGGCACGCCGGTGGTGGGGGCCACGCGCCTGGACAACCTGTTCCTGAATACCGGCCATGGCACCCTGGGCTGGACCATGGCCTGTGGTTCCGGGAAATATCTCGCCGACCTGATGTCGGGCCGGACCCCGGAGATCAGCATGGAGGGCCTGGATCTCTCGCGCTACCGCAAGCCCTGGCCGCGCGCAAGCTACCTGCCGGCGCACGCCTGATGCGCCCGGCGCGGGCCCTGGTCGATCTGTCGGCCTTGCGCCACAACTATCGCCTGGCGCGCAAACTGGGCGGACAGCGGGCCTTGGCCGTGGTCAAGGCCGACGCCTATGGGCATGGCGCCGTGCGCTGCGCGCAGGCCCTGGAGGCGGTGGCAGACGGTTTTGCCGTGGCCTGCATCGAGGAGGCACTGGCGTTGCGTGCGGCCGGCATCCGCGCGCCGATCCTGCTGCTGGAGGGCTTTTTCGACGCGGCCGAGCTGGCCCTGATCGATGCGCACGACCTGTGGTGCGCAATCCAGGCCGATTGGCAACTCGAGGTCCTGGCCCAGGCCCGGCTGCAGCATCCGTTGGACGTCTGGCTGTTGCTGGATTCGGGCATGCACCGCCTGGGCTTCGCTCCCGAGGCCTGGCAGGCTGCCGCGCAGCGCCTGCGGGACATGCCGCAGGTCCGCAACGTGGTGGCCATGACCCATTTTGCCCGCGCCGACGAGCTCGATTCCCGGCGTACCGAGGAACAGTTGGCGGTGTTCCGGCAGGCCGGCAGCGCGCTGGCCCTGCCGGCAAGCGTGGGCAACTCGGCCGCCGTGCTGGGCTGGCCTGGTGCCAATGGTGATTGGGCGCGGCCCGGGCTGATGTTGTATGGCGTCAACCCGTTTGGCGCTCCGCATCCGCTGGCCGACCAGCTGCAGGCGGTGATGACGCTGGAGTCGGCGGTGATCAGCGTGCGCGGGATCGCCGTTGGCGAGCCGGTGGGATATGGCGCGCATTTCGTGGCCCGGAGGCCAACCCGGGTCGGCATCGTCGCCTTGGGTTATGCCGACGGCTATCCGCAGCTGGCACCGAACGGCACCCCGGTCGCGATCGACGGCCGGCCCGGCGAGCTGATCGGCCGCGTGTCCATGGACATGCTCGCGATCGACCTTACCGACCACCCGGCGGCCGGGCTCGGCAGCCGGGTCGAGCTGTGGGGCGCGCAGATCCCGGTGACCGGGGTGGCCCGGCATGCCGGGCGCACCGCCTACGACCTGCTGTGCGGGGTCAAGCGCGTGCCGCTCGTGTATCTCGATGCCTGACGGCGCCAGACAAACCTTGGACGAGACCTGCCCCTCATTCCGCTTTCGCGTGGATGAGGGGTAGGTTGCGCGCCCGCTCGTGGGAATGACCACTCGCCGCGAGCGTTGCTGACCGACCCAGGGCCTAGGCGTCTGCCGGTTCGTCGCGGTAGGCGTCGATCGGAATGCATGAGCACATCACGTGCTTGTCGCCGTAAATGTTGTCCACGCGCGCCACCGGTGACCAGTACTTGTGCTGCTTCAGGCTGGGCAGCGGATAGACGGCCAGTTCGCGCGGGTAGGCGTGGGTCCATTCGCTGGCGCTGGCCATGGCCGCCGTGTGCGGGGCGTGCTTCAGCGGATTGTCCTCGCGGTCGAGCTTGCCGTCCTCGACGGCGCGGATTTCCTCGCGGATCTGGACCATGGCCTCGATGAAGCGGTCGAGCTCGGCCTTGGGCTCGCTCTCGGTCGGCTCGACCATCAGCGTGCCGGCCACCGGGAAGCTCAGCGTCGGCGCATGGAAGCCGAAATCGATCAGGCGCTTGGCCACGTCCTCGGCGCCGATGCCGCTCTGCTCCTTGATGGCACGCAGGTCGAGGATGCACTCGTGCGCCACCAGGCCGTTGCGCCCGGTATACAGGGTGGGGTAGTGCGGGGCCAGGCGGCGGGCGATGTAGTTGGCGTTGAGCAGGGCCACCTGGGTCGCCTTGCGCAGCCCCTGCTGGCCCATCAGGGTGATATACATCCAGGAGATCGGCAGGATGCCGGCGCTGCCGAACGTGGCCGCGGAAACCATCCCCCCGGAGCGGTTCTTGTGAGAAGTCGCGCCATGGATGTCCGGCTCTTGATCTTCGCCGGCAGGGATGCCGGCTGTGACGAACGCTCGCGGCAGGAACGGCGCCAGGTGCGCCTTCACCGCGCACGGGCCCACGCCGGGGCCGCCGCCGCCGTGCGGGATGCAGAAGGTCTTGTGCAGGTTCAGATGCGACACATCCGAACCCCAGGAGCCCGGCTTGGCCACGCCGACCAGCGCGTTCATGTTGGCGCCGTCGGTGTACACCTGGCCGCCATGCGCGTGCACGATGTCGCAAATCTCGATGATGTCTTCCTCGAACACGCCATGGGTGGACGGGTAGGTGATCATCAGCGCCGCCAGGCGGTCGGCATGCTTCTCGGCCTGGACGCGGATGTCATCCACGTCCACGTTGCCATTGGCATCGCACTTGGTGACCACCACCTCCATGCCGCACATGTGCGCCGAGGCCGGATTGGTGCCGTGCGCGGATTCGGGGATCAGGCACACGTCGCGGTGGCCCTCGCCGCGCGAGCGGTGCCAGGCACGGATTGCCATCAGGCCGGCGTATTCGCCTTGCGCACCGGCATTCGGCTGCAGGCTGACGGCGTCGTAGCCGGTCAGCTCGACCAGCATGGCTTCCAATGAGTCGGTCAGCTCCTTGTAGCCCGTGGTCTGCGCCGCCGGCGCCAGCGGATGGATGGCGCCGAATTCGGGCCAGGTGATAGGGATCATTTCCGCGGTGGCATTGAGCTTCATGGTGCAGCTGCCCAGCGGGATCATGCTGCGATCCATGGCCAGGTCCTTGTCCGCCAGCGCGCGCAGGTAGCGCAGCAGCTCGTGCTCGCTGTGGTGGGTATTGAACACCGGGTGGGTCATGAACGCGCTGTGCCGCCGCAGGCTGCTGGGCAGGGCGTCGGCCGTGGCCGCATCGAGTGCGTCGATGGTGGTTTGCGCCCCGGCGTCCGCCGCGTCGCTGCCGACGGTCACCCCGAACAACGCGGCAATGGCGATCACGTCGGCACGGGTGGCGGTTTCGTCGAGACTGATGCCCAGACTGTGTTCGTCGACATGGCGCAGGTTGATGCCGGCGTGCCCAGCCTTGGCGTGGATGGTTGCGGCGTCCACCCCAACGACGTGCAGGGTGTCGAAGAAGTCACCGTCGACCTGGGCGCCTGCCATGCGCAGGGCAGCGGCCAGGATGGCGGTGAGGCGGTGCGTGCGCTGCGCGATGCGGGTCAAGCCGTTTGGGCCGTGGTACACCGCGTACATGCTGGCCATGACCGCCAGCAGGACCTGTGCGGTGCAGATGTTCGAGGTCGCCTTTTCGCGGCGGATGTGCTGCTCGCGGGTCTGCAGCGTGAGGCGGTAGGCCGGCTGGCCCTCGGCATCGATCGACACGCCGATGAGGCGGCCGGGGATCTGGCGCTTGTAGGCGTCGCGGCAGGCCATGAAGCCGGCATGCGGACCACCATAGCCAAGCGGCACGCCAAAGCGCTGGCTGTTGCCGACCACGATGTCCGCGCCCCAGTCGCCCGGCGCGGCAAGCAGGGTCAGTGCGAGCAGGTCAGTGGCAACCGCCACCAGGGCGCCGCGTGCATGGGCGGCGTCGACCAGCGCGCGATAGTCATGGATACGCCCGAAGGTGTCCGGGTACTGCAGCAGCACACCGAAGCTGTCGACGATGGCCGCATCGGCATCGGCACCCACCTGCAGCTCGATGCCCAGGCCCTCGGCGCGGGTGTGCAGGACCTCCAGGGTCTGCGGGTGCAGGTTGCGCGAAACGAAGAACACGTTGGACTTGGACTTGCACGAACGCTTGGCCAGGGTCATCGCCTCGGCTGCCGCGGTGGCCTCGTCCAGCAGGGACGAGTTCGCGATTTCCATGCCGGTGAGATCAGCCACCATGGTCTGGAAGTTGATCAGTGCTTCCAGGCGGCCTTGCGAGATTTCCGCCTGGTAGGGCGTGTAGGCGGTGTACCAGGCCGGGTTCTCCAGGATGTTGCGCAGGATCACGTTCGGGGTATACGTGCCGTAATAGCCCTGGCCGATGAAGCTGCGCAGCACCTGGTTCTTCCTGGCGATGCGCCGGATCTTGGCCAACGCCTCGACCTCGGTCACCGCGCGCGGCAGGGCGAGGGGTGCGGCCGACTTGATGCCCTGGGGGACGATCGCATCGGTCAAGGCCTCCAGCGACGCGTAGCCGAGATGCTGCAGCATGTCCGCGATCTCGGCATCGTTCGGGCCGAGGTGACGCTGGATGAACTCGTCGTGGTGCTCAAGCTCGTGCAGGGAGGGTATGGATTGCTGGCTCATGATTGGACGTCCGACGGGTACCGTGCCGTGCCGCACGTGGGGCGCCCCTCTGTTCTTTTGCCTGAGAGTTTGGAAGCACGTGGCGTGCTTCGTGCCCCTTCGGCGCCGGATTCAACCGGTCTCTCCAGAGTGTGTGCGCGTGGTGGTATGGGGGCCTGAGCGATTACGGGCATTACGTCTTCGGCAGCGGTCCAGCCGGTTGTCCGGCTCACCGCTTCTCCCACCAGCGCTGATGCGGGAATTATACAGTGCGTCGTCAAGCCACCACGCGGCGGCGGCGAACTGCCACGCTGGCGCGGTGCCGTGTGCACGACATGGTCAGGCGTCTGGTTGGCCCAAAAAAGCGAAAGCCGCCTGGCAATGGCGGCCATCCCTTACAATTGGTGCCCGGGAGAGGACTCGAACCTCCACGGAGTTGCCCCCGCTAGCACCTGAAGCTAGTGCGTCTACCAATTCCGCCACCCGGGCAAAACACGTCGTCATTGCGGCGACGTGAGCGGCGTAATGTAGGCAGCGAGCCTCGGGTTGTCAACTTCCCAGATGTCGCAGTATTCGCATTGCACCCATTTCGGTCGCATGCGTACCACCAGGACTCCCAGTGACCAGAAAATCATCCTCCAAGCCAGGTAGCGGCAAACGCGCGCAAGTGCACTCGGCTGTGGCCAAACGCCGTGGCGCGGCGCCCCCTGCACACCAGCGTGCACCACGTGATCCGCAGGCCGAGCGTGAAGCGCAACGCTACGCTCGTCCCATCCCCAGCCGCGAAGCCATCCTTGCCCTGCTTGAGGCGCGCGGCGAGCTGTTGAAGGAGTCGCGTATTGCCGAGGCCCTGGGCCTCGACGAGGCCACGGACCTCGACGCCCTGCATCGGCGCCTGACTGCGATGGTGCGTGATGGCCAGTTGCTGCTCGGACGTCGCGGGGGCTACGCGCCAGCCGAAAAGCTGGGCCTGATGGCCGGCACGGTGCTGGCCAACGCCGAGGGTTACGGTTTCCTGCGCCCGGACGAGGGCGGCGACGATCTGTACCTCTCGCCGCAGCAGATGCGCCTGGTGATGCATGGCGACCGCGTGCTGGCCAGTGTGGTGGGCATCGATCGCCGCGGGCGGCGCCAAGGTGCGATTGCCGAAGTGTTGCAGCGCCGCTCGCCGCGCCTGGTCGGACGCGTGATCATCGAAAACGGGGTCATGCTGGTGACCCCGGACGACCGTCGCCTGCAACTGGATGTGGTAATCAAGCCTGGTGGCGAGCACGGGGCCCGTACCGGCCAGATCGTGGTGGTGGAGATCACCGATCCACCGACGGCGGCCCGTGGGCCGCTGGGCGAGATTCGCGCCGTGCTGGGTGAGCGGCTCGAGCCATCGCTGGTGGTGGAAATGGCCATTGCCAGCCATGACCTGCCGCAGGTGTGGCCGGATGCGGTAATGCAGGAAGCGGCCGGTGTGGCGGACACCGTCGGCAAGGTCGAATGCCAGGGACGCGTCGACCTGCGCCAGCTGCCGCTGGTGACCATCGACGGTGCCGATGCCCGCGATTTCGATGATGCCGTGTATGCCGAGCCACGACGCGGTGGCGGTTGGCGCCTGCTGGTGGCGATTGCCGATGTCTCGCACTACGTTCGGGCCGGCGAGGCGCTGGACCGCGAGGCTTACGAGCGCGGCACCTCGGTGTATTTCCCCGGCTTCGTGGTGCCGATGCTGCCTGAGACCCTGTCCAACGGCATCTGCTCGCTGAATCCGAAAGTGGATCGCCTGTGCATGGTATGCGACATGCTCGTCGACGCCGCGGGCGAGGTCACCCGGTCGAAGTTCTATCCGGCGGTCATGCGCTCGCATGCCCGCCTGACCTACGACCTGGTCTGGCAGGCGGTCGGCCTGGAGGCGCCGGACGCGTTGCAGGCCACCGCCGACGTGCTGCCGCAGCTGCGGCAGCTGCACGCGCTGTATCGGGCCATGGCGCAACAGCGCAGGCGGCGGGGGGCCATCGATTTCGAGACCACCGAGGTGAAGTTCCGCCTGGACCAGACCGGCGACGTCGAGTCCATGGGTGCCACGGTGCGCAACGACGCGCACAAGCTGATCGAGGAATGCATGATTGCCGCCAACGTGCAGGCAGCCCTGTTCCTGGAAAAGAAAAAGATACCGGCCCTGTTCCGCGCACACGAGCCACCGCCAGCCGACAAGTACGAGGACCTGCAGCAGTTCCTGCGCGAGTTCAAGTTGCGCATGCCGCCGCTGGAGGAGGTGACCCCGGCGGACTTCGCAGAGATCCTCGCGCTGGTCAAGGACCGGCCCGAGCGCGAGCTGATCCAGTCGGTGCTGCTGCGCGCGCAGAGCATGGCAGCCTACCAGCCCGAGAACCGTGGCCACTTCGGCCTGGCCCTGGATGCCTATGCGCATTTCACCTCGCCGATCCGGCGCTATCCAGACCTGCTGGTGCACCGTGCGATCCGCTACGCCCTGACCGGGGGCAGGCCCAGCGATTACCTGTACAGTCCGACCGAGATGGCGGCGATGGCCGTGCACTGCTCGCATCGCGAGCGGCGCGCCGAGGAGGCCGAGCGCGATGTCGACGAGCGCTTCAAGTGCGCGTGGATGGAAAAGCACGTCGGCAGCGAGTTTGACGGCCTGGTCACCGGGGTCACCTCGTTCGGGCTGTTCGTGGAACTCGACGAATCCAAGGTCTCCGGCCTGGTGCACATCAGCCAGCTGGCCAACGACTATTACCACTTCGACGCCATCCGCAAGCTGCTCAGCGGCGAACGGACGGGGGTGCAATTCCGTCTGGGCGACCATGTGCGGGTCCAGGTCCTGCGCGCCAGCCTCGAGGATCGCAAGATCGATTTCCGCCTGGTGGCGCCGCGGACCCGCGAGGCCAAGGAGCAGGTCGCGCGCAAGTCCCGGCAAGCCATGCCAGCGGCGGGGCGGGCGTCTGCTGCACCGTCGGCCGATCGGCGGGCCGCCGGCACGCGTACGGCCACCGCAGCGGCACGCGGCAAGCCCTCTGCGCAGGAAGCAAAGCGTGCCGGGCAACGTGACCGGTCGGCCAAGCCGTCGACTCGGCGTGACGCCAAGCCGCGTTCCCCGGGCCAGGCCCCGACTGGCAAGGCGGCAGCCAACACCCCGGGCCGGCGCAAGCCGGGTCGGCGATCCTCCAAGGCTGGTCGCAAGCCATGAGCGAGAGTTGGATCGTTGGCATCAACCCGGTTGACAGTGCGCTGCGCAACGACCCGGCGGCAGTGCGTGAGCTGCTGCTGGAAGGTGGTCGGCGCAACCCCCGGGTGCAGGAGCTTGCGGAGCGCGCCCGGCAGTTGCACATTGCCGTACGCCAGGTCGAGCGGGCCGAGTTGGAGCGGCACGCCGCTGCGGCGCGGCACCAGGGCGTTGCCGTGCGCTGCGAGTTGGCTCCGGTGGTGCAGGAGACAGACTTGTCGGCGCTGCTGGCACGCGACGGTGCGCAGACGCTGGTCCTGGTGCTCGATGGGGTGACCGACCCGCACAACCTGGGCGCCTGCCTGCGTTGTGCGGCCGCGGCCAAGGCCACCGCCGTGGTCGTACCCAAGGATCGCGCCGTCGGTCTGACACCCGTGGTGCGTCGGGCTGCCGCCGGCGGTGCCGAGCTGGTCCCGCTGGTTGCGGTGACCAATTTGGCGCGCACGCTGCGGGAGCTGAAAGCCGCCGGCGTATGGATCACCGGCCTGGCCGGGGGCGGCGGGCAATCGATCCATGCGGTGGACCTGCATGGGCCGACTGCCCTGGTGCTGGGTGGCGAGGGCGACGGCTTGCGCCGCCTGACCCGCGAGCTGTGTGATTTCGTGGCGGAGATCCCGATGCCCGGGGCGATGGAGAGCCTGAACGTCTCCGTGGCCACCGGCATTGCCCTGTTCGAGGCATTGCGACAGCGAGGTGCTCGATGACAACGATATTCTGGTACGACTGGGCCGGCTACGTCGGCGTGGTCCTGGTGCTGCTGGCCTACCTGTTGCTGCAGGCCCGGCTGTTGCGCGGCGATGGCCTGGTGTATCAGCTGATGAACCTGTTCGGGGCGCTTGGCGTCATGCTGTCGCTGCTCTTCGGCAGCTTCAACCTGCCGGCGTTCCTGATGGAGCTGGCCTGGCTGCTGATCAGCCTGTACGGCATCGTGCGTGGCCAGCGCGCACGCGGGACAGCTTCCGCCCCAGGCTCTTAGGCACGCAAGCCGGGGTCAGCCCGGCACCAGGCCGCTGGACTCGCGGGCCAGAAGCTCGAGCTGGCGCCAGCGGTTGACCACGGTGCAGAACAGCTCGGCGGTGCGCTCGGCGTCGTAGATCGCCGAATGCGCCTCATGGGTATCGAAAGCGTGGCCCGAGGCAAGTACGGCCTTGCTGAGCACGGTCTGGCCATAGGCCAGGCCGCCGAGGGTCACGGTGTCGAAGCAGCTGAACGGGTGGAACGGATTGCGCTTGAAGTGGCAACGCGACACGGCCTGGTTCAGAAAGCCGAGGTCGAACCCGGCGTTGTGCCCGACCAGGATGGCACGCTGGCAACCGGCGGCGTGGATCGCCTCGCGGACGCCGTGGAAGATGTAGCTCAGCGCCAGGTGCTCCTTCATGGCGCCGCGCAGTGGGTTGTACGGGTCGATGCCGGTGATTTCCAGCGAGCGCGGGTCGAGATTGGCGCCAGGGAAGGGCTCGACATGGGTATGCAGCGTCGCCGCCCGGGCCAAGCGGCCGTCCGCATCCAGGGTCAGCGGGATGGCGGCGATTTCAAGCAACGCATCGTGTTCGGCGTCGAAGCCGCCGGTTTCCACGTCCACCACAACTGGCAGGTAACCGCGAAAACGCTCGGCCATGCGGGTCGACGCGCTGGCATTGCAGGTGGAATCATCCATGTGCGAAGGATAACAGTGCACCCGGGAACCGTCGGCGCTCAGTGATCCAGGGTCACCCCGGTCAGCAGTCCACGCGCCAACATGATGCATTGGCGCCGGTACAGCAGCAGTTGCCATTGTCGGCCACCGATCTGCCGCCACAACACGGCCGAGCGCACCGCGGCCAGCAGGTTGCTGCGGATCTTCTCGACCACCGCTGGCTGCTGGAGCTGTTCCGGGTTGCCGCTGACCATGACCCGCGGCTGCAGGGTGGAAAGCACGGATGTGTACAGCTCGGCGAGGCGGGCGGTGACCTGCGCGGAATCCTGCCCGAAGTGCTCGACCTGCCGTTGGGCGGCGACGATGCCGGTCTGCAGCTTGTCCAGCAGATCCTGGTGCGCGCTCAGGTTGCGCTCCAGCCGCACGACGGTGATGGCCATCTTCGTGACCAGCATGCCCTGGTCGGTTTCGTCCAGCTGGTTGACCAGCGCACGCAGACCGACGCGCAGCCCCGAGACGCTGCCATAGACGGCGGTGACCGACGGCGCGTCGATGCGAAAGACGCTGGCGATGCCGGTCTCCATGGCGCCCTCGTCGCAGCGGCCGGTACTGGCCAGCTGCTGGGTCAGCGCGCAGGCCTGGAACAGTCCGGCCAGCGCGATCACCCGTTCCTCATTCATGCCAAAAGTCTCGAACACGGTACGGCGGTGCTCCTCGGTGATGCATCAGAAGTGTTGCACGAGCGGCTGTGGCTGCCCATTGGCGGCGGCAGGCCCGGGCGCCATGCCGCCAAATGCCGCGTCGGTGGCCGCGATGACCGCGCCGCCGAGGCAGACGGCGCCCGCGTAGAAGACAATCGACTGTCCTGGCGCGACAGCGACCTGGGCCTGGTCGAATTGCACCTCGAGCCGGTCGACGGCCACCTCCACGGTACAGCCCTGGTCCTGCTGGCGGTAGCGCGTGCGCGCGGAGCAGCGAAACTGCGCCGCCGGTGCGTGGCCGGCGACCCAGTCCGCTGGCGCCGTGCGCAGGCGCCGCGACTGCAGCCAGCGGTTGGCGTGGCCCTGGGCGACGTAGACCACGTTCTCACCCACGTCCTTGCCGACCACGTACCACGGCGCCCCGCTGGCGTCGTGGCGGCCGCCGATGCCCAGGCCGTTGCGCTGGCCCAGGGTGTAGTACATCGCGCCTTGATGTGTGCCGACGCGTTCGCCCGCGGGTGTGCGCAGTTCGCCCGGGCGTGCCGGCAGGTAGTGGGCCAGGAAGCTGCGGAAATCGCGCTCGCCGATGAAGCAGATGCCGGTGGAGTCCTTCTTCGCCGAGGTGGCCAGCCCGGCCTCACGTGCCAGGCGGCGTACCTGCGTCTTTTCCAGCTTCCCGATCGGGAACAGGGTGGCGGCCAGCTGCCGCTGGTTCAGCGTGTGCAGGAAATAGGTCTGATCCTTGGCCGCGTCGGCAGCGCGCAGCAGCTGGTACACGCCGTCCCGCTCCGTGACCTGGGCGTAATGCCCGGTGGCGATGCGCTCGGCGCCGAGCGCGCGGGCTGCGTCGAGGAAGGTGGTGAACTTGATTTCCCGGTTGCAGGCCACGTCCGGATTGGGCGTGCGTCCGGCGCGATACTCGTCGAGGAAATGGACAAAGACGCGCTCCATGTATTCGGCGGCGAAGTTGCGGGCATGGAACGGGATGCCCAGTTGTCCGCAGATCGCCACCGCATCCTTGCGGTCGCTGTCGACCGTGCATGGGCCGGCGAGCCCGTCGTCTTCCCAGTTCTGCATGAACAGGCCCTCGACCTGCTGGCCTTGCCGCTGCAGCAGCAGGGCCGCCACGGACGAGTCGACGCCGCCCGAGATGCCGAGCATGACCTTCATGGATCGCTGGCCGTCGACTGCCTGGCGGCGGGCGTGGGAGTGGGCTCTTTCATTTCGTGCAAGGCACTGGAAATCGTCACATTGTGCCATCACCTCAGGCATGGTTACGCGTCAGAGGCGTATTGGTCGCAGCGTATAATCGAGCCAGGTGCATC